>JAPTVL010000248.1 GCA_028065725.1 Betaproteobacteria bacterium
TACACCTAAGTGTAACGGCTTGCATTTGAAACCGGACGTGCTCGCATTCGAAGCGTTTTCCGGCTCAGATTATCTGCAAGTCACCGGCCGCCCGGACTCACAATAACTGCAACTGAGCTTGCATTCATCCACGTCGGCTTGCATTCCATCGCCGCCGGCTCTTGCTATCTGCAACTGACGATCGTCAAATCGGGAGCCCGACTGCCAGCATCTTGTCCCGCAATTCCGCAGCACGGGTCGGATCGAGCGAATTGTTGAACAGCGCCCGAATTTCGACGGGCTTGGTATCAAATTGTTCCACCAGATCCTTGATGCGGTAGCCGTGGCGCGTGAGGGTTGGCTCCAGGTCATCAAGTTGCCGTGACAGCACCGATTCGACGACCTCCGCCGACACTGGCCGCTCGCCGGCTTGGTAACCCGCTTCCAGGGCCAGGGTCAGATGTAGTTGGATTTGCAGCGGGGTACGCAACTTGGTGGCCAGCAGGTCAGTTGCCTCCTCGGTAAGGATCGATTCGGCCTCTTGGCCGCCGGCGCAGGTCTGGAGCAGCCAGCGAATGTATTCGCGCTGGCTGCCGGCGATGCCGTCCAGAGAAAACACGTCGGTCCGGTAGCCGATTTCTTCCATGGTCGGCCGGCGCAGGTCATTGCGGAGCTTGGGGTGGCCGGCGAGCACGACCGAGAGCCGGCCATCGCCATCCTCCACCAGTTCCATCAGGCGCTTCAGCCCGGTCAAGGTATGGCCGTTCAGGTCATGGGCCTCATCGACGAACAGCGCCACCGGTCGCTTGTTCTTGCGCACCAGTTCGCGCAAGTCGCGCTCGCGTTTCTCCCCTTGGGTGGGGATGTGCACCTGCTTCTCGGTGGACAAGTCGTAGAACAGCGCCGCAATGAACGTGGCCAGCTTGATGCTGTGCTTCTCGATGGCCAGCGACTTGGAGACGGTGACTTTCTTCTCGTCCTCCAGCACCTGCTGAAGCCGACGCATCATCACGGTCTTGCCGCTGCCGATCACGCCGCAGACGGCGATCAGCCGGCCCTCGTTGATCGCACCGCGGATGTCCTTCATCAACTCCTTGTGGTGGGCGGTCTCGTAATAGCCCGCTTGGTTGAGCGGCACGGTCAACCCGAAATGCTGCATGACTTCAACCCGCATGTCCGTCTCCTGATTTTTGGTGGTTTCGGAAATAGTCTCGAACTCGCGCCAGAACGACCCGGCGCGTCAGCGTCTCAGCCAGTACCTGGTCGATAAAGGCGCGATCTTCGGGTACCAACTTGGCCAGCGGCATAGCCAAGTCATCCGCGATGGCAAGCTTGGCCGCGATCACCGTGGGATACCGGTATTCATGCTCTTCGGCATCGAAGGGCTGTCGCGGAATCGCCGCCACCGCCGGCGGGCTGAGGCGCACGTCATCGCCGGCCAGCGCGCTGATCGGTAATCCGAGTTGGTCGGCCAGCGAGCGGATGCGATCAGTTCGCTCGTCGGCCTTGCTGCGCTTGAAGGCCCGGTAACGATGCAGCGGGATCGGGCCAGTCACCGGGTAGTAGGGGCCGGTGCGCTCGCCCTCATACTCGACGTACAGTTCATCGTCAAACAGGCCCCACAGCAGCGCCACGTAGTCACCCGCCATGCCAGGCTCGACCTCGTACTTAGTGCCATCGATGCTGATGCGGGCGTCAATGCCGACCTTGCGCCGCTCCGGCTCGCGGGCGAAGCGGCAGAACTGCTCCCAGGTACACATCTCGCGCAGGCCGTCCGCGGGCAGGTTGGCGAGCCAGTCATCAAGGCGGGAGTGCCGTTCCGAACGGTGCCGCTGGCCGTTGTAGCGCACCAGGTAGCGGACCAGCCAGTCGTTGGCCTGCTTCTCGGTTTCCGGTTTGTGGAAGTGATAGAGGGTTTCGTGGGCTTCCTTGACAGTGCGGAAGGGGCGCTCGACCTTGCCCTTCGAGCGCGCCGTGGTGCGGGCCCCATCCTTGCCGGCGGGAACATGCGTTTGCCAATCGATGGTCAGCGCCTGCATGACGTTCTGGAACACGCGGCTCTTGGCCACAGGCCCATTATCGAGATAGATCATTTTCGGCCGCCCCTGAAAGGGACAGGCGGCATCGGCCTTCGGCGCCATCGCATTGAACAGGAAGCGCAGCGCCGATTCCACGTCTTCGCCGTAGATGCAACGGTACTCCACGTAGGCCATGCCGCTCCGGTCATCGACGACGCTGAACAGCGCCAGGGTCGGCTCGCCCTTGGCGGGGTCGATCCAGTCCGGCTTGTCGATGTGCTTCAAGTCGGACGGCGAGATGTCGAACTGCCAGCAGTCGTTGCTGTGCTCGGCCTGGAAACGCACGGCGGCCGGCTCCCGCGTCAGGTGCGGCTGATCGAGGTGCCAGAGCGACAGATAGCGGTTCACGGTCGGCCGCTTCAACAGTCCCTTGGGCGCCTGGACCAGGCGCTGGGCGGTTTCGACGCCGTAGTCTTCCAACAACTCGATGGCGCGCCGGGTGGACAGGTGCCGACCGTTCTTGTTGGTGGTGCGCAACTTGAGCGCGGCGACCAGTTCGCAGTAGCGCTCCAGTTCGGGCTGTGCCAGCAGGCGGGGCTTGCCGTGATCAGAGCGATGAGCGGCATGGGGTTTGTGAATGCGGTTCAGTTCACGGTAGACGGTGGTAGTGGAGATCCCATACAGCATGGCCACAGCGGCGATCTGGCTGGCCCGTTCAGGACTTTTGCGCGGCAGACGATCCAGCCGCTGCCGCAATTGCAGCAGCGAATCGGCGGGAATCTGTTTACGCCGCCCGGCCGGCATCGCTGTCCGCTTCTGCCAGGTAGTTGTACAGTGTCTCGCGGCTGATGCCGAAGTCGCGGGCGACTTGCGCCTTCGTCTCGCCGGCGGCTACCCGCCGGCGCAGCTCGGCGATTTGCTCCGGCGGCAGGGATTTCTTGCGGCCACGATAGGCGCCGCGCTGCTTGGCCAGGGCAATGCCCTCGCGCTGCCGCTCGCGGATCAGGGCGCGCTCGAACTCGGCGAATGCCCCCATGACGGAAAGCATCAGCGTGGCCATCGGCGAATCTTCGCCGGTGAAGGTCAGATGCTCCTTGACGAACTCGATGCGGACTCCACGCCTGACCATCTCCTGAACGATGCGGCGCAGATCATCGAGATTGCGTGCCAGGCGATCCATGCTGTGCACGACGACTGTGTCGCCCTCACGGGCGAAGGCCAGGAGCGCTTCCAATTGCGGGCGATGGGCGTCTTTCCCCGACGCCTTATCGGTGAACGTCCGGTCCACCTGGACATGCTCAAGCTGCCGCTGTGGGTTCTGCTCGAACGTACTGACCCGGACGTAGCCGATGCGCTGACCCTGCACGTCGCCTCCCCGAGAAGTGTGTAAGGGTGAAATCTATGACCCTTGACGCCGCATGTCAAACAATCTGCATATGGATCCTAGTTTGACGCCAGTTGTGGCCGTTCCATGACATCAAGTTAGGGTATACCTCAAGCGGACAGGGGTGCCGTCAGTTGCAGATAGCGAGAGCCGGCGGCGATGGAATGCAAGCCGACGTGGATGAATGCAAGCTCAGTTGCAGTTATTGTGAGTCCGGGCGGCCGGTGACTTGCAGATAATGTGAGCCAGAAAACGCTTCGAATGCGAGCACGTCCGGTTTCAAATGCAAGCCGTTACACCTAGAGGAGCAAACCGATGACCGAGTTAGAGACGCGCTTAGTAAAAGCCTTGGACGCCTTGAGCGGGCATATGGAGGCTTTGGAGAAGCGATTGGAGACCAT
>JAPTVL010000024.1 GCA_028065725.1 Betaproteobacteria bacterium
GCGCGGAATACGTCGAGCACTTCTGCGGGTTGGAGTGTTATCAACGCTTCGAAGCGCGTGCCAAGACAGGGAACGAAACCGATGCCGATCCGAACGCCTGCGACTCGCTACCGTCAGATTGAGGCATGCCCTAAACTGACGTCAGGACAGCCTACCCAGAAACGTCCGGATAGACTCAATCTCTTAATTTATTGACACAAGCTGCGCAAGGTCATAGATTTATTCCTGACACTTTTCTGTTTGGGGGCATCTTGCAAGGTCAACGTATCGGCTACGTCCGGGTCAGCAGCTTCGACCAAAACCCGGAGCGGCAACTGGAACAGGTCGAAGTCGGAAAGGTATTCACCGACAAGGCATCGGGCAAGGACACCCAGCGCCCAGAACTTGACTCGCTGTTGGCCTTCGTGCGCGAAGGAGATACGGTGGTGGTGCACAGCATGGATCGCTTGGCCCGCAACCTCGATGACCTGCGCCACCTTGTGCAAAAGCTGACCAGGCGAGGTGTGCGCATCGAGTTCGTCAAAGAATGCCTGACCTTCACCGGTGAGGATTCGCCGATGGCGAACTTGATGTTGTCGGTCATGGGCGCGTTCGCCGAGTTCGAGCGAGCATTGATCCGCGAGCGGCAGAGGGAAGGCATCGCGCTCGCCAAACAGCGCGGAGCTTACAGGGGCCGCAAGAAAGCGCTTTCGCCCGAACGCGCAGCTGAACTTCTGCAACGCGTCAAGGCCGGCGAACAAAAGGCAAAGCTGGCCCGTGAATTTGGCATCAGCCGCGAAACGTTGTACCAGTACCTGCGCGAAATTGGAGCTTAACGTGCTTTATTTTCCGTTTTCTGAGACGACCCCAGGAACACCTCGCCGAGATCAGCGCCCTGCGAACCGGGCTAGGCATCCCGCTCAACATCACGGCCTTGTTCGCCAGCGGGCGGGTGGCTTAAGCCTCGCCCATGTCGATTAAATGCATTTTCATCGACATATTCCATTGACGTGTCGATGGCATCGACATTCAGATAATAAAAAGGGGTGAACCTTAATAAAAACCCGGACGAACAAAGACCAATAAAAAGACTAAAATAAAGTCCTAATTAATGGTTTTAAGGATCCCTCGTGGAACTGCTCTACACCAACGCCTCGGTCAGCATCAGCGAACTGAAGAAAAACCCCACCGCCGTCATCGACGAAGCGGACGGTTTTCCTGTCGCCGTGCTCAACCACAACAAGCCCGCCGCCTACCTGGTGCCGGTCGCCGCCTTCGAGGCCATGATGGAAAAGCTCGACGACATCGAGCTTGCCAAACTGGTCAGGGAGCGTGCGCACGAACCCACCGTCAAGGTCGAGCCGGGTGAGCTATAGCCTCGAATTTCGGGAAAGCGCCTGGAAGGAGTGGAACAAGCTCGACCGTCCGCTGCGTGAGCAATTCAAGGCCAAACTGCTGGAGCGGTTGGACAACCCCCGCGTCGAATCCAGCCGGCTGTCCGGCATGCCCGACTGCTACAAGATCAAGCTGCGTGCCGCCGGCTATCGTCTGGTTTACCAGGTCTTCGACGAGCGGATCGTGGTCGTCGTCGTGGCCGTGGGCAAGCGGGAAGACAGCGCCGTGTATCGCAAGGCGGGGAAGCGGTTGAAATGAGTTGGGTCGGGGAAATGCGTCAGCGCCGCCCGGCCCAGACCGTCATTGCGAGCACCCTGAGGGCACGTGTGCCCTCGGGCATAAACTCCGCGAAGCAATCCAGAGCGTCAGCGTAATCACAACCTCTGGATCGCCCCACGAGGGGACTCCGATCCACTAAGCACTAAAGTGCGTGTGGAATCGTATGCCACGTCCCTGCGGGCTTTATGCCCTTCAGGGTGCTCGCGATGACCGCCCAACGCCCCATTGCCAAAAGTCCATAAATGGACTAACTTTCCGTTATCAGTACAGTCCAATACTGGCATGGAGGCTAAGATGCAAACCACAGCACACGCCGTGAAGGCCCAGGCCAAGCCCAACAGCCGCGACCTGTCCGCCGCAGGCCTGCGCGCGTTCTTCAACATCGCGCGCGACTGGGGGCTCAACACCGACGAGCAGATGGTGCTGCTGGGCACCCCTGGCCGGTCGACCTTCTTCAAGTGGAAATCCGCCCCCGAGGGCGCCGACCTCAAGCGCGATACCCTCGAGCGCCTGTCTTATCTCCTGGGCATCTACAAGGCGCTGCAGGTTCTGCTGCCTTCGACGGCATCGGCCGATGCCTGGGTGAAGAAGCCCAATACCGCCCCCCTGTTCGGCGGCAAGAGCGCGCTCGACCGCATGCTCGGCGGCAACGTCGCCGACCTGCTGGCCGTCCGCCAGTATCTGGACGCCCGGCGGGGTGGCTGGGCTTGACCTACCCCGCCACGCGCTTGAGCTGGAACCCGGCCTGGCGCGTCATCCCCAGTCGCTTTCCTTCCATCGGCCTGTTCGAGCGCGTTGCCAGCCCGGAGGATTTTGACGCCCTCTATGCGCTGGAGGCCATGACCAACGACCGCATCCGCGACGAAGTCGGCGAGATCAGCCTGGTCCCGCCCGAAGAGCGGCTGTTCGGCCCCGGCAGCACCTGCATCATGGCCGCCTTCACCCACCTCAACCCGCAGGGCAGCCGCTTCAGCGACGGCACGTATGGCGTGTTCTATTGCGCACGCAAGCAGGACACCGCCATCGCCGAAACCCGCTATCACGCGGCGTTTTTCATGGAGGCCACCCGCGAGCCCCCCATGCGATTGCAAATGCGGCTTTACACAGTGAAAGCGAAGGGCGAGGTGGCCGATTTGCGCGAGGCAAGCCAGGCCGACCCGCGCATCGTCGATCCGGACGACTACGGCCATGCCCAGGGCATCGGGCGAAAACTCAGGTCCGACGGGGTACGCGGCATTCTTTATCCCTCGGCGCGGCACCCCTCCGGCGAATGCCTGGCTGCCTTCAGCACGGCATTATTGAAAAACTGCCTGCATGCCGCCTATCTCGAATACAACTGGAATGGGCAGGGCATCGATGCGGTGTTCGAGGTGAATCAGGTGTTGTGAGGGTTGGTAAGAGGCTAAAACAGGTTCGCCCATCCTGCCCGATATGCGAAGATTCGGCTGATAACAAATAAGGGGGTGTCTTGGCTCCACAGCCGGAACAACAAGCAAGGGAGAATATCGATGTGCTGCTGGAGGCGGCAGGCTGGCACGTCTGCGACGCGTCCGCTGCCAACATCCACGCCGCGCGCGGCGTCGCCATCCGCGAATTCCCGCTGCCCGGCTACGGCTTTGCCGATTACCTCTTGTATGTGGACGGCAAGGCGGCGGGGGTGGTCGAGGCCAAGAAGGAAGGCGTCACCCTTACCGGCGTCGAAACCCAGTCCGACAAATACACCAAGGGCCTGCCCGCCGGTTTGCCGCGCTGGAGCAGCCCGCTGCCGTTTGCCTACCAGTCCACCGGAATCGAAACCCGATTCACCAACGGCCTCGATCCCACGCCGCGCTCGCGTCCGGTGTTCGCATTTCACAAGCCCGAGCTGCTGGCCGAATGGCTGAACTACGCGCCCGCCGCGCAGCCGGGGGAGGGCAGCGCTGGAGAAGTTGCGGCCACCTTCCTCGCCCGCCTGCAAGCCATGCCGCCGCTCAAGGAAGAAGGCCTGTGGCCCGCCCAGATCACGGCGATCAACAACCTCGAAAAATCCCTCAAGGAAAACCGCCCGCGCGCCCTGATCCAGATGGCCACCGGCTCGGGCAAGACCTTCACCTCGATTTCCTTCATCTACCGCCTGATC
>JAPTVL010000067.1 GCA_028065725.1 Betaproteobacteria bacterium
GAGATTCACCAGGATTTCCATGTAGTTCACGTCCGCGGTTTCGCCCTTTTCCGCGCGCCCGATCATGGCTATGGCCGAAGTGGTTTGCGGGAAGGTTTTCAGTGCGGCTTCGAGGCGCTCGGAGATACGGATGGATTCGTCGAGCGAAGTGGAAGGGATACTGGTTACCCGGAACATGATGCCGCCCTCCTGGAGGGTGGGCATGAATTCCTTGCCGAGGAAAGGAATCAACGCGACGGACGCCACCAGCAGCACCAGCGCACCGGAAAACACTTTTTTCTTGTTCTCCAGCGCCCAATCGAGCAACGGCAGATAGAGTTTTTTCGCCCACCTGACGATGAAGGTGTCTTTCTCCTCCTTGGGTTTCAGGATCAGCGCCGACATGACCGGCACCAGCGTCATGGTCAGCACCAGCGAACCCACCATCGCAAAGGTGATGGTGAGCGCCATCGGCTTGAACAGCTTGCCTTCCAGGCCGGTGAGGGAAAACAGCGGCAGGAACACCACGATGATGATCAGAATCGCGAACGCGGTCGGATTGATCACTTCCCGCGCCGCTTCCAGGATCACGTGCGTCTTGTTCACCGCCTTGCCGGCCTGGTGCGAGAGCAGGCGGAAGCCGTTCTCCACCATCACCACGGCGCCGTCTACCATCATCCCGATCCCCACCGCCAGACCCGCCAGCGACATCAGGTTGGCCGACAGGCCCCATTGCTGCATCAGGATGAAACTGATCAGCATGGCCAGCGGCAGAGCGATGATGACCACCACCGCAGAACGGATCTCTCCCAGAAACAGGAACAGGATGATGACCACCAGGATGGAGCCCTCGACCAGGGCATTTTCCGCGGTCTTGACCGCTTTCTCTACCAGCTCGGTGCGGTCGTAGACCGTATTGACGGCAACACCCGCCGGCAGCGCCTGCTGTACGGTCTTGAGCTTTGCCTTCACGGCGTCCACCACGTTCTTGGCGTTCTCGCCGATACGCTGCAACGCCATGCCCAGCACGACTTCCTTGCCGTCCTTGGTCACCGCGCCGGCGCGCAGCGACGGCGCCTCCTTGACTTCAGCCACATCGCGCACATAGACCGGCGTCCCCTCACGGGTGGCCAACACCACATTGCCGATATCCCGCACGTTGCCGACCAGGCCAAGGCCGCGCACCAGATATTGCTCCCGCCCGATATCGAGATATTGTCCGCCGACCTGACGGTTGTTGGCGGTGAGGGTCTCCATCACGGTCTTGAAGCTCAGGCCGTATTTGATCAGCTTTTGCGGATTGATCAGCACCTGATATTGCTTTTCCTGTCCGCCCCAGGAGCTCACGTCGTCCACCCCTGGCGCGGTTCTCAGCACCAGACGAACGTTCCAGTCCTGCAGGGTGCGCAGGTCCATTTCCGACAACTTCTTGTCGGCGGTTTCGATGGTGTACCAGAACACCTGTCCCAGACCCGAAGTATTCGGGCCCAGGCTGGGTTCACCATACCCCTGGGGAATAATGTTTTTGGCCTCCAGCAGCTTCTCGCCCACCAGCCGGCGGGCGAAGTAGATGTCGACGTTATCCTTGAAATAGACGCTCACGTAGGACAGGCCGAACAGCGATACCGAGCGGATTTCTTCCACTCCGGCGAGTCCCGCCATGGCGGCTTCCACCGGCGAGGTCAGCAGTTTTTCCACATCCTCGGCGGCCAGACCCGGGGATTCTGTATAGATGTTCACTTGCACCGGCGTTACATCAGGGAACGCATCCACCGGCACTTCGCGCCAGGCTTTCACGCCCAGCATCACCACCAGCACGAACGCCACCAGCACCAGCACTTTGTAGCGCAAGGAGAGATCAACAATATGATTCAACATAGCCGCCCCCTATTCCGCGCCGATTTGCGATTTGAGCAATCGGGCTTTGAGCGCGTAGGCGCCCCTCACCACCACACTCTCGCCCGCAGCCACGCCGGATTTCAGCACGGCATACCCCTGGGCACGTTCGCCCACTTCCACGGCGCGCGGCTCAAACCCACCGCTCTCGGCGACAAATACCGTCGGTTGCCCCTGCAACAGCAACACGGCGTCTTCCGGCACGATCAGCGCTTTGGCGCTCGCTCCTGTGGTGTTGATCGCGGCGCTGGCGAACATTTCCGGTTTCAGCCTGCCGTCGGGATTCGGCACTTCCACCCGCGCCTTTGCCGTGCGGGTTTCCTTGTTCATCGTGCTGCTGATGTAGGTGAGCCGCCCCTTGAACACTTCGCCCGGATAGGCGGACACGGTGACGGCGGCCGGGGCGCCGACGCGGACCTTGCCCAGGTCTTTCTCGAACAGATCGCTTTCGATCCACAGGGTGGAAAGATCGGCCACGGTAAACAGGGATTGGTCCGGTTGGGCAAGCTCTCCCAGCACCGCCTTTTTCTCGATGATGGTGCCGGCAAACGGGGCGGTCAGCGGAAACACCGAGCCGGACGATTTCTCCGGGGCGACGCCCATCATGCGCAGCTTGTCACCGGCGGCGCGCAGGGCGGCGCGGGCCTTTTCGTGTTCGGCGCGGGCGCGCAGGTAGTCTTTCTCGGGGATGATGTTGTCGGCATTCAGCCGCTGGGCGCGCTCGAAATTGGCCTGGGCCAGCGCCGCCTCGCTCGCCGCTTGCAGATAGCCCGAACGCGCCTCGCCCAGATCGATGCTATCGAGCATTGCCAGCACCTGTCCCGGTTTCACCCGGTCGCCCAGGCTGGCATTCACCTTGACGACACGCCCCGGCACACGCGGGCCTACGTGAGCCAATTTATCCTGGTTGGCCTGAATGGTCGCCGTGACAACAACCTGTTCGGCCTTTTGCTGCAATTCCAGTTTCTGCACCTTGATGCCCGCTGTTTGGGCTTCTTCGGCGCTCAGGGCGAGCAATTTCCCGGCGCCCTGTTTTTCCGGTGTAGGTGTTGTCCCGTCCTTGCCTGCCGGTTCCGTTTGCTTGGGCTGCGCTGCGTCGTTCTCCGGTGTTTTTGGTTTGTCGCCGCACCCTGCAAGAAGGCTTGCAGATAAACTGCCGGCCAGTAACCAAGCGGACCATCGCCCCAGGGCATTTTTTTGTTGGCTGTGTGAGTTTTTCATGTGATGAATTCCTTGATATTCGATTATGTTCAGCGTACTTCGCGAGCGGGCTGCCAGCCTGCTGCCGCTTCCAGGGTCACTTGGGTCAAGCGCAGATCGGTTCGGGCGTCGAGCAGGTCGCGCTGCCCGTCCAGTACCTGACGGTTGACCAATAGCAATTGCAGCAGCCCGATCTCGCCGGCGCGAAAGGAAACGGAGGACAGGTGCTGGTTTTCCTGCAGGCTGGGCAGCACCGATTCGCTCAGCCGTTTGACGCGCGTTTGCAGATTCTCCCAGCGCTCCCACAGCGCCAGCACCTGAGCGCGCGCGTCGCGTTGCCCGGCCTGTTGCTGCACCTGCGCCTGGGTCAGCTCGGTGGTCGCGCGCCCGATCCCGGTGGCGTTGCGGCGAAACAGCGGCAGCGGCAGGGAGACGCTCAAACCGATGATTCTGTCCTGGGGATTAGCCGGACCTTCGCGCGAGCTGTAGAGGCCCAGTGTCACGTCCGGATAAACCGCCGCGCGCTCCAGATCGAGCCGGCTCCGGGCGGCTTTTTCCCGATGGTAGAACGCGCGTAGCAACGGGCGGTCTGCGGCCGAAGCAAGCAGGCTATCCAACGTGTACGAAGCAGGGGTGGGATCGAGATATCCGCCAACTTCGGGCAAGTTGTCGGCCGGCAGTTGCAACAAGGTG
>JAPTVL010000304.1 GCA_028065725.1 Betaproteobacteria bacterium
GGTTGATCTGGTCGAGCACGCTGTTGAGGGTTTCGTGCTGGTCCTCGGGGTCGAACAGGTCGCGCGTGACCTGGCTGTGCTCGACGAGGTCGGTAAGGGTGACGCCGACCTTGAGGATGGGGCCGGGGTCGGGCGGGCGGCGCTGCCATAGCTCGGCCAGCACGGGATTGAACTTGAGGGTGTCGGCGTGCGGCGAGAAGCGCGCCTGGTCGACCCAGTGGGCGTGGCCGGCGCCGGTTTTCAGATAGCTCAGGTGCAGGCCGAGGCCGCCGGCGCAGTAACCGTAGTGGCGCAGTCGCATCGCGGCCTTGTGCAGCAGGCGATACAGGACGGCCAGCGCGGAATCGGGGTCGCGCAACTCGGGCGCCAGCACGTGCGAATGGCCGACGCTGGCGCGCTGGGTGGGCAGTGAGGCGACCACTTCGCCGCGCAGCCTGGCGTAATAGCGCTCGCCCTCGACGCCGCCCCAGGCGCGACGCAGCATGTCCTTGCTGGCGGTGCAGAGCTGCTCGACGCTGTGGATGCCGAGCTGGTTGAGGCGCTGTTCCATGGCGCGGCCGATGCCGTTCAGCGCGCCGAGCCTGAGGCCGTACAGCCGCTGCGGCAGTTCGTCCTGGCGGATCACGACGAGTCCGTCGGGCTTCTGCATGTTGGACGCGGTCTTGGCGAGAAAGCGGTTGGGCGCGATGCCGACCGAGCTGTGCAGCACCTCGCCCACCTGATCGTAGATCGCCTGCTTGATCTGTTTGCCCAGCCGGATTGCGTTGGCTTCCTCGCGCTCGCTGCCCATCAGCTCGCAGGCCATTTCGTCGATCGACAGCACGTCGCTGACGGGAGTGCACGATTCGACCGCGGCAACGATGCGATGGTGGATTTCGACGTAGATCGATGGCCGCGCCTGTACGAACACGATGTCCTTGCACAGCTTCCTGGCTTGCCACACCGGGGTGCCGGTACGGACGCCGAAGCGCTTGGCGTCGATGCTGGCGGCGATGCAGCAGGTGGTGTCCGCCATCACCGGCAGCACGCCGACCGGACGGCCGCGCAGCTCGGGCCGCAGCTGCTGCTCGGCAGACGCGAAAAAGGAATTGAGGTCGACGTAAAGCGAATGCAGGGCCATGGGGTACTCCGGGTACTTCTCAGACTATGTGATTCAGCCCGGGTTCGCCAGATTCATCCGTTCCAGCCGCTGGCACAGGATGTCGATGATGCGGCGCGACAGCGGCGCGGAATGGCGCATCAGCTCTTCCAGAATATGCGGCGGCAGCTCAAGCACGGTGATCTCGGTTTCGGCGACGACCGACGCGGTACGTTTTTCGTTCAGCAGATAGGCCATTTCGCCGAACAGCTGGCCTTCGCCGAGTTCGCCCAGGCGGCGGCGCCCGCCCTCGGTGTTCTTGTACGCCGCGGCGCGGCCGGCGTAAAGAAAATAGGCGGTGCGCGAGTCGTCCCCTTCCTCGATCAGGGTATGAGCGGCAGGGTGGACCTGGCCGTATTTTTCCAGCAGGCGATGGCTGTCGCCGAAGACGTAACTTTCGAGCTTGCTGGCGCCTTCGCCGCTGCCGCCGAGGAAGAGTTTTTCCAGCGCGGTGATGTCGGCCTTGCCGTAGGCGTACAGCGCCTGCGCCCACAGGTACAGCAGCAGGAAGGCGAAATAGCCGCCGATCAGCACGAACACCACGCCGCCGAGCGCGCCGTACAGGCTGTGGTAGTTCTCCAGCTTGAAGAAGGCGCCGAACAGCGCGAGCAGCAGCCCGAGGCTCACGGTGGCGCCCAGCGCGAACACGGCGGCGTCGCGCGCGCGCGGATGCTGGCGCGGCAGCCGCCAGTAGGCGGCGAACAGCAGCGCCCAGATCATGGCAAAGCCGAACAGCGAGTTGAGTGCCTGCAGCACCTGGGCGTTGCCCGCGCCGATGAAGTCGTACTGCGCCAGGAAGCTTAGCGTCACCTGCGCCAGCGCGGCCAGCCCCATCAGCAGGAACAGCACCGGCAGGATGATCAGCGGCAGCACCCACGACACGACCAGGTTGCGCTTGGTCTGCTCGGGGAAGATGACCTTGAACGCACCATGCACTGCGTGCACCAGCCCGCGCGACGACAGCAGCAGGGTGACGAGGCCGACGCCGCCGGCGGCGAGCTGGGTCTGCTGCGGAATGAAGCCGAGCGCGGTGAGGCTTTCCAGTTGCAGCTGCTCGTAGAGCGCGGCCATCAGGATGGTCGCCGGCACCGAATTCTCGGCGATGCGACCCAGCCACTGCAGGGCGTAGCTCAGCAGCAGCAGCAGCGGGGTAGCCGACAGCAGGAAGTAGAACGAGGTCGCCGCGGCGTGGTTCTGCAGGCCGTTCTGCTTGAACAGGCGCGTGGTGGTGTAGCCGAGCTGCAGCAGCCAGGACAGCGTACCCTTGGGGGCATAAATGCCGCGAAGGAAGGGAAGGGCGGGGGTGCGAAACATGGCGCTAGCCTACCTGCACTGGATGCAGGAGGCCAGCATTCAGGCCATCGCCAGCGCGATGCGCTTGATCGCCTTTTCCAGGTTGGCCTGCGAGGTGGCGAACGACAGGCGGATGTAGCCTTCGGCACCGAAGGCGGAGCCGGGGACGACGGCGACGTCGGCGGATTCCAGCAGGTATTCGGAGAAGGCGATGTCGGTGCCTTCCTCGATGACGTCGCGCGCCAGCAGGGCCTGGATCGCCGGGCGCACGTCGGGGAAGGCGTAGAAGGCGCCACCGCTGTCGACGCACTTGAAGCCGGGGATGGCATTCAGCGCATCGACGACGTAGTGGTGGCGCGCCTTGAAGGCGTCGAGCATCGGCGTGATGCAGCCCTGGTCGCCGTTCAGCGCAGCCTCGGCCGCCACCTGCGAGATCGAGGTGGGGTTGGAGGTCGACTGCGACTGCACGTTGGTCATCGCGCGCAGGATGGCTTCCGGGCCGGCGGCGTAGCCGATGCGCCAGCCGGTCATCGAATAGGCCTTCGACACGCCGTTCAGCACCAGGGTGCGGTCGTAGAGGTCGGGGCAGACGTTGAGGATGTTGACGAAGGGCACGTCGTTCAGGCGGATGTGCTCGTACATGTCGTCGCTGGCAATCAGCACCTGCGGGTGCTTGCGCAGCACGGCGCCCAGCGCGGCCAGTTCGTCGCCGGTGTAGACGGCGCCGGTGGGGTTGGACGGGCTGTTGATGACCACCAGCCGGGTTTTCGGCGTGATCGCCGCTTCCAGCTGCGCCGGGGTGATCTTGAAGCCCTGCTCGATGCCGGCCTCGACGATCACCGGCTTGCCGTCGGCGAGGATGACGATGTCTGGGTAGGACACCCAGTAGGGCGCCGGGATGACGACCTCGTCGCCGGGATTGATCACCGCCTGCACCAGGTTGAAAAAGCTCTGCTTGCCGCCGCAGGAGACCAGGATCTGCTTGGGCGTATAGTCGAAGCCGTTGTCGCGCTTGAACTTGGCGATGATCGCCGCCTTCAGGCCGGGGGTGCCGTCGACCGCCGTGTATTTGGTGAAGCCGCTGTTGATCGCGCCGATTGCCGCGTCCTTGATGTGCTGCGGGGTGTCGAAATCGGGCTCGCCGGCGCCGAGGCCGACGATGTCGCGGCCGGATGCCTTGAGCGCAGCGGCGCGGGCGGTGACGGCCAGGGTGGGCGAGGGTTTGATGGCCTGTACGCGGCGGGAGAGTTCCACAGTGGTTCCTTCATGCATCCCGTCGGGATGCTACTATCGACAAGTTTTAACCGGTCAATTTTACCCGTGTTC
>JAPTVL010000350.1 GCA_028065725.1 Betaproteobacteria bacterium
GGATGCTCCGGAAAACCGGCGATGTATTCGTCCGGATTGTCGCTGCCGAAGTGGTCGAGCATCAGGAAGGGATCGAGGTTCTTCAGCGCCGGCGTGCCGATGCTGCGGTGTACGGTCACCCCGGCGCCTTCGGTCACCTCGAAGGCGGGGACGAGCTGGCGGATGCGTCGTGCGTTCATGATCGGCTCCTTGTCTGATTGTGCATGATGGTCCGGGTCAAGCCGGATTTCAAACGGCCTCGGCCAACGCCGGCCAGTCGCGTTCCACAAGCTCGACGATGCGTTCGGACGCATGCTGGCGCGCCGCGTCCCCGCGCGCCATGCCGCGGTCGGCCGCGATCACCTCGACGTCGGTGATGCCGAGAAAACCCAGCACGAACTTCAGCCACGGCGTGGCAAAGTCGATGGCGCTGCCCACTTCGGTGCCGCCGGTTGCCACCAGGATGTAGGCCTTCTTGCCGGACAACAGCCCCTCCGGGCCGTACTCGGTATAGCGGAAGGTCAGCCGCGCGCGTGCGACCTGGTCGATCCAGGCCTTGAGGCTGGCCGGCACGCCGAAATTGTAGATGGGGGTGGCGATCACCAGCACGTCCGCCGCCATCAATTCGGCCACCAGCTCATCCGATTTGGCCAGGGCCTGACGCTGGGCGGCATTGCGCACATCGGGGTCGGTCAGGTTGGCGCCGACCCAGGCGGCATCGACGAAAGGCAGTCCCGTGACCAGATCGCGGCGGACGAGCGACACGCCGGGTGCGCGCCCGGCCAGGTCGGCGAGCATCAGGTCGGCAAGCTGGCGGCTGACCGAGCCTTCGCCCCGTGCGCTGGCATCGATGCGCAGCACACGCAGGTTCGGGGTGCGTTCGAAAGAGGGGGGGACTGTTTGCATGGCAATGCTCTCCGCTAAAGGGCGACGCGAAATGCGTCCGTGAGATCATTGTTGCGGTTGCCAATTAAAGAATAAAGATCGAATATATGAATTAATTGTTCTTATATTGGAAACAATATGGACCGTTTTGCCGACATGCAGCTCTATGTCAGCGTGGTGGAAACCGGCAGCATCAGTGCCGCCGCCGAGCGTCTGAATATCGCCAAGTCCGCTGTCAGCCGGCGGCTGGCGGAGCTGGAAGCGCGCCTCGGCGTCTCCCTCATCCATCGCACCACGCGCCGGCTCAATCTGACCGACAGCGGTCGCGCCTATTATGATCGTTGCATCGTCATTCTGGCCGACCTGGACGAGGCTGAATCCGCCGTCTCCCAGGCACATCAGGCATTGAAGGGCCGGCTCAGGGTGGCCTTGCCGCATTCCTTCGGCCTGCTGCACCTCGCCCCGCCGATCCAGGATTTCATGATCCAGCACCCCGAGGTGCGCTTCGAACTCGATTTCAATGACCGCCAGATCGACCTGATCCAGGAGGGCTTCGACCTTGCCATCCGCATTGCCACGCTGGCGGACTCAAGTCTGATCGCGCGGCGCCTGGCGCCGATCCGCCATGCGGTCTGCGCGAGCCCGGACTACCTGGCGCGGCATGGCAATCCGGCGACGGCGGCAGACTTGTCTCATCATGTCTGCCTCGCCTACAGCAATCTCGCCGATCCCGGCCTGTGGTCATACCGCGGGCCGGACGGCCAACCCGGCCAGGTACAGGTACCGGTCCGCCTTGCGGCGAGCAGCGGCGATTTCCTGATCCGCGCCGCCATCGCCGGCGAAGGCCTGATCATGCATCCCACCTTCTATCTCGACGAGGCCCTGCGCACAGGCAAACTGGTGAAGGTGCTGACCGACCACACCTGGCCGGAACTCTCAGCCTACGCGGTCTACCCGCCTACGCGCCATCTGTCTACCCGGGTGCGGGCCTTCATCGATTTTGTGGCGGAACGGCTCGCGGGCGAACCCTACTGGGACCGCATGGATCGAACCTGAGACGGCCCGTCCGGCAGGTCGGGCCATGGTCAGCGATTCACTCGCTGCAATAAATGAAGTCGCGCTTGAACGGATAGTTTGTCTGGTTTCCGTCGACGGCCTTTCCCGCCAGCACCTGCCACAACTCCATCCAGCCGTGGTCGAAGGCATAGGCTGAGCCTGCCATATAGATGCGCCAGATGCGGTATTTCTGCTCGCCGATCAGGCGGCGTGCCTCATCGGCATGCGCTTCCAGCCGGGTCACCCAGTGCCACAGGGTCTGGCCGTAATGCGGGCGCAGATTCTCGGCGTCGAGGCATTCGAGCCTGCTGCCTGCGGCAGCGCGCAGCACCTCGGAAGCGTGCACCAGTTCGCCGCCCGGGAACACATAGTCCTCGATGAATTCGGAGATGCCGCTGCCGAGGCCGCTGGCCTCCGGCTCGCACGTGGTGATGCCGTGGTTGAGCACCAGCCCGCCCGGCTTCAAGAGCGCGTTGATCTTGTCGAAATAGGTGGCGAGATTGAGGCGGCCGACGTGCTCGAACATGCCGACGCTGGCGATCTTGTCGTAGCTGCCGTGCTCGGGCACATCGCGGTAATCCATCCTGCGCACCTCGACCCGGCCTTCCAGGCCACGCGCCTCGATCTGCTCGCTGACATAGGCATGCTGGTCATCCGACAGGGTGATGCCGACCGCACGCACGCCGTAGCGCTCCGCTGCGTGCAGGATCAGGCCGCCCCAGCCGCAGCCGATGTCGAGAAACAGTTCGTCGGGCTGGAGGGCGAGCTTGAGGCAGATGTGGTCGAGCTTGGCTTCCTGCGCGTCGTCCAGGCTCATGTCCGGGCTTTTGAAATAGGCGCAGGAATACACCCGCCGCTTGTCCAGCCACAAGCCGTAGAAATCGTTGGACACGTCGTAGTGGTACTGGATGTTCTTGCGGTCCTTGCTGCGAGTGTGGCGCCACCACTTCCAGCCTTCCGAGCCGGTTTTCGGCTTGCAGTCGCCCGCGTTGCACAGGCGGTCGCCGAGCGCGAGGATGTCACGGACATCCCCTTCCAGATCGAGATGGCCCTCGACATAGGCGCGCGCCAGCGTGCCCAGGCTGGGGTCGGCCATGGCCTTCAAGCTGGCCGCCTGGTGCACGCGTACCCGCACCGCCGCATCGTCGGCGGCGCCGACCTGCTCGCCATTCCACAATTCGACAACAAACGGCAGGCCGGACGCTTCTACCCGCCGCCGAACCTGATTGACCAGCATTTGATCCAGCATCACACCCTCCTCGAGGAAAGGCAGCGCTTTATTGTCGCCGTTTTGCCGCCTGATATGACTTTAGGCCAAATCCACCACCAGTGCTGCGCGGGTGTTCTCCGCCAGCGTCATCGATTCCACCTTGTAGGCATTGAGATCGATGCCCATACGGATCGCCGCGCCGGATTTGGCCGCTGCGATCGAAGTGGGATCGAGCTCGAAACGCAGGAAGTGCACCGACGAGGTTTTTTCCTCGTTTTCGCGCTCCAGGTCCTCGTCGGCGATGGCGAACCCTTTCGGCTGGTCGGCCACCTGCACCCACACGCGGTCCTCGATGCCCTTCAGTTTCGCCAGCGCCACCTTGCGCTCGTCCGGGTCGGAATACTGGATCATCATCGTCGCCTTCCAGTTGCTGCCGTCCGGCACCAGCGGGTTGTAGGCGTCGAGCTCGTCCTGGATGCCGGCATCCTCGAAGGTGCGCTCGGCACGCAGCATTTCCTGGATCTGGTAGCGCATGGTCTTCTCGTCCTCGAAGATCAGCGTCACATGGTCGCCCAGCTCGACCATGCGGTTCTTCTTGTGCGCGATGATTTCGGCGCGCATCTCGGGGCGCACCTTGGCGTAGCCCTCCAGGGTCATCAGGCTGTCACGGGTAATCTGCGGCATGGTGTTCTCCTTGCTAACGATTCATTCAAGACCATAGGCGATGCGCAGCAGCGTGATTGGATGCTGCTTCTGCGCGGTGGCGGCTTCGCCCATGCCCTGCAGGATGTGACGCGCGGCGATCGCGCAGTCGGAACTCACATAATCAGGTTGCGGCTCGGCCATCTGGCGGAACACCGGCTTGCCGATCTTCATCGACTTGTCGAAGTATTCGCTCTTCACGCCCCAGGTGCCGTCGTGTCCGGAGCAGCGCTCGACCATCGTCACCGTGGCACCGGCCAACTGCAGCGCGTCACGCGTCTTGTTGCCGATGTTCTGCACCCGCTGATGGCAGGGCACGTGGTAGGCCACCTTGCCGAGCGGGCTGTTGAAGTCGGTCTTCAGCAGACCGTCGACGTTGCGCGCCATCAGGTATTCGAACGGGTCCCACATCGCCTCCTTCACCGCCTGCACGTCGGCGTCGTCGGGGAACATCAGCGGCAGTTCCTGCTTGTACATCAGGGTGCACGAGGGCACGGCGGTGAGGATCGCATAGCCTTCGCGGGCGAGCTTCGCCAGGTGCGGGATATTGGTTTGCTTGAGCCTTTCCACCGCGTCGAGGTCGCCCAGCTCCAGCTTGGGCATGCCGCAGCAGGCCTCCTTCTCCACCAGCTCGGCGGGGATTTCGTTGTGCGCCAGGAGCTTCAAGAGGTCGTGGCCGATGCCGGGCTCGTTGTAGTTGATGTAGCAGGTGGCATAGATCGCCACCTTGCCGGGTGTTTTCTCGCCGGCCTTCACCGCGAAATCGCCGCGCGGCTTCGCGGTGGAGCGGAACTTGGCACTGTCGTATTCGGGCAGCTTGCGGTCGGGGTGGATGTGCAGCACGCTGTCGACCAGCTTGCGGACAGGCTTGCTCTTCAGGCTGGCGTTGACCGCCTGCACCACCACGGGGATCGAGGCGAGCTTGCCCATCGCGTCGGTGCTGGACAGCAGCTTGTCGCGGAAGCTGGTTCCGCCCTTCTTGAATTTGAGCGCCTTGGCGCGCAGCATGACATGCGGAAAATCGATGTTCCACGGATGCGGCGGCACATAAGGGCATTTGGTCATGTAGCAGAGGTCGCACAAATAGCACTCGTCCACCACTTTCATGTAGTCAGCCTTGGCGACCCCATCCACTTCCATCGTCGAGGACTCGTCCACCAGGTCGAACAGGGTGGGAAACGCGGTGCACAGCGACACGCAGCGGCGGCAGCCATGGCAGGCGTCGAACACGCGCTCCAACTCATGATTGAGCTTGTCTTCGTTGTAGAAATCCGGGTTTTTCCAGTCGAGCGGATGACGGGTGGGGGCTTCGAGGCTGCCTTCACGTGTGCTCATGCGAACTCCATTGTTTTTTTGAAAATCAGAGTCAAAAAAAGCGGGCCGCAACCGACCCGCTTTTCATCCGGGCAGAATTACGCGCCCAGGGTGTCCAGAGTCTTCTGGAACTTGTTGGCGTGCGAGCGCTCGGCCTTGGCCAGGGTTTCGAACCAGTCGGCGATTTCGTCGAAGCCTTCCGAACGCGCATCCTTGGCCATGCCCGGGTACATGTCGGTGTACTCGTGGGTTTCGCCCGCGATCGCGGTCTTCAGGTTGTCGGCGGTGGGGCCGAAGGCCATGCCGGTGGCGGGGTCGCCGCACTTTTCCAGGTATTCCAGGTGGCCGTGCGCGTGGCCGGTTTCGCCTTCGGCGGTAGAGCGGAACACGGCTGCAACGTCGTTGTAGCCTTCTACGTCAGCCTTGGCTGCGAAGTAGAGGTAACGGCGGTTGGCCTGCGATTCGCCGGCGAAGGCGGCTTTCAGATGTTCTTCGGTTTTCGAGCCCTTGAGTTGCATAACCTGATCTCCTTGATTGACATAGACATGCTTTGCAGCACTGATAATCCATCACACCCCGTCTTGTCCTGCCCCTTGTTTTAGCAGGCTGGCAGGTGGATGAAATCCGGTTTTTAGACTAAGTCTAACACCTGAACGAAGAATAAACCGGCTGTGATGACACTGTCAACCGTATTGCGAACAACCCTGGTCTCGCAAGGGCAATACAGGCCGCCCGGCCCGGCTGCGAGTAAACTTCGGACCCATCAGGAGAACCACCATGACTTCAGATACACCCAAAACTGACGCCGAATGGCGCGCTGTACTGAGCCCCGAGCAATACCGCATCCTGCGCGAGCACGGCACCGAGCGCGCGTTCACCGGGGCATACTGGGACAACCACGAAACCGGGGAATACCGCTGCGCGGCCTGCGGCGAGTCGCTGTTTTCGTCGGCCGCCAAATTCGATTCCGGCACCGGCTGGCCGAGCTTCTATCAGGCGCTGAGCGCCGACGCGGTGGCGGAAAAGACCGACACCAGCCACGGCATGGTGCGCGTCGAAGCACTGTGCCGCCGCTGCGGCTCGCATCTGGGTCATGTCTTCCCCGACGGTCCCGATCCTACCGGAATGCGTTACTGCATCAACTCGGTCTCACTCAGCTTTCAAAAAAAACAGGACTGAGCCTTGCCTATTTTTGACGCTCGAATCACGGCGATCGCCTCCGCCACACCCAGCATTCACGTTCTGCGCCTTGCCATTGCCGATCCTGCTTTCCGCTTCCTGCCGGGGCAATGGGTGGACCTCAGCATCGAGGTTGACGGCGCGACACACACCGCCGGTTATTCCATCACCACCTCGCCCGTCCATCTGGGCGAGATCGAACTGGCGATCAAGGCCAGTTCGCGGCATCCGGTGGCACGCTGGGTGCACGAGCGTGCAGCCGTCGGCAATCGCGTGCGCGTCAGCCAGGGTCAGGGGCCGTTCGTCTATCTGCCGGAAATGAGCGACAACGTGGTGCTGATTGGCGGCGGCGTCGGCATCACCCCGCTGCTGTCCATCTTCCGCCATGTTCGCGACGCCGGGCTGCCGACGCAGACCCACCTGGTCTACAGCGTGTCGGACAGCCGCGAAATCCTGTTTCGCGAGGAACTCGACGCCGCGGTCCATGCGCACGACAACCTGCACGTCAGCATCACCGTCACCCAGCCTGACCCCGACTGGCACGGACTCACCGGCCGCATCGATCCGGTCAAGCTGCACGCGCTCGACGTGCCGGACGACACGCTGTACTACCTGTGCGGGCCCAAGGGCATGGTCGAGGACATGAGCAGCCTGCTGCACGGCCTTGGCGTGCCGATGAACCGCATCATCTTCGAGAAGTGGTGGTAGTGTTCCATGCGGCCGCCCATCCCGCCAACAGGCCTGTGCAGGCTTGCCCTTTGATCTGAACGGAGAGTCCCATATGCGCATCATCCCCCTGCTTGCCGCCCTGACCTTCTGCACCCCGGTACTGGCCGGACCCAACGACGTCGTCCGCTCCTACCCGGCGCAAAAGGTCCACGCCAGTACCTACGTCATCCACGGCCCGCAAGGCGTGCCGTCGGTGGAAAACCAGAGCTTCATGAACAATCCGGCCTGGATCATCACCGCCGACGGCGTCGTGGTGATCGATCCGGGTTCCAGCGTGCAGGCGGGTCGCATGGTGATGGCGCAACTCAGGAAGACGACCAAGAAGCCGGTCACCCACGTCTTCAACACCCACGTGCATGGCGACCACTGGCTGGGCAATCAGGCGGTGCTGGAAGCGTGGCCCAAGGCCACGATCATCGGCCACCCCGACATGATCAAACAGGCCAAAAACGGCGCCGATGCCTTCTGGATCAAACTGATGTCGGACATGACCCGCGGCTACACCGACGGCACCCGCGCCGAGATCCCCACGGTCGAAGCGGCCGACGGCCAGGAATTCAAGATCGGCGGCAAGACCTTCCGCATCCATTCCTCCACCGACGCGCACAGCAAGACGGATCTGATGATCGAAGTGGTCGAGGACCGCATCCTGTTCACCGGCGACAACGTGCTGAACCGCCAGGTGATGAACCTGCGCGATGGCACGTTCAAAGGCGTGATGAAGGCCACCGAGCGTGCGCTCGCCCTTAACTCAAAACTCTACGTGCCCGGCCACGGCAAGACCGGGGACAGCACCTTCATCGTCGAGCAGAAGGCCTATTTCGACATTCTGATGGCGGAAGTGCTGCGCATGTACGGCGAGGGCAAAAGCGATTTCGAGATGAAGCCGGTGCTGATCGGCAAGCTCAAGGCCTACAGGAACTGGGCTGAGTGGGAGACCAACCTCGGCCCGCAGATCAGTCTGGCGATACTGGAAATCGAGCAGGAGTAAACACCAGGGCGGCCGCTGCACGCGGCCGCAGTCAGAACTTCAGTCCACCAAGCGAGTGACGCTGGCCACCCTGCCCGGCTGCCATTCGCCGTCGAGGCTTACCCACTCGACACGGTCCCCCAGCATGCGGATCACGCCGGGACGGCGGTTGTCGCCGGTATCGGAAAATTCGAAGCGGTAATCGCGCTGGAACTGCAGTTGGCCTTCGCTATTGCGTGCAAAACGGGTCCGGCTCAGGGCGACGCTCTCGTCCAGGAACTGCAGGCCGGCATCAGCGCAGGCACGGCGGCCGACGGCTACAGCCTGTTCACGCACCTGCATGCCGGCGTACCAGTACCACCCGACTGCACCGAACAGCCCCAGCAGAAGGATTTCCCAGCTCACTGGCCGGAAGAATCGGTTTTGACCGGGCTGCGGAACAGCGCCGCCACCGGTTTTTTGGACTGCGGACGCACCAGTGCAGGCGGAGTTTCGGCGCGTGGCGCCTCGCTCACATAAGGTGCGTCGAACAGCACATCGCGCGACGCCGCTGGTTTGGGGCGCGGCGCGCTACGCTCAGCCGGACGCTCCACATGACGATCGGATCGCGGTGGACGCGACTGGTAGGCCGGCACGTCGGCCGCCCCCGGTTCGAAGCCTGGAACGATCACCGGTTCGAAGGGGCTGCCGATCAGCTTTTCAATGTCCTTGAGGTAGCGCGTTTCCGATTCACTCACCAGCGAGATCGCCTCGCCCAGTGCGCCGGCGCGGCCGGTGCGGCCGATGCGGTGCACGTAGTCCTCGGCGTTGTGCGGCAGGTCGTAGTTGACCACGAAAGGCAGCGCCTCGATGTCTATGCCGCGCGCGGCGACGTCGGTGGCGACCAGCACGCGGATGGTACCGGCCTTGAAGGCGTCGAGCGCCTTGATGCGCTCCTGCTGGGTCTTGTCGCCGTGGATCGCGTCGGCATGGATGCCGGCCTTGTTGAGTTCGTTGGCGAGCCGGTTGCAGCCCAGTTTCGTCCCGGTGAACACCAGCACCTGGCGCAGGTCGCGGCTCTTGATCAGGTGCGCGAGCAGCTGGCGTTTGCGCTCGTGGTGCACCGGATGAACCACCTGGGTCACCGTCACTGCGGTGGTGTTGCGCGCCACCTCAATGAAGGTCGGGTTGTTGAGAATGCTGTCGGCGAGCTTGCGGATTTCTTCCGGGAAGGTGGCCGAGAACATCATGTTCACCCGCTGCGTCGGCAGCAGCGCGACGATGCGCTTGAGGTCGGGCATGAAGCCCATGTCGAGCATGCGGTCCGCCTCGTCGAGCACCAGGGTATTGACCTGATTCAGCATCAACGTCTTGTTCTGCACGTGGTCGAGCAGACGGCCCGGGGTCGCCACCAGGATTTCGACGCCGCTTTTCAGGATCGGGATCTGGGTGTTGATGTTGACCCCGCCATACACCACCAGCGAACGCAGCGGCACGTGCTTGGTGTAGGCCTGCACGGCTTCCTCGACCTGGATCGCGAGTTCGCGCGTCGGGGTAAGGATCAGCGCGCGGATCGGATGCTTGGCCGGCGAGGTACCGGTGTTGGCGAACGGCAGCAGGCGCTGAATCAGCGGCAGCGCGAACGCCGCGGTCTTGCCGGTGCCGGTCTGCGCCGCACCGAGGATGTCGCCGCCCTGCAGCGCCAGCGGAATCACCTGCTCCTGGATCGGCGTCGGCGTCGCGTAGCCCATCTCGTCGAGGGCGCGCAGGATGTCGGGGGCAAGCCCGAGTTCAGCAAAGGTCGTCAAAGCGTTATCCAATCAAATCCTGTCGTCTGGCAGGCCACGCGCACGTCATCGTCCGCGCAGTTCAGCACCTGGGCCAGCGCACGCTGCGCCAGTGCCGACGTGTTGTTCTTTTTCGACACGTGCGCGGCCATCACGCATTGTAATTTTTCATGCTTCAGCTTATCCAGCAAGGCCGCCGACTGACCGTTTTCCAGGTGGCCGAAGCGTCCGCCCACCCGGCGCTTGAGGCTCACCGGGTACGGTCCGTTTTCCAGCATGGCCGCGTCGTGATTGCATTCCAGCACCAGCGCATCGACGCCGGCGAGCATGGCCTCGATGTGAGGCGTGCTGCAACCGGTATCGGTCAGTACGCCGAGCCTGCGGGCGCCGTCGCCGAATACGTACTGGACCGGCTCGCGCGCATCGTGGGGCACCGGATAGGGCTGGATTTCCAGCCCGTCCACCGCAAACGCCGCGTGGCTGTCGATCACCTGCACCGCCACGCCGTCGAGATCCTGCGCCATCGCCAGCGTGCCTGCGGTGAGCCATACCGGCAGCTGGTGCTTGCGCGCCAGCCGCCCCACCCCGCCGATATGGTCACTGTGCTCGTGGGTGACCACGATACCGGCCAGATCGGACGGCTGCAAACCCAGCCGCGCCAGGCGCGTCACGCTATCGGCCAGTCCGAATCCACAGTCCATCAGCACCCGGGTGCGCCCGGCCTCGACCACCAGGCCATTGCCTTCGCTGCCGCTACCGAGGCTGGCGAATCGCATTACGCGTGTTCCCGCATTACTTCAATTCTGTGTGCAGCAGGTTGATGATGCGGGTCTGCGTATTGGCGTCGACCGGCTTGCCTTCGGCACCGGCGACCTTGACCCGGCTCTTCTCGCCCGCCTCGTTGACCACGATCTGCAATTGCGGCGATGTCTGTCCCTTCTTGCTGCGCCAGAAGGCCAGCTTGGCGAACATGCCTTCGTCGCGCTTGCTTTCGTTGTCGACCTCGGGGTCGATGTAGCGCACGAAATACACGCCCTTGGAACGGTCGCGGTCTTCCACCGCAAAGCCGACGCGGTCGAGCGCGAGGCCGACGCGGCGCCAGGCGCGGTCAAAGCTTTCGTCCATTTCCAGTACCGGCGCGCCGGCATCGCTGACGATGCGCGCCATTTCCGGCGCCTGCTGTTTGGCGAGCAGGGTCTGGGCGCGGCTCTCCTCGACGCCAAAGCGCAGCATCAGGCGGCGCAGCATTTCGGCCTCGAGTTCGGGATCGGCCGGGCGCGGCTGCCACACGGTCCTGTCCTTGTTCGAGGAATCATAGACTTCCAGCATGCCGCGATGGCTGATGTAGATTTCGGTGCCTTCCTGGCTTGCCTCGATGCGGGTGCGGAACTTGTCGCGCTCAGCGGTCGAGTACAGGCCGTCGATCACCTTGCCGAGCGTGCGGCGAATGACATCCTGCGGGATCTTCGCGCGGTTTTCCGCCCAGTCGGTTTCGATCACGCCGGTTTCGGTCGATTCCAGGTTGACGATGAAGCCGGTCTCCTGCCAGAAATCCTTGATCACCGGCCACACCTGCTGCGGCGTCGCCTGCACCACCAGCCAGCGCTGGCTGCCGGCGCGCTCGATGCGCGCCTTCTCCTGTGCCGGCAGCAGGGTTTGCGTGCCGCTCGGTGCAGTCTTGCGTTCCTGGCTGTAGGTCGACAGGGTTGCGCTGCCGCTGCCCTGGGTGTCGGGGACGGCATAGCGGTTGTCGCCGGTCGGTGCGGTGAGGTCGGGCGGCACTTCCAGCGTCGGCAGCTTGCCGGCCGATTTGTAGTCGATTTTCTTGGATTCGATGATGCCGCAACCCGAGGCGGCCAGCGTGACCATCAGAAACAGGGGCAATAAACGCATAAAGTGTCCTAAACGAAGGCTTAAATCAAACCGGCGTGGCGCATCGCGTCACGCAGGGTGTCGTGCTGTCCGGCAGACAGCGGGGTCAGCGGCAGGCGCAGGCCGGAAGGGATGAGCCCCAGTTCGGCGCAGGCCCACTTGACCGGAATCGGATTGGCTTCGACAAACAGCTTGCTGTGAAGCGGAAGCAATGCATTGTTGAGTTCGCGTGCGCGCGCCAGGTTCCCGGCAAACGCCGCCACGCACATCTCGTGCATCAGTTTCGGCGCAACGTTGGCGGTAACAGAAATCACGCCATCGCCGCCCAGCAGCATGAAGGGCATCGCCGAGGCATCGTCGCCGCTGTAGAGCGCGAAACCCTTCGGTGCACGACGTATCAGGTCGGCCGCGCGCTCCATGCTGCCGGTGGCGTCCTTCACGCCGACGATGCCGGGCACCTGGGCCAGACGCAGCGTGGTGTCGTTGGACAGGTCCGCCACCGTGCGCCCGGGCACGTTGTAGAGAATCAGCGGCAGGTCGACCGCTTCGGCAATCTTCTTGTAGTGCTGATAGAGGCCTTCCTGGGTCGGCTTGTTGTAGTACGGCACCACCGACAGCCCGGCCTGTGCGCCCGCAGCCTTGGCGCATTCGGTCAGTTCGATCGCTTCGGAGGTGGAGTTCGCGCCGGTTCCCGCGATCACCGGCACCCGGCCGGCGGCCTGCTCGACCGTCGTGCGGATCAGCAGGCAATGCTCGTCGTAGCTGACCGTGGGCGATTCGCCGGTGGTGCCGACGATGACGATGCCGTCCGTTCCCTCCGCGATGTGCCAGTCGACCAGCCGACGCAGCGCGTCGAGATCGAGCGCGCCGTCGTCCGACATCGGGGTGACGATCGCAACCAGGCTTCCTCTGGCCATATTCGTTTCTGCCATCTTGTTTCCGCCGCTTTATATTCAATACCGCGCCGTCATGGTTGCGGCCGGTTAACGATAAATCGGAGCATTCTAATCTATCTGGCC
This sequence comes from Betaproteobacteria bacterium, assembly GCA_028065725.1. The sequence continues at coordinate 12,682 of JAPTVL010000350.1, forward strand.
ATGCCCAGCCTACCGAGCCAGCCTGCCAGTTGCTCGATGCCCAGTCCGACGCCGTGCGCGACCAGCGGCACCGCCCACACCCAGGCGGCCATCAGACCCAGCGCCGCGATTCCCAGCCCGACCGAGAACATATCCATCCCCGGCGTGGTGCGCGCCACGATAGCGAAGGCCAGCTGAATCAGCAGCGCCAGCGCAACGAGCGGCAAGGCCAGCTGCACGCCGGTGGCGAACAGCCAGCTGGCGGCTTCGGCCAGCTGACGCAGGTCGGCCGTTGCGGGCAGGATGGCTGCAGGCGCGGCGGCGAAGCTGTCGCGCAACGCATCGATGACCAGCAGATGGCCGCTTGCCGCCAGAAACGCCATTGCAGCCAGCCACCCCGCCAGCGCGCGCCAGGGCGCGTCCGCCGGTGCCGCCTGCTCGGCGGTCAAGGTCAGCAGGCCGCCGGTCGCGGTATGGCCGGTCCACATCAGCGCAGCCGACACCGCAGCAAAAACCAGCCACACGCACAGCGCCAGCGCCGCGCCCCGGATCATTTCCAGGCTCAATGACAGCATTCCTGCCACGGTAAAGGGATCGACCGTCTCGATTGTCAGACCTGGCGCCAGCGCCGCAGCAAAGGTTGCTGCCAGCATCAATCGCAGCAACAGCGGCAGGCGGCCGACCAGCGGATCGAACACGGCCCACCCGGCCATCCGGGCGAAGGCGAACAGCCAGACAGCCAGGCTTGCTTCAGTCAACGGCATCGCTGCCTCATTCAAGCAGCGCCGGGAAATCGGTCAGCAGGGTACGCGCGAACTCGACGACCTGCCCGCCCATCCAGTTGCCCAACACCGCCATCACGGCCACCATGACGATAAGCTTGGGGACGAAGGACAGCGTCGGTTCGTGGATCTGCGTGGCAGCCTGGAACAGGCTGATGGCGAAGGCGGCCACCAGCCCTGCCAGCAATACGGGCGCGGCGATCAGCACCACCAGCCAGAGCGCGTCGCGGGCGAGGCCTTCCATCAGAAACTGCCCAGCAGCGAACCGACCAGCAGATGCCAGCCGTCGACCGTGACGAACAACAGCAGTTTGAGCGGCAGCGACACCAGTTGCGGCGGCAGCATGATCATGCCGAGCGCAGTCAGCACAGCGGCGACCACCAGATCGATCACCAGGAACGGCAGCACCACCATGAAGCCGATCTGGAAGGCGGTCTTCAGCTCACTGGTGAGAAAGGCCGGCGCCAGCGCGGCCAGCGGCACGCTGTCCACCTTTTGGGGATCGATGGCCTTGTCGTCGCCGATAAACAGGCTCAGGTCTTCGGCCCGAGTCTGCCGCAGCATGAAATTTTTCAGCGGCTGCGCAGCCTGTTCGGCGGCGGCGTTGAAGCTCATTGCGCCGGCCAGATAGGGCTGATAGGCCTCGGTGTCGATGGTCTTGATTGCCGGCGACATCACGAATATCGTCAGCAGCACCGCCAGCCCCATCAGCACCAGATTCGGCGGTGCAGTGTGGCTTCCCAGGCCCTGTCGCAGCAGGAACAGCACCACCGCGATGCGGGTGAACGCGGTGAACGCCAGCAGCAAGGCCGGAAGGAACGGAAACAGCAGCAGCCAGGGCAGGCTCGCGCCCGGCACGCCGATCACCTGCCCGCCCGCGCCGGGGGTGACGCTCAACAACGGCACGCTCGGTTCAGCGCCCAGGACGGGCATGCTCAGCACCAGCGCCGCAAGCATGAGGACGCGTTTCATCACAGCCGCTCCGCCGGAGACTTGCCGGAATCGGCTGGCCTGGGCAGGGTGTGCAGCAGCCGCACGTTGCCGCCGCCCACGCCCAGCAGCAGCCAGGTGTCATCGACCTCCACCACCACCACGCGTTCACGCGTTCCCACCGGCGTCGTCCCCACCACCTTGACCGCGCCTTGCGCGCCCATGCCCGGCAGATAGCGGCGGGCGAGCCATGCCACCGCAACGAATCCGCCCAGGATCAGAACCAGGCTCAGCAGCACCGTCAGCATGCTGGAGGCCGTGTCGGGGGCGGCGGCCGTCGCCGCGGACGGAATCAGCAGCAACGCGCCTGCCGCAAGAAACTTAGCCATGCCGTATCACTCCTCGCGCCCAGCGCGTCATGTCGATTGGGGTATGCGGCAACTGCACGGCGAGCGTTGCCTGCGTGAGATCGGTTGTGAGGCGCCACGCCAGCGCAGGCGGCAGCCCGGCCTGCGCCGCCCCATCCAGCCAGCACTCTGCGAGCGCGGCATCCAGGGTTTGGATCAGGCCATGGGGCACAAAGGGGGCCGAGCCCAGCATGCGCTGCCCGCCGAGGCGACGCGTCAGCCACAGGGTGGCCAGCGCGGCATCGGGCTGCCAGATGGGCACGGCGGGTGCAGCAGCGGCGGCCGTCGGCGGCGCTGTCGCCACCGCCTGAACCGGCAGATGCAGGCGTGCCGTCAGGATCGCGACGAGCTTGCGGGTCAAGCGTGTCGGCATGCCATCCGATGCAGCAGGAGGCGTGGCCAGAAAAGCGATTTCAGCGGGGGTGAGCTGCAGCAATTGCATCAGAGCACCCGTCGACCCGCATGGCGAAGCGTCAATTCCACCAGTTCGTCGTGCTGGCGCTGCTCGACGCGACGTTGCTGGATGGCAGCCTGCGCCTGATGGCGCTGCTCCAGCAGGCGCAGCGCCTTCACCCGCTGCTCGGCCTGCATCCATTCGGCAAGCCGCGCCTGCCAGTCCCGGTGCGCGGCGTCGATGGCATCCTGCGCCGCCTGCATTTCCGCCGCCCGCGCGTTTTGCAGACGATTCTTTTCCTGCAGCTGGGCTGCCGTTACACCGTCACGAAGTTCATCCGCCAACTGTACGATGTGGGCATCGCGCAGCGTGGTCAGCTGCACCTGGCGGCCGCGCGCCCGCAACCAGACGCCATGCGCGAGCTTGACCGAGCGCGACAGCGTTTCGCTGCGCCGCTCGGCCAGTTGCAGCACGCGCGCCAGCGAAAACGGCTTCACCCGAGCACCTTATCCAGTCCGGCACGGGCGGCATCCAGTGACGCGCGTTCGCGCATGCCCTGCATCAGGTAACCCTGCATTTTGGGGAACAGCCGCACCCCCTCGTCCAGCACCAGATCGGCGCCCGGCACGTAGGCGCCGACCGCCAGCAGGTCACGGCTGCGCATGTAGCGCGAATAAAGGTATTTGAAGCGGCGGGTGCGCTCCAGCGCATCCTCGGAAAGCAGATCGGGCTGGGCGCGGCTGATCGAGGCTTCGATGTCGATCGCGGGGTAATGCCCGGCGTCGGCGAGGTCGCGGGAGAGCACGATGTGGCCGTCGAGTATCGCGCGCGCCGCATCGGCGATCGGGTCCTGCTGGTCGTCGCCCTCCATCAGCACGGTGAAAAAAGCGGTGACCGAACCGCTGCCGCTGCGGCCGTTGCCGGCGCGCTCGGCCAGCTGCGGCAGCTTGGCGAACACCGACGGCGGATAGCCCTTGGTAGCGGGCGGCTCGCCGATCGCCAGCGCCACCTCGCGCTGCGCCATCGCGTAGCGGGTGAGCGAATCCATGATCAGCAGCACGTGCTTGCCCTGATCGCGGAAATATTCGGCGATCGCCATCGCATACGCTGCGCCGTTCAGCCGCATCAGCGGCGGATGGTCGGCAGGCGCCGCCACCACCACCGCGCGCGCCATCCCCTCGCTGCCGAGAATGCGGTCGATGAATTCCTTGACCTCGCGGCCGCGTTCGCCGATCAGCCCTACCACCACCACGTCAGCCTCGGTGAAGCGCGCCATCATGCCGAGCAGAATGCTTTTGCCGACGCCGCTGCCGGCGAACAGGCCGAGCCGCTGCCCGCGCCCCACCGTCAACAGGCCGTTGATCGCGCGCACGCCGACGTCGAGCGTCTGCCGGATCGGTGCCCGTTCCAGCGGATTGATCGGCCGGCTGTACAGCGGCACCCGGCGCTCCAGCGACAGCGGCCCCATGCCATCCAGGGGGCGACCTGCGCCATCGAGCACACGCCCCAGCAGGCGCTCGCCCACCGGCACCTGGCGCACCCGGTCCTGAGCGCGGCGGCGCGGCACGTAGCGCATCCCCAGACGCGGCGCCTGCGCTGCCATCGGGTTGTCGGGAATCACCCGCGCGCCCGGCATCACCCCGTAGATGTCGGTGGCCGGCATGATGAACAGGCGGTCGCCGGAAAAACCGGCAACCTCGGCCTCGATGCTCTGCCCTCCGGGAACCTGGATGTGGCACTGGCTGCCCACCGGCAGGCGCAGACCCACGGCTTCCATCACCAGCCCGGACACCCGGGTGAGGCGTCCGCTGGTCGCAATTGGCGTCGCCCAGCTCACCGCGCGCCGGCAGTCGGCCAGGTATTCGCGCAGGCGGACGATGCGGTCCATTATCCTTGGAACCCCGGTTGGACGCGTTCGATTGCGCGGCTGCCGAGTCGGCTGGCAAGGCGCAAGAGCGTGGCTGTTGCCGCTTGAGCGGCTTTACAGCCACGGCCTGCCCCTTGCGGGTGCGAGGCGGCATGGTCATTCCATGCAACGAGGCGCAACGCCGCCAGATGGCTCGACAGTCGTGCACTCGAATGCGTAGCGATTTTTGCTGGCAATGAAATGTCCCGGCTGTGATCACGGAAAAATGATGATAACGATTGCATCACGAGAGCGGTCAACCGGGGTTCCAAGGATTACTCGATCCAGTTCAGGTTGGAGCCGAGCACCTGCACCACCTGGCGCCAGCGCGCCGGCAGCGTGGCGTCGAGGTCGCCCTGACCGGTTTCGATCAGGCAGCCGCCGCGCACGATACGCGCGTCCTCCACGATGCGCAGGCGGTTCTTGTCGAGCACCTGGTCGAGATGCGGGCGCACCAGCGCGGCATCCTCCGGGTTCAGCAGCAGGCGCGCCTCGCGGCTGGTTTCCGCCATCTGTTTCAGCGCCATATTGACCACATCGAGAACGCGTTCCGGACGCGCGGCGAGCTCGCCCGCCACCACCTGTCGCGCCACGTCGAGCGCCAGTTCAAGCACCATGTCGGCCAAGCGAAAATCGAAGTTGTCGAGGGTGGTGCCGAAGCTTTCAGCCAGCTGTTTCATGCGCCCGCAGGCCTGTTCCCCTTCCGCCCGCCCGGCGGCCAATCCTTCGGCGTAGCCCTCGGCACGCGCGGTTTCGCGCAGCCTGGCGAGTTCAGCCTCGGCATCCACGGCGGGCGGCGTTTGCTCGCCAGCGGACGCAGCCAGTTCCACCACTTCCCAGTGTTCAAATGCGGTGGTGTCGTCGTGGGTGCTCATGCCGCCTCCTCTTCTTCCGGGAACGGGATCGCCCCCTCTGCCGCCAGCCACCGCAAGGCGGCGCCGCACTCATCGTGCGCAGCCTGGATCGCGGTCACCGGCAACGCGCCCAGGGTGTCGAGCTCATCGCGCATGCGCTGCGCCGCGGTCGGGCTCATCACCGCGGTCAGCGCATCGAGCACCCGGCCGTCGTTTCCCTTCAGGGCATGCAGCAGGGTCCGCGCGCCGATGTTGCGCAAAAAGGTCTTGCGGCTGGCCTCGGGCAGTCGCGCCAGATCTTCGAATACGACATTTCGCACGCGCAGTCGCGCGGCCAGGCCCGCATCGTTCTGGTCGAGCTGGCTCAGTGCGGCGGCCGCGCTGCCCTCGCTCATCTGCCCCAGCAGGCTGGCAACAGCGGCTTCGCCCTGCGGCAGCGCGGCGGATTCGAGGCTGGCCAGCCAATCATCCAGTTCGCGCAGCATGTCCGGGCTGGGTGCGTCGCTGTGCGCCAGGCTCATCAACGTATCCGCGCGCGTTTCACCGGGGAGCACCTCGAGCACCGCAGCGGCAACGTCGCGCGGCAGCTGGGAAACCACGGCGGCAATCAGCTGCGGCGGCTGGGCTTCCAGCAATCCGGCAATCTCCGCCGGTTCGCGCCAGGCCAGTTTATCCAGTGCCTGCATGCCCGCTGCGCCCAGGCGCTGCAGCAGCGCTTGCGCGCGCTCCGGGCGGAAGGCCTGCTTCAGCGTCTCGTCGAGAAACCGCCCGGTATCCGCGGCGAACCCGGTCTGCTCGGCTGCCTCGGCGGCGTAATCGCGCAGGATGGCACGCACGCGTTCGCGCGGCAGCACGCCCAATTCCCGCATCGCCTGTCCCAGGCGGCTGACTTCCAATGGGCTCAGGTAACGCAGCACGGCGGCTGTGGCCTCTTCGCCCAGGGCGAGCAGCAGCGCTGCAGATTTCTCGATTCCGGCCTGGCTCATGCGCGCATCCACAGCTTGATGACATCGGCCGTCACACGCGGATCGGCCAGCGTCTGATTACGGGCCGCATCGAGTTCCGCGTCAAAATCGTCCTCCAGCGCCACGACGGCAGGCGTCCTGCGGGGTCGCAGCCAGCCGATCGCGCCAAGCAGGAGAACCGCCGCGGCACCCGCCAGCATCCACGGCCGAAAATCGAAGGAACGGGACGTGTCGGGCGACGGGCTGACCGGGCGCACCCGAGGAATCGGGGTGGGCGCCGGTGCCTGGGCGAGCGTGGCTGGAAGTTCGGCCTGCACCTCGGCTGCCGCTGCAGGCAGCGCATACACGTTCAGCGTGTCGCCGCGCGCCGGCAGCAACCCCAGCGCCTGGCGGGCCAGCTGTCCGGCGCGCTTGATGTCGGCTGCGCTGGCGTCAAACCCCAGAATCACGATGGCATTCACGCGCTGGATACGGCCTTCCGGCACGCGCGTGGTGAGCACGGTTTTTTCCAGCGGACGCGTCTGCCCTCCCACCACGACATTGCGCACCCGCTCGACTGTCTGCCGGGTTTCGCTGTCTTCCAGCGTGGCCGTCACCTGCACGCTGACGCGATCCTTGCCCAGCCACGGCGTCAGCACTGCCAGCGCCCGTTGCGCCAGATCCTGTTCGAGCGCCAGCCGGTGCGACTGGGATGGCTCGGGTACTGCAACCCCCAGCAGGACGCCGCGCGGGTCGAGCACCTGCACCTCGGTGCGCTTCATGCGCGGCACGCTGGCGGCCACCAGGGTCTGGATCGTCGTCACCTGCTCGACCGACAGCTGGGCGCCGGAACGCAGCCGCACCAGCACCGCAGCCGTGGCGGGCGGCGCATCGCGCAGGAAAGGCGAAACCTTGGGCAGGGCGAGATGGACGCGCGCGAGCTCGACCGCGTCCAGCGCCTGGATCGAACGGGCGAGGTCGATTTCAAGTCCGCGCTGAAAGCGCTGCTGCTCCTGCAGCGAGGATGCGCCGAAGCTGGGCGCGCGATCGATTTCGTCCTGCGCGTCGGCATCGGACTTGGGCAGCCCCCGCGCCGCCAGGCGATAGCGCGCAACATGGAGTTTATCGGCCGGCACTTCGATGGTGCCGTCGGCGGTGGACAGGCGATAGGGAATGTCGAGCTGTTCGAGTGCGGCGATGACTTCGCCGCCCGCGCGGTCGGACAGCTGCGAGTACAGCAGACGATAAACAGGCGGGTTGAACCAGAGATAGGCGGCGGCCAGTGCGACCAGCGGCAGCAGCACCAGCAAGGCAAGCATGAAGCGGCGCAGCGGGCTCGCTTCCACGATCAGATCGCGCAGGCTGCTCAGCCAACCCGGCACTGGACGCACCTCGTCTGCGTTGTCGGATTCGGCTGGAACGCCTTGATGGGCTGGGTAATCACACGGCGATTATAACCAGTCAGGCGCGGCCACAGCGCGCAATACCACCTGCAATTGCCCAGCCCGCTCGCGGCCCTGAAACCACCAGATCGCACCTTTCTTCACCGCCAGGTCCCCCGCCCGCCCGGCCAGCAGCTGCATCGCCACCTGCCCCAGCGTGGGCTGATGGCCGACGACCAGCACCGGATAGGCGGCATCCGGCCAGCCAACGGCGGCCAGTAGCTCCTTCGCGCTTGTCCCGGGGCCCAATTCCGGCACCTCTTCACAATCGCGGCCCAGCGCCTGCGCGGTTTGCAGGGTACGGATGGCGGGGCTTGCCATAACCTGGATGTCCGGAGGCAGCCGCGGATTGAGCCAGTCGGCCATTCGCGACGCCTGCTTGCGGCCTTTGTCGGTAAGTTCGCGATTGAGATCGGGGAGGGTGTCCTCCGCCTCGGCGTGTCGCCACAAAATGAGTTCCATCGGGTTTACCTCAAAAAAGTGTCCATCTCGAATGCGGAGCGGTCTGCCCTACCAGTAAGCCTTCAATTTCAGGAACGCGCGTACACGCCTGGCGCTCTCGCCGCTCGCCGCCTCCGCCTGTTTCACTGCCAACCAACCGAGCACGAAATCCCCCATCGGCCCCGACTTCACCTGCCCTAAAGGACTCCGATCCACTACGTTCTGAAGAACGTGTGGAGTCGTATGCCCTAAAGGACTCCGATCCACTACGTT
>JAPTVL010000330.1 GCA_028065725.1 Betaproteobacteria bacterium
GGCGTCCTCATGCTGCGCTGGGCGCAGCGCCAATCCCCGGCAGGGCGAGCATGATCGAGCAGCTGTGGCGGCTGGGCGGCTGGCTCGGCGTCGCGCTCACCCTCGCCTTCTCGCTCGGCACCCCCGTCCTGAACGAAGGCAGCGGCCACGCCGACAAGCTTGTCCACATGGCCGGCTACGCCGTGCTGATGTTCTGGTGGGCGCAACTCGTCGTGGCGCGGCGCTGGAAGCTCGCCGCCGCGGTGGTGCTGTTCGGCATCGCCATCGAGCTCCTGCAGGGCCTCACGCCCAACCGCATGCCTGACATGCTCGATGTGCTGGCCAACAGCAGCGGCGTGCTGCTCGGCTGGCTCGCCGCCCGCCTGCTGCCCAACCTGCCCGAACGCATAACCCTGCTTCCCGCATGGCGCCGCTGAGGCTATAATCCGCCGCACTGGGGACGTAGCTCAGCTGGGAGAGCGTCGCGTTCGCAATGCGAAGGTCGGGAGTTCGATCCTCCTCGTCTCCACCATCATTCCCAGGCCCGTTGATGCGCTACGGCACATCGAGGCCACTCAAAGTATCCGGTGCGTTTCCGGATCCATCCACGCTTTCTGCAGATCCCACACTGCCTGCAAGCCCTCGTTGGTTCGCCTTCTGCTGATCGATTCAAGAAGCGCGCCCCGGGGACGTCGCAACAAACGGCATTTCAGGGTGTAGGGGTCGATACCGAGGTTGCGGTAGAGGAATGATGCAAGGCACCATCGGCGTGCATCCCGATTCTGCACGAAAGCCCCGTTCCCTTGCCCCCAGTTGTTGCCAGACGGCCAGCCGATGAACTGCCGGACTTCCTCAGCCGAATGGGCGCGGAGAAATTCGACCATGAATTCATGCTCGGGCGTTGCATTGGAATAAAGCGGCGCCCCCTTTCTGAGGTTTTGTGTCCAGAACCGCAGTCCTGTAACCCGTTCGCCAAAAACAAACCTGCCGCCAAGACGCCATGACCGCATGAGCCAATCGCGCAGGGGAGTGCGCCATAACTCCCGTGCAGCCCGCCACGGCCCGACGGCTTTGGCGTAGGGGGTTCGGATAAGCCAGAAACTGCTCGGATCGAAGAGGTACGGGTCTTCCTGCACCAGGGTGCTCAGGTCCCGGGATTTGGGCAGCACCTCCGTAAACAGGGGAATGACCTGGTTGTTTTCCCCTGTCTTCAGCTGGGTGGCATTGGCACATGCGCCGATGAAAAAATCGGCACGCTCCGCGTGAATCCGCTCCAGCGCGTAAGTCACATGATCCTGAAGCAATAGATCGTCATGATTCAGGAAACCAATGAAATCGCCCGTCGCCATGTGCAGTCCAAAGCTGTTGGGGCCCGATTGCTCGCCGAACCGTTTGGGGAGGTTGTAGTACCTGATCCTTGGCTCGCCCAGTGAGCGAATTGCCTCGGCCGTTTCTTCGCCGCAGCAATCGCCGATCACGAGCGCAGTCCAGTCCTGATGCTGCTGCAGAATCAGTGAACGCAGTGTGGCCCTGAGCGCCTCCACGCGCTTATAGGTCGCAATGACAAAAGTGACGTTTGGAGAAGGCATGCGAACGTTTAGAGGTAGGCCAGCAACATTGAGATCAGACTCCTGGCTTCGTTGGAAAAGACTCCCTGACGCTTGACCAGCGCCTCGATCTGGCCAAGCGTCATCCATGCAAGGTTCTGCCCGGCCTCGACCCGGTCATCCGGGTCCAGCATGCAGATCACGTATTTCGAAATGCATCGATGGAAACGCCCACCTTCATCCGAATGCAGGCAGGAGATCTGCGTTTGCGCCCTGCCCAAATGTCCCTTCAGGAGATTCTCCTGTTCGCGCAGCTCCGTAAAGACAAACGCCTCATCACCCAGGTCCTGTACCGTTGGGCCGTACTGGAACCCTTCACGAAATCCGATTTCCGCCCGACAGTTGAGGAGGAAATGGAGCACGCCATTCTTCTCCTGGCAGAAAAGCGCGCTCAGTCCCTCGTGCGCGCTTGTGACCAGGGGTTGGTCCCAGTGCTCGACCTCTCGCTCGGTCGTGCTGACATCGTACTGTCTGATCGACAACGAATACGTTCCAGCATTGCTGATGCTGGAATCGGATAGCGTCCAGGAGGATAGATCGGAAAGGCCAATAGTCTGCGTGCGGAACGGAAGGCTGTTTCTGCAGATTTCGAGGCGCGAGAGTATTTCCGCTTGGGGGAGCAGCGCGAGACTCTCGGACGCAGTGTACGAACGCCACAGGGCCTCGCCGAACGCATCCTGCCGGCCCCAGCAGGAAAAGGGCTCCCCATTCGCGGCCAGGAAGCGCCATGGAACGGTCGTCAGCACCGAGCGCGCATCCGTGTTGATCAGGTAGTCTTCGGTCAACAGTGCCAGAAGGGAGCTGACGGGAAACCATCGGAGCGTATCGTTATCCTGCTGGCCGCGGGCTCTCTCGGGGACCTTTACCACCATGTTGCGATTGTATTTGCCCAGAAATCGCGTTCCTTGTTCCGACTGCAGGCTATCACTGAGTATCTGCGCCCCCGATCCATGCAGGAAGCACTCAAGAAATGGGGTTGAGCGACCGCGATGGCGCCGCTTGTAATTGCTTTCCGTTGCTTGAACGGTGGGTGCCGCCTGGACCAGATGGACATTGCCCGGCTCAGGTTTTCCCTGCACCAGAATTTCTTTGCCCTCTGCGCCGTCCGCAACAATAAAACCCAGGATTCCGATCTCTGGCTGGTCGATGAGCGGCTGATCCAAAGCATGAATTCGCCGCCCCTGCCGAGAGAGCGTGGCGCCTACCACGCTAAAAAAGCCGCCGGTGCGATGCCTGAGCCGGCCTTGATCGAATACCCACTCCTTCGACATGCGCCAAGCAATTTCACTGATTTGCATGTCGCAGCACTCGCTGCGCGCACCTAGCCAGGAAGGCAGATCCATACTTGTCTCACCGAACAAACGACTTGTTGGCAAGGGGGACGTCGTTTGTGTCATATGCGGAATCCTGAATACAGCGCTTGGCAAATCGATTGCCCGCAATGCTGGACAAGTAGTTGTGAGCAATTAACGCGCCGCGCATCAGCCAATTGTGCGCAAGTCATTCAATTCATTAAAAAATATAAGTATGGATTTGCAACCTCCATGAAAATCGCCCGGAATTTGTAAGTTTTTCCGACACGGTCGCAACACCCTGATCTTGTGTACTTCGGGCAATACAATCGCCTTGCGGGACAAGAGACCCAGCGGTGGCGCCGCTTCTTGATTCAGCTTGGGCTGACTGCCCATACGGGGTGTACGGCCCCGTCAGGCAAGCTCGATCCAAACCGGTTGATGGTCCGACGCCGTGGTCGCGGCGTCGATGCCGTGCGCCTTGAGGCAGGCTGCCCAGCCTTCCGTCAGAAAAACGAAATCGAAGCATTCGGGACGCTCGACGAAATCGACCGGGTGGATCCCGCAGGTGGGCGCGTGCGGCTCGCCGGGATGCAGCACCTCCCAGGCGTCGCGGAAACCGGGTTCCCCGCCGGCGAAGGGGGCAAGGATGCGCATACGCTCGGCGGCCCAGGCAGGGAAATTCATGTCGCCGCACAGGATCGCCTCGGCAGGCCGGGGGAACACCTCGAACGAGCCGCCCGCCTCCTCGGCTAGCGGTATACGCTTCGACATGGCGCAGGCCTCGGCGTGCAGGCGCCGGATGGCGTCGACCTGGATCTCGCGCTGGCGCTGCGAGTAGTACTCGAGGTGGGTGGTCATCACCCGCAG
>JAPTVL010000015.1 GCA_028065725.1 Betaproteobacteria bacterium
CTGAACACCTCAACGGCGGGAATTTCCCTCAGGGGCCGGCCGTGACCATGACGCCAGACCAGGCCGCTGACATGATAAGCATCGCCCATACCGTCCAGGATCGAAGGCTGGTTTGCGCTGACCAAGCGGCTGGCGAAGCAGGAAAAGCCCGGATGATTTACAGAAGCTTCGATCATACGCAGCAACCAGCCGCGATCCAGAAATGCATCCGGATTGATCAGCGCCACCCACTCGCAGTCAGCAAGTTCCTGAAGCGCGAGATTGTTGCCTCTGGCAAAACCGGCGTTGTACGGCAAGCGGAGGTAGCTCAGATTTTCCGGACCGGAGGCTAGGTCCAGATTCTCAGCAGCATCGATGCTGTCATTGTCTACGACGACGACGTGTGCAAAATGGGTTTCCTGCGCAGCCAGTGCGGCAAGACAGCGGCGCAGATGATCGAAAGAGTTCCAATTGACGATCACGGCGCCAACGCGGGGTGTTCTTGCGGGTGCGGGGTGGCTCAATCCACCGCCTCATACTGAAGCAGCGGTAGCTGGCCTGCTTCTGTAAAGGGTACGTGCTGCTTCATCGGGCAACGATGACCGGCAGTTCGCGCTGGGCGCGGTCGAAGTCCTCGGGCACGCCGATGTCGATGAAATAGGCGTCGGTGACAAAGGCCCTCGGCCTGAGCGTGTCGCAATGGCGCTGCAAGATGTCGGCCTCGAAAGAGAATTTTTCCGGCGGCCCCCAAGCGGCGAGAACTTCGGGCGTGAGCACGTAGATGCCGGCATTGATCAGCCCCGGTCCGGCCCTTCCCTTCTCGGCGAAGCCCGTGACCCGGTCTCCGGACAGCACCACAGAGCCGTAGCGCGACACGTCCGACGTCTGCCTGAGCACCATCGCCACGCGCGCCGGTGCCGCCTGGTACCAGCGAATCAGGGCGCGCACGTCGATATCCAGGAAGGTGTCGCCGTTCAGCACCAGCACCGGGTCCGGCCCTTCCCCGCGCAAGGCATGAATGATTGCGCCGCCGGTGCCCAGCGGCTCGGTCTCGCGGGCGTAGCGCAGGACCGTGCCGCGGTAGCAGTCGCCGAAGTGTGCTGCGATCGCCTCGGCGCGATAGCCGACCGAGAGCGTGATCTCATCGATGCCGCCGGCGATCAGACGGTCGAGCAGGTATTCGAGGAAGGGCCGACCGGCGACCGGCGCCATCGGCTTGGGCAGATCCGGCACCCGCTCGCGCAGACGCGTGCCGAGCCCGCCCGCCAACACCACGGCTCTCATGGCGAGCGCGGGAACACCTGCTGTTCGATCAGGCCGCAGATGATGTGGCCGATCACGATGTGTCCTTCCTGGATGTTCGGCGTGCACTCCGACGGAATCTCGATGCAGTGATCGACGATCCCGGTGATCCGCTCCCGCCGGTTGCCGGTCATGCCCACGGTGACCAGGCCCATCCGGTGCCCGGCCTCCAGGCCGGCGAGCACGTTGGGCGAGCGGCCCGAGGTGGAAATGCCGAACAGCACGTCGCCGGCCCGGCCGACCGCCTCCACTTGGCGGGAGAAGAGGTGCTGGTAGCCGTAGTCGTTGCCGATGGCGGTGAGCACCGAGGAATCGGTGGTCAGCGCGAAGGCCGGCAGGCCGGGCCGGTCGTAAGCGAAGCGGCTCACCATCTCGCCGGCCAGGTGCTGCGCGTCGGCCGCGCTGCCGCCGTTGCCCATGAAGAGCAGCTTGTTGCCGCCGCGCAGGGCGCTGACGCAGGCCCCGGACACCGCTTCGACCGTCGCCGCCAGCTTGTCGTCCGCGAGCATGTCCCTGAGCACGCGGGCGGTCTGCTGCATTCCGCTTCTGATCCGTTGCTTCATCAGACTCTCCAACTCTGCGTGCCGTGCTTGGTGAAGTGGCAATTGCTCACCTGCCCCTCGAACCGGTTCAGGGACCGGATCAGATCCATGCGTTTGTCGGGGGGCGCAAAGAACATCATGAAACCGCCGCCGCCCGCGCCGGAAACCTTCCCGGCCAGCGCGCCGGCTGTGCACGCTGCATCGTAGATCGCCTCGATGTGGGTGTTCGACACGGTCCTGGCCGAGCGCTTCTTGCTCTCCCAGCCCTCGCGCATCGACGCGACGATGCCGGCGAAGTCGCCCTTCAACAGGCACTCCTTCATCGTCATCGCTTCGCGCTTGATCGCGTGCATGGCCTCGATGGCGACGACCGAACCCGACGTCACGTTCGCGCTCTGGTCGGCGATGATCCGCGCCGATTCGCGCGACACGCCGGTGTAGAACAGCACCAGCGACGCTTCCAGTTCGCAGATGAAATCGCTCTTGATGCGCAGCGGATTGATCACCGCGCGGTCGTTTGCGTAGAACTCCATGAAGTTGAAGCCGCCGAAGGTGGCGGCGTATTGATCTTGACGCCCGCCCTGCAGATTGCAATCGATGCGCTCTATCTTGTAGGCGAGCTGCGATTGCGCGTAGTCGTCCAGGGGGATGTTGAGCAGTTCCACGAAGGCCTTGAGCATCGCCACCACCAGCGTCGAGGATGAGCCCAGCCCCGAGCCCGCCGGCGCGTCGCAGAAGGTGCTGAGTTCCAGCGCAATCGGCCGGCCGCCGTTGAAGCTGCGCACGACCTCCTGATATACGGCCTTGTGCAGATCGAGTTCGCCGTCCAGCGCCAGTTCGGCGCCCAGCGGAAAGCTCGTGGTCTTCTGCTGGTCGGTGGACACGAAGCGCACACAGGGTTCGTCCAGGGTCTTGATCACCGCGTAGGCATAACGGTCGATGGTTGCGTTGAGGATGCAGCCGCCGTGAACGTCGCAGAAGGGGGAGACATCGGTGCCGCCGCCGGCCAGACCGAGACGCAGCGGCGCGCGCGCGCGTATGAGCATTGCGGGACCTATCGGGTGAGGAAGGCTTGTTCGCGCCCGACCTGGTCGCGCCAGTAGTCGAGCAGATCGCGTATCGTTTGCTCGAAAGGGATTTCGGGCTTCCAGCCGGTATGGGCGGAGAACTTAGCAGTATTCGGAACCTGCAGGTCGGCGTCGATCGGACGCAGCCGCTCGGGATCGACCTCGATGCGGATTTCGTCCTTGCGGGTCGACAGCGAAATCAGGGTGTCGAGCAACTGATCGACGCCGCAGGTGAAGGTGCCGCCGATGTTGTAGTACTCGCCGGGAATGGGATTGACCGTGACCAGCAGGTAGTAGGCCCGCACCGCATCGCGGACGTCGGCGAAGGTGCGCAAGGATTTCAGGTTGCCGACCTTCACCACCGGCGGAATCAGCCCGCGCTCGATCATGGCGATCTGCTTGGCGAAGGTGGCTTCGGCGAACACGTCGCCGCGGCGCGGTCCGGTATGGGTGAACATCCGGGTGGTCATCACGGTCATGCCGTAGGCCTCGGCGTAATAGCGTCCGAGCAGGTCCGTGCCCACCTTGGAGATTGCGTAGGGCGAGGCCGGGTGGAAAGTACATTCCTCGTCGATCGGCAGCTTTTCCTTGGGCACCCGGCCAAATACCTCCGAGGAGGCGCAGACGTGCGTCACCGCCTTGATCCCGTTCAGCCTAAGGGCCTCCAGCACGTGGGCCGTTCCCTGGATGTTGGTCTCCAGGGTGTCTAGCGGCGAGTCGAAACTGGTCTTGGGATAGCTCTGCGCTGCCAGGTGGAATACGTAATCGGGGGCCGACTTAACCACCACGTCGTTGATCGAGAGGTAGTCGCGCAGATCGCCGTAGAGCAGATGGACGCGGTCCTTGGCGTTGATGCGCGGCACGAGATGATCGATGTTGTTCAACGGGCTGCGCCAGCGGCACATGCCGTAGATATCCCAATCGGTGTGCTCAAGCAGAAAATCCGCGAGATGAGAGCCGACCATGCCCGTGATGCCCGTAATTAACGCTCTTGTCTTCATCGCCATAAGCTGCTTCTACTTTCTTGCTATAAATATGAATTGTTCGCCGCCGAGGTAGCCGAACTCCAGGGAATGAAAACACGCCGCATAGGCGTCCTTAAATCCAGCGGCCTTGATTTGTTCCAGCATCTCCCAGCCAAAATGAGTAAAGCAGAGTACCCCAGCCTGCGACAGTGGATCGCCGTGATACTCGGCGGGAAGCAAGTGTTCTATCTCGCCATCCTTCAAACGCGCTCGGATAATGTTTTCCTCCGAACTTGGCACGAAGGGCACCGACCACAAGAGTCTTCCGCCTGGCTTCAAAACACGCGAGCACTCTTTGAAGGCTGTCAAATAATCCGGAATATGTTCTAAAACATCGAGTGACACGATGATGTCGAAAGTCTCGCTTGGGAACGATAAATTGCAGAGTGTCTCATTCCTGATCCCGTTCGCATCCAGGCCGCCGAACTCCGTTTGACCTCCCAGATATTCGCTGCCAGTGACATTTGAATATCTTTCCGCGAAATATTTATAAATGGGTGTGACTTGCTCAGTGACATAGATGGCGCTATCCGGATAGGCCTCCATTTCCAGATCGAAGATATGGAAGGTCGCACGCATACGGTTGTTGAATCCGGTCTCCGGGCAGCAGACGCGCTCACGCCAAATGACTTTGCCTGATGTGCCGGAATGCTGGAAGTCGACAAGGAATTGCACATCATGGCCAGCCGTATAGGAGTAGCCGCTAACGGTAAAGTTCTTTTTCGTATCCGGAACAAGAGTATTTAGCGTTGCCTGATGCTGCAGCAAGCGCTGACTGTCTCTGGCAGTATGAGCAAGGTACTCGCCATGGTTTCTCAATCGGTATATTTTCATTATCGATCTCTAACCTAAGTGCCTTGGCCATTCCAGTAGATGCCGCATTACTATTGCCTACCCGAAGCGTAAATTGATCTCAGCGCCGGGCGGTTTGCCAGTTGGTCGAGTACCAGTCGTAGGTTTTCCGAATACCTTCAGCGAGTTCCACCTTTGCCGAAAAACCGGTTGCATTCAGCTTGTCAAGATTGTAATACCGTTCCAGTTGCCCATCAGGTTTGCTCGCATCCCACTCGACACGGACAGAATTTCCGCAGATATTTTGCAAAGCAACGACGATATCCCTGATCGGATGTCTGAAGCCGCTGCCCAGATTGACCGGCCCTTCGAGTTTGAGCATGACTTCGTACAAACCCAGCGCGGCATCGTCGCAGTAGGAAAAATCCCGTATGGCGACCCCGCTGCCCCATACGCGCACAGGCCGGCCGTTTTGCTTAGCAGCGAAGAATTTGGCGACGAGCGACGGTATGACGTGCCCGTCTTCAGCATCGAAGCTGTCGTGGGGGCCATACAGGTTGCCGCTGATTGCAAATGCAGAGGAAAGTCCGTATTGCTCCCGCGCCGCCAGAAGTTGGGCGAGCATGAGACGCTTTGAGTGCGCATACGAGTCTTCCGACGGATGAGGCGGACCGATCCATATTTGATCCTCGAACAGTTCCTCCTGGCCCTTCAGTTCCGGGTAGACACAACCGGAGCCCATGGCGACGATTTTTTTCACTCCGGCACGGCGGGCGTGTTCGACGACATGGGTATTGATCAGAACGTTCTCGTACAGAATATCCGACTTGTATTTCTTGTTCCCGCCGATACCATGCACCCGGGCGGCCAAATGAAAAACGTAGTCGGGCGACACGTCGGTGAACATCGCGCGCACTTTCCGTTCATCACGCAGATCGCAGTCCCGGCTGCCGATTGCGGTCACGTTGTTGAATCCGCGTTCGGTGAGTAGTTCCGTCAGTGCCTTGCCAACCAGGCCGGTTCCACCGGTAACCAGAAATCTGGAAGATTTTTCAATTGCTGGCTGGCCTTGCATTTACTTTTCTCCCTTGACCAATGTGTAGCGTTGATAAAACTGTTTGAGGTAATGGCCGTTCATCGCCAAGGACGCCGCCAGTAAAACGCCGCATTTCAGGGTCGTCGGAACGGAAATCCGGCGAAGGGCTTTGAGGATATCGAATAGCCCCGCCGGTTCATATAAAAAACGGACGGCGTCGGTACGCATGACATGCGCGAACTCTCTGACCGGCTTCCCCGTTTCCTTGAACAGCAAATACTTCGTCAGCACGAATTCTGCCTGCGATCGGGCGGATTTTACCCGGACCCGGGAGGTCGCTTCATGCTTGCGGAAATGGTTAAGTGGCTTCTTACAGAAAACAACCGAGCCGTAGCGCATGATCCAGCCGATAAAAAGCCAGTCGCCCGTCAGTTTCAGTTTCTTAAGAAAAGGATGGTATGCCCGCCGGAATGCATGGGTTGCGATCAGAGCAGAACTCATGTTGGGAACGGTCTGCCCGCGCAACTGGTAATTGCTCAGCTCGTCAATTCCATCACTGTGAAAATCCGTATCCCAGCGCACTTCGCGCCAGATGTCGTGAAAATAAGTGTCGGTATGATCGATCGTCTTGTCGTCCACATCGACAATCCAGGAGTCGCAGTAAAAAAGCACCGCGTCTTTGTGTTCCGCCAGTTTTCTGACGGCCGTCTCGAGAAAGTCGGGAGCTGCGTAGTCGTCGCTTTCGCAAATCCAAAGGTACTCGCCGGTTGCCAGCGACGCGGCCTCGCTCCAGGCAGCAAAGGGAGTGCCGGAGTTGCGTGCGTTGCGGATGTAGCGAAATTCGTATTGGGCCAACAGGGACTTAATAACCGCGTCGGAATCGTCATCAGAGCAGTCGTCGATCACGATCAGTTCGATATTTCGGTAAGACTGCAGCAAAATCGATTCAATTCTTTGCCGCAGATAACGGCCGTGGTTATATGAAGGAACGAGCGCGGTAACCTTGGAGGTTCGATTCATCATGCCGAATTGCCCAGATCGTAAATGCCGCGAATCGTCTTCAATTTCGATTCCCAGGTGTATTTCGCCAGGCAGGTCTCTCTGGCCCGCTGACCCATGGTTCGATTGAGAGCGGTATCGCTCAGCAACGCAATGCAGTCCTGCGCGAACTCTTCAGAAGTTGCGGCAACGAAAATATTGAAGGGGCTCCGATAAGCCAGTCCTTGTGCGGCGATGGGGGATACGACGCAGGGAACGCCATAAATAGCATATTGGTTAACTTTTCCGCGAAACCCGGAGCCGCCCAGCGCCGGGGCAATGCCTATCCGCGCCTTGGCGATTTGCGGCGCGAGCGAGGGGACCTCACCAACAAATTCGACGGAAGCGTCACGATAGCGCGAAAATGGCGTCAGATCTCCACGGCCGACCACGCTGAGAACATACCCCGGCACTTGAGCCTTGATACGTGGATGAACGTGATCGAGATACCATCGTAGCGCGAGGATGTTCGTTTCGGAGCCGAAGTAGGCAAGGTAAATTATTCTATTTTCTTTCGCCCCTGGATCTGCCGTCTGCCAGCCATCGGCCAGGGCATCGGAGAATTCAAGCCCGGAGATACCGGTCTCTAGGAATTGGACTTTTTTTAAGCCCGTAATTGTGCGCAGAAATGCAGCATCAGTCCTGGAAACGCAGACCACCTCATCGGCTTTGAAACTGAAAATAACTTCCTCCGCCGCCAGCTTGATGTTCCTGGCCACCCGCCTCAGGCTGAACTTCCTTCCTTCCGTGAAGAGGGACTTCAAGTCGATATACAGAGCCTTGGATTGCGACTCCATGGGAGTGAAAATGATTTTCTTACCCAACTGCCGGAATCCTTCCAACTGAAAGGCCGATTGGTGAAACTGGAGATCGACTACGTCATACCGAGGCGGTCTTTCCTGCAGCGCCAGCAAGCCATTGGGGGTGAGTTCTTCGGATGGGGAGTAGTAAACCTTGTCGAAAATCCTCTCGACGTCTTCCGCAGTCCAGTCTATGCCGGGGCGACGATGCGTGTAGATATCAAGTTGGACATCGGGGTATCTGGACTTGATCAAGGAATAAATATCCAGAATTCGCAGGCCGCCGCCATGCGCCCGCGTCGGGCAGTAGTGACTGACCAGGAGAATCCTTTTTCTTGGCGTTTCTTTAGCTTGGGCGGTAATCGGCATTGAGGAGAGGTAACTCACGGCAACTCCTGAGATGTCGGCGGTCGATTTCGCTTGCTGTCGAGATTGCTGCGTCGGGATAAAAGCATCGGCAAAACGTTTGAAGGATAGCCCTACTGTTTTCCACTCGCCCCGCAAAATACGTCCGACCAAACGCAGTACCCTGGTCGCCCTCCAGGACCGCGAACCTAGTATCTGATGGATTTGGTTCTGTTGCTCCGCCACAGACTGCTGCAGGCTTTGCGAAATATTTATTTGGGCGGACAGCGCCGTCCCAAGCTCGGCTGCGGCGTGATTTAGGCCGGCGATCTGTTCGTCCCGCTCCGAAGCAGCGCTATTCAGCGTTACGATCTGCCCATCGCGTTCGGCGACGGTCCGGTTCAGGCTGGCGATCTGTTCGTCCCGCTCCGAAGCAGCGCTATTCAGCGTTACGATCTGCCCATCGCGTTCGGCGACGGTCCGGTTCAGGCCGGCGATCTGGGCTTCATACTCGGTGGCATCGTCCTTGAGACTTGAAACATGACCTTCTAAAATCATCATGTAGCGCTTGGCCGGGGCGATGTCATCGAGGTGCCCGGCCAACTGGACAAACAGCGTCTGCACCGCTGGAGAGTCGATGGGCAATTCATCCCTGGCCAGGCGCCTCAAAATGCCATAAGCTTCGATGACGCCTTTGGGAACAGTGGGATCGAGGTGCAAATCCTCAGGTTGAAAGCGGGTGTGCTGTAATGCCGTATCCAGGAAATTTTCCCTGTATTCTTCCAGTTCGCTGGCGTTCAGCGTCGACGGCAAACCGAGACGATCTGCGATGCGCAGCAGTTGAGCCTCCGGTTGTTCCATCATCAGATCATAGTCGACCACGATGCGAGGGCGTTCTCCGCTTTCGAGTACGCTCGGCACCATGTGCTCCAGCCACAAGTAATGGCTTTTCCCCGCCTCAAAGCCATCCCGCTGGTTGAGGGACCGCGCAACACTCATGGGGTGCCGAACGGCAATGATGTATCCCACATCGAGCCCGAGATGATCGAAAACCCTATTCCAAAAGGGCAGCAACCGGGAAATGCGGGGATCTTTGAGACCCCAAACGGGAACCCCACGCATTTTTTCGCGTAGCAGCTCAACGGCGCGCAACCTGAGTGACCAGAGGTTCTCTGCAGTCAACTCCGAGGGCGTAATCGAAGGGTTGCTATGCCAGTCGCGCCCTATGGAATTGAGGATCTCGATATTCAATGCATTTAAATCAAGATCCTCCCAAAAGCCCTTCGCATTGTTTCCCGGAATTCCAGGCGCGATACGATCCCCAAGGTCCACACCCAAAACCTTGAGGCCCCGGGTTATGGCGCTGGTTCCACTCCTGTGCATGCCGAGCACAGCGATGATTTTCTGCTTCTTTTGATTCATTACATGACGACCTTCTTACTGCCGGCAAAGCACGGCTTGCGTTGCATACTCATCGCGATAATGTTAGGCAAAGTTTTCTCTAGCGCAAGTGGCTACGGCGATCCTGTCGATCAACACTGACAGCACCTTCTGCGCACACACCTGGAGGCTATCGTCGGAGGTGTCGATTGCCATGGCGGGCGAATCGGGCGGCTCGTAGGGCGCGCCAACTCCGGTAAACCCCTTTATCTCACCCGCTCGTGCCCGCCGGTACATGCCTTTGGGATCTCGCGTCTCGCAGATTTCCAGCGGCGTGCTGACGTGGATCTCGAAAAACCGGTCGGATCCGATGATGTCCTGCGCGAGTCGCCTGTCCTCGCGGTAGGGCGAGATGAAGGCGGTGATGACGATCAGGCCGGCGTCGTTCATCAGGCGCGCGACTTCGGCGATGCGCCGGATGTTCTCGGTCCGGTCCTCGTGAGAGAAGCCCAGGTTTTTGTTCAGGCCGTGGCGGACGTTGTCGCCGTCGAGCACGTAACAGGCGCGGCCAAGATCCACCAGCAGGCGTTCCAGGGCGAAGGCCAGGGTCGATTTACCCGACGCGCTGAGGCCGGTGAGCCAGAGCGTGATCGGCGCTTGGCCGAGCAGGCGACTGCGATCCTCGGCATGGACCTGGCCGCCGTGCCAGACGACTTCGACGGTTGTCTGCTTCGGCAACTCAGAGGACATCGGCAAATCCTTTCCGGGTTTTCTGGAACCACCAGAACCCCAACCAGGCGATGAGCAGGCTGATGGCGCAATAGATCGCCAGTCCCGACCAATCAGGCAGATTTTCCCGGACCAGCACTTGCCTCGCCTGCTCGATGATGAAGGTGAGCGGATTGATCTGCATCCAGGGCCGGTATTTCTCCGGCAAGGCCGTTATCGGATAGAAAACCGGCGCCAGATACATGAGCACCGTGGTGAATATTCCCGTGGTCTGGGCGATGTCGCGCATGAACACTCCGGTCGCCGCCAGAAACCAGGAAAAGCCCATGGTGACGAACACCAGAGGCAGAACGACCACGGGCAGCAGCAAAGCGGTCCAGGGGAGGCTGTGGCTCAGGATCAACTGGGCCGTGAGCAAGGCGATCACGCTGACGCCCGAATGGAACAGCGTCGAGCCCATGGCTACCCAGGGCAGAACTTCCAGCGGAAAGACGACCTTCTTGACGTAATTGACGTTGCCCAGGATCAGCGCCGGTGCGCGATTGATGCACTCGGCGAACAAGCCATGCACGATCATGCCGACGAACAGCATGATCGTAAACACCGCCTTGCTCTCGCTGCCGGTTCCCCAACGCGGCTTGAACACGGTCGAGAAGACGAAGGTATAGACGGAGAGCAGAAGCAAGGGATTGAAGAACGACCAAGCCAGCCCCATCACCGAACCGCGATAGCGCCCGACCACCTCCCGCTGACTCATCTGCAGGATCAGCCGGCGGTTGCGCCAGAAGCTAGCGAGCATTGCCGTCGGCGAAGCGAGGTGTTGTTGATGAGGGTCCATTATTCAGTCGTTTCTGTGCCGCAGAAAATCATGGCGCGGAGCCAAACCAGGCCAAAAACTGCATAGTTTACTTGCTCCGGGCGTTGCGCAGTGAGATTTCCGGGCAGAGTGGGCCGCAGCTCCAAGCTGTGCGCCGCTAATTCGTCGAACAGCTCATATTCGACCAATTCCCGCTGGCCGCGTCCTGAAGAATGTTCATCACCTTCAAGCCGGAAAAATCGCTCGTCAGCTTCATCCAGGATCGCCCAGCCCAGGGGGATGCACCCACTGCTGAAGCAAGTGTGTCCGCGTAGAACGTCGTAACGGACCTGGCGGGCAGGCTGGGATATAAAACCGTGGTCTTACCCAGAACATTGCCGTTCATATCAAAGAGGGTTCCGTACACGTTCCCCGGTGCTGCAGAGGTGTTGTAGAGACGAATGATGGGCTGGTCACTCGGGTTGCTTGCATCGGGGATATTGAATGCGTAACTATCCTCTGCGCAACTCATATCCATCAGCATGGCGGACTTGGTGAATGCCAGCACCTTCATACCCGGGACGTTTGAATTCATTTGCATCCAGGCTCTTCCCGTCCAGGTGTTCGCGCCGACCAGGCTGGCGATATCGTTCTGGTCAAGGACGAGGACCGCGTGGGCGGCTATTCTGCCTAGTAGGGCATTTGCGCTACCGAGTGCGCTGCCATTTTCGCTGTAAAGGGTAGCCGTCACCGTGATTGGGCCGCCCGAAGTGTTGTAGATGCGCAGCGAAGCCGCAGTGGCTGGGTCGGCAGGCGGCGGGATGTTATAGGCATTGGCGCTGGTACCAGTCGAACCGCTGTCGCAACTGACATCGACCAGCGTATTGGTACTGGAATCGCGCAAAGTATTCATGATTTTTAACCCGGGTAAGTCGCTGTATAAGCGCATCCAAGCCCGGCCGGTCCAACCGGAAATTCCAAACGCGTGGGCGATGTCGGAAGAACTCAAGACAGCCACCGCTTTGGGCGCCAGGCTGGCCGCCAACGAAGCGTTTTGGGTGCCCAGTATGTCACCGTTCTCGTCGAACAGCGTTCCGATTATCTCTAGAGCCGAATCCGAGGTGTTGTACAACCTGACATAAGCCTGCTCAGAGCTACCGGGGCTGGGTAAGTAGTAAGCGTACTGATCTTCCATGCAACTCATGTTGATGAGCAGGCCGGATCGAATCAGATTTTCAACTCTGAGGGTAGAGACATCCGGCTGAACGACCATCCAGGCGCGCCCCGCCCAGTCGTTCACGCCGACCGCTGCAGCGAGGTCGCTGGCCGTGAAGACTTGGACGGAGTTGGCCTGCATCGAAGAGACCAGAAGACTGCTGGGGTTCCCAAGAATATTACCGCTTTGGTCGTAGAGCGTAATCCGCACTGCGCCGACGAGGTTCGACGTGTTGTAAATTCTGATGAAAGGCTGATCCGAATTGCTGGGCGAAGGGATATTGTAGGCATAGACAGGCTGGCCGGCGGGCACGGAAACGGTGCTGGTCGCGGTTAGGCCGAGCGCCAAGGGCAAGCTGAGGCGGGGTTTGATGAGACCGTTACGATTGTCGGTCACCGGCACCCCCGTGGTCAGACGCGCCACGGTTTGATCCAGCGTCTCCGTCGGATATGCGGCGCGCAGCACCGCCACCGCACCTGCGACGTGAGGTGCGGCTTGCGAGGTGCCGCTCATGGTCGAACCCGCCGCGGTGATCTGGGAGCCGGGTGCGAGCATGGTGAGGAAGGATGCGCTGTCGGAAAAACAAGTGACCTCGTCGGCGGCCGAGACATCCGTGCAAGGGACCGATGGAAAGGATACCGTCCCGAACGCCGAATCATAGACTGCGCCGGCCGATATCACCCCGCTCGTTGCGGCGGGGGACGACAGGGCATCGGTATAGCCGTCGTTGCCGGCCGAGGCGATCGTCAATATGCCCGCGGCGCGGGCGGCATCGACCAGGCTGTTGTACGGGCCGTTGGTCTCCGGCGTGGTGTACTGGCCGCTGCCCAGGCTCAGGTTCATTGCGACGATGTTGTAGGCGGACTTGTTGGCGATCGCCCAGTTGCCCGCATCGATGATGTCGCTGCTCATCGCCGTGTGCGTGGCGTTGTCGAAGACATCCAGCGCCGCGATCTTGGCACCGGGTGCGACGGCGGCCACGATGGCGGCGACGTTGGTGCCGTGGCCGTCGGGATCCAGGGAAATCGGGTTTGACTCGAAGTGTTGGAAGGCCGCCACCCTGCAGCTGGCCGGCACACCGGGGGAAGTGCAGGAACCGAACGCAGGAAGCGTGTAATTCACGCCGGTGTCGATCACCGCCACGGTCGTACCCGTCCCGAGGTCGCCGTTTGCGGCGGCCTGGGGCTGGCCGATCAGCGGCAGACTCTCGGTCAGCGTCATATGCTCGACCCGGTCCCGGTAGACCCTCGCGACCCCAGGGTTGGCGAGCAAACGGTCGAGCGCCTGCCGGCTGCGGATACGGACGAAGAGCATCGGCAGGTGGCTGTATGGCTTGAGCACCTCAGCGTCTTGCGTGGCAATGGATGACAGGGTCTGCCGCTTCATATCGGCGTAGCGGGCGACCTTTCGCTCGATGCCTTCTCGGGTGGCCGATCGCAGGGGTTGGCCGGAGGCTCCCGCCGGGTCATTGAAAACCACGATCAAGTTCTGTGGCTGTCCGGCGGCCAAGCGCTGCAACACCCGCGGTGACGCCTTTGCGGAAATATCAATTGAAGTTTGAGCGGAAGCGGCCGGGAGTTGGAGGGTGCAGACGAGTGTCAGTATGAACGCCAGTCGCAGATGTTTCATTGCGCCGGTATCCCGGTCATCGGCGCTTCCTTCCGATCTACGTATGCGCGCAACACCGACGGCTGCGCCAGCAGCCTTTGCAGGGCTCGGGTAGTGCGGAACCGGAGATACATCATGGGCAGCGCGCCATAGTCCTTGAGAACTTCAGCTTCTCCCTCAGGTAGTGCGGACAGCGCGTTAGCTTTCGCTGCGCTGGCGTCGAACTGGATTAGCAATGACTGCGGCTCGCCTCTCGCTAGCTTCACCCAGACCTCCTGGGGCGCCTTGCTCTGGACGGTCAAATCGGCACATGCCGCCACGCCCAGGCAGCACAGGAACAAAATCGAGAATGAACCCCGCAATACTCCCATCGGCTTTTCTGCTTCACGCATGCGTTTTTAGATACGACGAAAGTTAAATCGCCGAGCGCTTATTATAAGAGTGTCGCGCCAATCTAAAATTGGAGACCGACAAGTCTTAGCTGTAAACAATACCGATCCGGAGCGTCGTGTAGAATCTTCAGGGCCGAGCATGCGGGGCCGGCGCATCATGCCCGAACCAATGCAACGCGCATTTGTCCTTGCCCTCACCACTGTCTTCCATAAACACTTAGAATTTCGCCAATGTCTGCCGCCATCAAAGTTCAGAACCTGAGCAAATGTTATCAGATTTACGACAGGCCACAGGATCGCCTTAAGCAAAGCCTATGGCGGGGCCGCAAACGCTTTTTTCGTGAATTCTGGGCACTCAGAGAGGTTTCCTTCGAGGTCGGCAAGGGCGAAACCGTCGGCATCATCGGCCGCAACGGCTCGGGCAAGAGCACGCTGCTGCAACTCATCGTCGGAACCCTGACCCCGACGGAGGGCGGCGTCACTAGCAATGGACGGGTGGCGGCCCTGCTGGAGCTTGGCAGCGGTTTCAATCCAGACTTCACCGGGCGGGAAAACGTCTACATGAACGGCGCCATTCTGGGCTTGAGCCGCACAGATATCGACGCCCGTTTCGAGGCCATCGCCGCCTTTGCCGACATTGGCGACTTCATCGATCAACCGGTCAAGACCTATTCCAGCGGCATGATGGTGAGGCTGGCCTTCGCCGTTTCCGTCAACGTGGACCCCGACATCCTCATCGTCGATGAGGCCCTGGCGGTGGGCGACATGGGCTTCCAGCTGAAGTGTATGGAACAATTGGACCGGCTGACTAAGTCCGGCATCACCATGCTTTTCGTCTCCCACGATATCGCCACCATCAAGGCATTTTGCAATCGGGCGATCTATCTTGCCGACGGCAGGATGAAGGCCAGCGGCAGCGCCAGCGACATGGTCGAGCTCTATCTGCTGGACACCCGGGATGCGCAAAGGCGTGCGCTGAGTGGGGCACCTGCGATCAAGGTCAAATCCGCCATCGGCGGCGGCGACGCCATCGCCTTCGGCACCGATCAAGGGCGGATCGTCAGCGCCGCGTTCGAGCAAAACGGGACGACCCAGTGGGCATGCTCGACCGGAGATAGAATCGACATCGTCGCCGAGGTCGAATACGACGCGACGGTAAAGCATCCTGCGATCAGTCTGGTTCTGCACGACCATCGCATGATCGATCTGTCCGGTCGGTATTTCAGAATTAACGGGAAACCCGCGGAGAATGGCTCGTTTCGGGCTAGCGTCAAATTCTCGCTGGCCGCCAGCCTAAACAACGGCATTTTTTTTCTGACGGTCCGCCTAGAAGACCGAATCTCTGACGATATCTTCTTTCCGATCGACAAGCAGACCGGGGCGCTCCAACTCCACGTCAATAGGCCAGCCAAGCAGCACTTCATCGGCTTGTTCGACGCTCCGATCGAGTGCGAAGCGATCTGAACACGAGTAGAGCGAGCGCGGCCGCGAAGAACGCATGGGCAAACCAAGCATAGCGTGACCACGGCCGGAAACTGAGCCGGATGCTCGTCGCTCCCTGCGGCACTACGACCCCCTGGAAAAATCCATTGACGCACACCGCGGCGGCGCGGCGCCACGAACCCGTGCTGCGCCATTCTGCGAGCCACTGCCGGTTGTACTTCTGGCTCAAGACGAGCAATGTCGGGCGAGATCCGCCCAGGGTAAATTCCATCTCGTCGCCCATATCCTGCACTCTCTGCACAGGCAGTCGCGTCGTTTGAGCGGGCTGCGCCACCCGGTAGCCCGTACCGTCGCCTGCAGCCTCTTCGAGCGGCATGTTCAGCCAACCGCCGATGCGCAGGTCATTGCGGTAAAGGAATACGCCTGAGACAGCGGCTAGAGGCTTTCCATATGTTTCCGGTAGCTGCCGAGACGACAGGAACAATCCGATGTCGGAGAGCTGTAAGGCAGCCGATCCTGCCGATGGGTTTATCCATGAGTTGTAGCGCCCATAGACGGTGGCTGTGCCGCCGAGTTCAGCGATCAGCGCCTGATAACGCCTCGGCGAAAGACTATCGTAGGTATGGATGGTGGCCAGCCCAAGGGTGGCATTGACGTTGGGCGGTAGCGTGGTCGGTTTGCTCACCCAGGCGTAGCGGGAGCCCTTTGGAAGATTGCTGCGGATGGCCTCGACCAGCGGCGAGGTCTTGCGGATGGACGACCAGTCCTGCACCAGCACCAGGGGCCAGCCATAGGCGAACACTGCCAGCGCGAGGCCAGTGAGTGCGGCTATCGCCGAATATCGACCCCAGAGGGCGGCGCACGCCAAAAGACTCGCGCCGAGCAGAAGAACCCGCGCCCACGAGATCGAATGGCCCGTCGCCAGCGCAAGCGCATAGGCGCAAGCGAGCAACCCAAGCGCAGTGGCGAGCACCGCGAACTGTGCGCTTCGTGCATCGCCCTGGGTTGCCCGACCGCCTGCGTCAGGTCTTTCCCCGCGGCGAAGCATGCCGTCTAAAGCGTGGGCGGCCAGCCAGATCGTAGGCAGCACGGCCACCGCAAGCGGATTCGAACGCGAGAGACCGAATCCGAAGTGGGCGACCGCAAATTGATATAACGACTTGTCGAGAACCAGTACGACGCAGGCCGCGACCGCCAACCACCAGCCCCAGGTTTTGCGCAGGCAAATCGGAATTCCGGAAATGGCGAGCAGCCAGACCCACGGCACGACACTCCTGCCGGGATAAAAGAACGGATAGCCGGGCGCGGAGGGATTTCCGTACAGGTCGGGTACGGCGGTGGTCACCAGCCATTTCGCGGCGTCCCGCCATGAGGCGATATCCGGAAAGAGCGCGGTGTAAAAGCTTGCGGGCACATCGAGACGCGCAGACGCTTTTGCCGTGAGCCAGAGATCGAGGAACACCGGCAGCGCTAGCACCGCACCGACGGCCGCCGCACTGGCGCCAAAAATCGCCAGACTCGCTGCGCAACGGCCGCCCCGGGTACGTGCCACGCGCCAGAGCATGACCCCTGCCCAGGACGCGAGCAGGTAGGCGTGCTGCACGATCATCTGCGGATAGACCGACATCAGCAGCGCATAGGCGCAGAAGGCGAGCGCGAGCCAGCCGCCGGCATCGCGACGCCTCGACGCCCGCTGGAAGCCCCACATCAGTCCCGTCCCCCAGCAATAGACGGCGAAGTACATGGGGAAGGTCGCCCAGTAGGCGACCATCGGCGTGGAGACGAGGAGCAGCGCGGCGCTCAGCGAGGCGAGCGGATGCAGGCCCCACTCCCTGGCGAGCAGAAAGGCGAAAGCGCCTCCGAGAAAGGCGGTGAGCAGAGTCAGCGCCGTGATCACGACGATGGGATCACTCGATAGCCGCGTCAGCAGCCAGGTCGGCAGATACGCCGGACTGAGGCCTTCGGTGTGGTAGAGCGGCTGGCCGAGTTCGTTCAGGTCCGACCAGGTGGCAAGCCAGCCGCTGCGCGGACTCGTCAGATGTTCCGCCAGCTCGGGGACGTAGTTCTCGAAAAAATCGTCGAACTTGCGGTTCTGGATCGATGAGGTCTGGCTTGCCGGAAGGCCGAGCTCGACATCTTGCACATCAGGTGCGATGACCTTGCCGCCGATGACAAACCACAGCGTGACAGCCAGGACCAGCGCCAGATAGGCAAGCCCTGCGGCGCGATAGCCAAGACGTGACAGCGCGGCTTCGATCGGGCCCATAAAATTGTAAGGCGCTTTCGCCCGCACAAAGGTCACGTCCGCTGCCTGTTCAATCTCGACTTGATCCATACCGACCACGGCCAGGCCAGGCGCCAGATGAGCGGCACCCGGCCGGTGTACTTTTTCACCACAGCCATGGACTCGGCAAAGTGCCGGCGCCGCAGGCTGGAGGTTTTGGTCTGAGCGTGTATCCGGTTGGTCGCCACAAACTCGGGGATGAAAGCTGGGGGCCCGCAGCGGCGCAGAAGCTTCCACCACAGGTCGTAATCCATGGAGAGCTGCAGGCCCTCATCGAGGCCGCCCACCGCTTCCCACGCTTCGCGCCGAATCAGCGTCGCCGGTTGGGAGATCAGGCACCTCCGCGCCAGGTGCCATTCCGAAAATTCACCGGTCCAGTAGGGCCTGGTGGGACTGCCTCGCTCATCGGTATTCCAGGTTCGTCCATAGACAAACTGTAGCTCCGGATGACACTGGAGGAAAGACAGCAGCGTCTTCAAGCCATGTTCAAGATAGGTATCATCAGAGTTCAGCCAGCAGACGAAAGGCGCAGTTCCGTGGGAGATGGCTTCATTGATCGCGGCGGCTTGCCCACCGTCCGGACCGCTGCGCCACCATGCCAGCCTATTCTGCCATTGTTCGATCACCGCCAATGAATTGTCCGAAGATCCGCCATCCGCAACATAGACTTCCACAGGCAGGCCTTGACTGAAGATAGATGCCAAAGCATCGGCGAGATATCGGCCTTGATTGAAGGACGGAACGGCAACGGTGATCAGCGGCGCTGCGGGCAATACCATCAATGCGGCGCGGCAGATGCCTGGCTGTTGCGAAAATCGGTATAGGCCCTCGCGAGCCCGGCCTGCAATGACGTGGGTGCGCGCCAGCCGATCGCATTCAGGCGGGAGACGTCCAGCAGCTTGCGCGGTGTGCCATCGGGTTTTGAAGTATCGAAAACGATTTCTCCTGCGAACCCCACTGCCTGCTTGACCAGTGCCGCCAGTTCTCCAATGCTCACATCTTCGCCCACGCCGATGTTCACCAGCGGCGGCTCAAACTTCCCGCTGACGTTTTCGTCGCTGCCGAGCAAACTGCAATAGGCATCGTCCGGCAGATTCATCAGATGAACGCAGGCATCCGCCATGTCGTCGCTGTACATGAACTCCCGCTTGGGCGCTCCGGACCCCCAGACCACCACTTGCCGATCGCCACGCAGCTTGGCTTCGTGAAACTTGCGGATCAGCGCCGGAATCACGTGGCTGTTGTTCAAATCGTAGTTGTCGCCCGGGCCATAAAGATTGGTCGGCATCACCGCCAGATAGCGCGTTCCATACTGCCGGTTATAGCTCCAGCACATCTCGATCCCCGCGATCTTGGCCAGCGCATACGGCCGGTTGGTCGGCTCCAGCGGGCCCGTGAGCAGGCAGTCCTCGCGTATCGGTTGCGGCGCCAGTTTGGGGTAGATGCAGGAGGAACCCAGGAACATCAGTCGGCCCACGCCATTTCGCCAGGCGGCGTTAATCACATTCACCTGAATGGCCAAGTTGCTCAAAATGAACTCTGCGGGATACGTGACGTTCGCCATGATCCCGCCCACCCTGGCGGCGGCCAGAAAAACGTAATCCGGCCTTTCCTGCGCGAAGAAAGCTTCGGTGGCAGCCTGGTTGGTCAGATCCAGTTCCGCATGGGTGCGGGTAATGAGCCGGTCGAAGCCCTTGGCCTGCAGGTTTCGCATCAGCGCCGAGCCGACGAGGCCGCGGTGTCCGGCGATGTAAATTTTTGAGTCAAAATTCATGCTCAAAAAGCCCCCCATCCAAGCCACACGACTTTACCAAACGCTGGCGAATTTCCAGAAAGGCGTCCGCCAGCAAGAAGACGTGTTCATGGGCAGACGTCAGGGCACTTGCCAGGTCACTCGGATCGCTGACGTATTCGTGAACCATGCGGTTCCGCAGTTTGCGCAATGCCAGCCACGTATCCGCGGACTTGACCAACCCCAGTTTCTCTGCACGGTCAAGATTTTCCAGCATGGCACCCGGCTTCTCTTCCATCGCGCTCAGGAAAACTGGAAGCAATTTGTCACCCAAGGTATCCTGCAATCTCCCAAAGCGAGCCACAAAAGCGTCAACTTGCACTGACAAATCATCATCCTTCGGAAGCTGCCTGATGGTTGTATCGTTCATCGGCTTGGCAAACAACTTGGCATCAATCCGCTTGAGATAATCCAATTCGAGCGCGCAGATTCTGAGCAAAGCCCGGAGCCTGACAAGCACCTCGGGAGGAAGGGGCTTCACAGCACCACGCTCTTTTCATGAGCGAGCCGGTGAATAGGCTGTTCTGCTGTGAATGGCGTAACCAACACCACATCCACCCGCCTGCCACCCAACCGACGCTCTAGCCTCGCAGCCAGATCAGCGGCGGAAAACGCCGGACGGTCCACTACGGCGGACGTTTCGACCAACAAGTCGATATCTCCTCCCCGAGCCTCGTCATCCAGTCTGGAACCAAACAGCCGGACCGTGACGGGACCGGCAAAATACGCTTCAACCGTCTGTCGAATGATGCCAGCCTGTTCCGACGAAAGTCGCATGCAACACCTCAGTATTTTTCCAGCAACACTCGCTCACCAACACTCGCTCACTCATGGTAATTCAAAACGGCATAACCGTGCTTCTTGACCAGTTCATCCCGCTCGGCGCTCTTCAGATCCTCGCGCACCATCTCCGCAACCAGCTCATCAAAGCCGATCTTCGGTACCCAGCCCAGTTTCTCCTTAGCCTTGGTGGGGTCGCCCAGCAGCGTTTCCACTTCGGTAGGGCGGAAGTAACGCGGATCGACCTTGACGATCGCCCGCTTGCCACCGTCAGCCGAAGGGGTGCGCAGGTAGCCCAGTTCATCCACCCCCTGCCCCTCCCAGCGCAGAGTCATGCCCAATTCCTTCGCCGCCGCATCGACAAAGTCGCGCACGCTGTACTGTACCCCGGTGGCGATCACAAAATCTTCAGGCTTGTCCTGTTGCAGCATCAGCCACTGCATCTCGACATAATCCTTGGCGTGGCCCCAGTCTCGCTTCGCATCTAGGTTGCCCAAGTAAAGGCACTCCTGCAGGCCGAGCTTGATGCGCGCCAGCGCCCGGGTGATCTTGCGGGTCACGAAGGTCTCGCCGCGGACCGGCGATTCGTGATTGAACAAAATTCCGTTGCAGGAATACATGCCATAGGCTTCACGGTAATTCACCGTGATCCAGTAGG
>JAPTVL010000281.1 GCA_028065725.1 Betaproteobacteria bacterium
CCAGTCGTCTGCCTGCAGGGCGTAAAGCACTGCCAGGATGGCACTGAGCGCGGCCACCGCCACGGTAACGATGCCCAGCAATTCGCTGGGCTGCAGCCACACCAACAGACCACGCGCCAGCGCAAACCATGCCGCGTTGAGCACGATGCCCGACATCAGGCTGGCACTGGCGCCGCTGCCGCTGGCATAGGCACCGGCGAACCACTCGTAGAACGGCAACAGACCAAGCTTGGCACCGAAGCCGATCAGCAGCAGCAGGCCCAGACCCACGGTAGCGACACCGCCGATGCCGGCGACACTTGCGGCGAAACCGTCCATGGCCATGCTGCCGCTCAGCAGGGCGAAAATCAGCCAGGCGGCCAGCAGGGCCACGGCGCCCACTTCCAGCAATGCCAGCATGGTCAGCGCGGCGCGGCCTTCGTCGGCCTCGATGCCCAGCCGCTCGGCGAGCAGCATCACCGCGCTGCCCAGACTCATCAGTTCCCAGGCGATCAGGAATGCGACACCGCTCTGCACGCCCATCACGCCCAGGGCACCCAGGATGACCGCGATCGCACCCACGTACCACACGCGCCGGCGGGCATCCGGGCTGCCCAGCGCCAGTGCCGGGGTAGCTGCAATTGCGCCGAACAGCGACAGCCAGACGCCGGCCCCATCCAGCGTGAAATGGCTGGCGGCGATGCCGGCAATCCGCAGGTTATCGCCACGCAGCAGTGTGCCCGCGCAGGCCGCCACCACGCCGCCGCCGCCCAGCACTGCCAGCACGCGCGTCGGCTGGTGGCTGGGCAGCAGCAACGCCAGCAGCGCGGCCAGCAGCAGGGCCAGTATGGCCAGAGCCAGCAGTTCACTCATGGATGCGCCCTCCATGCAAGCGTTGCGGGGCGCGCTCGAGCAGCAGCAGCAACGCCTGCATGATGGCGGCCGGCGTCGGCGGGCATCCGGGCAAGTACACATCCACCGGCACCACGCCATGCGCCCCCGCACCGCTCGCATAGCCTTCGCGCGCCATGGCGCCGCTGATCGCGCAGGCGCCCATCGCCATCACCCATTTCGGCTCGGGCATGGCCTCCCAGGCGGCCAGCAGCGCATCCTGCATGGGCGCGGTGACGGTGCCGGTCACCAGCAGCAGATCCGCCGCGCGCGGCGAAGCGGTGAAGAAAATGCCCAGCCTGTGCAGGTTGTAGAACGGGTTCAGCAGTGCCTGCAGCTCGCTTTCGCAGCCGTTGCAGGAACCGGCATCGACGTGGCGGATATGCAGGCTGTGCTTGAACACGCGCGCCATGGTCTGCTGCAGGCGTTCGGCCACGTGCTGGGCGTGCGGATCGAACACCAGATCTTCGCGTCGGCGCGTGCCCAGCGCCCACTCGCGGCTGGTGCTCAGTATGTCAGCGGGACACGTATCGACACAGCGTTGGCAACCGATGCAACGGCCGTAATCGAGCGCGATACGGGCGTTCCCGCCCTGCCCGGCTTCGGGGTCACTGCGGCGCAGCGCCTCGGTAGGGCAAGCGGCGATGCAGGCCGCGCAGTCAGGCGCGCAGTCCTTGTTGCCGATGCGCGGCAGTCCGATCACCGCATCCTGTTCCGCGCCGCCCGCGTGCGGCTTCGGCCAGTCCGTAGTGGCTTCGCCGCGCGCCAGCCCGAAGAATGTCCACAAGGCCATGCTGTGCTCCTAGCGGTCGCAGCCGGCGACGGTGCTGCCGAAGCTGGCTTCGTTGATGGCGTAATCCATCATGTTGCTGTCGTGCACGGTGTACGGGAACACGCGCCAGTTCGAGTAGGAAGGCGACTTGATCTTGACCCGTGCCAGCCGTCCGGCATGGTCGAGATGCGCCACGTAGTACACCGAACCGCGTGGCGATTCGGCCCAGCCCAGCCCGACGCCCCGCGCGGGCGCGAGGCATTCGCTGCGCACGTCCCCGGACGGCAGCGTCTGGGCCAGTTGCCGCACCAGCCGCATGCTGTCCAGCAATTCCGCGCAGCGCACGCGATAGCGCGCGTAGGCATCGCCGTCGGCATGCCGGGCCACCCGCGGCGGGTGTGCGGCATAGGCGGCATAGGGATGATCGCGGCGCAGGTCGCGATCGAGACCGGAGGCACGTTCCACCGGGCCGGTCGCGCCCTGATCGAAGGCCACCTCGCGCGGCAAAGGACCCGTGGTGTGCAGGCGGTCGAGAAAACTCGAGGTGCGCTCCAGTTGTGCGATGTAACGGGCGCTGTCGGCCTCCAACTTTGAAAGTTCACGCAGAAAATGGACGGGCAAATGCAGATCGCGGCGCAGGCCGCCCGGGCTCAGCACGTTCATCAGCAGGCGGTGTCCGCACACTTTGGCGTTGAGTTGCTTGGCGCGCTCTTCCAGCAGGCGCCCCTCGGCTTGTCCAACTTTCAGGGTGGTGGTGTCGGCCAGATGTCCCAGGTAATGCAGATGGTTGTAGACGCGCTCCAGCTCCGCCAGCAGGCTGCGCCATGCGCGCGCGCGCGGCGGCACCTCGCTGCCGGCGGTATCCTCGATGGCCTGGCAGTAGGCCAGGCCATGCACCAGCGCGCCTACGCCGGAGATGCGCTCGGCCAGATGCATGGCCGCCTCGGGCACAAGCCCCTGGAAGCGCTTTTCCATGCCGCGGTGCTTGAGGAACAGGCGCGGCTGATAGCGCAGGATGCGCTCGCCGATGTAGAAGAAGCGGAATTGCGCCGATTCGAACACGTCGGCGCGGACCGGGCCGAAGTCGAGCTCCTGCACGTCCTCGCCACTCACGTCCGGCAAAACGTGCGGCGCCGGGAAGCGGCTGTTGCAGCGGATTCCGGACAGCGGCGCGGCCTCGTCCGCGCGCCGTTCGATCAGCAGCGGATACGGCTCGGGATGGTTGAGCAAGTCGACGCCTGACAGATCATGCATCTCGCGCTCGTACCAGCCCAGCAGCGGAACGTGCGCCGCCATGCTGGGCATTCCTCCGGATGGCGCATCCACGCACCACAACTCCAGTGGCTTGCCCGCTCCGGGTGACGCCAGATAGCAGATCTCCAGGTGCTCCGGCAGGGGGTGCGCGTACACCATCTGCATGCGCCCACCCTTGGCCAGCAGCGTTTCGATGGCGGCCGATATTTCGGCTGCGTGCATGCGCAGTACCAGCGTGTTCATGACGTGGCTCCCAGCGCATGCGCGATCTGTCCGAACCAGCGGCTGAACAGTGGTGGCCACCACAAACCGAAGACCAGCAGTGCCGCCACCGCCAGCAGCATCGGTAGCCAGGCCAGCACGCCGGGCAAGGGCCCGGTCGGCATGGCCGGCGTCGCCCGCGTGAACATGGTACGGAAGTGATTAAGAAAGCCGACGAAGATCACGATCAGCAACAGCAAAAACAGCACCGCCGCCCAGCGTGTGCCGCTGCCCTGCAAGCCGGCCATCAGCACCGTCAGCTCGCTGCGAAACAGGCCGAACGGCGGCGCGCCGGTGATGGCCACGGCGCCGGCCAGCCACAGCCAGGCGAAGCCCGGCATGGTCCGCGGCAACGCGCGCATCCGCGCCATGTCGTGCGATCCGAAACGGTGCACGGCGCTGCCGGCACCGATGAACAGGGCGGTCTTGTTGAGGCTGTGGTTGAGCATGTGATAGAGCGCGCCGAACACGCCCAGCACACCGCCGAAACCGAAACCCAACGCCACCACGCCCATGTGCTCGACGCTGGAATACGCCATCAGCCGCTTGACTCCGCGCTGGCGCAGGATGAACAAGGCCCCGA
>JAPTVL010000098.1 GCA_028065725.1 Betaproteobacteria bacterium
GTTGCCTATCGGGCGATTCCGGGGCTCTATGCCGCGGGCGAGCTGGTTGGCGGCTTATTTTACCAGAACTACCTCGGCGACGCCGGGCTGATGGCCGGTTCGGTCTTCGGCCGCATCGCCGGCGCCAGCGCCGGGCACCACACCCGGACGGGGTGAGCCGGATGGCCCGTGCGCTCCAGGGATTTTCCAACAACAGCCAAAAGGAGGACGGACAGTGAACCAGACTTGTCAGGAACCCGCAGCGGTGGTCGAGAAGATCCGGATCGTGCTGCAGACCCCGGAGATTCGAGTGGTGGAGTACGTACTGCAGCCCGGAGATCGCCATCCCTGGCACCATCATTCCGAGGTTACCGACCGGTTCTATTGCCTCGAAGGCCAGATCGAGGTCGAACTCCGTGATCCGCCGCGAACCGAGCAGCTGCGTCCGGGGCAGACCCTGACGATACCACCGCAGGTCGTGCACCGGGCCGGGAACGCCGCCGATGGCATCGGTCGCTATCTGCTGGTGCAGGGCGTCGGCCGTTACGATTTCGTCAAGGCGGCCTGACGCGCCGGCGCGGGCAGTCCGGCAGAGCGCCGGCCCGGTTCGGCATGCAGCCGATCCCGAGCCGGCGCTCCGCTACCGCCGCGGCGTAACATCACGATCTCGCTCAGGACCGACAAGGCAATCTCCTCTGGGGTGCGCGGGCCCAGATCGAGCCCCGCTGGGGCATGCACCCGGACCATATCATCGTCGCTAAATCCTTCCGAGTGCAGATAATCGAGCACCAGCCGCGACCGTTTACGGCTAGCAATCAACGCCACGTAGCGCACGGGCGAGCGCAGGGCACGCTGCATGGACTGGTGATCGCCCTTGTGCTGCGTGGCGATCACCACATAGTCATCGGCAGCCGGCTGCAGATCGCCATAATCCATGTCTTCCGTCAGGAGCCTGGAAGCGGCGGGGTAATGTGCACGATCGACCATCGGGTCGTCCACGATGATCTCGAACTCCATCATCGCGCCAATCGCGCACAGGCACTCGGCGACCCGCCCGTGGCCGAGAATCCAGAGCGTCGGCCGCGGCAAGACTGGCTCGACATAGACCCGCATGCTGCCACCAC
Source organism: Betaproteobacteria bacterium (assembly GCA_028065725.1). The sequence goes on from JAPTVL010000098.1 coordinate 1,104, forward strand.
ACGGCATCCCGGTCCCCAGCACTTCATCGTTCATCTCGAGCGCGATCACCTGCCCCTCGCCGTTGCGAAGACAGTCGAGCGCGGTCGAGCACACCGTCGATTCAGCGCAGCCGCCGCCCACCCACCCGGCGAGCACCCGGCCGTCCCTATCGATCAGCGCTTTGGCGCCGGTCTTCGCCGAAACCGAGCCTTCGATTTCGATCACCGTCGCCAGCGCGAAGGGGGCGTTCCGCGCACGCAGATCGACCATCCGATCGAGAATCTCGTTCATGTCTCTTTCCCGTCTCTATGTCATCGCGATACGCGGTCCACGGCTTATGTCCGGTAGCGGGCATAGGCATCGGTCTCCGCGCGAGCCCTGGAGTCCGTCACGACGTTCAGCACCGCCGTCCGGCCCTCGTCGATCGCATGTCGGGCGCGTTCCAGTGCCGGACGGATGTCTTCGGGACGCTCTACGAGTTCACCATAGCATCCGAGGGCCTCGGCGAGGCGATCGTAGCGCGTCTGCCCGAGGTCGCGACCGGCGCGGTGCGCGTCTCCTTCAGCGGTCCAGCCGCCGTTCAGGCTGATGACGACCAGGACCGGAAGGCGATGTCGGATTGAGGTATCGAGCTCCATCGCGTTCAGACCGAACGATCCGTCGCCGTGCAGCACGATCACCTCCATGTCCGGCTTCGCAGCCTTGGCCCCGATCGCGAACGGCAGGCCGACGCCCATGGTGCCGAACGGCCCTGAATTCAGTCGATGCCCTGTAACGAAGCTTGGAAGTGACTGGCGCGCATAATGCAGGATCTCCTGGCCGTCCGCGATCAGAATCGCGTCGCGGCGCATGAACGCCCCGATCTCGCGGCACAGCCGCAGAGGATGGATCGGGACCTGGTCCGACCCCAGCCACGCCGCCTGTGCTTCGCGATGCTCGGCCTCAACGGCGGCGAGCCGGTCGCGCCAGGCCGCATAGCGATCCGGATTGATTTGACGGGGCGTCGCCTCCAGGAGTTGATCGAGAACGGCCTTGGCATCGCCGACGATGCCGAGGGTAGCCCGCCCGTCGCACGCGACCTCCTGCGGGTCGATGTCGATCCGGATGAACGTTGCCGCGGCGGCGAAGCGCGGCGGCCGACCGAAGCCGACAACGTAGTTCAACCGAGTGCCGACCACGAGCACGAGGTCCGCCTCATGGAACGCAAACGAGCGTGCGCCGGGAAACATCGCCGGCCCATCTTCCGGCACCACGCCGCGTGCCTGCGGGGTCGTGTAGCAGGGCACTCCGGTCGCGGCGACGAACCGGCGGAGCTCCGGCGCGGCGCGCGACCACAGAACGCCACTGCCCGCCAGAACGATCGGGCGAGACGCGCGCCGCAGCAACTCCATCAGGCCGGCCACGGCTTCCGCCGGCGCGGCCGGTCTGACCACGGCCTCGACGGCCGGTCGAGAGGGACGAGTGACCGCCGCGTCCTCCACGGTCTCGTAGAGCACGTCGCCGGGCAGATCGAGATAGATCGGGCCGGGTTTGCCCGACAGCGCCTCGGCGAAGGCGCGATGGACATACTCGGGAATCCGCCGCGCCTCATGAACCCGCGCGGCCCATTTGGTCACCGGGCGCATGATGGCCAACTGGTCGATATCCTGGAACGCGCCAGTGTCCCACTCGCCGATCGGACTGGCACCGCCCAGGGCGACCACCGGAGCCCCGTCGATCAGGGCGTTGGCTAGACCGGAGGCCAGATTCACGATGCCGGGACCCGCCGCGGCCAGACAAACGCCAGGGCGGGCCAGCACGCGCGCGGATGCGTGGGTCATCATCGCCGCCGCCTGCTCGTGGCGGACATCGATCATCCGGATCCCGGCCGCCGTACAGGCCGTGCTCGCCGCAAGAATCGGCGCACCCATCAAGAAGAACAGCCTCTCGGTGCCCTGCCACACGAGGGCTTCCGCAAGGAGGGCATTGCCGCTGATCTTCATGTCTGGAGATGTCCCGCTCCCACCGCGGAGCTACCACTGCGTACGGCATCTGCGACCCGTATCTCCGCCGTCCCGAGCCCATCCGCCGCAAGCTGCACTGACATGCCAGGTGCGATCCGGAGCTCAGCGGTTTGCAGGGCGATCACGATCAGTTGTCCGACCTGCAGGCCGCCACCCCAGCGAGCGCCATCGTTCGCGAGCCATTGCAGCATCTCGCCCACACTCGTGATGCCGGCGGAGCGCCGGACGACGGTGCGCTTGCGACCTGCGATTGTGGTTATCACAAGACCAATCGCGGTCGTATTGCGCCAACCCCGGACACTTCGGCCATGAACGAGGGCAGCGTGTCCGCAACTCTCGGCAATCGCCGTCAACTGGTCGGCGTCGTCCGTCTTCTCCAGGTGCGGTCCTAGGATCTCGGCGCCGAGAGACGCGCTCTCGATCGCGTCGATCGCTTGCTGGCGCGTGAACGGCGAATCGTAATCGGCCAGCCCGTGTCCCACGCGAAGGCACAGCACGGGTTGGGCACGCACCATGCGGGGTCCTCCCGCCGCCAGGCGGATCGCGCCGGGATGGACCGTGGCAAGCGGTACCGGAGCGCAAAGCAGCGGCGAGGCCGGCTCCGCGACACAGATCCGCCAGCCGCCGATGGCGCCGAGTTCACGGTTGACCGCTTCCTGGATTGCATAAGCATGGGCAAGATTTCCGGGGCGCAGTGTCTCCGGGAGAGCGGAAAGCGAGCGCCCCGCGCTGCGCCAGGCGGTAAGAATCCGCTCGGCTGCCAATCCGGCCATCCGACTTGTTGCCATGGCCATCGCTACCTTCTCCATTCCTCACAACCTGGCAGCGGCGCCATCCGTGTGGCCGCGAAAGCGGTCGCAGGCACGCAGGCCGACAGAGGGCCTCGGAACCAGGAGGTAACCCCAGCTTTAGACTGCGCTCCGCCAATCCAGTCCTTGCGCCAGCGCAAGTTGCACCCGGGCCCGGTCAGAAAAGCGCGCGACGCGCGATGGTCTGCTTGATCAGGGCGATCGCCTTGGCCGGATTCAACCCCTTCGGGCATGTCTCGGTGCAGTTCATGATCGTGTGACAGCGATACAGGCGAAATGCATCATGCAGGAAATCCAGCCGCTCCCCTGTGGCTTCGTCGCGACTGTCGACGATCCACCGATAGGCCTGCAGCAGCACGGCGGGGCCGAGATAGCGATCGCCGTTCCACCACCAACTCGGGCAGCCGCCGGTGCAGCAGAAGCAGAGAATGCACTCCCAGTAGCCGTCGATGCGCGCCCGCTCCGCGATGGACTGCGGCCGCTCGCCGTCTGGCGGCGCCGGGGTGTCGCTTTGTAGCCAGGGCTTGATGGCGCGGTGCTGGGCGTAGAGATGGGTGAGATCCACTACCAGGTCCTTGATCACCGACTGGTGGTTCAGCGGATAGACTCGGACATCGCCATCAATTTCTCGGATCGGCATCAGGCAGGCCAGCCAGTTCCGCCCATTGATGCTCATCGCGCAAGAGCCGCAGATCCCCTCCCGACATGAGCGACGGAACGTCAGGGTGGGGTCGATCTCGTTCTTTATCTTGATCAGGGCGTCGAGCACCATCGGCCCACACTGGTCGAGGTCGATCGGATAGACGTCTTCGACCGGATTGGTGCCCTCATCCGGGTTCCAGCGATAGATGCGGAATTTCTTGCAATACGATTCTGCGCGGGACGCAGGCCAGACCTTCCCGCTGCGCACCCTTGAGTTGGCGGGAAGTGTGAATGCGACCATGGCTGCCACTCCTGCTGCGCCTGGGCCGACCAAGGCAGTTCGCCGTCAGCGTCAGGTCCCTCTTTCGCCAAGAGATTTCCGCCATCCTACGTCCGACGGCGCGTCCGGGGCAAACCATGGATCGTCAGCGTGTCTGGGCCGCGGGCCAGGACTCCGTACCCATGCCTGCCGATCTCATCGGCAGGACCACTGGTGCCCCGGAGTTTCATCCCTAACTGTTCACAGTCCTGGTGCCATATGACATGGCCGGGAGAGGACAGCACAGATGCCGCACGAATACGACGACCCAATCACGCGATTGGCTATCGACGCCGCGGTGGAGTTGGCGATCCGGCTGTACCACGAGCGCGGCACTGCGCCGTTCGAAGACCTGGTAAAAGAAGCAGTCGATGCGGCTTTCTGCCTCTGTGTGACCGGAGCGGCGGACGCCAGTACGGGTCGTACCTCCCCCGTGCATGAAGGTCTCATCGTCGAGGTCGCAGACCTTACACGTCTGGCGCTCGCGGCGCGGCCACCGTTACCGTCGCGCGACCCCGTGGATGTCGCGTCTGAGGATTCCTTTCCCGCCAGTGACCCGCCGGCGTGGATATGGCGATAGTGCAGCATGACCCGGACCGACGGTCGCCGGTCCGAGCGATCGGCTCCGCGGACCGGTTTGGTTCCGGCCGCGCAGTGCGGCGATGTCGCCGCAGGTCGTGCGCGACCGGCAGGCCGCGGTGTACCTTGGTCCCTCGCAAGGAGCCGCGGGAAATGGATGGCTAGACTCCAACGCTTTCATCGAAAGGACCATGGTCATGGACAGGACCGACTACACTGAAAACGGCGAGCGCCGGAGCATGACCGCTGAACCCACGAGCGCAACGGAACGTAGCAACCGACGTGATGACCTTCCTCCCACCCGGGTCCCGGTGTTCCGGGGTTCCGCATTTGCCGGCTTCATCGACCGGTCCGGTGGACTGGGCGACACGGTCACTGGGGCTGCGAGCGACGGCGCCACCAGCCGGAGGCGGGAGATGGTGGAGGTGGAAACTCAGACGCACAATGGAATCGCCGGGCTCCGAGCGGCAAACGGTATCGTGCGGCTGGCCGGCGAGATCGACGATCCGCACGAACTCCTTGCCTTGCGCAGAATCGCGGCTTCGCTGCCAGGAACGATGCTGGTGATCGATAATGTCTGGGTCGCCTGCGAGTAGCCGCCGCATGACCGCGGGGCGACGACAACGGGCGCCGGGGAGATGAGAGCCGACCTAACCTCGGAAGGTCCGGATGCCTGGCGCCGTTCCGCCAGCGGGAAGTTCGCGGGAGGCGGGGCGATGACCGTAGTTCATGCGGTGAACGCATGACAGGTATAGGGTGACGTTGCGCGTTGCTCCGGGGTTACACAACGGCCGGCCACCCTCGTTGTCGATAGGCGCCGTCCCAGAACAGCCACTCGTATTGAGCTGACCGGACGAAAGCGGACATCATGTTCCCCTGCAGCTGAGAGGTTACTGCTGCCTGGTCGGCGACCGCGATGACAGCCTTCACCGCCTCGCCAAACTCCGCGTCGGCGTAGGTGTTGATCCAGGCACGATACGGGTTGGCTGGATGGGCCTGCCGGGCGATCGCACATCCCACATCCCAATAGATCCAGAAGCACGGCAACAATGCCGCGACCAGGACCTCCCACGGCTTGTGGTAGGCGGTGGCGACAAGGAAGCTCGTGTAACCAAGGCAATCGGGAGACGGCTCGGCGTCTGCCATGCGTGCCGGATCAATACCGAATTCCTTGAAGTACTGCTCGTGTAGCGCCCGCTCGACCGTCACGACCCCAAGCGTCGACTGAGCAAAGACCTGCAACGACCTTCGATCCGCTGCTCGGGCGGCAGCCATCGCCAGTACGCGGGCATATTCTTCTAAATACAACGCATCCTGCACGATATAGGCCTGAAAGCGCTCCCGGCTGAGCGAGCCGAGAGCAAGTTCGGTGTTGAACGGAAGCCCATGAATCGCCTCGCGCAATCGTGCGGTACGGTGCCACGCGGCTTCGGAAAACAGCGTCATGCGTCGGCGTCCTTCTCCCAGAGCGCATGAAAATGATGCAAGGGCCCGTGGCCCCCGCCTACCGCCAAGGCGCCGCTCGCGGCCAGTGCAGCAGTCAGGTAGGTCTTGGCCTGCCGCGCAGCGCTTACCATGTCCAGGCGCGGCAGCAACGCTGCGATCGCGGCCGAGAGCGTGCAGCCCGTTCCATGCGTGTTGCGGGTCTCGATTCGACGGCCCGGCAACTCGATCAGCGTCTGTCCGTCGAACAGAAGATCGGTACTGTCTGCGCCGGCCAGATGCCCCCCCTTGAGCAGGACCCAGTCGGACCCGAGGCGATGCAGCAGTTGCACCGCCCGGACCATGTCCGCATGCGTCTGCGGGACCCGGCCGCCAATCAGCGCCGCCGCCTCCGGCAGATTCGGGGTAATCAGCCGCGCCAGCGGAACCAGCCGGTCGCGCATCGCCGCGATCGTGTCCTCCGCCAGCAGTCGGTCGCCGCTCTTGGCGATCATAACCGGATCCAGCACGACATTGCATCCAGGGTGTACGCGCAATCGGTCTGCGATCACCTCAACGATCCCGGCACTTGCCACCATCCCAACCTTGACGGTATCGACCTTTACGTCCTCATAGAGAGCATCCAACTGCTCGGCAACGAATCCCGCGTCGAGCACCCGAACCGACCGGACGCCGCGCGTGTTCTGAGCGGTCACTGCGGTGATGACGGACATGCCGTAGGTTCCGAGCGCGGCGAACGTCTTCAGGTCGGCCTGGATCCCGGCTCCGCCACTCGGGTCCGAGCCGGCGATAGTGAGCGCATTGACGATCATCGCGTTGCCTCGCTTTCCAGCTAGAAAACCTTGCTCATTTTGCGCATTCGGACGGGATGCCGGATGCCATGCTATGAGACGTCGCGGATCTCGGCCTATCCTGCCTCCATGGGCACGACCCGCGGCCGGGTGAGCGCGCTCACCAACAGCAGCACCACCACGTTGACCCCAAGGGCGATGATCCCGACGTTCAGGTCGCGGATCACCTCCGGCAGTCCGGGCACCAGACCACCGATCGTCGCATGGGTGAACGTCAGAACCGTGGCCACGACAACGCCTGCGAGGATGCCGGCAAAGGCGCCGGCAGCGGTGACCGGGTTGCGCCGCATCAGGCTTGCCACGACGGTTGGGAACAACTGTGTGACATAGCTGTAGCCGACGAGGAGCATGGTCACGATGGTCGAACTGCCAGTCAGAGTGAAATAGACTGCGATCAGCATGATTACCGGTACAAGCCACTTCGCCAGCGCCACAGTCTGATCATCACTTGCGTCTGGTCGCGCTAGCCCGACCAGATTCTTGGCAAGCAGGGTCGCCGCGGTCATCGCGATCAGCGATCCCGGCACCAGCGCAGTGAACACGCCGGCTGCGCCAATGATGCCGACCACCGCCGGAGAGAATTGCTGGGTGACCAGCTTGAAAAGCGCGAGGTTGCTCGCCGCCCCCTTCAACCCCGGCACGGCCAGCACAGCCGCGAACCCGACGAAGAAGACGAACAGGAGGATCAACTGGTAGATCGGCAGGATGATCGCGTTGCGCCGGAACACCCGCGCATCGCGCGCGGTGTAGCAGGCGGCGAAGGAATGCGGCCACATGAAGAAGCCGAGCGCCGTCAGCAGCACGGTGGAGACGAACCAGGCGACACTCATCCCGCTCGGATGGAACGCCAGAAAGCCCGGTTTGGCGGCCGCGATCTTCTCGAACATCGGGCCGATGCCACCATAGAGGTGGATCGGCAGATAGAGGCCGAGGAACAAGACCACGGCCAGGATCAGGATATCCTTCACCACCGCGGTCCAGGCCGAGCCGCGGATACCGGAGACCATCACATAGGCGGTGACGATCGCCGCCCCCACCCAGATCGCCGCGTCCTTCGGGATCGCCCCATAACCCGCTGCCTGCACGATAATGCCGAGGCCGGTCAGTTGCAGCACCAGATAGGGAATCAGCGCTACCAGATCGACGATCGAGACCAGCGCGCCGAGCGCACGGCTGTCGTACTTCCGCACGAAAAAATCCGGCTGCGAGTGGAGCCGGTGCCGTTTGGCATAGGTCCAGATCGGCGGCAGCAGAAAGTAGGCGATCACGTAGGCAAGCGAGCCATAAGCGATGATATAATAGGCGGGGGCACCGAGCCCGTAGGCGAAGCCTGAAGCGCCGAGGAAAGTGAAGGTGGTGTAGATCTCGCCCGCCAGGAGCAGGAAGACGAACACCCAGCCGAAACCGCGTCCACCCACGGTCCACTGCTCGAGCCCCATGTCGCGGCCCTTGCGTGCGACCATGCCGAGGACCAACGCCCCCAGCGCCGCCAGCCCGATCAGGATCAGCGCCGGGCTCATGGTGCATCCTCCTCGCGGTTCGCTGGATCGATGGCGTACACAATCGCCATGACGATCGCCGTGAGCACGACCCAGACGGTGATCCAGCCGAGTGGGAACGGCATGCCGAGGATCAGCGGGTGCACATGATTATGCACGACGGGGCCGATCAGCATGCCCACGAAAGGGATCAGGGCAAGCCAGCGAACCAGCGTTCTCATGGGGTGTCTCCATACTTCTGTCGTTTCGTGACGTGTCCGTGGGGGCGAGGCGTGAATTGATCCCCAGACGCCCTGCAGATGCGTCGACGACCAGCCGACGGACCCCTTGGGACACCCTGGCACAACGCAGCTCCGAACCTGAACAGCCGTCGGCCCATCCTGCGATCATCCCGCTCGCGCGGCCAGCGGCGCTCGCCGCCACGCGACCGCGGCGGCGACGAACACCAGGCTGGCAAGCAACAACCCAGCCGCCAACGCGAGCAGCAGTTCCGGGTGACCCCGATCGATCAGGAATCCGAACGGGACCGGCGTCAGTGCGCTGCCCAGAGGCAGCCCGGCACTGACAAAGCCGAAGACCTTGCCCACCTGTCCGGCGGGCGCGGCGCTCTTCAGCATCACGTCGCGCGGGGCCCGGCTGGCCCCCACGGCGAGGCCCGAAGCGAGCATCAACCCGGCGATTGCGACCACCGGTAAAGGCAGTGCGTTCACGGCAAGCAGGAGCGACGCGGAGACGATGGTGACTGCTACTGCAAAGCCGAGCACATGACGCTTGAAGGCGTCCGCCACGAAGCCCCCTAAAAGGACGCCGGCCGTGGCACCCACCGTGTAGGCAGTGAGCGTCGCCGAAGCAGCGGTGAGGCTGACCCCGCCTACGCGGTGCAGCACGGTGATCAGCCAAGCCTGAATACCAGAGTTGGACATCGCGCCGAGAAGATAGAAGCCGAAGAACAGCAGGATAGGTCCGCTGACCAGGAGGCGCCCGCTGGCGACGGCCGGCGATCCGTCGCGCATTGGCGGGGGGGCCTCCGCTTCCAGAATGCCGCTCTGTGCCAGCATTGCGCCAGCCGTCGCCACACCGACCAATCCAACCGTAGCCAGGCTCGCACGCCAGCCGATCGCGAGCAGCAGCAGCGCCATAATTGGCGGCGCGGCGGAGAAGCCGACGTTTCCGGCGAAGGTGTGCAATGCGAAGGAGCGCCCGATACGGTCCTTCTCCACCGACCCGGACAGGATGGTGTAATCAGCCGGATGGATCACTGAATTGCCAACGCCCGACACCACGGCACACACAAGAAGCTCCCAGAAGCTGGTGACGAAGCCCATGGCGGCAATGCCAAGCGACATCAGAGCCGCTCCGCCCACCAGATAATACCGTGCTCCATGCCGATCGACCAGGAAACCCACGGGGGTCTGCAGGATTGCCGTGGTCGCGGACATCAGCGCCAGCACCAGACCCAGAGCTGCGAAGCTGACATGGAACGCGGCCTGCCAAACCAGAAACAGCGGAGGCAGGCAAAGCACATAGAAATGCGCCAGAAAATGTCCGGTGCCGATAAGGCCGTTCACCCGTGTCGTGCGACTCAGCGTCATCGGCGACAATCCTTCACATCGCAGGCCAGCATCACCCCACTTCGGTCGAATGGGGAGCGTCTCGCCCGACGGCAACCCACCTGGAGGACCCGCGTGCGGCTTACTTCCGCTGCCTCGCATCCCGGCTTCCGCAGCGGCGGATCGAGGGTGAAAACGACACCGCCCGTCCCCCGCCGGCCCGCCCCGCGGGCGCGGATTACGACTCTGTGGCTTCTATGTCCCCGCCTTGCGTTCCGGCTGCGGTTCCGCTGTATCCAGCATCAGGGCGGCATGCGCGTAGGCGCCGCCCGCGCGCATCTCCGCGGCGACCCAGATCGCCTCCATCAGCTCCTGCTCGGTAGCCCCGGCGCGTAGCGCCGCCTTGGTGTGACCCTTGATGCAATAGGGACACTGCGTCACATGGGCCACCGCGACCGCGATGATCTGCTTCAGCTTTGCCGGCAACGCACCATCGGCGAACACCGCCTTGCCGAAGGCATCGAATGCGGCCTGTTGCGCCGGCGCCAGAGCCCGGCGGCGCTCTGCCAGTTCACGTGTTGCGGGAGGATACATCCTGTCGCTCATCTCCGTTCTCCATTCCTCAACGTCACGGCTTGTTGCCGCCTTGGTTCTCTGCTTTCTGATCGTCCTGGCCCCAGGCCGGTGGATCAATCGCCGGCCGTCTCCACCCCATCACCGCCGGCGGAGGACATCGGCTTATCCTCCATGACCATCATCCGGCGCATAACCTCGGCTGCCAGTTCCGCCTCGAGATCTCCCACCCTGCACTCGACGGCGTCGGAGGCGAAGGCAACGCACGCGCAGAAAACAGTATCCACCGCCTGCAGCGCAAGCCGCTCCAATGGAGCTTCCGGCGCCTGCGTCCGCAAGTGGCGCAGCAATGCAACCGCAGTATCGATGCGTGGTGTGCCAGCCATGTCGTTGCGTTGTTCCGCCATCGTCGTCCCCTTTGGGATCTGCCGTGACCTTCTATGTTGCCCGTGCGATCTGGAAGGTCACTTGGTGGCCGATCGCGCTGCCTTCCATAGGGTCAGCCAACTAAATCTCTCCCCGTAATCTGAGCAGTACGGCGCGGGCGGTGCCGGACACGCTTTATCAGGCCTGCCGTTCTTCTGTTCCGGACCATCGGACCTCCTTGCGCGTGAGGCTGGGCAGCATAGCCGTATCATGGTCATTCGCCGGGACCCAGCCTGGGGCCCCTGGGGTCGCTTTCGGGCACGATCGTATGGGCTGCGCACCCCGGCTCGGAAGCGCCGTAGTCGATGCTCTCCCCAGGGGAGACCGCCAACACGACCTCGTCGGCGTAAACGCCGTCCACTGGCTGGGCGGTGATGCAGTCCACGAACTTGCGGCAGACGCCATTCTCGGTCACGAGATAGAGAAAGACTCTCGCCTTAGGGTCACTCGGGGCGGCATTCTCCTTCGCCTCCGCCCAGCCGTCTTTGCGCCAGAACAAACAGGAAGCGCCGTGCCTCGCATGACCGACCAGATTAGGGACGATTTGCTCGCGCGGGCCAGGGTATTTGCCGGTCTCGATCCCGCGGCGCTCGCCGAAGTCGCGGCCGGGGCGAGCAAGACCGCGCTCATGGCGGGCGAGCCATTCTTCGCCCAGGGAGACCCCGCCAAGGCGTTCTTCGTGCTCCTCGAAGGCCGGGTCCGCATCACCCAGGTTACGCCGGAAGGACATCAGGTAACCCTTCGCTACATCGGCCCCGGGCAGATGTTCGGCGCCGTACCGCTGTTCGCCGGTGGCCCCTATCCAGCCTCTGCGATCGCGGTCCTGGCCTGCACCGCCGCACGGTGGGACCTGGACCTGACCAGTCGGCTGGCCCAACGTCACCCTGCTATCCTCGCCAATGCCCTGACAATCATCGGCGGACGGTTGCAGGAAATGCAGGACCGCTATCGAGAGCTTGCAACCGAGCGGGTCGAACGTCGCATTGCCCGGGTCGTGTTGCACTTGGCGCAACCACGCGACGGCGCCGATCCGAGCCGGGAGATCGCCTTCCCCATATCCCGACAGGACATCGCGGATATGGCGGGAGCCACGCTGCATACCGCGAGTCGAATCTTGAGCAGTTGGGAGCAGCGCGGGCTGCTGGAGAGCCACAGAATGCGGATCCGGATCGTCCAGCCCGCCACTGTCCGGGCCATCGCCGACGATCTCCCGGAGCGCCCGTCTCACCCGCGTTAGCGACACGGACGGTGTGCTCTTTGGGTGGAGCGAACGATCTCGTCGTTGTAGCCAGGGCTGGCAGCACTCCTCCTCCCAGGCGCGGTTCTCACGCCGTACTTGATCGCGTCCATCGGCGAATTTTTCACGCGTATGCGCAAAGGCGTAAAGTATGCCAACCGGTCCAGGGAGCGGCTCACCGGCGTGCCCTCAGAGGTTTTTTTAGCAGGGCATCACGAAGTTCTTCACGCGATGCACTCGGGTCTGATGTTCTGTGGATCAGGAGGTCGCGCAGCACGACCGCGTCGTTGTGCTGCTCGTCCCGCGCACCAAACACCAAGGTGACCGTGCCCGCCCGAAGCAGATCACGGAGCATCGCGACCTCCGTCGCATGCGCGTGCAATTCACCCGCATAGCGACGGCGGAACTCCGACCAGCGGGCGGGGTCGTGGCCGAACCACCGCCGCAGCTCGGCGGTCGGAGCGATGTCCTTCAACCAGTGGTCGATCGCCGCGGCCTCCTTGCGCACTCCGCGCGGCCAGAGCCGATCGACCAGGATCCGCACCCCGTCCTGGGGTGTCGGGGGGTCGTACGCCCGCCGCAGTCGAATGTGGCCGGCGGCGGCCCCTGGATGCTTCGTCATGAGGCCCCCTCCTGTTCGAACGCCACCTCGGCACGAAGGCTGTCACGGTCGCGGCCGACGGTGACGACGGCGAGCCGGCGATCGCCGCCCCACAACGTGGCCATGCAGTCACGTGCGGCGGGGTCGCCATCCATGGCGAGCCAATCCCAGGTCTCGGCATGACCCACATAGGCGATGGTCGTGTCGTAGTGTTGGCTCCAGAAGAACGGCACCGCGTCGAAGCGCTGTCGCTGCCCGAGCATGTTGCGTGCGGCCACCTGCCCCTGACGCTCGGCGACCACCCAGTGTTCCACCCGGACGGACTCGCCGGTCCGGAAGTCGGGCCAGCGGGCGATATCGCCGGCGGCGAAGATGCCCTCGGCGCTGGTCGTCAGGTACGCGTCCACGACAACGCCATGGTCGATAGTGAGACCGGCCCGTTCGGCGAGCGCGACGGCGGGGCGAACGCCGATGCCGACTATCACCAGATCGGCGGCCACGCGCTGTCCGGAGGAAAGTGTCACGGTGTCCGGTGCGATCGCCGTGACGGTCACGCCGAGGTGGAAAACCACGCCGTGAATCTCATGCAGCGCGCGGATCATATCACCGATCGCCGGACCCATGATGCGCTCCATCGGGCGCATCTCGGGCGCCACTACGTGCACCTCCTTCCCTCGGGCGCGAAGCGCGGCCGCGACCTCGAGCCCGATGAAGCTCGCGCCGATCACCACGCAGCGCTGCGCCGTGCCGGCCGCGGCGATCAACGCTCGGCTGTCGCCGAGCCTGCGCAGCATGTGCACGTGCGGCAGCACCGCTCCCGGCACGTCGAGCCTGATGGGCTCTGCGCCGGTCGCGAGCAGCAGCGCTCCGTAGTGCAGCCGGGACCCATCCACAATCTGCACAGCGCGCGCGATGGGATCGATGGCGGTCACGATCGTGCGAAGTCGAAGGTCGATCCCGTGTTCCGAATAGAACCCCTCTGGCCGAAGCGGAATCCAAGCCTCCTCAGCGGTACCGGCAAGATAGTCCTTCGACAAATTGGGCCGATCGTACGGTGGTGCTTCGTCGGCGCTCAGCAAGGTCACGGGACCCGTATAGCCTTCCTGCCGGAGGGTCTCGGCCGCGGCATTGCCAGCGGCGCCTCCGCCGACGATCACGACGGAGTCCGGCGCTCCTGCGCTGACCGGATGCGCGGAGGGCTTCGTGGATGGGAACCTCTCGCGCACGAATACCATTCCATCTCGCCGCTCCACGCGCCAGCAGGCCAAGGGGTTCAGCGCCGGGGGACGAACTGTCGCGCCGGTGCGCAGATCGAAGCACGCGTGGTGCCAGGGACAACGGACTGTCCCTTCCACCAGTATCCCTTCTACGAGCGGCCCACCGTAATGTGTGCAGTTCGCCCCGACGGCAAAGATTTCATCGCCACGGCGCGCCAGGAGTACCGGCTCGTCGCCGACATGTCCGAGTAGCATATCGCCGTCAGCCAGGCCGACAAGCGGAACGCCAAGCCTGAGATCAGGGGTCTCAGGCGGCACCGATGCTTGGTTCACTTCATGCTCCTGTGCTCATACCCCGCCGTGCGGAGACCGGGTTTCACGCCGGCCTCGCGGGCGGCCTCAGTCCATCGCGCGTATCGGCCGACTTTCAGGCATGGGTTGCCACGCCGAACTCTACTCCTTTGGCTTCCGGGCCAAAGCCGGCGAGCAGCACCACCGCGATCGCCACCACGCCGGCAATCAACGCCAGCGAAAAGGCGTAGTCGCCGCCATGTGCGTGCGCGATACCCGCCTGGATCGTCGCGTTCGCCGCCGCCAGAAGATTGCCGAGCTGATAGACAAACCCCGGGAACGTGCCGCGTACAGCATCGGGCGACAACTCGTTCAGATGCACCGGCACCACGCCCCAGGCGCCCTGTACCATGAACTGAATGAGGAATGCACCGAGAGCCAGCGCCAGCGGTGCAGTCGCAAACGCCCAGAGGGGAATGATCGGCAGGACCAGAAGCGACGCGATGACGATCGCATACCTCCGACCGATCCGCTCCGACAGCGTGCCGAACACGATGCCGCCGAGCAGCGCCCCGATGTTGTATAATACCGCGATGGCCCCCACGGTGTGAACGGAGAAGTGGCGCTGCACTTCGAGGAAGGTCGGGTAGAGGTCCTGGGTGCCGTGGCTGAGGAAATTAAACGCCGTCATCAGCACGATCATGTAGATGACGAACGGCCAGCGACCGCGGACCGCCGCGAATAGGCCGATCTGGTGATGGCGCCCGGCTTCCCAGACAGGGGATTCCCGCACCTGGCCCCGGATGTAAAGCACCAGTAGCGCCGGTGCGACGCCCACCATGAACATGCCGCGCCAACCGATCAGCGGGAATAGTGCATAGAAGACCACGGCCGCCAGCAGGTAGCCCAGGGCGTAGCCCTCCTGCAGGATGCCGGAGATCAGGCCGCGCGCGTGCGGGGGCACCGTCTCCATCGTCAGGGATGCGCCGACCCCCCATTCCCCGCCCATCGCGATGCCATAGAGAGCGCGTAGCACGATCAGAACACCGAGCGACGGCGCGAACGCCGAGGCGAGCTCGAGCACCGAGTAGCACAGGATGTCGATCATCAGGACCGGCCGGCGCCCATAGCGATCGGCCAACCATCCGAACAGGAACGCTCCCAACGGTCGCATCGCCAGCGTCAGCAAGATCGCGATCGTGACGTCCGCCACCCCCGCTTTGAAGTCGCTGGCGATGTCGTGAATCACGAAAATGAGGATGAAGAAGTCGAACGCATCCAGTGTCCAGCCGAGAAGGCTGGCGATGACTGCGTTCCTCTGGTCCCGGGTCAGGCTCCGCAACGTCGTCCACATGACCCCTTCTCCTCTTGTCTGCGTTTCTCCCGGCGGCGATCAGTCCGGCTTTGCCGCGACGCCGACCGTCAAATTCCGGATCCCCGGTCACCCCAGCGGTCATCGGCGCGGGCCTTCAGCTCCCGCAGTCCCTTCCTCAGTCGCTTGGTCTCGTCGAACCGTTGGGTAACCTCCCGCAACACCGCTGCGACGCCTACCATCGCGCCGGTGCCGTCGCGGAAGGGCAGTATGGTGAGCTCGACGGAAAGGCGGCTTCCGCCCTTGCGGATGGCCGGGACTGCCACCACGTCACCGGCGCCATAGCGGGTCGTCCCGGCCCGCATCGTCTCATCGTAGCCGGCCCAATGACGCTGACGGAGGTTCCCAGGAATGATGATATCCAGGGATTGGCCCAATGCCTCGGGTTCCGAGAAGCCGACGATGCGCTCGGTCCCCCTGTTCCAGTAGCGGACCTGACCCTCGGCATTCGAATATACAACGGCATCCGCCATGTCATGGACCAGCGTGGTGCAGAAGTGCGTGATATCGAGCTGCATGGGGCAGACCTCCTGGTGACTGTCTTCGATCACTCGATCAACGGAAGCTCCTCGTAGGTATGAAACGGTGGCGGCGAGGAGAGCGTCCATTCCAGGGTGACCGCACCCTCCCCCCAGTAGTTATCCGCCACGGGTTCCTTCGAGGTGAAGGTGCGGAATAACACATAGAAGAAGACCAGGAATGCGATGCCGCCAAGGAATGCACCGATAGAGGATACGAAGTTCCAACCCGCGAATGCGGACGGATAGTCAGGGTAGCGTCGGGGCATTCCTGCCGCGCCGAGGAAGTGCATGGGAAAGAACGCCAGATTGACCCCAATGAAGGTCAGCCAAAAATGGACCTTGCCCCAGAACTCTGGGTATTGATGACCCGACATCTTGCCGATCCAAAAATAGAACCCACAGAAGATGCCGAACACCGAGCCAAGAGACAGCACGTAATGGAAGTGAGCGATCACGAAATATGTGTTGTGCAGCAGCTGGTCCAGGCCAGCGCTGGCCAGCACGATACCGGTCACGCCGCCGATGGTGAAGACGAACATAAAGCCTACCGCCCATAGCATAGGTACGGTGAACTCGATCGAGCCTCCCCACATGGTTGCGAGCCAAGAGAAGATCTTGATCCCAGTCGGCACAGCGATGACCATCGATGCGGCCATGAAATAGGCCCTGGTGTCAACCGAGATGCCCGAGACGAACATGTGGTGCGCCCACACCACCGAACCAATTACCCCGATTGCCACCATGGCGTAAACCATGCCGACATAGCCGAAAATAGGCTTCTTGCTGAAAGTGGAAACAACGTGGCTGACGATCCCGAACGCCGGCAGGATCATGATGTAGACCTCCGGGTGGCCGAAAAACCAGAACAGGTGCTCGAACAGCACCGGATCGCCCCCACCCACGGGCTCGAAGAATGCGGTACCGAAATCCCGGTCGCAGATCAGCATGGTGATGGCTCCGGCAAGTACCGGGATCGTCAGCAGGAGCAAGAATGAGGTCACCAATATGGCCCAGACAAACAGCGGCATCTTGTGCAGCGTCATACCCGGGGCACGCATGTTAAAGATGGTAGTAATGAAGTTGAGCGCGCCGAGCAGCGAGCTGATACCCGCCAGGTGTAGCGCAAACAGGGTGAAGTCCATACCGATGCCGGTTGATAGGTGGCATTTGATAGCGGCGGATAAAGGCTCCAACCAGTGCCCGATTCACCCAACAGCAGCCCCGCGATGATTAGTCCGAAGGCCGGCGGCAACAGCCAGAAACTGATATTGTTAAGGCGGGGAAATGCCATGTCTGGCGCGCCGATCAACAACGGAATGAACCAGTTGCCGAACCCGCCGATCAGCGCGGGCATCAAGGTAAAGAAGATCATCAGCAGCCCGTGCGCCGTGACGATCGTATTCCACTCTTGCCCAGTCCCAACGATCGTACCATGCGGATGCAAAAGCTGCGCGCGCATAACTTCCGACAGGACCATACCGGTCGTACCGGCGGTTACTGCGAATATCAGGTAGAGCGTGCCGATGTCTTTGTGATTGGTGCTGAACAGCCACCTCCTAACGAATCCTGGTTTATAGTGGGATCCCTCAGCGTAATCGTAAGCCGTTGTCGACATCGCTCTCTCTCCATTTCAGGCGTCGGCCGAGCCAGTTTCCTGGAATTTCCCGGCCCGCCCTCCGGTTCGGCGACAAACAAAGAAATTGCGCGCGCGCCCACAGGACGTCCGTCTGGGCCGGACCACCATTGTGCGAGCCTTCGCATACGTGACTAGCTGTATAAACTCCGCTCCGCACGACGCTGTCGGCCTCGCGCCCTCAGACAGGCAGGGCAGCGCACCGACATAGAGTCTACCCCACCCATGCTGATCGCGGGGTGCTGCCTTTTTTCTCCAGCGAGGTCCGACCGATCTCATGAGTGCTGAGCGTCGAGACCGACCCTTAAATGCGCGGTCGATCAGGGTGGTAAACCCGGCCGGAAGGCGGCTTCCGTCCCGGTGACGTTGACGGAGATCTCCAGGAACGTTGATGTTCGAGGATTGATGCAATGCCTCAGGCTCCCGGGCGCGGAAGGCTCCCTTGCCTCCTTGGTCCTGGAAGCGGGTCCGGCCTTCGGCATCCGGGTAGACGGCGGCATCCGCAATCTCACGAACCAGCGCAACGTAAGAATGCGGGACATTGACATGCGCGGCTCATGCCTCTCGATAATCGGCAAGCGCAGTCTCGTCCGCGATCGGATGCACCGCGGCGTTGAAAACCGGGGTCAAGGCGGCGGCGACAAGTATGTTGACGACCAGGGAGGCGAGCGCGGCGTAGCAGGGGATGGTGTAGCCCCCGAGCTGGAGCGGGAAGACCGAGGTGGCGAAATCCAGTGACGCCACCATCGCGGTGCCGACCAAGACGCCGGCGGTCCAACCGGCCATCAGGGCGTGGCGGTAGAACCAGCGCGTGTAGAGGCCGATGACCACCGGCGGCAGGGTCTGGATGATCCAGACGCCTCCGAGCAGCTGGAGCTGGATGGCGTATTTCACCGGCAGAAACAGGACGAAGGCCAGGGCGCCGAACTTCACCACCAGCGAGGCAAGCTTCGCCGCCTCGGTTTCCTCGCGTGCGCCGCAATCGGGGCGGAAATATTCACGGTAGATGTTGCGAGTGAATAGATTGGCGGTGGCGATCGACATGATTGCGGCCGGCACCAGTGCGCCGATGGCAATCGCGGCGAACGCGAAGCCCACGAACCACGACGGAAAGGCATGGAGAAACAGTGCTGGAACCGCGAAGTTACTAACCCGGCACTCAAATAGGTAGCAATTGGTTTCTGTGTGCGCTATCCTGCGGGCATGCCGAGCGAACGCGATTTCCGAAAACTCCCGCCATCGACCCAGGCCGAGCTGCGTCGCGTCGCAGTGAACATGGTGCGCTCAGGGAAGAGCCGGATCGAGGTTGCCAAAGCGATCGGGGTCAACCGGCGCTTCGTGGGGGCATGGGTGCGCGCCTTCGAGGCGGCCGGAGAAGCCGCCCTTGCCGGGGGACGGCGTGGCCGTCGTCCGGGTGAGCAGAAGGCACTCACGCCGCGCCAGGAAGCCCTGATCCGGCGGCTGATCGTCGGCAAATGCCCGGATCAGTTGAAGCTGCCGTTCGCGCTCTGGACCCGGGAGGCCGTCGCTCAGTTGATCGCGCACAGGACCGGCATCCGCCTGTCGCTGAGCGCGATCAGCCTTTACCTGGCGGCCTGGGGCTTCACCGCGCAGAAGCCGATCCGGCGGGCCACCGAGCGCGACGAGGCGGCGGTCCGGGCCTGGTTGAGCCATGAATACCCCGCGATCGTGAAGCGGGCGAAGAAGGAGGCGGCGGAGATCCATTGGGCCGACGAAACCGGCATCTCCAACCAGGCCAACTATGGCCGCAGCTTCGCGCCGCAAGGCGAGACCCCGGTGATCCCGCGGCCGGCGGCACGGTTCACGCAGTCGATGATCTCCAGCCTGACCAACCGGGGCAAGCTGCGGTTCATGGTCTATGACGGGGCGCTGAATACCGCGATCTTCCTGAAATTCCTGCGCCGCCTGGTGAAGGACGCCGATCGCAAGCTGTTCGTGATCGTGGACAATCTGCGCGTGCACAAGGCCAAGGTGGTGACCGCCTGGGTGGCGGAGAACGCCGATCGGATCGAGCTGTTCTATCTGCCGCCCTACGCGCCGGAGCGAAACCCGGACGAGTATCTGAACAACGACGTCAAGCAGGCGCTCGGCCGCCGCAGCACGCCCATGGACAAGGTGGCGATGAAGGCAGGGCTGCGATCGCATATGCAGGGACTACAGCGGCGCCCCGCAAAGGTCCGCTCGTTCTTCCAGGCCCCCGACGTTCGCTACGCAGCCTGATTGCAATATGATACCTGTTTGGGTGTCTGGTTAGTAA
>JAPTVL010000176.1 GCA_028065725.1 Betaproteobacteria bacterium
TTGCGCCATGGCCTGCGCGCGCGTCCATTGCAAAGCTGCGGCGAGATCGTGCGCGGCCGCCGGCAGCGCGTTACGGCGCAGGGAGCCGCCCAGCGCCATGCCGCCCAGCGCCAAGGCGACGCCCAGCAACACGATGACCGCCATCAGCTCGATCAGGGTGAATCCATGCTGTCGCACGAGGCCCACGGTTATTGCCAACTGCCGACATCCTTGTCGTAGCCCGTACCTCCCGGCTTGCCGTCGGCGCCATAGAAGATGAGGTCATACGGGCCGTGCTTGCCCGGTACCCGGTAGCCGAATGCATGGCCGAAGGGATCTACAAGCTGTGAGGGTTTCAGATACGGCCCTTGCCAGTTCGGCGTACTCGGCGGCGCCTTGAGCAATGCCTGCAAGTCAGGAGGGGGCGATCCATTGTCGAGGCTGTAGTTGCTGATCGCCTGCTCGATGACGGCCAGTTGCGCCTTGCCGGCGTCGTAACGGCCCTTCTCGACGTTATGTCCGACCGCCTGCACCACGATCACCGCCACGATCCCGAGCAACACGATGACCGCCAGCATTTCCATCAGGGTGAAGCCGCCGGACCGCACGGCTGTGCGAGGGTGCCCGGCACTGCCGGTGCAGGCCCGGCGACGATGGCTGACCGCGGCGCTCGCAATCCTTTGCCGCACGCGTGACGATGGGACTGGATTGAACGTGCTGCTCGATGCCCTTGATGGAAACACGACGATCTCCCCGAAGAATCCTTGGCCCCAATTGATTCAGTGAATGCCGCTGGTGAGGCTCAACAGCGGCAGCAGAATGGCCAGCATGATCAGTCCGACCAGAAACGTCATCAAGACCGTCAGGGTCGGCACCAGCGCCGCCAGCAGACGATCGATGGTGCGCCCGGCGTCGGCTTCGAACGTGTCGGCCAGCCGCAGCAGCAGGGCATCGATCTCCCCCGACTCCTCGCCGACCTGGATCATCGCCAGCGCGACACGCGGCACCCAAGACGCATGGGTGAGCGCTGCGGCCAGCGCATGCCCATCCCGGACGCGCTCGGCAGCCTGCTCCACGTCCGCGCGGATGGCCCGGTTTGCGGCGACCTGGGACGCGATCGCCATCGCCGAGAGCAGGGAAACCCCGTTGCCGGTGAGTGTCCCGAGCGTGCGCGCGATGCGTGCCATTTCGATCTTGATCAGCAGCGGACCGAACACACGCATCTTCAGCAGGCGGCGATCCAGTGCGAGGCGCGCAGCGGGATCCTTCAGTCGCTGGGCGGCAAGGATGCTCAGTGCGACCAGAGCGAGCAGGACGGCCCAGCCCCAATGCCGCAGGAACTGGCCGAGCGCCAGGACGCCGACCGTGATCCAGGGCAGCGGTACACCCATGCCCGCAAAAATGGGAACGAACGACGGTACGACATAAGTCAGCAGCAGGATCAAGGCCCCCAGCACGCCGACCAGCAGAAAGGCCGGATAGACCAGGGCATTCAGAATGGTGCCGCGCAAGGCCACGGTGCGCGCCAGATGGGTCGACAAACCGGTCAGGGCGGCGTCCAGATGGCCGCTGGCCTCGCCGGCGCGGATCAGGCTGGTGAAGAGCTTGGAAAATACCGCGGACTCCGCATCCAAGGCAGACGACAACGTTGCTCCGCCACGCACGCGCTCGCGGATGCGTTCGATCATGGTCCGCGCCGAGGCGGTCTCCGGCAGCTCGATCAGGAGACCCAGCGCACGATCCAGGGGCTGGCCCGCGCGCAGCAAGGTGCCCAGCTGCAGCGCGAACTCGGCCTGTTCGGCCAGATCCAGGGCGCGAGGATGGATCCATCGCGCCAAGCCTCCGCCCCACGCCACGGCCGGCCGGGCCTCCAGCGGCATGTGCCCCTGATCGTGCAGGCGGGCGAGGGCGTCCTCGATGCTGTCGGCCTCGATCTCGCCGTGCTCCAGCGCGCCATTCGGGGCGACCGCGCGGTAACGGAATCGCGCCATCACGACTCCTGCGTGACCCGCAGCACCTCTTCGATCGTGGTTTCGCCGGCGAGGGCTTTGACCAGACCGTCCTCGAACATGGTGCGCATACCTGCCTGCCGCGCAGCCTGCTCGATCGTGGCGGCATCGGCACGGCGCAGGATCAGGCTCCGAATGGCGTCACTCAGCGGCAGGTACTCCAGCAGCGTCGTCCGGCCCTGGTAGGCGCTGACCGCTGGATCGAGATCCTGACGCGGTCGGCGCAAGAGAACGGAACCGGCATTCGAAAAGCGTCGCAGCTGAAACGTCTCGACGACATCCTCGGGCGCCTGATAGGTCTCGCATGCAGCCGGGTTGAGCCGCCGCACCAGCCGCTGCGCCAGAATGCCGTGCACGGTCGAGGCGAGCAGGTAATCTTCCACCCCCATATCCTGAAGCCGAGTGATGGCGGCCGCGGCGCTGTTGGTGTGCAGGGTGGAGAGCACCAGGTGGCCGGTGAGAGCCGACTGGATGGCGATGCGGCAGGTCTCCAGATCGCGCATCTCGCCGACCATGATCACGTCCGGATCCTGACGGACGATCGAGCGCAGTGCCTGCGCGAAATCCAGACCGATACTGGGCTTGACCTGGATCTGGTTGATGCCATCGAGCTGGTACTCGACCGGATCCTCGACGGTGATGATCTTGCGCTCCGGGCGGTTGAGTCGGCTGAGCGCCGTATACAGCGTGGTGGTCTTGCCGGAGCCGGTGGGGCCGGTGACCAGCACGATGCCGTTGGGACGGTCCAGCGCCTGCAGGAAGCCATCGAGCGCCGGCGGCGCGAAGCCCAGCGCACCAAAGTCGAACTGGATGCTCTCCCGGTCGAGCAGGCGCAGGACCACGGACTCGCCGAAGCTGGTCGGCATGCAGCTCACGCGGACATCGAGCGCCTTGCCGGCAATGCGTACCATCAGGCGCCCATCCTGCGGCAGGCGCCGTTCGGCGATATTGAGGCGGGCCAGAATCTTGATGCGCGAGATGACGGCAGCCGCCAAACGTGCGGGAGGGGCCTCGACAGGGCGCAGCAGGCCATCGACGCGATAGCGCACGGTCAGATGGTCCTCGAAAGGCTCGATATGGATGTCCGAGGCGCGCTGCTCGACCGCGCGCTGGATCAACAAATTGACCAGCCGGATGACCGGGGCTTCGGAAGCGAGGTCGCGCAAGTGCTCGATGTCGCCGGCATCGCCATCCTCGTTCTCGCGCCCCATCGTCTCGACGATGCTGCCGAGCGCACTGCGGCCTGTGCCATACCAGCGCTCCAGCAGGCTTTCGATCTCGCTGCCCAGCCCGAGGACGGGAACGACCGTGCGCCGGGTCGCCAGCGCGATCGCCTGCAAAGGATAGGGATCGGCCGGGTCGGCGGTCAGCACCTGGACCAGGTCCGGATCCGCGCCAATGACCGCCACGCGGTGCGCCTTCTGGAAGCGCACCGGCAGCAGATCGATGCCCTCGGGGGGTACGGGCGGAAGCGACGACGGGTCGAATCGGGCGGCCGGCAGCACCTGGGCCCAGGTCTCGATCAGATCGCGCTCGGCCAGCAGACCCAGACGCACCAGCAGCGCGGACACGGTGCCTTCGCCGGATTCGGCGAGAAGTCGCTGCGCGCGCGCCTTGTCCCCTTCCTTCAGGCGGCCGGCGGCGATGAGCTTCTGCACGACAACGCTCTCCTGTGCTCGCGCATCCGCGGTCGACAGCAGAACCGATACACCCATGTCGGCGCGCATCATGGGTCGCAATGC
>JAPTVL010000433.1 GCA_028065725.1 Betaproteobacteria bacterium
GGGTGACGGTGCCCGCCGGCAACTCCTCGCCGGAACAGGCCACGATGCCCACTTTGCGTTTCGGCAGATTAGGCATGGGTATTTCCTCCGTCAATCACTTCATCGGCCGTTTGTGCGACTTCATCCGCCAGCGCGCGCGCCAGGGCCTGGCCGCCCTCGTTCAGCACGCTGATGCCCTGGGGCCTCAGGGTCTTGTTGCGCCGGAAGACGTCCAGCACGGTGAAGTCCCTGGCCACCGTCCCGCCGGCCCCACGCACGTTGAGCGTGGCGCAGGCCAGCTTGCAGCCATCCATCGTGATGACCTGGGCGTCCTGCACGGCCGCCCGCGCGCTTTCGTCGACCAAGACCAGCAGCGACAGCGGCACGATGGTCGTCGTCTCCGGGCGCAGCTCTTCCGCTACCTGGTAGGCCGCCTCGCGCGTCACCGTCCCATAGGTCTTGCCGATGCCGCTGCACGGCACAATAATCACCCGCTCGCTCATTTGGCCGCCTCCGCTTCGGCTTGCGCCTGCATCACGGCCAGGTACGCCGGCGTATCGAGCAGCCCCTCGACGGGCCAGCTCTCCGGCCTGAGCTCGACCAACCAGCCGTCACCATAGTACTACAACGACAGATTATTGAGGTAGAATAGCCTCCATGACAACATCATCGTCGTCGTGGAGGACAAGCCGTGAATCTGGAAGAGTTTGAGCGCGTGGCGGCCAGCTTTGCCGCCTTCCATCAGGAATTTGCGCCCCTGTTTGGGCGCACCGAAGCGCGCGAACGCAGCGAGCAGTACTTGCGGGGTTTGCTGGTGCAGCAAACCGACCGGCGTAACGCCGAGAACTTGGCTGAGACCATCGAAGGTGCGACGCCGCGCAGCTTGCAGCGCTTCCTGACCGAATCGCCGTGGGACGATGGGGCGGTCATTGCTCGCTTGCAAAGGTACGTCGGCCAGCGGTTGAACCAGCGCGACGGCGTTCTCGTCTTGGACGACACCGGCTTTGCCAAGCAAGGCAAGAAGTCGGTGGGGGTGGCCCGGCAGTATTCGGGGACGTTGGGCAAGGTGGGCAACTGCCAGGTGGGCGTGTTTCTGGCCTATGTCTCGGCCCGGGGCCATGCCCTGGTCGACAAGGCGCTGTATCTGCCGCCGGCCTGGACGGCTGATCGCCCGCGCTGCCGGGCCGCCGGTGTGCCGGAAGCGGTCGGCTACCAAAGCAAGGCCGAACTGGGGCTGGCGCTGGTGCGCCGGGCGCAGCAAGCCGGGCATCTGACGGCCACCTGGGTGACGGGCGATTCGGGCTATGGCGAGGTCCCCACGCTGCGGGATACGCTGGACGCCGAAGGCTGGTGCTACGTGCTGGAAGTGCCCAGTATCACGCCCGTCTTTACCCAGGCGGCGCAGGTGGCCGTCCCGGCGTGGTCGGGGCGGGGCCGCAAGCCGACGCAGCCCCAACTGCTGGCGGGTGAGCCGGGGCCGCAGACTGTGCAGGCGGTGGCGGCCAGCCTGGCGCCCACGGAATGGCACGAACTGACGGTGGCGGAGGGGGCGCAAGGGCCCCGCAGCCATCAGTTTGCGGCGCTGCGGGTCTGGGAAAGCCGCGCTGGGTTGCCAGGCCGGGCGTGTTGGTTGGTTCTGCGGCGGGACCTGGATGGCAGCGAGGCCAAGTACTACCTGTCGAATGCGCCCGCCGACACGCCCTTGCTGCGCATGGCCCAGGTCGGGGCCATGCGTTGGCCCGTCGAGACCGAGTTTCAGACCGAGAAGGGTGAAACGGGGCTCGACGAGTACGAAGTGCGTACCTGGTTGGGCTGGCAGCATCACATCACCATGGCCTTGCTGGCCGGCGCCTTCCTGTTGAGTCTGCAACTGGACTGGGGGGAAAAAGCTGCCCCAGATCACGCGACCGCAGATCACACGGGTGCTACGGCAATTGCTGCCGCAACGCACCTGGACGCAGGTTGAGCTATGGGACTGGCTGCATGGTACCCAGTACCGCAACGAGCGGGCCAAACAAGCCCACGCGGCCAGGCGGCGTGTAAGCCAGATCATCGCAATAGAGCAACGTTGTTGCACGTAGATCATCCGTCGTTGTAGTATTAGAGCCTATCCGAATAACCCGGCTGCACGGAAGGCGATCAGGGCACAGGCAAAATGCAGGAACGCGCTGTAGTTCTCCGGTTTCTTCTCCCAGCGGATGAGGATACGCCGAAAGCGGTTCATCCAGCTGTGTGTGCGTTCGACCACCAAGCGCCGCGCGCGACAACCCGCTTCGCGTTTGAACGCGTGGGCCTCTTCGCCGCGGGCCCGAATATGGGCGGTGAAGCCGAACTCCGCCAAGATGTCGTGCGCCTCCTGGGAGTCGTAGCCCTTGTTCCAACACATGCCTTTTGCAGTCAGTCGTTACGATACTAGCGTTTCAGCGTCGTCGAACTCCGTTCCCACACCAGGCCAAGCCAGGTACTCCACCTCCCCTTGATTCTGGCAGCGGAGCTCGAATCGAAGGCTGTTCAGGGCGCGTAATATGTGACTTTTCGGTGCTGCTTCGGCACGGCGTATTCCTCCATGACCTGCATCAGGTGCCGAACTTCTTCGCTGCTTTCGCAGATTACCCTTGCGCACCCCTGCCCACTCACGACCGAGAGCACATAGTTGCAGAGCTCGCCATCATCCACGGTCTCGGGCCAGCCGCTTGGGTCCAACGTGCGGCGCACGATGACCTGATCGCCCTGTGTCAAGGGCTCTGGATTTAGATAGTGGCGTTCCATATACAGCTCCTTCTATTCCTGAACTCCAGCACCTGTCCGCAGGTTGCGACTTCGGTTAAGACACGTCGCGCTCAGAGCGGACAGCGACCCCTCGACCGCAGGGTGTCAAGAACGGGAGGAACTGTCCGTAGATCATCAGGAGAGGCGATCTTGGTCATCCGTCCTGCGCGGTAGCAGCGCCGCTGGCGCAAGGGTCCCTGGCGCTTCGGCGGACGGTGTTGGGCAAGGGTCTGGCGGTGACGAACTGGTGCGTCTACTGCTGGCGTCAACGCTTCGTCTTGGAATCGGGCGGCGTGATTCCAAGAATTTGCTGCTGCTGCTCCGCGAGGTCGATTTGCTGGTCTACGAGACTCCTGTTGACTCCCCGGCCAGCGTAGATGTCTTCTCGAATCTGCTCGTCCAGTTTCTCGATCTTTTCCTGCAGCTTCTGAAGTTTGGCGTTTGGATCAGGGGACATGGCTTCTGTGACCTCCTATTGGATTGAGTCGAAGAGGATACGGGTGTCATAGTTGCGTAAGGCCTTCGGTTAGGGCAGCCCGGGCCGTTACCGGGAGGACGGCGAGCGGTACTTGCGCCGCGATGTGCGCCAGGGAGCGCGTGTGGCAGGCGGGAATTGGTCTGTTCGACGAGTGAATCACTAACCCTTGCCATGGAAGGCCTCCGCGGTGCGGGACCCTTGCAACCGGTGGAGCAACTCCATTATAGTCTCCGGTCAACAGGTGTCAAATTTTTAAGTTGGTAAGTGGGGGCGTTGACAGCTCGTAGGGCAATCGCGTCTAATTTGGCTCTCTGAGGGTAGTTGAACGCGTCATCCTAGCGCCGTCTCACCATAACCTGCGATCTTCCGTAGCATTTGCACATCGACGGAACGCACGGATAACCTCAGCGCACAAAGTCATCGCTGCGGCCAGTCGTCATGGCCTTTTCGTGATGCCACTGCGCTAATTTGGGGAACTCCGGCGCCTGATCACGACAC
>JAPTVL010000214.1 GCA_028065725.1 Betaproteobacteria bacterium
TCCGATCTTGCCAGTGTTCGAAGATGTGTAATTGTGCAACGCTTGAACAAGAGTCTCGCGACGTGATTTCTCCATGAGCGATGCCCAGTCGGCCTTTAATGACTGTCCAGAAAACACCATAAAGTTATTATCACCCGATGCGGCACGCATGCGTTCAACGCATTGCTCGACAGCTATGCCCTTGAAGAAGAGGTGATAGAAGGTGATGTACGCAACCGCCGCATCAGACCAAAGTGCTGACTGTGAGTTTCCCACCAAGGCCCAAAAGGGATAGTCTTTCTCTTCGTGCATGGCCATTCGACAACCGGCGCCTCCAAAGCAGGATGACATGCAAATCAAGAGGCCGCCAGCCATTGCGTTCGTTAGTGGGGTGAGCGACCTTCTAAGATTTTCCCAGGTAAGAAATGCGCCGTTAGTAAGAGCAACGCCCTCATTGTTGCCATGCATGCTTAGGTGAAGAATCGGTGGTTGGTTAAGCCGTGACAGTGCTTCGCTCAATCTTGACCCAAGGCTCTCCTCGAAGGCTTTTTCTGTCGTAACGAGGCTGTACCAATGAGGAATATTTGCAAGTCGTAATGCTTCACAAAGCGAGCGGCCCTCGGTTCTGCCATCGAGCAGATCAGTGTCCGCTGGCGACTCAATTACGTAGACGAAACCTTGGGTCAAAGCAGTCTCCGGATGGAAGGGCTAACAGGTATTAAAGTGCAGAAACGTCCGGGTTATTCCCAATAATACGGACACTATCGAAACCTCTCTAGCCCTCTTCATGACATTAAGATTACCCCTTATGGGTCACCTTATCAATGTCTTTTGATACGAACACGCCACAAACGACTGCATTTGGGACGTTCTCGAATCGGCTGCTTTGGGCCGGCTGGACTCAGTACCCGCCGGCAGCTGCCTGGCATCGGAACTAAGCGGCAGCTGCGCTTGTAGGACTCCGTGCCGACCTGCCGGCGCAGTTGCTGGCGCGCTCGATGATCGAAATAGACGATTCGACTCCCGTGGTGGTCATGGGCCTCATGGCCGAAATCGAGCAGGCTTTCCAATACCATGGGCGGGATCCCGCGTTGCTGGAGCCTGGCCTGCACATGATGGGTCAGCATGATTCATCTCCTATCCTAATGTGGCGAACGGAAACCCATGCTACCGAACGGGAGGCTCACCAGATGCGCCTGGCGAGCACCGAAAATGGCTACTTCACGCCCTCGCCCCAAACCGATTCCAGCAGACGCGGCAACATCTCTGCGGCCGCGCCGCTGAGGCTCGCACTGGCGGCGCGGGACAGAGGCGTCGGAACCGGATTGACCTCGATCACCAGCGCACCGCGGTTGAGCGCCCGCCACGGCAGGCTAGCCGCGGGCTCAACCTCGAGGGACGAACCGATGCAGATCAGCGCGTCGCAGGTCTCGGCCGCCAGGAAGGCATCTTCCAGGATTTCCGGATGGAGCGGCTCCCCGAACCACACCACGTCGGGACGCAGCAGGGCGTGGCATGCCGGACACCGGGGAACGGATCCTGCCTGCAGTTGGATCTCCGCCAGATCCTCGGGGCCGGCGTACGGATCAATTTCGTCATCGACGGCGTAGCCATTGCAGAGGCGGCAGATCACCGGACTCGCGTCGCCGCTGAAGAGCTCTTCCATATCCACGAATGCCTTCAAGCGCAGCAGATTGCCGTGCAGCTCGATGACGGTTCGACTCCCGGCTTCCTGGTGGAGGTTGTCAATGTTCTGGGTGATCACGGTCACGCGCGGAACGAGTTCCTGAAGCCGGGCGACGGCGGCATGGCCCTCGTTAGGCCGTGCCCGGCGGACGGCATCGGCGAGATGGACGTGCCAGTCCCAGACGAATTGCGGGTTCTTCCTGAACGCATGAGGCGTCGCGACTTCGGCCGGGTCGACTTTCGCCCACAGGCCCTCGGCCCGGTCGCGAAAGGTCGGGATGCCACTTTCGGCAGACATCCCGGCCCCGGTGAAGACGACGAGGTGTTTCAGCGCACGGAGCCGAGTCTGTAGGTCAGGAGAAATCAATTCAGGTCTCGGAAGTCGTGCAGCCGCTCAATGGGAGTCAATAAATCACTAAGGCAGGGTTAACGGGCGGGTTCAACCCATCCACCCGTGTTGGAGGCCATCCGGACGACACGCAAGTTGGACATAAGATCCATGCGCCGACCTTTTGGGATGCGCATGAAATGCAAATAGCGATATTCAAAGCGCCAGCGCTCCCGATTACTACGCCTGAGATGTGGAATGCGGGTAGCGAAGTAGCTGCCTTACGCAGTTTTAAAGGAATCGTCCCAAATCACGCCAAACGGATCGCTTCCTCGACTTCTTTTCTTAAGAGTGCGCCATGGTCGCACTTTTGCCCCGCCCGTATGGCGACCGCGTACTCAGATCTATCCAGTATCTCCGCAATTTGCTTCAGTGTGAAACCGTCGTCCCTCATCCTGAACAACGCCTTCCTTTCTGCGGCATTCCACGGCCGTCGCCAATGTGCTCGACACTTTCGCAGCTTCTGCACGGAAATCGCTGTCGGAATTTTTTCCTTAACAAGAATCTGATGAGCAACTCTATGCACCATTCCTTCCATCCATGAATATAGTGCGGCTTTGTAGTCTTGCTCAAAACCGGGCAGCACATTACCTAGGTATCGAATTCGCGGGGTGGGCAATCTAATTGTCCAATCACCAAATGGGGTCCTAAGAATCGCCGTAGCATTTTGCGAATCCACCTCGAAGCCCTGCACTGAAGACCCCGCGAGGGTAAGCATGTCATCGTTCGGAATCTCGATGGCGGCCTCTTTATTCATTGAACGTACGCCGCCCTCTATCCCATGTGCTTTCCATCCCAAATCCTCAAGTTCCTCATAAATTGTGAGATACATCTGCTGAAGTACAGATTCAGGAACATCTAGCGTCGAGTGCTCTCTTCGATAAGCCGTCACTAACGCTTTCAGGCGAATCAGATGTGCCTTATCGTATTCAGCCCATATTTGTGGAACATCAAGGTTTTCAATGCAAACTCCGCTAATGATGTTCTTCAAGACGCGCACAAAAGATGCCTCAAATTCCTTCTGCAATCGCCAATTTTTAAGTTCATAAACTTGCTGGCGAGGATCGATTATCTCAGGCGCATCCGATATGCGAAGGCGAATTAGCGGCAAGCTTGCCTTAGCCAAGATTGCCTCTTTCTTACCATCACGAATTTGTGCCGCTTTTTTTTCGTGCTCCGGTCCGTCCATTTCGAGGACCAACATTGGTATTTGCGCTGGCGACGGTCCCGTCAGTAGGCAATCAACTCGCGACGCGCGGGAAAATTCGTATAACTCGCGTTCATCTTTTGGAACATCGACAAACTGGCCTAGGCAGGGTTCAACAAAGATCTGAACCCGTTCGCCAAAAATATTGAAGCCGTCAAATGCCTCGTGCGCTCTACTCGTGAGCCAGTTTTCGTAGGCATTACCCTGTCCTTTCGTAAGCGGCTTTTGACGCTCTGATCGAAAATTGATAAGTGTCCTTCGGAGTTCGTTCTCTATTGAAACAGCATTTCGCGTTAGATCGCAAAGATGGCATGGAATCTTGAATTCGCCGAGTAAATCAACTATCGCATCCGAGTATTCATTTCTCTTGTCGAGAACCGCACATAACAAGCTACCCTTGATTTTGTCTTCTACTACTCCAATCAATATGATGCCTTCGAAAAACGCTTTCATCGCCGATGGCTGAGCACTTTCAACTCTGTCACGATGCAAAAAAGTACTCGGCTGAAACTTGTAAATCAGCTTATATCCAGGCTTGCTGAATGTTTTCAGAACCGTTTGAACCGATTCAGCAAGCCTTGCTTCGTCTGGCGTTAAAAGTGATTTCAAGGCGTAGGACATTGGAGACTCAAGACCTTCATTATTTGGTGGCAACCAAAAAGAGGAAGCATAGAACAAGATAGTTACGAGTGCCTAAGCCTCTTGGATTCTCACTTGGCCCAGATGGATCGAAATCAATGGCCGCAATGGAGAAGAGTCGCCACAGTCCGCTGATGGCCGATTGTACGTATTAAGCATCGTGCCAGAAAGCGGTCGCACGATGGGACTGGCGACCGCCAAATGATGAAGACTCTAAATCTCGGTCTGCTCAGATATCTCTAGGGCGTCATCAACTTCAATACCGAGATACCGAACGGTGCTTTCCAGCTTCGAGTGGCCCAACAGAAGCTGCACGGCCCGCAGATTCTTGGTCCGTTTGTAGATCAGTGTCGCCTTGGTACGCCGCATCGTATGGGTGCCATAGACCGTCGGATCGAGGCCGATAGCAGCAACCCAATGATGGACGATCCGAGCGTACTGTCGCGTTGAGACATGGGGCGATTTGGAAAGGCGGCTGGGAAACAGGAATTGCTCCGACTTCAACTTCCCTTTCTCAATCCACGCTGCAACAGCGGCCCTGGTGGGCTCTGTCAGCTCGAACTGTACCGGCCGTTGCGTCTTCCGCTGCACGACCATTGCTCGGGCCAAGACTTGGTTGCCGTGTGTGATATCCCGAACGTGCAGATTGACGAGATCGCAGCCCCGGAGTTTGCTGTCGATTGCGAGGTTGAACATTGCCAAATCTCGAACCTGATGCGCATTCTGGAGCTGAATCCGGATGGCCCAGATATCCTTCGGCTTCAAGGGTGGCTTCTGACCAACCAGCTTGCCTTTGTTCCAGGGTTCCAAGTGACGAGTAGATTCCATGACAAACTCCTTCGTTGTTGATCGGAGTTTGATTGTTCTACTTCTGGGCGAAGGACGGCTTTCGGATTGGATGCTGGGTGCGTACAATCGGCCAGGAGCCGCCGCTCACGAATTCTCCACAAAGCGGACGTTGGCTCCCTGTCCGTATGATTGTTGATTACAAGTGGACCGGGATCGGATAATCTCCACGTCATTCAATACCTTAAGGGCATTTCGATCGTGTTCGTATTATTGGCAATAACCCGGACGCTTCCGCGTCTGAATAACTGTTGGGCCGCGCAAGCATTTGGGCGACACTGAACCATGGGCATTATTGTTGTCCCGCTAGCGCTACTCATCGCCATTGCCTGGTTTGGAGCCATACTCCTAACGGCCTTCGCGATAGATCGCTTAACTAGAAGACTCATAGGCGGAAGGTGGTTAGCCTTCGTCCTTTATCCTGCTTTTCTCTATCTTGGGTGGTGGATGCCGAATATCACCGGGCATCAGAAACAACAACGAATGGACGCGATTGCCACGCAATGCGGTTGGACGCAAACCAAACGAATTGACGACGTTCCTGGAGTGTTTATCGACGGTAAGAATAGGCAGAGCTTTGCTCCCGAGCTTCTAGAAATCTATGGGGCGGTTGAGTACGAGAGCGAGGGGCGTATCGTTCATTCTGAACTGACGAACGCGCTAGGTGATCGGTACTCCCATCAATACCTTGACAAGCGAACCTTTCGCTTTGGGGTGAGAAACGACGAGCGTCAGCTTGCTGCAGATGATATCTGGCGAGAAGAACTAGTCGTCTTGGATTTCGAGTCTCAAGAAGTGCTTGGTCGGCGAGTTGAGTACGGGTTTCTGAACCCGCCATCTCAGCCTTCGCTAGTGGGGTACGCAATCGACTTCTTGCTATATCAACCCCGCGCATGTGGCCACACCAATCCGGGCCAGACGGACATTCGCACAGAACTTCCGAAGATCCTTGCGTCGAAATTCACAAGGGGTCGATGATGCTAGCTGACCCGTGCGGCCCAAACTATCATTCCACCGGACTTGCGCTAGAAGCCGCGCAGGCCCGTGAATTCAGACGTTCCTGAGCGTCTGCTTTCCTAGACTGGCTACGTCCGCTTAGGGCACTGAGGGTGAGTAGCGATTTTCGATAAGCAGCCGCTCACAAAATCAACAGCATAGAAGCCGGGGGCAACTCAATAAGGCGCGGCATGCTACTCGACCCACCCGTAAGACAAAAATGCCAGCTTCACCGCGGGGGCTTCGATGTATTGACGGTGCAACTGGATTTACTTGGCGCCGGCGAGAATCCAGTTGACCAGGGTCTTGATATCCTCGTCCTTGACCGCAACGTTCGGCGGCATTGGAATCGGACCCCAAACGCCCTTGCCTCCGGCCTTGACCTTGGCAATCAGCATCGCTTCGTCACTGGCCTTGTATTTGTTGGCGATGTCCTTGAAGGCGGGGCCGATCAGTTTCTTGTCGGCAGCGTGGCAGGTCAGGCAACCGCTCTTGGCAGCGAGGTCCTTGTTGGCCAATGCCGGGACCGACGCCATGGCAGCGGGAGCGCTCGCCTGGTTAGCGGCTGGGACAGGTGTAGGTGAAGCAGCCGTAACTGAGGGAGCGGGTGCCGCCGCGGTAGGAGCAACGGCCGTGGGCGCAGGAGCCGGCGCTGCTTGGACCGGCGGCGGGGGCGGTGCTTCCTTGCCGCAACCCATCAGGACGAAAGCGGCGATTACGGCAAGGGGAAGGGCTTTGGTCCGCACGTTCATGGCAATGCTCCGTTAAAGGTAAGCGGGATGAAAGATTGGATGACAAATCAGCCGGGGAGAGTTTTAACTGCTGCCAAAGACTTGTCAATGCTGCTCCATCCTCACCATTCTGTTGGATGATCTCATTGAACAAAGGCCGCTTCACGCATTATTGCTGCCGCTCAAGCATCAAGCGTCCAATGGCCGTTCTGGCCGAATAACTGCCCCAGCGGAGTACTTAGCGGCGAACAATATTGGTTCGGCAAGAGAGGTCTAGCGCTTAGTTCGTCGCATCGACCCACAGGCGTTACTGTGCGGAGGCTCACGTCAGAGCGGCTTGTGACCAGAGAAGTAGGTTACATCAAGCGGACCGGCAAACAGCATGGCCGCCATCCGTTCCTGATAGCTGACATAGTGGGCCAAGCCACTCTTCGTGACGATCCCCTGCTTCCATTTCGGACCCCAGGAGACCATCAGATGCGGCACCGGAGGCAACGAGCAGTCGCAGGGAGCAACCCGTGCGCCACTGCCCCACTCGACCAGGGTGCCGTCCGTCAGCAAGCGAAACTGCGGTAGCTGGCTCAGCCGATCCAGCGCAGCCTGCCGCTCGGCCGCGGTGGCATGGTCGGCCGGGTCGATGCCGGGATAGACGGCATCCGTCTCCGCCGATTTGCTGTCAATCTCCCCAAACACGGGCGACTTCCTGGCCCACAGGCGTCGGCGCGTCAGCAGCAGTACAGGCAGGGCGAGCAATAGAAAGGCAAGCAGAATGCCCGTCATGATGACGAAGAGATTCCATAAGGAATGGGATGCCGTGAAGAAGCTCATGCTTCGAACTCCCCTTGTTCATACTCTCGGGGTCGAACGACCCGCAAGCGCTGCCGTGGCTTTGCCGCCGCCTGCCTCTGTACGCGGATCAGCGACACCGCAATCGCCAGCGGGATCAGGTCCTTGACCCCGGTGCATCCGACGCCCAGGACCTGCCGCAGCCAACTCCCCTCCTCCGGCCTCGTTTGCTCCAGACTCGCCAGTGCCGGCTCGCACCGCTTCAGTCTCAGCGCCGCCCTCGGCTTCTCCAGCGCTTGCTCTTCCCTCAGGTAGTACTCATCGCAAAGACTCAACTCACCCATCGGATGAAGAAGGCAGGCCAGGATCGCGGTCTCCTTCTCTACTCGATGGAAGTTGTACATTTCCTCCTCGATGAGGCTGGCCGCATCAACCGTACGTTCGAACAGGGCGTCCGGCCGGCTGATCAGGTTCAGCATCAGCCGATCATCGACCAGGACGCGGTCGAGCGCCTGCCGCAGCGCGTCATAACGAATGCCGTGAACGAGTTCTGCCAGCCGGTCCAGCACTTCCGGGGACTGCGCCAATGGGCGCGGAAGTCGATCGAGTGCGCAAGCGGGGTCGGCCACGACATCCATGAAATCAAACTCGAGCAGATCGGCCACCAGCCTGTCCTTGAAGAGTCGCGTCCGGAACGCGACATGGACCAGGGCGTCAGTGTCCGGCCGATAGACGATGTCACCCGCGTCGCACGGCCGGTAGGTATCGATCACACCGCTACGGTCGGCGAGGCGCACGTGCCAGACTTCGAAGCCGTCGGCATTGCAACGGCGCGCGAGGGACTGGAAGCGGTAGCACCCCTCGACTCGCTCGTCGGGGCCCAGGCGGGCGATCAGGGAATGGCTGGATTTCTCAGGGAGTTTCATGTGGGTTCCTTTACCTATGCGGGAGTGGCTGCCGCCGGAATCGGCGCGGCAGGAGGAATCGGGGTGGCCGAGGTCGCCGGCTCAGCGACGGGAGGGGCGGCGACGGTGCCGCTTTGCAGCAGCAGACGCTCGAAAGCCGAGCCGTCCTGGCGCGTGAGGTTGGGCACGAAGCGCGCATAGACCTTGAACAGCATCTCGGTCGAGGCATGCCCCATCTGGCGCGCAATCCACTGTGGGTTCTCGCCGGAACCGAGCCACAGGGTGGCGGCGGTATGGCGGGTCTGATAGGGACGACGCAGGGTCAGCCCCAGATGGCGCAGTAGCGGATACCAGACGCGCTTGGTGACATTGACGTGATCGAGGTGCTTACCTTCGCGGTTGCAGAAGACGAAGCGACTGATCTTGCGGGTGGCCTCTTCTTGACGCCGCAGGGCCTGATACACGGCCTCGTTCATCTGGATGTCGCGCTGGCTGCCGTCGTTCTTGGTGGTGTCCTCTTCGCCATCGACGACGGTCTCGCGCACCAGGATCAGGCGACGCTCGAAGTCGATGTATTTCCACTTCAGGCCATCGATCTCGCCGGTGCGCATGCCGGTAAAGAAGCGCACGGTGTAGTAGTCGCGAAAGTCATCGCGCACGGTACTGAGGATCTGCTGTACCTCGCCGAGGCTGAAGGGCGTGATGTCGGAGCGCGGGACCTTGAGCGGCTTGATGTTGCGGAAGGCCGTGGTAAATTCGTAGCGGTCGGCGGCTTCGTTAAGGATTTGGCGCAGCGGCGCCATTACGGCGTTGATGCGTTTGGCAGACAGGGTTTCAGCCTTTCGCCCGCGTACTTTGGCGAGTTGAGAGCGAAAGGCCAGGATGTCAGCTTTAGTGATGTCGCCGACCCCCTTCTCCCCGAACACCGGTCGCAGGTGACCGTTGAGAATGTCCATCACCGTGCGGCGGTGACTGCGCCGCCAAGCAACTTCGTTCTCGGCCACCCAGATGTCGGCGAAGGTGTTGAAGGTGGGCAGGGTCGGCGTCTCTACCGTGACGCCAATCGCCGCCGCGGGTGTCTGCCGGGGAACGGAGCCACCATTTAGGGCTGTGGTGATGGGATTGGCTGCAGGGGTCGCGAAGCGGGCGACCATTTTGCTGCCGGGAAAGAAAGTGGCGTAGTCGAAGGTGCCAAGTTTGATTGCGGCTTCGATAGCGTCGAGAACCTTCTGTAGCCGCTTCCGATTCGCTGAAGTATCTTCCAACGTCGTTTGTTCGCGGCAGCGTTTGCCCCGATAGCGAAAGTCCACGAACAACAGACCATTGTCATCCCGCTTCCGTATGCTACCCATGACAAACACCTCCGTTTGCCATCGGAATTGCGTAAGACTGGCTGGAGGCCAGCCCCATGTCCGCTTCGATCTGCTCCCATATGAATAGGATCTTCCGGCCACCAAATGGGCGGATGTAGTGCTTGCCTTCGAGAAGGACGCTGTCCTTGAGGCGCTCGCGGATAGTGCGGGAGTCGTATTTGATGCGTTCGGACAACTCGTCGGTTGTCAGATAGGTGGAAACTCGGACTGCCATAGCGTGATCTCCGTATGATTTAAAAAGCTCCGAAGACATTCGGCACGCACACAGCAACCGCGTTTTGCACACCGGATGTTCATTCGTAGAGCAAATATATCATGAAGAAATCTTTTTGCAACTTATTTGTTACATCTGATTTAATGGAGTCTTCTTTGAGGCACCCATGATCCGATTTAGGCTTAGCGAATTAATCGCCGACAAGCAGTTCAGGGAGGGGCGTCGAATCACCCTGATTGAGATTGCGGCAGCGACAGGCATCAACCGTATGACCCTGTCACGCATGCTCAACACAAAGGGGTACAACACGGTAACGGACAACCTAGACCGTCTTTGCCAGTATTTCGGCTGTCAAGTAGGTGAATTGGCCGTGTATATTGCTAACGAGGGTCGTAGCGACACCGATTCCTAGCAATTGCAGCGAGAATCGAGCTAGACCGCCCCCTGAAGGGTACTAAAAGCGATTCGGTTAGCCGAAATTGGGCACGGCCTTCAACCTAGGAAACACCGAAGGTCAAAAACACAGCCCGCAATGAATTCCTGAATTTGGCATGGGCACAACTTGGGCACGGCGTGGGCACAGAATGGGCACGAAGGTTTCTGACATGCCAAAGCAATAAGGCCAACCACCGCTAAGTGATTGGCCTTACTGGGTGAATCTTGGTTGCGGGGGCAGGATTTGAACCTGCGACCTTCGGGTTATGAGCCCGACGAGCTGCCAGACTGCTCCACCCCGCGTCAGAGAACGGCGATTATAGGCGGTATTGCGGCAGTGCGCAACGCAATTGCCTAAAAAAGCTATAATGCTTGCCTTCCGAGGAGCGCTGCAAGGGTAGTTCCGGCTTACCTCCCAGGCTCGGACCATTTTCAAACTGCGCTCACCCAACCCGTACCGGGCAGGGTGAGTTCGCCTCCCTCCCGGTCACAGTTCAAGGAGCCCTCATGAACGCAGTGACTGAAAAAAAAGACTACGCCATCGCCGACCTTGCCCTGGCCGACTGGGGCCGCAAGGAAATCCGCATCGCCGAAACCGAAATGCCGGGCCTCATGGCGATCCGCGAGGAGTTCGCCAAGGCCCAGCCGCTCAAGGGCGCGCGCATCACCGGTTCGCTGCACATGACGATCCAGACCGCGGTGCTGATCGAGACCCTGACCGCGCTGGGCGCCGAAGTGCGCTGGGCGTCGTGCAACATCTTCTCGACCCAGGACCATGCCGCTGCAGCGATTGCCGCCGACGGCGTGGCCGTGTTCGCCGTCAAGGGCGAGACGCTGGTCGATTACTGGGACTACACCCACCGCATTTTCGAGTGGCCCGACAATGGCTACTCCAACATGATCCTCGATGACGGCGGCGACGCCACGCTGCTGCTGCACCTGGGCAGCAAGGCGGAGAAGGATATCGCCGTGCTGTCGGCGCCGACTTCCGAGGAAGAGCGCATCCTGTTCGCTGCGATCAAGGCCAAGCTGGCCACCGACAAGACCTGGTACTCGACGCGCCTGGCCAAGATCAAGGGCGTCACCGAAGAGACCACCACCGGCGTGCACCGCCTGTACCAGATGCACGAGCGCGGCGACCTGAAGATCCCGGCGATCAACGTCAATGACTCGGTCACCAAGTCGAAGTTCGACAACCTCTACGGCTGCCGCGAGTCGCTGGTGGACGGCATCAAGCGCGCCACCGACGTCATGATCGCCGGCAAGGTCGCGCTGATCGCCGGTTATGGCGACGTCGGCAAGGGTTCGGCGCAGGCCATGCGCGCGCTGTCGGCCCAGGTCTGGGTCACCGAGATCGACCCGATCTGCGCGCTGCAGGCGGCGATGGAAGGCTACCGCGTCGTCACCATGGAATACGCCGCCGACAAGGCCGACATCTTCGTCACCTGCACCGGCAATTACCACGTCATCACTCACGAGCACATGGCGAAGATGAAGGACCAGGCCATCGTCTGCAACATCGGCCACTTCGACAACGAGATCGACGTCGCCTCGATCGAGACGTACCAGTGGGAAGAGATCAAGCCGCAGGTCGACCACGTGATCTTCCCGGACGGCAAGCGCATCATCCTGCTGGCCAAGGGTCGCCTGGTGAATCTGGGCTGCGGCACGGGGCATCCGAGCTACGTGATGAGCTCAAGCTTCGCCAACCAGACCATCGCGCAGATCGAGCTGTTCACGCGCAATGCCGACTACCCGGTGGGCGTCTACACGCTGCCC
Organism: Betaproteobacteria bacterium; assembly: GCA_028065725.1. The sequence continues at coordinate 11,965 of JAPTVL010000214.1, forward strand.
AAGCATCTCGACGAAAAAGTGGCGCGCCTGCAGCTGAAGAAGCTGAATGCGCAATTGTCGGAACTCACCGATCAGCAGGCCGCCTACATCGGCGTGCCCAAGACCGGGCCGTACAAGTCGAACCAGTACCGCTACTGAGCGCGACGACCATCACCCCAAGGAGCGCTTGATGCGTCTGCTGGCCCTCTGGCTGATCAATGCAGGAGCGCTGCTGGCCCTGCCCTGGCTGCTGCCCTCGATACACATCGCCGGTTTTTCCACGGCGTTGTGGGTGGCGCTGGTGCTGGGCCTGATCAATACACTGATCCGCCCCGTACTGCTGCTGTTGACGCTGCCGGTCACACTGCTGACGCTGGGGCTGTTCATCTTCGTCATCAACGGCCTGATGTTCCTGCTGGCGGCCTGGCTGCTCGACGGCTTCGTGGTGGACGGCATCTGGGCCGGGGTTCTCGGTTCGACAATCTACAGCGTGATCTCATGGTTGCTGACGAAACTGCTGCTGAGTTCGCCGAAGTCCTGAGCGCAGCGTGAATCCATATCCAGGAATCCAGCATGAGTCTTGAACTATCCATCGAGTTTTTCCCGCCGCAGACCAGCGAGGGCATGGAGAAGCTGCGCGCGACGCGGGCCCGGCTTGCGGTGCTGAAGCCGGAATTCTTTTCGGTGACCTACGGCGCCGGCGGCTCGACCCGCGAACGCACGCTAGAGACGGTGATGGAAATCGCCGCCGAAGGCCACGGCGCGGCGCCGCACCTGTCCTGCATCGGTTCCACGCGCGAAGGCATCCGCGAGATGCTGGCCATTTTCACCGCGCGCGGCATACGCCGCATCGTCGCCCTGCGCGGCGACCTGCCCTCGGGCATGGCCGACGCCGGCGAGTTCCGCTATGCCAACGAACTGGTGGCATTCATCCGTACCGAAACCGGCGACCGCTTTCACATCGAGGTCGCGGCTTATCCCGAATGGCATCCGCAGGCGAAGAGCCCGCGCGAAGACCTGCTGAATTTCAAGCGCAAGGTCGATGCCGGCGCGAACTCGGCGATCACCCAGTACTTCTACAACACCGATGCCTACGAGCATTTCGTTGCCGAAGCCCGCGCGCTCGGCGTGACGGTGCCGATCGTGCCGGGCATCATGCCGATCGCCAGTTTCTCCAAGCTGGCGCGCTTCTCCGACGCCTGCGGCGCCGAGATTCCGCGCTGGATGCGGCGCAAGTTCGAAAGCTTCGGCGACGACGCGGAATCGATCCGGGCCTTCGGCCTGGATGTGGTGACGGAACTATGCCAGCGCCTGATCGAATGCGGCGCGCCCGGGCTGCATTTTTACAGCATGAATCAGGCAGGGCTGACGCTGGAGCTCTGCCGCCGCCTCGGCCGCTGCTAGCCCGCCCGTACCGCGAGCAGATGACGCAGGGCGGCCCGCAAGCGGCCCGGCGGCACCGGTTGCCGAAGCAACGGGAAGCCGGCGCCGCGCGCTGCCCCCTGTACATCCTCGCCGACATCGGCGCTGACCAGCAGCACGCCCATGTGCTCGAACTCGCGTCGCAAGGCCTGCGCCAATCCGATACCGCTGACCCCGCCCGGCAGCTCTACATTGCAGATCACCACGTCGGGCGGCCCCTCGTCCCTGCGGCAGCAGCGCAGAGCCTCCTCGCGATCGACGGCGAGCAGCACGCGGCCGCCCCAGCCCGCGATGGCCTGCTCCATGCCCGCGCCGACCAGCGGGTCGCCGTCCACCACCAGCACCGATCCGGATATCCGCGCCGGATCGTCTGCCGCTTCCCCCGGCGACATCGCTGCCGGAATTTCCCTGTTCAAGCTAAATGCCGAAACCAGGGGCAATTGAATCCAGAACACGGAACCCTTTCCGGGCCGCGATCGAACCCCGATCGGAGCGTTCAGCAGTTCAGCCAGCCGGCGACAGATGGCCAGGCCGAGGCCGAGGCCCTTGGCGCGGTCGCGTTCGGGGTTCTCCAACTGCGCATACTCCTCGAAGATTTCCTCGCGTGCCTGTTCCGCAATGCCTATCCCGGTATCCCAGACTTCGACCAGCACCACGTCGCGGCGCAAGCGGCAACTGACCAACACACCGCCGGACTGGGTATAGCGCAAGGCATTGCCGACCAAGTTAAGCAGGATGCGCTCGACGATCTTTTCATCGCTGCGGACCCACACCCGAGTCGGCCGCACCTTCAACCGCAAGCCCTTCTGCTCGGCCAGCAGCGAGAGGCTGCCGGCCATGCGGTCCAGTACCGGTCCCAATGGAAAACTGTCGATGCTGGGCACCACGTTGCCGCCATCCAGGCGCGAAATATCGAGGATGGCGTCCAGCAGATTCTGCAGGGTATCGGCCAGCGAACGGATATGCCCGACCAGTGCCGGCTCCTGCCGGGCGGCCTCCGACTGCGCCAGGGCCGAGACGAAAAGTCCAAGCGCATGCAAGGGCTGCCGCAGATCGTGACTGGCCGCGGCCAGGAAGTGTGACTTGGCGATGGTGGCATGTTCGGCCGCCTCCTTCTCGCGCTGCAGGCCGGCGGTGGTCTCGGCCACTCGCGCCCGCAACTCTTCCTGGGTCACGCCGATCCGCGCCGCCATGTGATTGATGCCCGCCGCCAGCGACCGCAAGGCGCCAGCCGTCGCGACGTCCATGCGCGCCAGCAGTTCGCCGCCACCGATGCGCTCGACGACTGCAGTGGCCTCCAGCAGGGGGCCAGTCACTCCGCGCGCGATGCGGTACGCCAGCCAGCCGCCGACTACCGATCCCAGCACGGCGATCAGCAATCCGATGCCGATCAGCCGTTCCGATCTGCTGGTCACTTCGCGCAAGGACAGTTCGACGACCACATAGCCGAGCACCTTGGAGCCCACGGCGGGAATGGCTTCCAGGCCGCCGTAGATGTCATCCACCGGTACGCTGCTGCGCACCACCGGCTCGGCGATCAGCAGCACGTCCTGGCGCAGGCGGTGGCCCTCGACAGAACCAAGTTCGGGCCAGCTGGCCCGATTCAGGACGCCGCTGCTCGCCATGACGGCGCCCCGCGCATCGAGAATCGCGACTCCGCGCACATCCGGATCGATGCGCAGCGCCGACCCGGTCAATACGGCGAGGCTGGCGCGCTGACCGGAAAAGATGCCGAACTCGGCGACGGTCGCCATTTGCCGCACGATCGCATTGCCTCGGGTGCGCAGGCCCTGCTCGACCAGGTCGATTGCGCGCAGCACGAATACGCTGGTCAGCACCACGGCCACCAGTGTCGTCGGCAACACCGCCAGCAGCAGCATGCGCGAGCGCAGTGTCATGCTCATGGCCGCTCCCTTTCCCGCAATTGTTCGGCCAGCCGGGTCTCGTCGAGCGCCAGGCCCAGCGAGCGCGCCACATCCCGGTTCACCGAAACCACAAACTCGCGCGGCCACTGCGGGGAAGGCAGGGATTTGCCCGACACCGCCTGCCCCAGCAATTCGCCGCCACGCGCGCCGATCTGCGCCGGCGTCGAGTAGAGGGCAAGCAGGGCGCCGGCCTTGGCATAGGCGGGCGAAAAGCCGGACAACGGCACCTGGCGCCGGTAGGCCGCGGTGAGGATGTTGGCCGCGGTCTGGCTGTTGAATATCGCCGGATCGGGCAACGCAAGCAGCACATCGGCATTGGCCAGCAGCGACTGCAGGGCCGGGAACAGCCCGTCCTGGCCCACGACAGAAATCGCCAGCTGCAGATCCCGCTCCCGTGCGGCTTTTTCCAGCGCGACGGCCTGGGCCTTCGATTCCGCGCCGACCAGAATCCCGACGCGGTTCGCCGCGGGCAAGGCGAGACGGATCAGTTCCAGCTGGCGTCCCGGCGGTTGATCAAGGAATACCGCGGAAAGCGTCCCGGCGCGCAGGCGTGCCGGATCTGCCATCTGCTCGAAGGCCTGGCGCGGCACCAGCAGCGCCAGCAGCGGCGGCGCGGCGGCATCGCCGGCAAACAGCTCCTGCATGCCGCGCTGTGCCGCGGTGCCGATCGCGACTATCCACTTTGGCTTCTGCTTCGCGCCGGCAAACTGGTTCCAGCGCTCGATGCGCCACGCGACGCGCCCCGGCAGCATGCGGTCCGTGCTGGCGCGCAGCACCTCCGCGGTTTCCAGGTGCGCGCCACTGGTTTCGGACAGCGCGACCCAGACCGGCACCGGATGCGTCGCCCACGCCAATCCATATGTCATTAGGCATAGGCAAGCGATGACGACGGAATCGAAAAACCGGCGACGCATCGCTCAAAAATCCAGCCGCAGGGTCGCGTATGCGCGACGATCGAAGCGCTGATCGCGCTTGAAGACCTGGTGCCCGCCGTTGATCGCCTGCACGGTCACGCTTGCCTCGCCGCGCGTGGCGCCCACGGCGAACGGCTTGCCGAGCCGCACATCGAGCCGGCTCGGGGTGTGGATCAGTTGGCCGCCGCCGGCCCACTTGAATGGCGTCGAGGCCGCGGAAATCGCACTGAACTCGACGCCGCCCGGCAGCCGCTGCAACCAGGTCAGGACCGTATTGCGGAACGGCGCTTCCAGCTGCTCATCGACCAGTGTTCCGACCTTGCTGCGAATATGCATCTCGGCAAGCATCAGTCGCGTCTCCGGCAGCGGCCGCCAGTCGAACTGGTACTCGAAGCCGTGCAGATGGGGGCCCGGCCGATTGACGAAATCCAGGGCCGAGTAGCTGTTGAACGGAAACGGCAGCGCCGCGTACGGAAGATCCCGATTCGCCACCACCCTGGCCTCCGCATGGATGCGATCGTTCATGCGCTCGACGAAGGCGCGTCCGTCGATGCGCAGGTTCCAGGGCCTGATGTGGCCGAGGTAGCCGACCTCGTGCGTGATCAGCGACTCCGGCTTGACCGTACCCGACGACAGGTAAGGCCAGCCGAGCACCGGTACCTGGGTCCCGATCGGAACCGGAACGACCCCGCCGAGGCGGACGCCGGGAGTCAGGTTGTACCAGCGCGTATCGGCCCGCAGCTCGTAGAAATTCGGCGCACGCTGGGACTTGCTGATCCCGGCGCGTAGCGTATGGTCGGGCGTGGCATGGAAGTTGAGCGCCAGCCGCGGCGAGAAGGTCTGCCCGGTGTGGCTGTGCCCTTCCTGGAGGCCGCTGGCCTGCAGCAGCAACTGCGGATGCAGGCGCCACTCCACGGTGCCGAAGCCGCGCCAGACATGTAGCGAGATGTTTGCCACGGTGGCATACAGGCCGGGAGCCTGCAAGGACTCGTAACGCCACTCGCCGCCATAGGCCAGGCGCAGCTCCGGAGTCGGCGAAAATGCATGCTGGATGCCTAATTCGGTGCGCACCACATCGCCGTTGGCGTTGTTCAAGGCGCTGACCTGCGAGCCGGCCAGGGTGCCGCGCACGATGCCCGTATCCTTGTTGTATTCGCGTTTGTGGCTGGCGCGCAGGTCCAGCGTTTCGTCGGCGGCCAGATGCCGCCGCCAGCTCGCCTGCAGATGGTAGCTGCCCTGCTCCACGGTACGGAAGGGATTGCCCGGCAGGCCTTCACCCTCGCCCGAGGAGATCCGGCTGGCGCCGATCTGCAGGCTGACATCGTCTTGCTGCGACGGCGCAAGGTCGGCCCGAAACTGGAACACCGATTCGTGACGATCGTCGAACTTGTTTTTGAATCCGCTGTCGGATCGCCGCGCTGCCGCGATGCGGAAATTGCCGCCGTCGCCGCCCCAGCCATGGCGCGCATAATTGTCGTTGATGCCCCGGTTGCCGCCCGTCATGGACACAGCCGTACCGTTGGTGTCGGCCGCATTGCGGGTGACGATGTTGACCACGCCGAGAAAGGCGTTGGCCCCGTAGGAGGCCGAGTTCGAGCCGCGCAATACCTCGATGCGCTCGATTTCTTCGATAATCAGGCTGCGCAATCCGGTTTTCGTGTCGCCTAGGAGAAACGAGGAATACACCGAGCGGCCATCGACATAGACCTGCATGCGCGCGCCATAGGTATCCATGCCCGAGTGATAGACGGCCTGCGGCGTCGCGCCGGTCCGGTAGGTCAGCAGGAAGCCGGGCACCAACCGCAGCACCTCGGCGACATCCCGTGCGCCGGAACGCCGGATCAGTTCGCGATCGATGACGGTGACGGCTCCCGGCACTTCGTTGAGCGGCTGCGCCAGGCGGCTGACGGACAGCACCACCGGCAGATCCTGGAGGTAGTCCAGCTCCGACACCTGCTGCGCCGCTTGTTCCGCGGCCGCCGGCAGGCTTGTCAGGGCAAGACAAGTCGGCGCCAGCGCCGCGCCGCGCCACGCATTCCTGAGGATTCGGGATGAATATCCGCCCATGATCGCTGGATTATAGGTGCGAGCGCGCCGCCGCGACTCAGCGGCGCCGGCCGCCCATGATCGAGCCGAGCACGCCGCGCACGATCTCGCGGCCGACCGAGGATCCGATGGTTCGGACCACAGTCTTGGCCATGGTTTGCGCCAGACCGTCGCGCTGGCCGCCGCGCGGGCCGGTGCTGCCGAATAGCATGTCACCGAAGCCGCCGAGCAGGCCGCCGCCTTCGGTCGGTGCAGGCGCCGGCGCCGTATCGCCAGCGCCGACTTTTTGCGCCTCCCCTGCGGGCGCGCCCTGCAGTTTCTCGTAAGCCGATTCGCGGTCGAGCAGTTTTTCATAATGCCCGGCGATGGGCGAGGCCGCGATCGCGGCACGGCGCTCCTCGGCCGTCATCGGGCCGATGCGGGAAACCGGCGGCAGCACCATGGCGCGCTCGACCACGGTCGGTCGGCCGTGGTCATCGAGGAAGGAAACCAGCGCCTCGCCGACACCGAGTTCGGTGATCACGGTCGCCGCGTCGAAGGCCGGGTTGGCGCGCAAGGTATCGGCCGCCGCCTTGACCGCCTTCTGGTCGCGCGGGGTGAAGGCGCGCAGCGCATGCTGCACACGGTTGCCCAACTGGCCGAGCACGGCATCGGGGATGTCGAGCGGATTCTGCGTCACGAAGTAAACGCCGACGCCCTTGGAGCGGATCAGGCGCACCACCTGCTCGACTTTCTCCAGCAGGGCCGGCGGCGCGTCGCTGAACAACAGATGCGCCTCGTCGAAGAAGAAGGCCAGCTTGGGCTTGGGCAGGTCGCCCGCCTCGGGCAACTGCTCGAACAGCTCGGCCAGCAACCAGAGCAGGAAGCAGCCGTAGAGGCGCGGCGAGTTCATCAGCTTGTCGGCCGCCAGCACGTTGATCACGCCGCGGCCATCCCGGGTCTGCATCAGGTCTTCGATGTCGAGCATGGGCTCGCCAAAGAAGCTGTCGCCGCCCTGTTCCTCAAGGGTCAGCAGACCGCGCTGGATCGCCCCGATCGAGGCCGCGGAAACGTTGCCATACTTCGTCTTGTACTCGGCCGCATGCTCGCCGACATGCTGCACCATGGCCCGCAGATCCTTGAGGTCGAGCAGCAGCAGGCCCTGGTCGTCGGCGACCGTGAACACCACCTGCAGCACGCCGGCCTGGGTATCGTTAAGATTGAGCAGGCGTCCGAGCAGCAGCGGCCCCATGTCGGAGATCGTGGCGCGCACCGGATGCCCCGCGGCGCCGAACACGTCCCAGAACACTACCGGGCTGGCCTGCGGCTGCCAGTCCTTGATGCCGAGCTTGTCGAGGCGCTTCTGCAATTTTTCCGACGCGGCTCCGGCGACGCCGAGGCCCGACAGATCGCCCTTGGCATCGGCCAGGAATACCGGCACGCCGGCCCCGGACAGCTGCTCGGCCATGACCTGCAGGGTCACCGTCTTGCCGGTGCCGGTAGCGCCGGTGATCAGGCCGTGACGATTGGCGAGTTGCGACAGCAGGACCAGTTCGGTCTCGCCGCTCTTGGCGATGGGCAGGGGATGGCTCATGGCGTGGATTCCCGGGATGCTAAAATTTGCAATTCTAAGTTACATCATCGCGGTAAAGCCGCGCAACCAGGGAAACGACTATGGCCGGACACTCCAAATGGGCCAATATCCAACATCGCAAGGGGCGCCAGGACGCCAAGCGGGGCAAGGTGTTCACCAAGCTGATCAAGGAAATCACCGTCGCGGCCAAGATGGGCGGCGGCGACGTCAGCGCCAATCCGCGGCTGCGGCTGGCGATTGAAAAGGCCAAGGGCCAGAGCCTGCCCAAGGACAACATCGATAATGCGGTCAAGCGCGGCACCGGCCAGCTCGAAGGCGTGAACTACGAGGAAATCCGCTACGAAGGCTACGGCATCAACGGCGCGGCGGTGATGGTCGACTGCCTGACCGACAACAAGGTGCGCACCGTCGCCGAAGTGCGCCACGCCTTCGCCAAACACGGCGGCAACATGGGCACCGACGGCAGCGTCGCCTTCCTGTTCACGCACTGCGGGCAGATGCTGTTCGCGCCGGGCACCGACGAGGCCGCGCTGATGGATGCGGCGATCGAAGCCGGCGCCGACGATGTGCTGACCAACGAGGACGGCTCGATCGAAGTCATCACGCCGCCCAACGACTTCGCGGCGGTCAAGGACGCGCTGGAGGCGGCCGGTTTCAAGCCGGAATTCGGCGAAGTCACCATGAAGCCGCAAAACGAAACGGCATTCGAAGGCGAGGATGCGCTGAAGATGCAGAAGCTGCTCGACGCGCTGGAAGCCCTGGATGACGTGCAGGAGGTCTACACCACCGCGGTAATCGACGAGTAGGCATTCCGCTGCCGGGATGCCGCAGGAGTTCGCCGCGACGGTCGCCGCCGTGCTGGACTAAGCCTTAACAGGCTGTTGAAATTTGACCCCACGTCAACGAACTGACTGGTATATGCGTTATGGGTATTGTGTTCATAGTTTTGGCTGAGTGAGTGAAATGCGCGGATCGGATGCGATGCAGGAAAGCCTCTT
>JAPTVL010000031.1 GCA_028065725.1 Betaproteobacteria bacterium
CGCGGCGGTCGAGCATGCCAAGGCGAACGGGGCGGAAGCGGTGCTGCACTGCGGCGACGTGGTCGCACCGACCACGCTGCGCGTGCTGCAGAAATACGAACTGCCGGTGCACGTCATCCACGGCAACAACACCGGCGACCTCTACAACATGAGCCGGCTGGCTGCCGAGCCCAACAGCGTGATCCGCTACCACGGCCAGGACGCCGCCTTTACCCTGGCCGACCGCAGACTGTTCCTGGTGCACTACCCGCACTACGCCCACGCGCTCGCCTGCACCGGCGACTACGACCTCGTGTGTTGCGGCCACGATCACAAGTCGAGCATCACGCAGATCGCCACCGTCAAGGGCGGCCACACCTGGCTGATCAACCCCGGCACCGTTGGCGGCGTCGGCGCGCCGCCTACCTATATCATGGCCGACCTCGCCAACATGCAGTTCGAGATCGTCACCATCGAAGCCGCGCCGGCTTCAGTGCTGCCTCCGGTAACGCCCCACGTTTGATGGCTTTGGTGAAAATCAACGATAAGTCTCAAATTGTTTACATCTTCGACCGTTAAGGGATAAAGTCCGTCAACGGAGAAGGGGTGTCCCGCAGGGAGCCTATCCTAATGATAAAAAAGCTGACTCTCGCTGTTATCTGTTTCGTATATGCATTTACCGCCTGGGCAGCCCCGGGTGGTGTCTATACGTTTGGTGTGGGTCCTGTCCAATCTTCAACCGAACTGGCCAAGCGCTGGATCCCGATTTTGCGCCATCTCTCGGCTGCCACGGGTTACGAACTGCAGTTTCATACCGATCGAGATATTTCCACTTTCCAGACGGACGTGGTGGCAGGCGTCTTCGATTTTGCCTTTATCAATCCCTATCACTACCTGCAATCGAACAGTTCTGCCGGCTACCTGGCTTATGCACGGGAGAAAGACGGGTCGCTGGTCGGGATCGTAGTGGCGCGTAAGGACGCCGCGCTAAACGATTTGGCGCAGCTTGATGGCCATGCGGTCGCCTTTCCGGCCCCCAGCGCGCTCGCAGCAACGTGGTTGCCGATAAACACGCTGCGAGAGCGTCATCTTGATGTAAAGCCGAACTTCGTCAAATCCATGGATTCGGTGTATCTCTCCGTTGCGCGGGGGCTTTTTCCGGCCGGAGGAGGAGAGATGCGGACGTTCAATGCGCTCGCCCCGGAAACGCGCGACCAGCTCAAGATCATCTGGCGCGCTGAGCCGATGCCGCCGTTCGCCTTTGCCGCGCACCCCCGCGTGCCGAAGGAGGTGGTCAAGAAAGTGCAGGCGGCAATGGTCGAGATGAACGCCCATCCCAGGACGATGGCGCTATTGCGGGCCGTCAACCTGGCCGGAGTTGAAAAGGCCGGCGATGAGGATTACACAGCCTTTCGCGAAATGAACATCACTCCACCCCCCATTTCAAAATAGCCAAGATGTCATTTCGGCTGAAAATGATTTTGGGCATGGCGGTCATCCAGACTGCCCTTCTTGCCATTCTGATCTCATACGGAATCCAGGTCCTTCAATCCTCCAACGAAGAGGAACTGGTCAAACGTATCCAGACCACGGCCAGGCTTTTCGCTTCAACCGCTCAACCCGCAGTGATCACATCTGATCTTTCCTCTCTCGACAGTCTGATCAAGGAAGTGCTGTCCAATCCCGGGATTGTCTATGCTCGCGTGATCGGGCCGCGAGGCCTGCTGGCGGAAGATGGCGCCAGATCTGCACTCAAGCAGAAATTCATTGCTGATAGCGACATACGGCTGGCAAAAAACGCGGTATTCAACACCTCCGCTGACATCATGGTTGCCGGCGATACCTATGGCCGCGTCGAAATCGGATTCTCGACAACGGGGATTCAGAAGCTCGTCGATGAGACCCGCATCAGAACATTGATGATTTCCGGGGTCAGTATTGCTCTGATCATCCTCTTCTCCACTCTGCTCGGGCTGTATCTGACGCGTGGGCTGAAGGCTCTGAGAGACGGTACCCGGGTCATTTCCAGGGGCGAACTGGGTTACCGGATTCCAGTCAAGGGAACCGACGAGTTGGCCGAGACAGCGGCGGATTTCAATGAGATGTCCCGCAAGCTGCTTGCCTTGGATATGGAGCGCACGCGCAAGGGGGAGGAAATACTCCGGCTCAACCAGGAACTGGAGCGCCGGGTGGACGAACGCACGCAGCAGCTCTCTCAATTGAACCAGCAGCTCGAGCATCAGGCGATGCATGATGCGTTGACCCAGTTGCCGAATCGCGCATTGTTCAATGACCGGCTCCATACCACGCTGCTTGCCGCGCGCCGGGAAAAAACGCGCTTCGCGGTGATTTGCGTAGACCTGGATCTGTTCAAGGAAATCAACGACACCATGGGGCACCACGCGGGCGACATGGTGTTGCAGCATGTCGCCAATGCCTGTAGTCGTACTCTGCGCGATTCAGACACGATCGCCCGCATGGGTGGGGACGAATTCGCCATCATCATGCCCAAGGTGGCAGGCATTGACAGCGTAACCGCGGTTGCAGGGCGTTTGCTCGAAGCCATCAGGCAGCCACTTCCCATCGGGGAAAAATGGGTGCAAACCGGCGCGAGCCTGGGGATCGCCGTTTACCCGGAGCACAGCGTTTACGAGCAGGAGCTTCTGCACCATAGCGACGCTGCCATGTATGAGGCGAAGCGCAAAAAGCTGGGCGTGGTGGTTTACCGGCCGGAACTGGGCGATGGCCGGCAAGACCAGGTGGCTTTGAAAGGCGAGTTGCGCCAAGCGCTGGAACTGGGGGAGCTCGTCCTGCACTATCAGCCCAAGGTGGACGTCAGTTCCAACCGGGTGAGCGGGGTCGAAGCGCTGGTGCGCTGGGAGCATCCACGCCTGGGCATGCTTTCTCCGGCTCAATTCATTCCTCTCGCGGAAGCGGCGGGATTGATCAAGGACGTGACAGTCGAGGTGGTTCGAATGGCCTTGCGCCAGGTTCGGACATGGCTTGATGCCGGGGTGCGGCTGCCGGTTGCCATCAACATCTCGACATTCAACCTTCAGGATCGCGGGTTTCCCGAACAGATAGGCGAGCTCATCAAAACGTACGGGATACCGGGCGCGCTGCTCGAGATGGAAGTGACGGAAACCGCGATCATGAACGATCCGGTCCGCGCGATCGAGAACATCGAGCAGCTCGTGGAATTGGGCGTCCAGGTCTCCATCGACGACTTCGGCACTGGTTACTCGTCGATGGCCTATCTGCAGAAGCTGCTGGTGGCCAAGATCAAGATCGACAGGACCTTCGTGATGAGCATGGGATCCGGTGAAAGCAGCGAAGCCATCGTGCGTTCGACCATCGACCTTGCACACAATCTTGGCATGAAGGCGGTGGCGGAAGGCGTGGAAAATGAAAGCGCCTGGGTCAAGCTGAAGGAGCTGGGTTGCGATCTGGCCCAGGGGTACTACATGAGCAAACCCCTGCCAGCAGAACAGCTGACCGACTGGTTGCGCAGTTCCACGTTTGCCGACAAATACGCTGTCATGGAATAGCGGGTCGCACTCAATCGACATATTGGCCCGGGACAGCGGTCAATAAACACTTCCTCTTATTCCCGCATAGAAAACTTCGATTGAGATAGCGCGCTTGCCCGTGGCGGCAGGCGCGGCCTTCGGAGTACCATTTCGGATGTCGAATTCGGGTTTAAAACCCTGCTGTCCGGGAGGAGGTTCC
>JAPTVL010000116.1 GCA_028065725.1 Betaproteobacteria bacterium
GAGAGCGTGATAGTCCATGGACTTTTTCTTGGCATACTTCACCTCCAGTGGAGGGAAATATGCTCCGAATCGCCGGTGATTGCCACATTTTATACGTCACTATATTTACGGATGTGTGTACTAAGGCAGTAAATCGATCTATGTCACCCTTTCCTAAGTGAATAACAGTCGTGGCAGTCTCGGTGGCTTCTATGTGGGCGAGAGGTTCGATGATGCTGTTGCGAAGAAATGCTGCGGAGCATTCATTTTTTGGGATGAAGACACACACCCGCTGGTTGAGCCAGGCTTCTTCGCCGCCCCAAAGGTACGCACGGAACTCACCGTCCATGCCGACGACGATATCTCCAGACTGCACCATGTAGCCTTTAGGATGCACTTCTGGCGTCCATACCCCCGGACTTTCACCAGGAAGATCGCGAATACGAATTAGCGGCTTTCCGTTACCGTCCGTGTTGAATTGAGATGAAGCAAAGGGTGCGCCGTAGATTACATCCGCGATGTCGTAAATCGACTTTACCTTCCACCCCCTCGGAATCTCCCCCATCTCTGAATCCTCAAAAGAATCCGGAAACAGATCCGCAATGTGCTTGGGCAACCCGGTATCTCTGCCTTCTGCCTTGGCCCGCACCGGATCAAAATCCACAAACCACGACTGGAAGAGCGCCCGCGCCATAGCCTCCAGCGTTTCGTTCATGCGTCGGTTCAGTTCGATCTTGTCGTCCAGTGTGCCGAGGACATGGGCGATGGCGCGTTGTTCTTCTACACCATCTGGAACAGTTACTGGCATTCCGTAGATGTAGTTGCGGTTCAGAGACGGTTGCGCGCTTCCCGAATTGTATGCTGCAAGATCTAATGTCTTTAACCAGTAATAACAAAACTTCTGATCGTTTCCAAGGAAGTCAGTAACGTAAAGGCATGTATTGAGCGGCCAGTAATTTTCTTTGATGTAGGACACCACACCGATCGATGCACCGCTGCGCCCCACAGTCACGCCCGGTCCTTTGGCGCGCGATTCATTGTGCCATCCAGTAATACCGAAGGAGCCCATAACTGGGACTGACCCGTCGTGTCGATCTTTGTCTGGCAGATCGTGGCCACGTTGCAGCCGAACCACCTCACCCAGAGTTGTTGCCCGCCACTCACGCACCGCACCCAGGCTCCTTCAAGTTGGCAGCAATGGCGGAATTGAGCTGCGCGGATTCCATCTGCTCAGGGAGGCTCACTGCAAACCGTCGTATAGTCATTTCTCCTCCCACGGCGCGAATCCGATAGGCCGCTTCTTCTTCGGCTCCGGCGGGGTCATCAGTTCGCGGATGGCATCGAACACGACCTGGAACTGGGTATCGTATTTCTTCTCCAGGGCGGCGAGCTTGCGGGCAAGTTCCGTGTTCGAGGCGAGCATCTGACGCAAACGCACGAAGGTGCGCACGACGAAAACGCTCATCTCGACCGCCCTCGGTGTATTGAGCACCGAGGCGGCCATGATGGCGCCATGCTCGGTGAAGGCGTTGGGCAGTGCGGGGGAAAACTTAAGGCGCTGGAGGTGGTCGCAATTTGCGACTACCTGGGCTTTCTCTTCGGCCGTGAGCGGAAACAGGAAATCCTCCGGGAAGCGCTCCGGATTGCGTTTCACCTGCTCGTTCAACCGTTTGGTGGTGACCCCGTAGAGCTCGGCCAGATCGGCATCGAGCAGGACCTTGTGGCCTCGAATCAAGAGAATGCCCCGGGCTATCCGCTCCCCGGGGACCATCAGCGCAGACCGTTTTGTTTTCTTAACCGCCATATCCCAGCTCCTTGAGGTTGGCAGCAATCGCAGCGTCGAGCTTTGCGGCTTCCTTCTGCTGCTCACGCAGCGTCGCGGTGAGCCGCTTCATCTTGTCCTCAAATGGTTCACCGTCATCTTCGGCGGCTTCCGCGCCGACATAGCGGCCGGGGGTGAGGACATGGCCGTGTTTGCGGAGGTCGTCGAGCGTCGTGGCTTTGCAGAATCCGGGGATGTCTTCGTACTGGCCGGCGTCCTTATCACCACGCCAGGCGTGGTAGGTGCTGGCAATCTTGGCGAGGTCGTCGTCGGTGAGTTCACGGTGCACGCGGTCGACCAGGGTGCCGAGCTTGCGGGCGTCGATGAAGAGCGTTTCACCCCGCCGGTCTCGGAATCGTCCGTTCTTCTTGTTGCGCGCGAGGAACCAGAGACACACCGGGATCTGCGTTGAGTAGAAGAGCTGGCCGGGGAGTGACACCATGCAGTCGACGAGATCGGCTTCGATGATGTTCTTCCGGATTTCGCCCTCACCAGACTGATTGGAAGACATCGAGCCGTTAGCAAGCACGAAACCGGCGAGCCCCGTCGGGGCCAGGTGATAGATGAAGTGCTGCACCCAGGCGAAGTTGGCGTTACCCGCAGGCGGAGTGCCGTAGACCCAGCGCTTGTCGTCCTTCAGAAGGTCGCCGCGCCAGTCGCTGTCGTTGAAAGGCGGGTTGGCGAGGATGTAGTCGGCCTTGAGGTCGGGGTGCTGGTCGTTGTGG
Source organism: Betaproteobacteria bacterium (assembly GCA_028065725.1). The sequence goes on from JAPTVL010000116.1 coordinate 2,527, forward strand.
AAGGTGTCGCCGTGGGCGATCTGGGCATCAATCCCGCGGATGGCGAGATTCATCTTGGCGAGCCGCCAGGTGGTGTAGTTCGATTCCTGGCCGTAGATGGAAATATCGCCAATCTTGCCACTGTGGGCTTCGATGAACTTCTCGCTGCTCACGAACATGCCGCCGGACCCGCAGCAGGGGTCGTAGACCCGGCCCTTATAAGGGGCGAGCATCTCGACCAGCACGCGCACCACATGGCGGGGGGTATAGAACTGACCGCTCTGCTTGCCTTCGGCGCTGGCGAACTGGGAGAGGAAGTATTCGTAGACGCGCCCCAAGGTGTCCTTGGCACGATCCGCCGGTGCGCCGAGTGCGATGTCGCTCACCAGATTGATGAGCTGACCGAGGCGCTGCTTGTCGAGACCGGGGCGGGCGTAATCCTTCGGCAATACACCCTTGAGGGAGGGATTGTCCCGTTCGATGGCGGTCATGGCATCGTCCACCAGCGTGCCGATGGTGGGCTGCGGGGCGCTGGCTTTAAGGTGTGCCCAGCGGGCTTCTTTCGGCACCCAGAAGATGCTGACCGCCCGGTATTCGTCGGGATCCTCGGGATCGGCCCCTTCGGCCTTCTGGGCGTGAAGTGCCGCATGCCTGGCCTCGAAGGCATCCGAGATATATTTAAGGAAGATCAGGCCCAGGACGACGTGCTTGTACTCGGCCGCGTCCATGTTGTTGCGCAGGGCATCGGCGGCGGCCCAGAGTTGGGCCTCGAAACCGATGGTGGCGCCATTATTATTATGGTGCTTCTGCGCTGTCCCCTTGCCGCGCGCCATGCGTCCTCCCCCTTTTTATATTCATCGTACTGCGTATCCTCAGGGGATTATAAACCGGGTCCGGTTCCGACGCATGGGCGGGGTCTCAGCCTAATCAGCGGGTGGATACCTCCGGCCCGGTCCGGGCGGGTTTGGCCTACCACCCATACTCGCCGATCCAAGCGCCCTTCACCCGGTCGATCCGCACCCAGCGGGGCACAAACTCACGCAGCGCCGGGTTTCGAACCGTCCCTGTGGACGACGGCGCGATCATGCTTGAATCTGGCCGGTTTGAAATTGCTGATGTTTTGGCACGGCCAGGGTGTCGCGCGTGCGCGATCTGGGCGTGAGTTGACCGGTGCTTCAGATCTCGACCTGA
>JAPTVL010000385.1 GCA_028065725.1 Betaproteobacteria bacterium
GCGGTGGAGGTGAATACGGCGGCGGGCTTGCCGGCCAGCGTGCCCTTCGCCCACAGCGCGCCGGTGGTGTCGAGAAAATATTTCAGCGGGGCGGCCATGTTGCCGAAGCGGGTCGGCGAGCCGAGCGCGAGCCCGGCGCATTGATCGAGGTCGGCGAGTTCGACGTAGGGCGCGCCTTCGTCCGGCACCGGCGGCTCGGCCACCTGGGTGCGCGGCGCCACCGGCGGCACGGTGCGCACGCGGGCAGAGGCGCCGGCCATCTGGTTGATGCCTCGCGCGACCAGGTGCGCCATCTCGCGCACGCTGCCGCCGGCGCTGTAATACAGGACAAGAATCTCGGTCATGGCTGTTCGTCTGCAAAAACGGTGAAATCGACCAGATCGAAACCTGGCGTCTGTTCCAGGAGTCGGCCGAAGGTGAGCGTGTACTGGTGCGGCGCCTGCAAGACCTCGGCGGCCATGCCGATCTGGTACAGGTGGCGCGGCAGCAGCAGACGATCATTCTGTTTCAGTGTATCCAGACCCGGAACGAACAGCGCCGGTTCCGGGCTCGCCTTGCGGCGGCCGCGCAGGGGGCGTACCCACACCGGCTGGATCACAGGCGACAGCCGCTCGATGCCGAGTTCGACCTGTCGCGCATCGCGCATGCGGATCCAGCGGATCACGCCCAGCGACCACGTCGCCGCATTGCCGTCACGCAGGGCCAGCGCATCGCCAACCTTCAGGTTCAGCGGGGAATCCGGCGCGCTGCTGAGGGCAAGCCCGGCCGCGCTGTCATTGCTGACCTTCCAGTCGGTGGCATTGACGGCGACCGGCGCAGCGGATATCGGTCCAACGTCATGGATCGGCAGGCTGCCCGCTTCTTCTGCAGCGGGTCGGGGTGCCTGCGGCATCTGGTCCAGCAAGCGGTGGATGGCGCTCACGCCGGCCACGAGCTGCACCGTGCCGTCCGGGGTGGCGAAACGCCTGAACGCGCGTTGCTTGCTGGGGTTCCATTGTTTGAGCAGGCGTTTGCACAGCGCCTGGCTGAGTTCGCTTTCCATCCCGGCCGGCAGGCCGATGCGGCGGGGTACTTCGCCGGTGCGCAGGCGAATCTCGGTTTCGTTCAGGTGGCGGCACAGCACATCGGTGTCGAGCCAGAGCACCGAGTTGCCCGGGCTGGCCGCGAAATGCCCCGGCGGGGTATCGCCATCGGTCCGGATGGCAAAGCTGCGCTCGGAAGCCTGCGCTGTGCCCAGTTGCGCCAACCCGGCAAATTGACCCAGATACAGCCGGGTGTGGATGAGTTCGGCGTAGCTCATGTGGGGCGGGTCGGCCAGCGCGAACAGCAGCGCCTGGCAATAAGCCAGGTTGGCCGGCGTCGCGTCGTCCACCGCGTGGCCGGCCAGGTTCGAGGCCTGGGCAAAGGTGTGGAGCTGGTGCATGTCCTGCCACAGGCCGGCAGGGGGCGACGTGTGGGTCAGGCCGCAGGCAAACTGGATGTCGCGCAGCGCGGCCATCAGCCGCCCGCTGACTTCGGCCAGGCGGTTGGGGTTGGGGCGGCCGAAGCGCCGCTGGGTCAGTGCCATCAGGGTCTGCTTGTAGCCGATGCTGTGCTCGATGTGCAGTTCGCGCAGCAGCGCGCCGATCTGCCGTTGCTGCGCGTGGGGCGGCACCCCGGATTCGGCGAGCAGCGACTCCAGGCTGGCGGCGGCGCGCGCCAGCACCGGGCGGTACAGCGCCAGCAATGCGTGGCGGTCGTCCGCTCCCAGCGGGTGGCGGTTGAGCGCATACAGGGCCATGACCAGCTGTCTGGCCGTGTCCGCCGGGCTGGCGAAGGGCAGGCGGTCCAGCCATTCCGCGACCGCTTTCGGTCGGGTTTCAACGGTCTGCTTTAGCGCCGCGTCGTTGCCGGGGATGTTGAAATTGAGCATAGGGTCAGTCGAATACGACGGTCTTGTTGGCGTATACCAGCACGCGGTTGTCGAGGTGCCACTTCACTGCGCGCGACAGCACCACTTTCTCCAGATCCGCCCCTTTCTTGATCAGGTCGTCGAGGCTGTCGCGGTGCGAGATGCGCGCCACGTCCTGTTCGATGATGGGGCCGTCGTCGAGCGTCTCGGTGACGTAGTGCGCAGTCGCGCCGATCAGCTTGACCCCGCGCTCGAACGCCCGATGGTAGGGCTTGGCGCCGTGAAACGCGGGCAGGAAGGAATGGTGGATGTTGATGATGCGGTTGGGGAAATGGCGGATGAACTCAGGCGACAGCACCTGCATGTAGCGCGCCAGCACGATGAAGTCGATCTTCTGGTCGCGCAGGATCGCCAATTGCACCTGCTCGGCCTCGTGCTTGGCGTCCTTGTGCACGACCAGGTGCTGGAAAGGCACGCGGTAGGCCTCGGCCAGCCAGCGCGTGTCCTCGTGGTTGCTGAGGATGATCGGCAGTTCGCAGTGCAGTTCGCCGCTCTGGTAGCGGTACAGCAGGTCGGCCAGGCAGTGGTCGAACTTGGAGACGAACACCGCCATGCGCGGCTTGCGGCTCGATTCGGCGAGCCGCCAGGTCATCCCGAAGCGGTCGGCGATCGGGGCGAAGGCGGCGGCGAAGCCGGCCAGGTCGAGGTTGAATTCCGCCAGATCCCATTCCACCCGCATCAGGAACAGTTTCAGCTCGGCGTCCTGGTGCTGGTCCGCGTGCAGGATGTTGGCGTTGTGCTGCAGCAGGAAATCGGCAATGGCCGCGACCAGCCCCTTCTGGTCGGGGCAGGAAATCAGCAGGACAGCGGTATGGTGCATGGCAGCTTCGGGTGGACCCGGGTTGTGGTTTTTCCTGCAATCATAACCAATATTCCACTGGCCGCCTTATGGAACCGGCACTGCGCCGGCTTTGGTGCCGTGGCGCGCAAAGATTCAGCAGTCTTTGCGCAGGCCGCGCTGTATTCAACCTGGCTAATAAACCGATGTTGAACGCATTCATCGGCCCCATCGGACGTTTCTCCCCGCCAGCCCGCATCCAGCCATGCGTCTGTGCAATATTTAGGCACGCCATCCATCAAAAACTTTGATTTGTCTTGGGATTTTCCGGGCGCTGAAAAAACTCGGTAAAACAACACACATCCGGGTTGACATGGCCGGCTGGGCACCTAGAATTTGTACCTGCTCCCCGCTTGCACCACAATATGTTGTGAATAGAACTGTGCACGGGGGCTGGGAAAGCTGTGCATAAGTTGTGTGTATTTGCGTGTGCAGCCCCAGTTTTTCGTCATACCCACCAAGGAGCCCCATCGATGTTGAATGTCGTCACCGAATCCGCTGCATCCCCCCCCATTCCCCCGCTCGAAACCGCCGAACCGGCCACGATCGACACGCGCTACGCCGACTACAAGATCATCCGTCGCAACGGCGCGGTAGTGGGCTTTGCGCCCAACAAGATCGCGATCGCCGTGACCAAGGCCTTCATCGCGGTGCAGGGCGGGCAGGCAGCGGCGTCGGCGCGCATCCGCGAGCTGGTCGAATCGATCACCAGCCAGGTGACCTCCGCCCTGATGCGGCGCAACCCCAACGGCGGCACCTTCCACATCGAAGACATCCAGGACCAGGTCGAACTGGCCCTGATGCGCTCGGGCGAGCATGAAGTCGCGCGTTCCTACGTGCTGTACCGCGAAAAGCGCACCCAGGAACGCGCCGCGCAGAAGGCCGCCGGCGTTCCCGAA
>JAPTVL010000382.1 GCA_028065725.1 Betaproteobacteria bacterium
GGCGGGGCTCGCCGACTGGTTCCACATGCTGCTGAAGGAAGGCCAGCTGCCGCGCGCGCAGGCGGCGATCGAGGCCGACCCCGCCCTGCTCGCGGCGGTGCTGCCCATCGTCGGCAACGTCGAGGCGAGTCTGAACGTGCGGCTGGGCGCCGGCGTGCTGCTGGAGAATTTCGCCGGCACCGACACCCTGCGCGCGCTGCTGCCGCGGCTGGGCGAGTTGTCGCAGCATGAGGATGCGCGGGTGCGCGCGGATGCCTGCCATTACCTGGGACTGAGCGGCGATGCTGATGCAAAGATGTGGCTGGACGCGCGACTTGGCGACGACAATGCGGACGTTCGCGAGATCGCGGCGGAAAGCCTGCAGGACATTTCCCACTGAGGTTCGCTCAAGACGATGAGAATCAAGCAATATCAGGTGGACGCCTTTGCCGCCCGCGCCTTCGAAGGCAATCCCGCGGCGGTATGCGCGCTCGAAGGCTGGCTGGACGATGGGCTGCTGCAGGCCATCGCCGAGGAAAACAATCTGTCCGAGACGGCCTTCTTCGTGCCATCGGAGAAAGGCTTCGGCCTGCGCTGGTTCACGCCGGTCAAGGAAGTCGACCTGTGCGGTCACGCCACCCTGGCCACGGCCCACGTCATCTTTGAAAGACTCGGGTACGCGCAGCCGGTCATCACGTTCGAGACGCGCAGCGGCGACCTGTTCGTGAAAAAGAAAGGGCCGCTGCTGGAAATGGACTTCCCGGCCTGTCCGCCCACCCCCAGCGCGCTTCCCGACCTGCTGGCCGAGGGCCTCGGCCAGCGCCCCCTCCAAGTGTGGGCCGCCGACGATTACCTCGCGGTGTTCGACAGCGAGGCGACCGTTCGCGCCATCGCGCCCAACCAGGCCCTGCTGAGCCAGTTGGACCTGCGCTGTGTCGTCATCACCGCGCCTGGCACCGAGGTGGATTTCGTCAGCCGTGTCTTTGGCCCCAAGTTCGGCATTCCCGAAGATCCCGTCACCGGCTCGGCGCACTGCGCGCTCGCGCCTTACTGGGCCAAGCGGCTCGGCAAAAACGTGCTGACCGCCAGACAGGTTTCCAGGCGTGGCGGCACCATCGGCTGCGAACTCAACGCTGACCGTGTCATGTTGTCGGGTTCCGCAGTCACGGTCATGACGTCAGACATGACCTTTTAACCGGTCACGCCGTCCGAGCACCGCGTCACACCCAGCCGACCGCCCATGTCTGTCCCCGCCGCCTATCTGGGCGTCATCCTCATCTGGTCGACCACGCCGCTCGGCATCCAGTGGAGCGCGCAGGGCGCCAGTTTCAGCTTCGCGGTGATGGCGCGCATGCTGATCGGGCTGGTGATCTGCCTCGCGCTGCTCTTCGCCACCCGCACCGCGTTTCCGTTCACGCCCGCCGCGCGTCGGCTGTATGCGATCAGCGGGCTGTCGATGTTCGTGGCGATGCTGCTCACCTACTGGGGCGCGCTGCACATTCCGTCGGGGCTGATTTCGGTGATCTTCGGCCTGTCGCCGCTGGTCACCGGGGTTTTCGCCGCACTGTGGCTGGGTGAGCGCACGCTTACGCCGATCCGCCTGGCAGGACTTGGGCTCTCGCTGGCCGGGCTGTGGCTGATCTTCGGCCAGCCCTGGCCGGGCGATGGCCGCGCCACGCTCGGTACGGGCGCCGTGGTGGCGGGCATGACGGTGCAGGCGCTGGGGCTGGTATGGATCAAGCGGCTTAGCAGGCCGCTGAACGACGAGGCAGGGATCGCGTTTGCCCGAGAAAGGCCTGGATGCAAGGCGCGGGCCGAAGGTCGTGGTCGCTCCGCGATGCCGAGGCTCGCAACGCCGCAGACGGGCCTTTCTCGGGCAAACCCTTCGGGACGGGACTTTCCGGGCGGTCCGCTTCGTTACGCCGCTCTCGAAGGGAACGACCCTTCGCTTCGCGCCGTGCCTCGCGGCCCATCCCGGAAAGTCCGCGTCGCGACCCTGCCTCGTCGTTCAGCGGCCTGCGAAGTGCGCGTCTCGTCACTCGCCATCACCAGCGGCTCGCTCGGCGTGGCGACGCCGCTGTTCGTGCTGGCCTGGCTGGTCGCCGATTCCGCGCAGCTGCTGCCCGACACCACGCCGCGGGCCACGGCGGCCATCGTCTATCTCGGTGTGTTCGGGTCGGTGGTGGGCTTTACGCTGTATTACTACGTGATCAAGCATCTCGACGCCAGCCGCGTCGCGCTGATCATGCTGGTGACGCCGGTGACCGCGTTGCTGCTGGGGCAGACGCTCAACGCCGAATTCATTCCGGCCCGTGGCTGGGCCGGGATCGCGCTGATCGGCACGGGACTGCTCCTGTACGAATGGCAGGCGCTGCGGCAGCTGCGCGGTCGGGCAGCCCGCACGTGACGTCTGCCCTGCCTGCTCGCGGGCGGACAATTATTTTTCTCAAGTTTGCGACAAATGCGCCGTATGTCACTATTTACGATCCATTTGTCTTTAAAGGTTGCTGTCGTGTTTCTGAACAAAATCGCCCGTCTCGCCAGTTTGATGCTGATCACTCCTCTCGCCGCAGCGGCCCCGGGCCAAGGCATGGAAAAACAGGTTCCGCCGACGCCCGCGGCCTTGCACGAGAGGCTGACGCAGATCGGCCAGGATCCGGCGAAGCTGTCCGCCGCGGTCCAGCGCGGACAAAAGGACGCGTCTGTCTGCCGGCACTGTCATGGCGCCGGCGGCAACAGCGTGCTGCCGGAGGTGCCCAATCTGGCGAGCCAAAATGCCGATTACCTGCTCGCGCAGATGAACAAGTTCGTGGCGGGCCAGCGCAAAACGTCGGCATTCATGACGGGCATGATCAAGGCCCTCACGCCTGACGAGCGCATCGACATCGCGCTGTTCCTTTCGCAGCAGCCTGTCGTGAGCAGGCCGGCTGCCGTGGGCACACACGGCGAAACGGGAAAGCGGCTGTACGAGAAACTGTGCGTCAGCTGTCATGGCGCGCGCGGCACCGGCACGCACACGATTCCGCGCCTGGCCGGCCAGCAGGCGAAGTATCTGGAGGATTCCCTGAAGCGCTATCGCGGCGGCAACGGCGACCGCATCGACCCGATGATGGCCGCCTATACACGCAACCTCAAGGATGCGGACATCCAGAACCTGTCAGCCTTTCTGACCACGCTGCAGCCCTGAGCGGTTATTTCTTGAACAGATCGTCGAGCGAGGCGGGCGGCGCAGGCTTGTCCGCTTCAGCGCCGGCCCGATTGGCAAAGAGGGCATCGAGCGCGCTGCGGCTTGTCTGGGCCATCGCCGCTCCGCCGCCCTTGTAGGCTTCGGGTCGCGGCACGAACCAGCCGCAATCGTTGGCCCGCGTCTTGTCGGCCACCCGCTCGGCCGCCAGTTCGCGGCACTGCCCGGCGCGGTGCGCATCGTAATGACGACACAGCTTGCACACGTGCAGGTCGGCATGGCAGCTGGGACAGGTTTCGCGGCGCGACAGCGGCAGCAGCATGCCGGCAAGGCTGGCGCCGCATTTCCAGCATTGCAGGCTCATGAATTGGGGTACTCCTGGCCCGGGAATTCAGGGGTGCGCAGGGCGTAATAGCGCAGGTCGGCCAGCGCCACATGGCGCATGGCGCGCGCATGGGTGGCATCGAGAATCGCCGGCGGCGCCACCCCGTCTTCGGCGGCTTCCAGCCAGCGCGTGGCGCACA
>JAPTVL010000354.1 GCA_028065725.1 Betaproteobacteria bacterium
GATTGCGTTGCTCCAGTTGCAGTTTTTGGGTTTGATAGCCCGCACCAGCTTCTACAGATTTTTTAAGGCCCTCTTCGATCTTGAAACCGGCATAAAGCTCCAGCAGCCCCTTCATGGTGCCGTGCATTCCGGCCATCTTGCCGTCAGCCACACCTGCCGCGTCCCCCATGGCAGCGATGCCCGCAGCCGCTCCCTTGCTGGCCGCACTCAAGTCGGCGGTGCTGGCGGCCATGGCGGATATATTGTCCACCGCAGCCGCGAGCTTTTCGTTCAGCGCCAGCAACGAGTCCTGCATGGCCTTGAGCATGTCGCCCAGTCTGCCGGTGGATCGAGACGCGCCGGACGATGCACGCGAAAGTGCGGTGACACCATCGGCAGCGTCAGATGTGGCCTTCCCGAAGTCGGACGCGCCCGCAATGGCCGCCTTGAACCGATCATTGAGCGCCGCAACCTGATCGCCGACCGACTTCAGGGCATCATTGAACTGTTGCAGCTTGACGGTGCCCAGGTCCTGCACCGTCAGCGTCATGGCAACTTTCATGTCAGCCATCGCCTAGCCCCTCCAGCAGTTCCTTCACGTCCTTGCTCTCACCGTTGACCGCGACCCGGATCAACGGCACCCATGTCCGATATGTCGCCGCCTCCGCACGCTGACCCTCGCGCAGAAACAACAGGCATTGCCCTATCGTGTAGTTTTGGATTTCTTGCCAGTGGTGGCCGTACCGGATGAGTCTTCCGGCAATACTTCCCCAGCCGGGTTGCTTTCGTCGCTCGGCAATAGGAACGTAGGCAGAAGGGGCCTCACCCTCTTGGCGAAAAAATCCAGGTTTACCTCGAAGATCGCCTTGAGCAGTTCCACGCCTTCATCAGTCGGCACCCCGTCGAACCATTCCCGAGGCTTGCCCACCACGAACGCAGCCAATGCCAGCAAGTCCTCGCCGCCCTTCTCGATGGCGTCCAGCACGTCGATCTGATCGCCCTGGACTACTCCAGCGAGCTTCTTGACGGTGCCGACCACCTTGGGAATCTGGCCGAAAGTAAAAGGCTTGATGATGATCGACTCTCCATTGGCAACTACCGCCTTGCCGTCAGGAAACAGTACTTCCAAATCGTTCTCTGCCACGGGTACACCTCACAAAGAAAAGCGCCCCCACCAAGACGGTGAGAGCGCTGACAGTCGGGCGGCTGAAGGATTAAGCCTGCGTGATTTTCATGTACGGGGCCCCATCGGTAGCGGTCGGGTCGAGCATGGTCATGCCGTCCAGGGGGAACATTTCTTCCTTCTTGGAGAGCAGACCGAGACTCTTGGGCAACTGCAACGCGCAGCGCTTGAGTTCGATGGCCACGGCACCGAACAAACCCCCAGGCTGAGGGTTGGCGACGTTCAAGCCGTCCACGCGGATCGCCACTTCCTGCTGACTGCCAGCCAGCGGGTTGACGGTCCCCTGATTGGCCGCATAGGTGTAGCCAAGAGTGACCTGCACCGGCGCAGTGGGCGCCAGTTGCGCCCAGAAAGTGGAAGTCGGAATCGGTACGATGGCGCCGAAACTGGCCGACAGGGTGTAGTCCGTATTGAGCACCAGCGCCGTAGCTGTGGTCAAGGTAGCCGTCGCGGTCGCAGCGGTCGTGGATCCGCCCCCGGTCAGCGTAACCGCTGGCGCGGCCGTGTAACCACTCCCAGGGTTGGTGATCTGGATGGTGATGTCGGCCGCGCTTACCAGTGTTGCTACTGCGGTAGCTTGTACGCCGCCAGCAGGAGGGGCTGCAATCGCCACAGTGGGAGCGGTCGTGTAGCCAGCACCCTGAGTGACAGCAATGCTTCCTACCTGTCCAGCAACCGGCGTCACAGCCACGTTGCTGATGCCGATGTTCTGCGCATAGAACTGACCCGAAGGATATGCGGTCGCTGCTTCTGCGCTCACAGTTCCGCCCGCGTTGGCGCCCGAATAGGTGCCGTACAGGGCAAGCTGCAGATTTTCCTGCTGCCAGCTCAAAAGCTGCAACGTGAAGCTGGACGGGATGGCGACAGAATAGAATGCCGATGTTCCGCCGAAGCCGGTGATGGATTCCTCGATCTCGATCATCTTCTGTTTGCCGAAGTCCAGCATAAGCTCCGGGGCGTCCCCGACAAAGCGCCATGGGCCATTGATGGGTCCGCCTTGGCCTTGACGGGTAGCGATCCAGACCTTGCCCTGGCCGGTGTAGTATTGAAGAGCTGCTGCGGTAAGTGTCGTTGCCATGGTGTGGTCCTCTCGTTAGAGCTGCGCTGCGGAAAATAGGGATTGCCAGGTGCAGAAGTTGATGTTGAACGCCAGATACTTGGTCTCGATGGCGCCGAGCATGAAGGTCGCCAGCCACCATCGTTGGCCGGACGGTGAATCGGTGCCGTGAACCGCCGTGATGACTTCTTCCAGCAGCGGCAGTTGATTGGTTATCAGATCGCTTTGAGACTTGAATGGTACCAGCAATTCCACCGCGTAAGTGCCAACTCCGTTGATGATCTGGGGTGGTCGATTCATTTCCAGATCGGCGGTTTTGTTCTGGAACTTTGCGGGCAGTATCCATGCGGCGGGCAGCGGCACGTTTGCCATGCCTGCATCCGGCGCCTGTCCACCCACCATCAGCCCCGTTGATTGCGCCAAGGCCGGGATGGCCGATATCTTGGTGAACAGGTCGTTGGTGCATTCGGCGATCATTCGTCGTCTTCGTTCTCAGGTTCCTGCTCAGGTTCCGGCGCGACGATGGGCTCCAAGCCGTGATCTTCCATGGCCTGCGCCGCTTCCTGCACGTTCTGGGCACGTACAGCACCCTCGGCCTGCATGAGCCACTGCGCGTCTTCCTCCGGCAACTCAACCACCGAGAAAGCCGGGTAGGTAACACCTGCGTGCGTGTGCTGCCGGTAGATTCTATATTTCATAAGCCTGCCTCGATGTAATCCGCGATCATGCGTGCGTAGTTCGGTAGGTCTTCGTCTTCCCAGCCCAAGAACGGGCGAGGCACGTCGTGATAGCCGCTCGGGCCGACACCGGGGCCGCGTGTCCCGAACTGATGGAAGAGCGCGAGCTTGTTGCTGCTGCCGATCATCAATTCCTGATCGCCCGCCTCAAATCGCTGCGAGCGCGCAATGCCGCCCGTAATGTAGAGCAGTCCGTAGCCTGCTGTTCCTTGGCGCATGCGCTCGCGCTTGGTTCCGGGGCGCCACGGTATCCATGCGTCGCCTTCCGGGTCTTCCTTCGTGTTCTGGATACGGTCAGCCGCCTTCGCCGCCTCAACTGCGCCGATGACCGACAGAATTGGCTCCATGTCTCGCGCACGACCAAGAATCGCGCCCAGGGTAGCGAGCGCGTCTTCCATGTCGATGCTGATCATGCGGTTGCGATGTACGGGCCGCAGTAGAGGTTGTACCCCATGGGTAGCCAGAGCGCGGCGTCTACGCGGTACTGCATCCCGTTCTGGTCCGTCACCATGTCGCCGTTCAGGATGCTGCCCATCGGCAGCGTGGCTATGCCGGGGAGCACGATGTCGTACATGGGCATGGGCGTCGGCGTCTCGCTGTTCGCCATGAATCCTGGCGGCTTGCCAAAGCCCTTGTCGCGTTTTACCGCAACGCTGGCAGGTAGCCCGGAGAAGATGACCGCAAGCCCTGGCGTGTAGCCCTCGGTCGCGCTGAACGATCCCGACATG
>JAPTVL010000415.1 GCA_028065725.1 Betaproteobacteria bacterium
CTCGCCATGGAACAGGTACACCCCGGGGGATTCGGGCAGGTCGTCGAGCAGGGCGGGATCGAGATGGGGCGGCAGGCTGGGGCGCTTGAGTTGTTGCTGGACGGCCTCGGCCACGGCGTCCTCGCCGCGGTCGCGCTGCAGCAGGCGCCAGAACTGCCAGATCAGATCGGCATCGGCGAGCGCGCGGTGGCGGTCGCCGGTCTGCAGTCCGTGGCGGGCGATGAGGCTGTCGAGGTTGTGCCGCGGGTGTTCCGGAAAGAGCCTGCGCGACAGGCGCACGGTACACAGCACGTCGGCGCGGAATCGCTGCCCCAGGCGCTGAAATTCGTTCTTGACGAAGCCATAGTCGAAACGGGCATTGTGGGCGATGAAGAGTCGCCCCTGCAGGCGCGCGGCCAGTTCTTCCGCCACCTGGGTGAAGGTCGGGGCATCTTCCACCATCTCGTTGCGGATGCCGGTGAGTTGCTGGATGAACTGGGGGATGGGCCGCTCGGGATTGACCAGGGTGCTCCAGGTGGACACCCGGTCGCCTTCCACCTCCACCACGCCGATCTCGGTGATGCGGTCGATCAGCGGGTTGCCGCCGGTGGTTTCAAGGTCGATGAAGGCCAGGCGCTCAGGAATCACAGGGGACATGGACAGCAAAAATTTCCATAAAACAGGGCCGGCGTGCGCGTGACGGTTTGATCGGCGGCATGCTTCTCATGCCTGCCAAACCCCGTACCCGGCTTCACGAAAATCGATTGCCAGTTCCACTTCCAGGTCGCGCGCCTCGTCATAGGACATCGGGTTGTAAAGTTCGTACAGATCGGGCAACAGGCGCAGACCGAATTGCTTGACGAAGCGGTTGGACTGGATGCCGGCCTTGTGTTTGTCGAAGCGGACGTCGGGATCAATTCCCGTCATGCCGACGTAAATGCACGGCTTGCCCGTCACGTAACCGGGGTTGGCTTTCCTGAATCGGGCTACGTACAGAACGTCTTTCGACAGTTCGATCACATAGACGTGGTAGTGGTTCCGGCGTCCCATCGTCACTTCAAACAAGGGCGGCCTGGCGACACGGCTTTACACGGCTGCAGCGCCGGCTTCACGGAAGGTGCGCTTGCCGTCACGTTTCGCCGCGTAAAGCGCGGCGTCCGCTTTCTTGAGCAGGTCATTCAGCGTTTCGCCGCCGGCGCAGCACATCGCGACGCCCACCGAAGCGCCGATGTGCGCGGTTCCCCCCTCGGCAAGCGGGATGGGCTGACTCAGAGTCTCCACCACGCGGCCTGCGACCTCGCGCGCAGCCGCCGCGTCGTCGACCTGCCCCAGCACGATGACGAACTCGTCCCCGCCCAAACGGACGATCACGTCCGACTCGCGGAGCAGGCGCTTCATCCGTTCCGCCGACGTCACGAGAACTTCGTCGCCCGCTGCATGCCCATAGCGGTCGTTGACCGCCTTGAATTCATCCAGGTCGACGGCCAGGACCGCCATCTGTTTGCCTGAGCGCTTCGCGCCGGCGATCAGATGCTTTTCGTTTTCGTTCAGGAACCGTCGATTGGCCAGGCCCGTCAGCGCGTCGTGAAGACTGAGTTGCCTGATCGTCTGCTCGGCTTGGGTGCCTGCCCCGATCAGGCGAACGGTTTTCCGGTACAGCCCGAGCAGGGCCAGTCCCATCCACAGTCCGGCTATTCCCACCAGCATCGCCGACAGGTTCTGGTCGCGAATTCGTTCCGCTTCGCGCTTTTCCAGCTGGTTCAGCTCCTCCCGCCCGGTCTCGATCAGAATGCGGTGGATCTGATCGATGGCGGACTTGTCGAATCCCGCGAGCTCCCGTTCTGGCGGCGTGGCATCGCCATTCGTCTGTGCGCGTTGCTGGAGCGCGCTGAATCCGGTCTCCAATGCCGATTGCAGTGCCGGCAGGGGCGCCAGGCGGACAGCCCGACCACCGTCGGCGCCGATCAGCGCGATCAGCTGTTCGGCACTGGGACACGTCGATTGGCGGCATATCAGGCTGGGATCAAGATCGGACCGATTGTGCGACTCGGCATATTTGCGAACCGCGTTGTCCAGGTTGAGCAGGTAGGTGCGCAGCGCGTCGATGTAGGCGATGACTTGCCGCGTGTGCGCCACCGAGCGAACGGACTCTTCCGAGCGCTGGTGCTGATAGAAAATCAGGGCGAACAGAACGGTGAGGATGAGCGCGAAGATCAGCGTGCCCAAACGGAGTACCCGCCTGAAGCCGGCAAAGACGGATCCGTGGATTTCGGTTTGCATCTGTGGCGTGTCCAAATTCATGTCGCGCGCGACATGGGCGCGCCATTCATGCATTTTTACTCAACTCGGGTACCTGAAGAAAAAGAACTCGAATATTCTTTCCCTGGGCCGCCTCGACCCCGAGGCACAACGAATGCGCCAGCGTCCTCTTCGGTCGCAGGCACGCAGCCATCAACCCTATCGAGCCGCTGCAGCAGCTGTTCATGGCGCGGCGATGATTCTGGCCGGTTTGATCGCCACCCCCCATAATTCGCATCCCAACCAGAAATCGATTTTTTCATGCGCCGCCTGTCCCTGCTCCTGATCGCCGCCCTGCTGTCCGCCTGCGCGGCCCCGCCCCCGGCCCCGCCCATCCCGACCCCCGTGCCCAAGCCGCCGCCCAAGATCGCGCTGGTTCTGGGCGGCGGCGCCGCACGCGGCTTCGCCCACATCGGCGTGATCAAGTCGCTGGAGGCCCAGGGCATCGTGCCGGACATCGTGGTGGGCACCAGCGCGGGGTCCGTGGTGGGGGCGCTCTACGCCTCGGGCATGAACGGCTTCGAGCTGCAGAACCTGGCGCTGCAGATGGAAGAGGACATGGTGGCCGACTGGACCCTGCCCAACCGGGGCGTGCTGAAGGGCGAGGCCCTGCAGGACTTCATCAACCAGCGTGTGAAGAACCTGACCATCCAGAAGATGCCCAAACCCCTGGGCGTGGTGGCCACCGATCTGCAAAGCGGCGAGCTGGTGCTGTTCCGCCGAGGCGATACCGGCATCGCGGTGCGGGCCTCCAGCGCCGTGCCGGGGCTGTTCCAGCCCGTCGGGATCAGCGGGCGCGATTACGTCGACGGCGGTCTCACCTCGCCGGTGCCGGCCCAGTCCGCGCGCAGCATGGGCGCGGACTTCGTCATCGCGGTGGACATCTCCAACGTGAGCCGCCGCGAAAAACTCACCGGTACCCTGGACGTGCTGCTGCAGACCTTCGCCGTCATGGGCCATGCCATCAGCCGCCATGAGCTGGAGGATGCCGACGTCGTGATCCGGCCGCAGACGGCGACGGTGAGCAGCACCGATTTCGAAGGCCGGCATCTGGCCATCCTCGAGGGCGAAAAGGCCGCCGCCGCCATCATGCCCGAGCTGAAAGCCAGGCTCGCCAGGGCGCGGGCGCGCTGAAGGCGGGCGCAGGCAAAGCATCAGCAGCGGAATTCTTTCAACGGGGATCAAATCCCGTGCTGCCTGAACCACTCGCGCATCCGCTTCCAGCCGTCCTCCGCCGCCTCCTTGCGGTAACTGGCGCGGTAATCGGCGTGGAACGCGTGGGGCGCGTCGGGATAGAGGTGGATGGCTGAAGCCCTGCTGGCAGGATTGGCGGATTCCGCCAGCGCTCCCTTCATTTTCTCCACGGTGTCCGGCGGGATGCCCGGGTC
>JAPTVL010000143.1 GCA_028065725.1 Betaproteobacteria bacterium
AATGGTGCGTGCCTTTCTCGACTGGTTGCACGCACAAGGCGTTGAGCGGCTGGATGACATCCAGCAACCCTCGCTCGTCATGGTCCGTGTGCGCTGCAACCGTGCGCAGGCCGACCAGATCTTGCGCCATCGCGATGTGCGCACTGCCGATCTGACGCCCCGCTTGGGCGTGGCCGTACAACTGCTTCACACCGACATCAACCAGTTTCCTCCGATCGATCCCCCTTCCGACGATGCTCCGTCTATTGCCGTGCTGGATTCCGGCTTGACGCGTGGACATTCGCTGCTCGGCGCAGCGGTCGGCGACGCGCAGGGCTACCTCGCACCGCATCGCAGTGCGGATGACACCGCTCCCCACTGGCACGGCACCTTCGTCGGCGGGCTTGCGTTGTATGGCGATGTCCAGAGCGTTATTCAGCAAGGGCAGTTCGTCCCGCAGCTTCGCCTGTTCTCCGGCAAAGTGTTCGAAGACGACGGACAAGACCAAACCGAGTTCGTCGAGAAGGCGGTCGAGGAAGCCGTGCGCGACCTGCATGCGCAATACCGCTGCCGGGTCTTCAACCTAAGCTATGGCGACCTGAACAAGGTCTACGATGGCCGGCATGTGCGCGGGCTCGCCTACACGCTGGATCGGCTGACGCGTGAGCTGGGGGTCCTGTTCGTAGTACCAGCGGGCAATTTGTTGCCATCCCAGTTGCCAGCCGATACACGCGCGCGTTACCCGCACTACCTGCTCGAAGGCCACGCCCGCCTGCTGGACCCCGCGACATCGCTAAACGCCCTGACCGTTGGCGGCTTGAGCCTGAATGAGGCCACACGCAATGCACAACGCCATCCCAACACGATTGAAGACCACGTGTTGGCACGGGCGGAACAGCCGTTTCCATTGACTCGGAGCGGCCCGTCTGCCAGCGGTGCCATCAAGCCCGACGTGGTCGCACATGCCGGCAACCTCGCCTTGCGGCGCACTGGAGGTGGCACAAACCATGCGGGTCTAGGAGTGGTTTCACTGAACGGCGGCTTCGCCTTGGGGCCGGCGTTCAATGAAGACATCGGCACCAGCTACGCCGCTCCGCAGGTCGCTCACCAAGCCGCACGGCTGCTGGCCGAAGTGCCCGACGCATCGCCCAACCTGCTGCGCGCACTGATCGGCGCTCACGCCCGCTGGCCGCAAGCCTGCGAAGCGCTGTTGAACCCTAGCAACAATGCGGAAGGCCGCGACAGACTCCTGCGCCTCGTCGGGTATGGGCGCGTGGACGATACAGCGCTCTTCCGCTCGCTTGATCACACCGTCACCCTGCTGGCCGAAGAGCGTGTCGGCAACGACCAGCACCACTTCTTCGAATTACCTTTACCAGACAGCTTCTGGGGCGGTGGCCGCCGCACACGTGAGGCGACCGTCGCGCTCGCCTACAGCCCTGCCGTACGCACCACGCGGCTGGACTACCGCCGCGCCAAGCTGTGGTTTCACCTGGTGACGGCTGGCAGCCTTGACGAGGTCACCCAAGCCTACCGGCGCAATCGGGAAGAAGGCATGGGCGAGCGCGCCAACGGCCGCTCGCTACCCAACGATACCCGCAAGAGCGGCACGCTGCAGGTCTCACGTTGGCGCTTCAAGCAGGCACTGGCCAACGGCCAAAAGGTGTTTGTCGTGGTGACCCGGCAAGACAGTCCTTGGTCCGATGGGCGCGATGGGGACGAGCCCTATGCCGTCGCCGTGGTGCTGGCGGATCGGGAGCAGGTCAACGCTCAGCTCTACGCCCAGGTGCGGGCGGCGCTGCAAGCCCGTGCCCAAGCACGTGCGCGTGCTCGGATTGGCGGGAGGGGCTGATGGCGGCGCTCGAACCTCAGTACATGATCATCTTGAAGAAGGTGCTCGCCGATCGCTTCGTTTCGCTCCTGCCGCCGTTGCTCGGCAACGGCAATCCCACCGATCGGGCGGCGAAGCAGCTGTCACGCGCCTTCAGCGCCTTCGCGCTGCACAAGCTGCTCGACATCACGCCGCAGGCGGCTGCCGCCTCAGTCGTGGACGACTTCAACGACAAAGGCATCGACGCGATCCACTACCACGCGCCGTCGGAGACGCTGTACCTGCTGCAAACCAAGTTGAAGGAGTCTGAGCAATTCAAGCAGGAGGATGCGCTGCCGTTCTGCGAGGGCATTCGCCTGTTGCTCAAACAGGAGTTCACCGCGTTCAACGGGAACGTCCTGAATCGGAAGGCCGACATCGAGGGCGCACTCGATGCATGTAGCCACATCAAACTGGTCGTGCCCTACACCGGCGATGGTGTATCGCAAACGGCCCGCGACGCCTTGCAGGCGCTGCTCGACGACGAAGACCTGGACGAAGAGCGGCTTGTCAAGCAGGTGGAGTACTACACGGCGACCGAGATCGCCCGCGATCTGTTGGCGGAACAGGCCTACCAACCCGTGCACACGGATATCGCCTTGCAGAAGCACGCAAAGGTCGAAGATCCGCGAACCACGTACTACGGCGTCGCGCGGCTGGCGGACTTGGTGGCCTTGCATCAGACGCACGGCAAGGCCCTGTACGAGCGCAACATCCGCTACTTCCTCGGCAGCAGCAAATCTGATGTCAACAAGGCCATCAAGACGACCTTGCATGACGCCCCGGCGGACTTCTTCTATCTCAACAACGGCGTCACAGCCGTCTGCGACCTGATCGAGCCTAAGGCCAACAAGAATGGCGTCAAAAAGTTCAAGGTGCGCGGCCTATCCATCATCAACGGCGCGCAGACGGTGGCGTCGGCTGCCGAGTTCGTGCGCCAGCATCCGGGCAAGAGCATCGATGACGCCAGGGTGATGCTCACTTTGATCAAGGCATCGGCGGATGGCCAGTTTGGGAAGAGCGTGACCAAGGCTCGCAACCACCAGAACCCGGTACAGACCGCGAACTTCGCCTCGCTCGACGAAAACCAGGAGCGGCTGCGGCAGGAGATTGCCCACCTCAGCTTCGATTACCACTATCGCCCCGAGGCCATCGCGACCGGCCCCAATGCCATCACGCTCGATGAGGCTCTGCGAGCACTGGCCTCGCAGCAGAACGACCCACGCTACGCCGTGTGGCTCAAGAGTGAGCCGGCGCGGCTCGCCAACCCCGACTCCGCCGAGTACCAAGCGCTGTTCACTGATGCCCTGCCGGGAGTGGTGCTGGTCAACGCCGTTCTGTGCCACCGCGCTATCCGCACCCTCGTGGTGGACTATGAACAGAATGCCCCTGCGCGCAGCCAGGAGCGCTTGATTTACCGCCACGGCATTCACGCCATCACGGCAGTGATGATGAAGCGCCTCCGCAACAAAATCGGCGCGGCGGCTGTCATCGATCCGGCGACTATTCCCGCGTTGATCAGCCAGCCGCTCGATCAGCTCCGGCAGCAATCCTTCGATCTCGGGCGACAGCGCCTGACCTTCGAGGGGCCGCTGGCCTACTTCCGCAAGCAGGGCAACGTCGCGGCCTTCCTGGCCGACCTGATGGAAGCGCACTTCGCATTGGCTGCCGATCCGGCAGTTGCCCCATTACGCAATATTCAGAATGCAGCGGACGCGTATCCGCGCAAGCGCCTGATCGACTATTTGTCGAGCCGCGCGCAACAACTATGAGAGCGACGCAATGAGCAAGCAAAAACTAGA
>JAPTVL010000160.1 GCA_028065725.1 Betaproteobacteria bacterium
AGCGCGCGCAGACTGTGCTCGCCCAGGTCGTCCAGCAAGGCGAGCAGCGCGGCGCCTTCCGGCGACTCCGGCGCCGCCGCCCAGCGTGCCAGCAGCTGGTCGCGCACCTCGTTCTGCAGCTGTCTTTCGCGTTCCAGCAGCGGCGCCCCCCACGGCAGCCCGGCCTCCAGCGGCGCGCGTTTCAGCAGATCGAGAAACCAGCCGTGAAAGGTCGTCACCGTCGGCCCCGGCTGTGCGGCCAGCACCGTTTCCAGCAGGCCGCGCGCGCGCGGCAGCAGCGCGTCGATTTCGCCATCAGGCACCGCGCGCTCGCGCAAAAACTCGCGCACCGTCGCGTCGTCTTCCAGCGCCAGCACCCGCAGCCAGTCGTGCAGGCGGTCGGTCATCTCCTGCGCCGCCTTGCGCGTGAAGGTGATCGCCAGCAGTTCGGACGGCGCAGCCCCCGCCAGCAGCAGGCGCAGCATGCGCGATACCAGCAGCCAGGTCTTGCCGCTGCCGGCGCAGGCCTCCACCACCGCCGAGCGGGCGGGGGAAAGGGCGGTGGCGGTGTCGAGTGGGCGGTGCGGCACGAAAAGAAGGTCGGACATCAAATCCCGTGAGACGCACGCTGAAGCAACGCGACGAATTCCTCAATATTTCGTCCTTGCGGATCGGTTGGTGCGTCGTCTGTGACTAGGAGGGCATGAACTTCGTGCCAGTCATGATCGAGTTTTTCATTTCGCTCTGCAAAGTGCAGATCGGGCACATTGAGTTCGGACGTCACAAAATAAAGGGCGTCGATACGAAGCGCTTTTTCAGCTATTGCCGCAACACGATCAGCGCTGATGTCGCGTGGGTTGGCAAACACGACCTCACCCCAGTTCTTGAAATTGCCAGCATCACGGTAAAGGTACTCAAATCGCACATTCATAAGAGGGCCATCATCCTCCAAAAACGTGTTGTCGATGGTAGGCAAGAAATTCTGCAAGCGGAGAAAACTTGTCTGGCAAGGCTATCGGCTTGCCGTTGTAGGCCAAAAGCGCCGAGTTGAAAAACTGGTCGGATTTGGACGCGTGTTTTTGGGAAACACTGACCGTCATATCCTTCGTGATCGTAATAATTCCAGCATCGAACGCTTTGTCATGCAGCATCGACAAGCAAAGGCCGTTACTCGGATTAAGCCGATTTGCCGCGTCAACCCGCCAGGGGACGATATGGCTCGCAACTAACAGCTTGGGCACGGATAGCCCGGTAATGCAGCATTGATATTTATAAGCGCTGAGCACCGACTGCCTGAAAAAATCCTGGCCAACACGAACCGTCGTCTGAATTGTTTTGTTGCTCCCGGTGTAATCGACGATCTCATCCGAAGACTCGTTGGAAGTCTCGACAATAGGTACGGGCTCAGGGGCGACTCCCAATGCTTGAGCTGCCTGCTGCATTTCGATTGTGAATCGTTCCCTGTTTGCTTGCATTTCCCCCCACATGGCTTTGTCGGCAGCGGAAGCGCTTTCCAATCCCTTGCGGCCAGTCGAGGTGATTGACGGGTCACGGCTAGCGATGTTGGTCAACTTCATCGCCAGCGCTGATGGCGTTCTGCCGATCAACGCCGCATATTTAATGATTTCAGGATTGCGGGAGTGCATTTTCCCAAAGGGCATTTGGCAGTAAAGGAAAAACGCTACTAGCAGTTGTTGTCGCGTCCAATCGTTTCTAGTCGCCATCTGCTTCTCCAGGCATATTTGTGGAATGCCCCGAATCATTCCACATCCCTTTTCGGCACAGACCGCGCGCTTCGCAGAACTGGCAGACGGCGTCGATGCCCGATGCAGGAAGGGTGGCTCCGGCGGCGATGGCTTCGAGCAGTTCCGGCAGGCGGCGGCTGATGGCGTCGACGTCGGTTTCGCCGTCGAGTTCGAGTGGGGCGACCGGGGTTTCGTTGATCGGCAGGTAAGCGGCGGCGGCCTCGGCGAGCCATGCGTAGAACGGCAGCTGGACGGCCTCGGCGGGGTCCTTGAGTTTTTTCTTGAGACCTTGCGCGGCGCCGGTTTTGTAGTCGATGACGGTGCGGGCGTCGCCGCCACTTGGATCAATGCGGCCGTCGACGCGGTCGACGCGGCCGTGCAGGGTGATCTCGCCGAGGCCGGCGACGCTGAACGGCACTTCGAATGCGGCTTCGCCGGACTGGTAATGCCAGCCCTGGGCCACCCAGTCCAGCCAGGCGTCGACGTAGGCGGGCTGGATTTTCTCCCACTTGCTGCGCCAGGCCGCAGCGGTCCAGGCGGGCAGGGCGGCGAATTCGGCGGCGGACATTTCCTTCAGGCGGGCCAGCGCGGGATCGCGCTCGGGCGGCGGGGCGCTGTCGTGAAAGGCCTTGAGGATGCGGTGCAGGGCGTTGCCGTAATCGCTCTTGTCGAGCGCGTCGTCGGCTTCGTCGAGCTCGCGGATGCCGAGTACGCCGGTCACGAAAAACCGGTACGGGCAGTCGAGCAGGGTCTGGTAGGCGGTGGGCGAATAGCGGCGCGGCAGTTGTGCGGGCGACACGCTCGGCGCCGGCTGCATGCTGGCTCCAGGAAGCGGGCTGGATTGGGCGGGCGGCTCGCCAATGACCTGCGTCGGCAGGGCGCTGCCCCACGCAGCCAGATGCAGCGCCTGCAGCCGCAGCACCAGCGGCGAGGTGGGGTTGGGCTCGTCGTTGTTCCATGCCTGCCAGCTCATCAGCGCAGGCCCCTGAGTCAATAGTTGCATCAGATCGGCGGTGGCGGCTTCGGCCTCGGCGCTCGCGGTGGAGAGGCCGAGCTGCGCGCGGGTGGCCTGACTGAACAGGCCCGGTGCGGGGCGCGTCGGCAGGTGGCGGGCGTCGGCGCCGATCATCGCCACCGCGTCGAACACCCGCCCGCGCGCGGCGGGAAGCGAGGTCAGCACGATGGGGCTGGCTACGCTGGCGTCGACGAAGCTGGCCGATTCGAGGGCGAGATTGAGCCAGCGCCGCCATTCGCCGAAGCTGTATTTTTCGGTGTCGTCCGCCAGGTCGCGGCGCAGGGTCTCGAGCGTTTCGAGCACGCTGGCGCCAGCGGCATCGGTCTGCAGTGGTGCCATCGCGCCGAGTTGGACAAGGCTGTCGGCCAGCCGCGCGAGCCACACTGCCAGCGGCGCGCGGCGCTGTTCATAAGCTTGGCGGGCATCGAACAGCGCGGCCAGCCACGGCGGCAGCGCGCCGAACTGGGCGTGCGCCAGCCGCTGAATGTCGGCCCTGCCCTGCGCCACCCCCTGCCGCCGCAGCGCGAGTTCGAGCCGCAACACCTGATCCTGTCGCCCCGCAAGATCCCCCAGCAGGAACGGCGATTTCAGCAAGTCGAGCAATTCGACGTGCGGGAAGTCGCTCGTCACGCATTCGAGCCAGCGGTCGATCACGGCGGCGGCAGCGGTGGTCGAGAGCGTCCAGCCGGTCTCGTCGGCCACCAGCACGTCCATGCGTTCGAGCAGCGCGCGCACCCGGCGCGCGGTTTCGCGGTCGAGCGCGATGAGCGCGATGTCGCGCTTGCCGGCGTGCAGTTGTTCGGCCACCCAGGCGGCGACGGCGCGCGCTTCGGCTTCCAGGTGCGGTGCCGGGCACAGCGTGAAGCGGGCCTTCAAAGTCGATTCG
>JAPTVL010000285.1 GCA_028065725.1 Betaproteobacteria bacterium
CACATCCAGAGCCTAACCGCCGAGCAATCCCTCGCCAGCCTGCATACGGCGGCCACCGGGCTGGCCGTCGCCGAGGCGCAGCGGCGCCTCGCGGAGTTCGGCCCCAACCACGTCGAGGAGGTGGCGCGCGAGCCCCAGTTGCTTCGGTTCGCCCGCGAGTTCACCCATTTCTTCGCGCTCATCCTGTGGCTGGGCGCGGCGCTGGCGTTTTTTGCAGAAAGCTTCGAACCCGGCCAGGGCATGGCGCGGCTGGGCGTTGCCATCGTCGGCGTCATCCTGATCAACGGCGTCTTCTCCTTCTGGCAGGAATACCGGGCCGAGCGCGCGGTCGCCGCGCTGCGCGAGCTGTTGCCGCAGCAGGTGATGGTGCTGCGCGGCGGCGAAATCGTGGAACAGCTCGCCAGTGCGCTGGTGCCCGGCGACATCGTGCTGCTGGAAGAGGGTGACTTCGTCCCGGCGGACTGCCGGCTGATCGAGGCGTTCGGCCTGCGCGTGAACAACGCGACGATCACCGGCGAGTCGCTGCCGCAGGCACGCAATGCCGATCCCCATACCGAAGTATCGCCTTTCCTCGCCAAAAATCTCGTGCTGGCCGGCACCTCGGTCGTGTCGGGGCAGGCACGCGCCGTGGTGATCGCCACCGGCATGCGCACCGAGTTCGGCAAGATTGCGCATCTGACGCAGACCGCGGGCGAAGCCACGTCGCCGCTGCAGCGCGAGATCGCCCGGCTCTCCCGCATCGTGGCTTTTCTCGCTTCCGGCATCGGCGGCGCGTTCTTCCTCATCGGCCAGGCGCTCGGCCTGCCGTTCTGGGAGAACCTGCTGTTCGCCATCGGCATCATCGTCGCCAACGTGCCGGAAGGCCTGCTGCCCACCGTGACGCTGTCGCTGGCCATGGCGACGCAGCGCATGGCGAAGCGCAATGCGCTGGTGCGGCACCTGCCGGCGGTAGAGGCGCTCGGTTCGACCACTGTGATCCTTTCCGACAAGACCGGCACGCTGACGCAGAACCGCATGTCGGTGCGACGGCTGTGGCTGGGCGGCGAATTCTTCGCGCAGGAGGACATCGCGACGCAGCCGCGTCTGGTCGTGAATCACCTCGCGCTGTTCGTGAACGCCGCGCTCTGCCACAACCTGAAGGAGGTCAACAGCCACGGCAACCACGAGCGGCTGGGCGACCCGATGGAAGTGGCGCTGGCCGCCATGGGCCGGGATGCGGCCGGCTCGCTGGTTGGTTTCGTGCGCCTCGACGAAATCCCCTTCGACACCGACCGCAAGCGCATGTCTGTTCGCGTCGCCACGCCGCAGGGGCGCATGCTCTACTGCAAGGGGGCGCTGGAGACCGTGCTCGGGGTATGCGACCGGGCGCTGCTCGCCGGCAATGTGGTGCCGCTCGATGCCGCAGCGAGGGATCGTTTGCTGGCGGCGGAAAACGAAATGACCGGCGCCGGCCTGCGCGTGCTGGCCTTCGCCCATGGTGCGGCTGACGGCGGCGCGATCGACGACGGCCTGCCCGCCGACGAGCGCGGCCTGATCCTGTCTGGCCTGGTCGGGCTGGAGGATCCGCCGCGGCCCGAGGTGCCAGCGGCTATCGCGCGCTGTGCGGCGGCCGGCATCCGCGTCGTCATGGTCACGGGCGACCACCCGCATACCGCGCAGGCCATCGCCCGCGAAATCGGCCTGCTGAAAACCGACCAGCCGGTCGTCATCACCGGCGACAACCTGCGGCGCCTGTCGCCGGCCCAGTTGCAGCTGGCGCTGGATGCACCGGAAATTCTGTTCGCCCGCGTCGCCGCCGAGCAGAAGATGCACCTCGTTGAAGCACTTCAAAAAAAGGGTGAGATCGTCGCCGTCACCGGCGACGGCGTCAACGACGCACCGGCGCTCAAGACCGCCGACATCGGCATCGCGATGGGGCTGAGCGGCACCGACGTCGCCAAGGAAGCCGCCGACCTGATCCTGCTCGACGACAACTTCGCCAGCATCGTCACCGCAATCGAGGAGGGGCGCGCGGTGTTCGACAACCTGCGCAAGTTCCTCACCTACATCCTCTCGTCGAACATTCCCGAGCTGGTGCCCTACCTTGCCTTCGTGCTGTTTCGCATTCCGCTGCCGCTCACCATCATCCAGATCCTTGCGGTCGATCTCGGCACCGACATGCTGCCGGCATTGGCGCTGGGCGCCGAAAAACCAGACCCCGAGGTGATGCGGCGCCCGCCGCGTGCGCGCAGCGAGCGTCTGCTGTCGTGGGGACTGATCGCCCGCGCCTACCTCTTCCTCGGCGTACTCGAAGCGGCCGCCGCGATGGCCGTGTTCTTTGTCGTCCTCGACGCCGCCGGATGGCAATACGGAGAAACCCTGGCGCGAACCGCGCCGCTCTATCTGCAGGCCACCACCGCCTGCCTGGCGGCGATCGTGATGGCGCAGGTGATGAACGTCTTCCTGTGCCGCCATCCGCTCAAGTCCGCGCTTTCCTTCGGCCTGTTCAGCAACCCGTTGATCCTGCTCGGCATCGCAGCGGAGCTGGGCCTGCTGCTGTTCATCGTCTACACCCCGGCCGGAAACTGGCTGTTCGGCACCGCGCCGGTGGGGATGGGGGTCTGGCTGTTTGCGGTGACGCTGGCGCTGCTGATGGGGGGGGCGGAGGAAGCGCGCAAGGCATGGCTGCGGCGCCCACTCAGATGACGCACGTGTGACGATGGGGCTGAAAAATTCGATCTGAATTGACTGTCAGCGTCTGGTTGGCATTGACCCTGGTCTTTGGTCCACCCTGAGTGGTCGGACATGCTGACTGCTTAGGCGAAACTTTCGGCATGCCTGGTCTACCCACGGGCCGGTGCCTTGGTTAAAGCGCCAAAGCATCCCCCGCCTACAACTAAAGTTGTATATCAACCTTAAACCACATGTCCTAGGGTGATTTCAGTTGGTGCGGGTTGATGTGGGTCCGGCTTTGTCGGGCCCCCTTTGCAGTTGTTCTGACATACCAGGAGAAGACCATGGCAGCGGCAAAAAACAAGCTGGACCGAGTATTGGAGGACGCACACGAGTTGGAAGGCTTTCTTCATGCCCTGTTACCGGCCTTGGACGAGCAGAAGCTGCGCCAGGGCGACGACGTGCTCCGCTACGCAAAAAAACTCAAGCTCAAGATTCCCGAGTCGCTTCGTGGAGAAGAGGTCACCTGGGAGGCCGAACATGCCGATTCGCCTCGCAAACGCGGCAGTGAATCCGTGGTGTTCGTGAGGCCGGGACAGACCGACGCAGTCGGACTGGTCATTAAATGCGTCAGGATCGGGAAATGGAAGTTCTGCCTTGAATGCGGGTTCTTTTATTGTCGGATTGTGGCCACTCGAAGGTTCTGAGTTACGTGTAGACGTTTAGGCCCTGTCCCCCGCCAATCATTGTATGAAATTCAGTGGCCGGTGAGCTTGGGCGCTGACCGACCGAGGTGGGCATACAAGCGGGCCATCAAATAACGCACCAATTTGCGCCACGCCATCCCGTCCATGCACTGCAGTTGAGCGCATCGCGTATATTGCGCCAGCCAGAATCTCGCCAACTCCTTGAAATAAAAGCGCTGTACCGCCTTGGCACAAACTCTGCTGACATACTGGGCGAG
>JAPTVL010000449.1 GCA_028065725.1 Betaproteobacteria bacterium
GCGAAGAGAAGGTCTATT
The DNA here is from genome assembly GCA_028065725.1 of Betaproteobacteria bacterium. Next base: position 19 of record JAPTVL010000449.1, read on the forward strand.
CCGCCGAACACGTAAGGAAAGACCTTGGTCTGGACGATTGACTACACCGACACGGCCAGAAAGCACCTTCGCAAGCTCGACAAGCCGACCGCACGACGCATCCTCGATTTCATGGATGCGCGCATCGCCGGCCGGGGAAACCCACGCGCCACCGGCAAAGCGTTGACCGGACCCCGGCTCGGTGCGTACTGGCGCTATCGGGTTGGCGATTATCGAATCCTCTGCGACATTCAAGACGACGCGCTGCGCATCCTGGTCATCGATATCGGCAACCGGCGTGAAGTCTACCGATGAGCGCCGAGAAACGCGGCGTGGCCACAGTCGGTCTTCACCGGTGTGATGGCCGGTACTTGACGCCCCATGCTGGTCGGCTTCCCCGCGTTCCTTTCTTTCGACGTCATCCTGGATGGCCCGTCCCTTCTCTTGACGTCATCCCGGACGGCCCGCAGGGCCGAGCCGGGATCCAGAAAGGCGCCCCGCAAGTGCCTGCGCCCGCCCACGTGGACAGCGCGCGAGGCAAGCCGTTGCAGCCAAGTCGCTGGATCCCGGGTTCCGCCTACGGCGGCCCCGGGATGACATCAAAAAGCAAAACGTCCTCCCAAACGGTGCGCTCCTTACTCTTGCCATCATCCCGGACGAGCCACCCTCTTCTTTCGACGTCACCCCGGCCGGCGCACTCTTCTTCGACGCCTCCCGGACGGCCCCTTTCTTTTGATGTCATCCCGGACGGCGCGCAGCGCCGAGCCGGGATCCAGACGGGCACTTCGCCAGTGCCTGCGCCGCCCGCGCGAACACGCGCATAGCAAGCCGTTGCAGCCAAGTCGCTGCCGCTTCACGATGAGCTGGAACGCTCATGATCCACACGCGCTCTACCGAGATTTCGGCCAGGACAGTTGGCTCGCGGGAAGCTTGCCGTTGGGATCGTAAGCCCGAACACGATGCGGGCGACGGCTCGCCCACTTCCACAGCACAAGATTCCGGTGATCGGAAGCTGCCTCCGGGGCATAGCTCGGCACGATGATGCCGGCCGAACCGCCCGCGATGAGCCGCGTCGCGATCGTCCACGATGCGGGCGTCTTGCCAAGGATCAGCGCGTCCTCACCCCAATTGCACGCCATGTCCGCTTCCACAATCCCCAACGCAGCGCGAGTCGATGCATCCGTCAAGTCGTCGATGTCGGTGCAGTCTACGTCGTATTCGACGAGGGTCATCGGAGCGATGCGGGCTGCAAGACCCTGGCACACCTCGTTGATCGCACCGATAGGGGATAGCGCCAGGTAAAGCGCCGGCATGCTCTTGGGATTGAAGCGCCCGCCATGGAACACTGCGCCATCACCGGACAGCGGCGTGAAAGCCCACTGCGGGTCATGGCCCCGGTAGGCCCTGCCCACGAACCTCAAGCAAAGCCACCCATCGCCATGTGGTCGAGGTAGTCACGCAATGGCCCCGCTTGATTGGACTTGACCAGGGACTCGGCGGTACGACCTCCGAATGCCGGGATCGGTTGGCCTCGATACCAGGCCATCGCCTGCACTTCACCCCCGGCCCAGTCTGTGATGCGCCCGAGAATTTCAAGCATCTCGCGCATTCGCACCTGCGTGGCGGGCGAGTTGACCCGATCCACGCGGTACATCGCATCCATGCTGATGCCAAGCGTACCCGCCAGGTTCTTCTTGGTGAATCCGGTACCGTCAACCAGCCGCTCCACGACGACGTTTCCCGTCCTCTTGTCGGCGTATTTCTCCAGCAGAACGCTGACGCCGCGATGGTGGTCGACCTTGACCGCATCGGCACTTCTTTCGCGCGGGCGTGACGGCGCAAGCACCATGCCGGCCATAGAATGCCCGACCTTGGCGAGTGAGGCCTTCTTGCTCACTTTGCGCACTAATTTCGTCTGTTTGAGATTGCTCATCGCCCAGTACGCCTACAGGTTTTTATGTAGCTCAGTGTGATACCCGCACGCCCCCGATGCAACATGGCCTGCAACGCCGCCAGTAACAGCTCCCGGGTCAATCCGACCCGCCGGAATCACGGCCCGCCCCTTCTTTACTGATGTCATCCCGGACGGCGCGCAGCGCCGAGCCGGGATCCAGACGGGCGCTCCGCAAGTGCCTACGCCCACCCACGTGGACAACGCGCGAGGCAGCCGTTACAGCCAATTCGCTGGATCCCGGGTTCCGCCTGCGGCGGCCCCGGGATGACATCAAAAAACAAAACGTCATCCCAGCCGGTGCACCCTTCTTTGACGCCTCCCGACCGACGCACTCTTCTTCGACGTCATCCCAGCCGATCCGCCCTCTTCTTTCGACGTCATCCCGGACGGCCCCTTTCTTCTGATGTCATCCCGGACTGCGCGCAGCGCCGAGCCGGGATCCAGACGGGCGCCCCACAAGGACCACTGGATCCCCGGCTCGCGCTGCGCGCGCCCGGGGATGACAGCAAAAAGCAAAACGCCATCCCGGCCGACGCCCCTTCTCTTTGACGTTGCTGAGCGCGGCGAAGAATCTCCACCCACCAACGCAGTCACCGCGCTCACCGCTCCAACCGCTGCCGAAACGCCGCCCACTCGCGCTCGACAAGCCCGGAAAACTCGCGGCGGAAGCGCTCGGGCGAGAAGCGCTCGGCATTGGCGCGGCAGGCCTGCGGAGTGATCACGTGACCCTCGCGCTCGAAGCGCTCCACTGCGGCGATCAGGGCACTCTCGGTCTGCGCATCGAAGAACACGCCGGTCGGCTGGGCAACGTCCAGTCCACGGATCGTCTCGGCCACGCCGCCGCGGCCGTAGGCGATCACCGGCGTGCCGCAGGCCTGTGCTTCCAGCGGGGCGATGCCAAAGTCTTCCTCGGCGGCAAACACGAAGGCGCGCGCCGCGCCCATGGCGGCGGCCAGTTCGGCATCCTCCACGCGGCCGCGCAACTCGATGTTCGCGTGTCCCTGCGCCGCGGCGGCAATGGCCTTGCGCTCGGGGCCATCGCCGATCACCACCAGCTTGCGCGAAGGCATGCGCGCGAAAGCACGCACGATCAGCTCCATGCACTTGTACGGCACCATGCGCGAGGCAGTCAGATAAAAATCCTGCTTCGCGCGCTGCAGGGCAAAGCTATCCACCGCCACCGGCGGATACACCACGCTGGCCTCGCGCCCGTAGCACTTGCGGATGCGGCGTGCGATGTACTGCGAGATGCCAATGAACCGGTCAACACCATGCGCTGTGCGCTGGTCCCACAGGCGCAACTTGTGCAATTGCCAGCGCGCCAGCCAACTCTTGGGGCCGCGCGTCAGCCGCGCCTCGCGCAAGTACTGGTGCTGCAACTCCCACGCATAGCGCATCGGCGAGTACACCAGGCTCAGGTGCAACTGGTCCGGTCCAGTCAGCACACCCTTGGCCACCGCATGCGAGCTGGAGATCACCACGTCATAGGCCGCCATATCCAGTTGCTCGGTGGCCAGCGGCATCAGTGGCAGGTAGCCGCGGTACTTGCGCCGCGCCCACGGCAGACGCTGGATGAAGGTCGTGCGCGGCGTGCGGCCCTGCAGGAAGGCGCGCTCGGCCTCGGGCACGAAGTCGCACACGGCGTACAGATCGGCCTCGGGATACAGCAGCAGGATCTGCTCGAGCACGCGCTCGGCACCGGCATAAGTCACCAGCCAGTCGTGGACGATGGCGATGCGGCGCGGGTCGCGATCGGTCACAACGCATCTCCTTCGGGCATGGATCGATTCTGCTGCATGCGCACCTCCTGCAATACCGCATACACCCCCGCGCGCATCGCCGCCAGGCTGAAGCGGCTGCGCGCCGCCGCGCCGCCGGCACTGGCCAGCCGCGCTGCCAAGACCGCATCATCCAGCACACGCCGCAGTGCGACCGCCAGCGCCGCCACGTCGCCCGGGGGCACCAGCACGCCGGTGACGCCGTCGTCGATCAACTCCAGCACGCCGCCCGCGGCGCTGGCCACCAGCGGCCGGCCGGCCAGCATGCCCTCGACGATCACGCGACCGAAGGGTTCCGGGTCCACCGGGGCGTGGCAGACCACGTCCACGGCTTTCATCAGCGCCGGGATGTCATGGCGAAAGCCGAGAAACCGCACACGCCCAGCCAGGTCCGGTTGCGCCGCGCGGTCTCGCAACCGCGCGGCATACGCATCCTCTCCGAACAACGCCGCGCCGACGATCAGCCCCTGCACGCCCGGCAGGCGCGCCAGCGCCTCGAGCAACACGCTCTGGCCCTTCCACGGCGTCAGGCGTCCGAACAATCCGACGACCGGCATGTCCGCGCGCAGACCCAGAGCCACGCGCGCTGCCGCGACCTGATCGCCACCGAGCGCATCGAACGGCGCGGGATCGATGCCGTTGTGCACCACACGCAGCTTGCGCGCAGCGCCGCCCGCGGTCACAAAGGCATCCGCCGTCGCCTGCGAATTGGCGATCACGCAGGCAGCGCGGCGATTGGCCAGGGTCACCGCCAAGCGGCGCATGCCGCGGCTGAAATGCGCCGACGTCAGCAGGTCTCGCAGGTGCCAGATCAGCGGCACGCGCGCCGGTACACCCAACGCCGCGGCGACAAAGGCCTTTTGCGAATTGGCATAGATCAAGTCGTCATCGCGCGCGGCATGACGGATGCGCCGCAGCAACCCTGCCAGTGCCGGCAGCGCGTGCAGCGCGGCACGCGCCGGCTGCTCGCGGCGCACGTCCAGCAGCGCACCACCCGGCCACACCTCGACTGCGATACCACGCGCCTGCAGCGCTTCGCGAAACGGGCCATCGGCGAACAAGGCCACGCGTACCGCACCGGGCCAAGCGGGCAGCAGGTCCAGCAGACTCAGCTCGCCGCCGCCCAGTTGCCCGGTCTGATCGAGCACCAGTGTTTTCATCGGTGCTCCGCGATGGCTTCGGCATACACCGCCGCTACACGTGTGGCGATATCTGGCCAGGCGTGATGACGCGCCACGTAGTCCTGACACGCCGCGGCATCCGGCAGCGCCAGTTCGCCGCGCAGCGCCGCGCCCAGACCCGCGGCCAGCGCCGCGCGACCGCTGGCCGGCAACACCAGGTCGCGTGCAAGCTCTTGTACGGCCTCGGGCAGCCCACCCACTGGCGTCACTAGCACCGGCGTGCCGGCGGCCAGCGATTCCAGCGTAATCAGGCCAAAGCCCTCCAGCGCCAGCGTCGGCACCACGCCGAGATCGGCAGCGCGGTAAGCCAGCGGCAAGTCGGCATCTGCCACGAAGCCCAGCAGGCGCACGCTTGCGGCCAGCCCCAGCGCGTCGATGCGCTGCTGCAATTCGGCCTGCAGCGGGCCGCGACCCGCGATCAGCACCAACACCCCGGGCACGCGGCGGCGCAATTCCAGCGCCGCGTCGATCAGATCCTCCAGGCCCATGCGCCGCACCAGCCGGCGCAAGCACAACACGATCGGGCGATCCTGCGGCCAGCCCAGGTGCGCACGCGCCACGCGCCGCGCGGGCAGATCGGCGAACACGGTCGTGTCCACACCACTGGGGATCACGCGGATGCGCGCCGGGTCGATGCGATAGCGCCGCGCAAGCTCGTCGGCGAAGGCCCGCGACAACACGATCAGGCGGTCGGCGCGGCGATATACCGCGCGTTCGAGCAGGGCCTGCGCGCGCGTCACCAGCGGGCGCGAGCCTTCCACCGCGCTCTCCGCCGCCCACGGTCCCTGGAAGTGCACCACGAACGGCTGCGCGCGCAGCCGTTCCAGCGACGGGAACGCATACAGCGCGAAGTGCGCCACCAGTACATCCGGGGGCTGCCTGCGCAATGCCGCGCGCAGCGCCCGGCGCGCCGCCAGCAGGCGCCAACCCAGCGCAGCCGCGGCCGGCGCAAAGGCCTGCACGCGCCCACCACTTTGCGCAGCGACCGCCGCGCTGCCCACCACCAGCCCGCGCTGGTCCACACCGGCTGCTGGCAAATGCCGCGCCAGCTCCATGTATACGCGATCGAGACCGCCGGGCTTTTCCGCAAACCACGCGTTGCCGATCGCCAGCGCACTGATCCCGGTGCCCATGCGCTCAGTCACCGCGCAAGGCCAGCAGAGCTTCTAAGCTGTCCACCGGCTGCAGGGTGCCATCGAGCAGCGCCGACCAGATCGCCAGCACGAACAGCGTCCATAGCGGCTGCGCATAGTCATCGCGGCCGGCCGCGAAGCCGCCCAGCATGCGTTCGACAAGGGCCGGCTGCAGCCACTCGCGCTGCACGAAGCCCTGGCTGCGCAAGGCCGCCTGCACGTAGGGCAGCAGACGTCCGCGCAACCATGGCACCAGCGGCATAACGAAACCCTGCTTGCGGCGGTAGATCACCTCGCGCGGCAGGTAACGCTCGGCCAGGCGCTTGAGCAGGTACTTGGTGCGGTAGTGCCGCAGGCGCAGGGCCGGCGGCAGGCGCATGCCAAACTCCACCAGTGCGCGATCGAGCAGCGGCGAGCGCGCTTCCAGACTATGCGCCATGGTCGCGCTGTCCATCTTGCTCAGCAGTTGGTCCGGCAGATAAGTGGTCAGTTCCAGATAAAGCGCGCGCTCGGCATCCTCGGCCTCGGGCAGGTGCGACCAAGCTGCGCGGTAGCTGGCATCCGGATCGTCGGCGCCCACCGCCGCCCACAGCGCCGGCGCATAGGCCTCGCGCCGCCAAGCGCGCAGACCGCGCTCATACACCGCCGCGTCGAGGGCGGTGCCGCAGCCGGCTGCAAGCAACAGGGCCAGCTTGCGCAGCCGCCCCGTATGCGGCAGCGGCAGCGCGCCCAGCAGCGCGCGCAGCGGCACCGGCGCGATGCCGCGATAACCCTGCGCCGCGCGTGCCAGCAGCGGCCGCGCATAGCCGGCGAACACCTCGTCGCCGCCGTCGCCGTTGAGCACCACGGTGAAGTGGCGTCGTGCCTCGGCGGCCACGGCCCAGGTGGGCACCAGCGACATGTCGGCGTGCGGCTGGCCGACGCTCCACAGCATGCGCGGCAGATCGCGCACCACGGTGTCCACGTCCAGCAGCGTCTCGTGCTGCCGCAAACCCCAGCGCGCGGCCACCTTGCGCGCATGGATGCGCTCGTCGTAGCCGGCCTCGGCAAAACCCAGGGTGACGGTTTCGACCTTGCCTTCCTGCGCCATCAGCGCGGTGATCAGGCCCGAGTCCACGCCGCCCGACAGAAACGCGCCCACCGCCACGTCGGCCACCAGGCGCTGGCGCACCGCGTGGCGCAGCAACGCGTCCAACCGATCCAGTGCTTCGTGCTCGTCCATGCGCTCGAGCGGCCGCACGGCCACGTTCCAGTAGCGCGCGATCGTAAGTTGCGCCGTATCCACGCCATAGGTGACCGCATGCGCGGGTGGCAGCGTATGTGCGTCGGCAAAAAAGCTCAGCGGTGTCGGCACCGCCTGATAAATCAGATAAGCGTCCAGCGCGCGCGCATCGATGGCATCCAGCGGAACCAGCGTGCGCAGCGCTTCGAGCGTCGAGGCAAACGCCAGCCCGCCTGCGCCCAGCGCATAGAACAGTGGCTTCTTGCCCAGCCGGTCGCGGGCCAGATGCAGCACCCCGCGTGCCGCATCCCACAGGGCGATGGCGAACATACCGTCGATGCGCGCCAGCAAACCGTCCCAGCCCCAGGCGCGATAGCCGTGCAGCAACACCTCGGTATCGCTATGCGAGCGAAACGCAAAGGCCGGCTGCAGCGCTTGCCGCAGCTCGGCGAAGTTGTAGATCTCGCCGTTGAACACCAGCGCGGCACCGCCCTCGGCATCCAGCATCGGCTGGTGCCCGGCCGCGCTCAGGTCAAGGATCGCCAGACGCCGGAAGCCCAGGCACGCGCGCGCATCGGCCCACAGCCCGGCATCATCCGGGCCGCGATGCAACATGCAGTCGCGTGCGCGCGTCACGGCCTCGCAGCGTGACGCGGCATCCCTGCCCACCCAACCGACCAGGCCGCACATTCAGTCAATCTCCCGACCATTCGAAATGATTCATCAAAAACTCCGGATCGTGTCTTCGTAGATCTGAATATAATTTTTTGCAACATGGTCCCACGTGAATCGTGCAATGCCACTGGCTGCATTTTTTGCAAGTAATTTGCGATAGCGAGCATCATTCAAAAGACTCAGCAACGACGTTCCAAACTGATCATCCTCCACGATGAGGCCAGTTTCCCCGTTCCTGAGAAGATACTCAGAGCCGGGATTGCTGGTGGTAAGTATGGTCGTACCACATGCCATCGCTTCCACATACGGAATACCAAAGCCCTCATAAGTACTCGGATATGCAAAAATCCATGCCTCAGCCATGTGTCTCGCCAATTCAGCATCGCTGGGGAAGCCAAGATTGATCACTTGAGGATGATCCGGCACGTAATCGCAAGCCATGCATAAAATGGCGTCATTTTTGGCCGGCAACACCTCATTTACAAATATATCAAACAAAAACTTCCCCCTTTTGCGACCACGCCATGTGCCTACATAGAAAACTGAAGGGAAATCATGCTTTGCCTTACGGGTAAAAATCGAGAGGTCAACACCGTAATCAACCAAGTAATTAGACTTATATATTTTCGCTGCGTCCTCCCCTCCCGCCACCACTCGCGTTGCGAGCTTGCTTGAAAGCAATTCGAGTGGATAAATCAAATACTGAAGCCATTTTCGCTTCGATGAAGTCGCAAACTGCGCTTCCCGCAATGCTGATCCATGCAAAACTCTGACACTGGGTTTGGTTCTCCAGATAAAAAACCAGTCGTCTCCATTCAAATGCAAAACATCAAATCTAGAAAAGTTCAAAAAATTCAGCAAGAGTGGAAATAAAAGCAGACGCATAATTTTGCTATCTACCTTATCCTTCATCCATGGGAATATCTGTAAATGCTCATAAAGCGCATCGGCTGGTTTGTCGCATGGGGACAGCACGACAACAGATTGCCCCATCATGACCAAGGTGTTGGCGAGCCGGTGAATTGCGATATCGACCCCACCGGGTTTTTTGCCCGAACTTGGTAGCGATGCCAAAATCATCGCAATATTCATGGCCGTGCCACGCAATTCGCTCGTGATTTGTCACAGCTTGGGCCCGCTAAAACAGAACCGAAAGCATGCGAACCGTGATCCACCGCCCCGATCAGCAACCACACCAGTGCGCTGATCTCGTACTGGCCCGCGATCAACCAAGCTGCGCCGGTCACCACCAGCACGCCCAAGATCAGCAGCGCGCTGCATTCGCGCTGGAAGCGCCAGCGTTGCCATACCTGCCACAGCACGCGGGCCATCAACGCGAGGTAGAGAAAGCCACCGCCAAAACCGAGATCCACGAGCATGTCGCCGAAATCGACCTCGGTGGACTGGCCGTGGCCGCCGAATTTCTGCGCAGCCAGCGTCGATGCACCCAAACCCTGACCCAGCGGATGCGTGAAGCCGCTGATCAGGCCTTGCTTGAGATAATGCCAGTGCAGTTGCAAGGTGGAGGTTTGCGGATTCAACGGATGGGTCAGGCCCTCGACCTGGTGCGCCACAAGGGCTTGCACGGCCGCGTTGCTTTGATCGTCGGTATGCATCAATTTAGGCAGCCCCCAGGCCAGTACGCCGACCAGCAAGCTGGCGCCCAGGGCGAAACGCAGATACCAGCCCCGCGAACCGCCACGGCGCAGTGCCCAGACCACCAGCAGAGCCACGATCAGCTTGACCACGATGCCGCGACTCGAATCCAGAAACAGCACCGGCAGCAGCAGCAGCAGCCAGACCGCTGCGCGGCGATGGCCGAGCCACCATCCCGCCGCAGCAATCACGGCGGCGATGCCAAGAAAGGTGGCATAGCTGGCCGAGGATGTGAAGAAGGCAAACGCGCGAATCGCCCCGCCCACATTCAGCGCGGCGTAGTTCTGGCTGGCCATAGTGATCCATGCCTGCTCCCACGGCGCGAAGCCCACCAAGGTCTGCAGCAAGCCCACGATCGCGGCCAGCACCGCCACCGGCAGCACCAGGCGATAGGCCACCTGTTCGACAAAGGCCGGACTGGCGTAGCGCCGCCCCAGCCAGAACCACAGCAGCGGCACCAGATAGAACAGCGCCCCGCCCAGGCCCACGCGCAACCCGCCCTGCAACGGATTGGCGATCTCCAGTGTCATCAGCGCCATCAGCGCCAGCACCATGCGCGCCATCGGCGACAGGCGCTGCTCGCGCAGCAGCACGCCCAGCGCCAGCGCACCCACCACCAGCGGCGCCACCAGCAACAGCGGATCCAGCGCCGGCCAGCCGACTTGCCAGTTGACCAGGCGGCGGATGTCACCCAGGAAAAACGTGTAGGTCAGCGTGAGCACGATGGCCAAGCGCGCGTTGCGCAGCCCCGCCGCGAACAGCAGCGCAGCCAGCAGGCCCACGGCCAGCCAGCGGGTGTGGCCGTGCCAGACGAGATATATCGCGACGAGTGCAACCGCAGCGACCCCTATCGCGTAAGTCCGCTGGCGCAATACCATGCCCGGACGCACTGTGTTCATGGGTGACCCGCAGGATAGGGCGGTGTTGAATGTTGGCGTACATGAGGTGCTGCGTGCAGCCGCTCGATAAGCGCCCGCGCAATTGTGGAGTGCCCATTGGCGTTGGGATGAAAATAGTCCGCGAAGAAATCGGACCAGCGCGCACACGCGCGGCGAACATCTACCGTCGCGACCCGGTTTGTTGCTTCGTATGCAGCAGAGTTGACAATATAGGGTTGGCGTACGCCAAGCCCCGCCGCCACCGAGTCCCCGATCAACACAATGCGCAGCGTCATGGCCGCTCTGATTCAAGGCTGCGCGCTGCCTGTCGCCGTCCTCTGCGTGCGGCTGCGAAACGGGCCCATGCATGTTCCGAAGAGCGCGGCAAATCGCACAGTAGATGCGCGTAACCAGGCTCACCGCGCGTACCCACCCACTCCTGCCACTGGCGCGTCGACCAGCGCTTCCATCCAGTCAGTTGCGTTTGCGTCGCCCACATCTGGTTGAACGCGGCGTTTCCGATGGCCTCGGGGTGGAACACACCGCGCTGGTCGATGTCAGCGCGCGGCGCGGGGTAATGGTCCACCGCCACCGCGGGGTCATACACCAGCTTCCAGCCAAGGCGCCTGACCGCCATCGAAAACGCCATGTCATTGTGGATCTGCGCGCCTTGGCCGCGCAGTCGCGCATCGAAGCGCAGCTCCGCGATGGCCCTGCGCCGATAGCTCATGTTGGCCCCTTTCAGCATATCCACCGCGCGCGGCACGCCCGCTCCGAGATGATGGTTGCCGACGATACGACCAAACCATTGCACCTTGCCGACCCGGCGCCGGCTGCCATCCTCGAGCAGTCCGTCCGGCTGATGCACCCAGTCGCGACCACCCAGTCCGCCCAGATCAGGATCGGCCGCGAAATGCGCCGCGATGCGCGCCAGCCAATCCGGCCTCGGTGCCGCGTCATCATCGGTAATCGCCACGACATCGCCATCAGTCGCATCAAGGCCGGCGTTCAGCGCATGCACCTGGCCGGGTTGCGTCACCGTCACGATCGTGAGCGGCAAGCGGTCGGCAAATGCCTTTGCGACCCAATGCGTCGGTTCATCCACATCCCGCGCCACTACTACTACTTGCACTGGCGCCAAGTGCTGGTCGCACAAGGCTTTGAGGCAGCGGCGCAGATCGTCTGGGCGACGGTAGCTGGGTACTAAAACGTTTACATCTGTCATATCAGGTTCATTGCAAAATATCCCAAATTAAACGATTCATACAACATCCGTTAAACTCCCATTAAAGATTAGCGATTAGAGATTTTTTTACGCACAACGTTCTCCCTTGCACTCTAACGCCCCAGATAAACAGTTTGCTAGAGCTCTTGCTGAAAAATCTTGGCCGCGCAAACGCGCCTTGTGAGATAGATCAATGTATCTATTTTTATCAGATAGAACGTTCTCGATTGCACCAACAAAACAATCTATATCACCCACAGGGCATAAAATTCCATTCACGCCGTTTTCTATGATCTCGCAGGGACCACCTGCTGCACTTGCAATAACTGGTAGTCCCATGGCCATCGCCTCGACTATGCTCATTCCAAAACCCTCATCACCTGTCGCGGGATGAACCAATACATCAGCTGCACACAACCAACCCCCTATTTCGTCAAAAGGTATATGACCCACCAGCCTGAGACGGGAACCAAGTCCTGCGTTCTCAGCCAGTGCTCGTACTTCCTGCGCATAGATGGGGTCCGGGCCATCACAACCAACTACAAAGGCATGTAACTCTTTGTGACTCGCCGCCAAACGCCGCACAATCTCAATAAACATGTGTACGTTTTTGTTACGTTCCAAGCGTGCCACCATCACCAAGATAGGTGCATCGGGCGGCAGGCCAAACTTTGAGCGCCAATATGACTTACCTTTTTCTCTAGCCCAATCTAGGGTCGCCAAATCGACAGATGGGTAACAGATGAACACTGGTCGACGCGGCGCAGCATGTCCTTGTGCGCCAGCCGCAGCCTGAGAACAGGCAAGAATCCCGGTTGCGGGTATGGCACTGTAGATACGGGTCATCCTATCCGAACCGGCAATTCGATGCTGAAACCAAAAAACAGGCATCCCTAAACTTAAGGCAGCGGGGCCCGCATACAAGTGGCCATTGGCCATCCAAGATAAAACGCTATCCACATCAGCCTGTCGAAAGGCCCGACGCAATCGCAGCACGGTGCCAGCATAGCGGTGAACTTCCCGCAAACGGCCTGGTGGAGGAAGTACCGTAGTCGCGTAGCCGAGATCACGTGTCTCATCCACCAATGTTCCATCACTCAGGAAAAAAAGCTGGCACTCAAGCTTGGGCATCGCCGCATTTTCTCGCAAAAAATGCATCAGCATGGCCTCAGCCCCGCCGCGCTGATAGCCGAGTGGCATCACGATAGCGACACGCTTCACGCGAACATCTCCGTGCAAACTAATGTTGAATTGCGTTCATAATACACCGCGATGTCCTTTTGTCAGCCTCAATAAAATAGTTTTTGTTTTTCGATATAACAAATAACATCCAAGCACGCCAAATACAAAATCTCTTACCGGATGAAAGTCTCTAACGCTCGAATATGATGGGCTGCGATAGGCATTTTTCAATAAATAAAAAAACCCGAAAAGCCTTTCCGGAAAGGCCGATTTTAATGAATATATGGCGGTTAATGCACGGTCATTATCTCTACGTGTCTCGAAGTATCTTTTTGCGTTCGTTGCATTGCGGGCAATGTCCCCGTTTCGCCCGGAATAGTTTCTTGATATTGTTTCCAGGACGTCAACCCAGTGCTGTTCATTTTTATAGCGCCCCTCATAAATTGTGGCTGAGAAATATGATTTTAACTTATTTCTCAAAGAACGTGGGCCAGATAATCCGCATGTGTTTGACGCGTGCTGTCTATAGGCGGATAGATGTTCTTCGGTTAACACTACCTTCCCCAAGCTGCAACATAACAGATAAATCCAACTATCATGCGGTATCATTGGGGGGCTTGCTCTGTAAAATCTATAGTCTTTGCCACGATCAAGCCTATCAACAAAATCAACGACTATTTTTCGGAAAATCATTGAAAACCCTGGATATATACTCATAGGATCGATATGTAGCGGATCATATGTACAACGTATTGCCTGATCATGAGACATTGTATTAGTTTTCTTTGGGTGTTTTGCTTGATGCATATTTGCTCGTTTGATGTCAGGGTAGAAGGATCCTGTGGGCGTCAGGTCCGATCCCGTCACTTGCGCGGCGTGAATAACCAGCAACACTTCTGAATCCGCAAAGATAGGCGCGCAAGTGGCAAGCTTCTCCGACATCCAGACATCGTCCTGGTCACAAAAGGCGATTAAATCACCTTCACAAAGATTCGCAGCAAACAAAAAATTATCGGCATATCCTAGCCGATTTTCATTGCGATGAATCCATACCGGAAATGGTGCCTCGCGAGCAAAATCGCGAACGATCTCCAGCGTGGCATCGGTCGAGCCATCATCGGTGACCACCAGTTCGCAGGGCAGCAAGGTTTGCGCCGCAAGGCTGTCAAGTTGCTCGCGAATATAACGCGCACCGTTGTAGGTGGCCATGGCGATTGAGATACGGGGCTCGGCACTCATGGCTTAAAGCCTTCAAAGGTGATGGCATCGGAAAAAGGCGAAATGCTGGAATATAGTTTCTCCTCCTGCACGGCCTGCCGCTTGAGTGGCTCGGGCAGGTCTTCCCATTGCGCCGATTCAGGATCGCGATTCATGGCAATAGCGTGGCTTGCGCTGTAGATAAACCGGTTAATATTTAAAATCGGTATTTGTCGAACATATTTAAAACCGTAATCCAGAAAAATCTGCTTCAAACTTTTCACATCGAACATAATCAAATGACGGGGCGCTTCCAGGAGTCGACTGTTTTCTTTCCACACCCGATTGCTTGCGCCTTCCAGATTCGGCACAGTAAGCCAGATCCGCCCACCGGGCCGTAGGATTCTGAAGGTCTCCCTCAGCGCACCCACCGGGTCGTGCAGATGTTCGAGCACATGACTCAGCGTGATTTCATCAAAACTCTCTGACTCTAAGCCGGTGTCTGGGAAAGACCCCTGATGCACGGTCAGCCCATGGCTGCGCGCCTGGGCGCAGGCCTTTGGATCAATCTCCAGACCCTCGGCCTGGTAACCCAAAGTTTGGGCCGTCCAGACGAAATAACCATTGCCGCAACCGGCATCAAGCAGGCGGTTATGTCCGGGCTTTGGTGCAGGCAGATGGCGGATGTGATTGTCCATCCATAGGCGTTTCGCAGAAAACCCTTGCATGATCCATCGTCCGCCCGGTATGCGGGGACGAAAGCGGTAACCATAGTGGGTGTTGAGGTAATCGTTGCGCAGGCCGTGCCACATCCATTTTATCGGAGAGTTGCTGCTAGGTAAGGGGCCGCTTCCGGTTTGCCAATCTCCGTGCGTGTAATAATTGGCATAAGCCCGTCCAATACTCTCCACAGTGGGGCGGGGATCGAGATACCCGACTCCGCAACCCCCGCATCGCCACATTTTCCAAACACCGGGCGCGGAGAAGAAGATTTTGTCGCGCAAGTTGTCGTAGAGCAATGATCGCTCGGGTACACCGCAGACCGGGCATTGCCCCAAAGCCTCCAGATCCCCGGTCGGCCAATCTCCCTGTGGTGGGGCACGGTGGGCACTGCTTTTGTTGACGTCGTTCACGGATGCCTCCAAGACTGTATTGGAGAGAAGCGGCGCAGACCGTGCGAGGATCGCAGTAGTATCTGCCGCAGCTCGGGCGCTATCCACAGCGCCCAGAGCATACTGAATACCATCAAAAACACTGCCGCGATGCTGTATGCGGAAAGTATACGATGCGGCGCGAGCACGACTGCAAGCCCTATCATGCCCAAGGCGGGCAACGCATAACCCAACCGCAGGGGAAGCCGCGCAAAATAAAGGAGTAAAAGCGCATCTACGGCTACGCGCAGACTCCACGCCAGAGCCGCACCCGGCAGGCCCAACCAGTGAATCCCTCCCCAGAGCAGCAGGAGAAAAAACGGTAGCTCAAGGAGGTGCAATTTAGCGGTAATGTCCGGGCGACCCTGCCCTTGAAGAAGGCCATAGGGAATAAATGCGAGCCCGTTGATCCAAATACCCACCAGCAGAATCATGCCCGCCATGGACCCATGCCGGGAGAACTCCGGGCTAATCCAGTGCGTCAGGAAAAGGGGGAGCAGGGCAATACCTATGACGGTGATAGGCGTCATGACGGCCATGATCAAATGCAATCCGCGTTCCGCCAGTTGTTTGCCTTTCCCGCTTTCGGTACGCGAAAAGCGGGGGAAAAGGCTGATGGAGAGTGCGCCGGGGAGTATGGAAACGCGATTGACGAGATTATAGGGCACCGTGTAATAGGTGACGGCCTGGACGTTCATCATGGCGCCGATCAGCATGCGGTCGAAGGTGACCAGCATCGGTCCGACGATATTGCTAATAGAAATCCAGCCCCCGTAGGTGAACAGGGCGCGGGCGCGGGCGCGATCGAACAATGCGGAAGGCAAGATGGGCAAAAAACGCCAGACGCCGACAAACTGGAGCAACAAGCCGGCAGCACGGGCAATGACCACGGCAGGAATCAGCCAGGTGAGTTCGGGACTGATGAAAATCGCCACAAGAAGCGGGCCAATCTGAGTTAAGGCAGTGTTGAACACCCCGATGAGGTTCATGTAGGCAAAGCGCTCGCGTGCCTCCAGTGCGCCCGCCAACACACCGCCCAGGGTGCCCAGCGGCAGGGCTGCGGCAATCCACGGCAAGCTCGCAAGCACGCTGCGGCGCATGGTTTCGGACATTTGAAAAAAGTGGGTGAACACCGGCTGTGCGGCGGCGTAGAGCACGACTGCGCCCAAAAGACCAAAACTCAGATTCAGCCACAGCGCGGTCCAAAAGGTGGTGCTGCGCACCGCAGGCGCTTCGTCATGCTGGCGGGCCAGATGATAGGCACTCGCGCGCGAAAGCCCCATTTCAAAAACACCGAAGTAGCCGGTGAACAACCAGATGATGGCCAACACCCCGTACCGTGCCTCACCGATGGCGTGCAGGTAGAGGGGTACAGTGACCAGCGAAACCCCTAGCGGCGCGATCCGCCCTAACAGATTGTAAAGGGTGTTACGCCGGATGCTCATCGGCGCACCCCAAAGACGCACGGAGTAAGCGGCTGCCAGGTCGGGGCGGAAGTGGCCACGCCGTCTGCGCTGTTGGCCATATACGGCCGCCCGATGCCATGATATTCAAAGCCTGCCTGGCGGCAGCATGGTCGGGTCGTAGAGGTTGCGACCATCGATGATCAGGGGCGGCGCAGGAGTTCCTTGAGGCGGTCGAAATCCAGGCTGCGGAAGACCTGCCACTCTGTGCAAATGACCAGGGCGTCGGCGCCTTCGCAGGCCGCATTGGAGTCGGCACAGAGTTGCAGATCGGCTCTTTCGCCTTAGATACGCCGGGTTTCGCCCTGAGCGGCGGGGTCGTAGGCCTGCACCCGGGCGCCGCGACGCCAGAGACCTTCCATGAGCCCCCGGCCTGGGGGCATCGCGCATATCGTCGGTATTGGGTTTGAAGGCGAGCCCCCAGAGGGCGATGCGGGCGCCTTGCAGGTCTTCCCCTAGGACGGCGGCGAGCTTGTGCTCCAGCACTGGCTTCTGGCGGTTGTTCACCCCTTCCACGGCGGCGAGCAGGGGGGTGACCAGCGTCTGGGCTACGGCGCTGGCGCCATCGCGTCCATCGAGCAGGCGCAGCAGCCGCGGCTTGCGCCAAAGCAATGAGTGACCTCTCATGCGCGTGCACCCAAGCCGTGCAGGATGCGGCGGTTGATGTGGTGGTCCATGGTCAGATAGGGACGCCCGGGGACGTTGCGCGGCCTGTGGCGCTGTGGGTGGCGCTGGATCCCGGCTCGGCGCTGCGCGCCGTCCGGGATGATGTCAAAGAAGAAACATGCGTCGTGCGGGGTGACGTCTTTAGGGCTGTCATCCCCGCGGAGGCGGGGATCCAGTGGCTCTTGCGGGGCGCCCGTCTGGATCCCGGCTCGGCCCTGCGGGCCGTCCGGGATGACATCAGGAAAGAAGAGCGGGCCGTGCGGGATGACGTCGGGGACGGCGGCATGCCGGAGCGGTGCGTGTCGCGGGCGGATGCGGTGTCCAGGTGGCGCCGGGCCAGCCATGCGCAGAGCACCGCCAGCGTGGCTTCCAGTGCCAGCGTGCGTAGCGCGTAGTCGACGCTGGCGTGCAACAACAGCAGCAGCACACCGATGGCGGCGGCGCAGCGCAGCAGCATGGGCAGTGCGGCGTGTGCGTCTGCGGCGGCCATGGCCGGCAGCATGCGCCACGCGCGCAGGCTGCGCCACAGCCACCATGCCACGAACGCCAGCATCAGCAGCAGCGCCGGCACACCGCCTTCCAGCCACAGTTCGAGGTAATCGTCATGGGCGTGGTTGACGTAGGGCGGGATCAGCGTGGCGCGCGCCTGGAACTGCGGCAGCACGTGCACGAAGCTGCCAATGCCGCTACCCAGCCAGCCATAGTGTTGGGCGGCTATCCATGTGGTGCGCATGATCCACCAGCGCGCATCCGCGAACGGGTCCTGGTGCAGGCGTGCCAGTACCGCGTACAGCCCCCACTGCAGGGACAGCATCGCGATGACCAGCAGCGTCAAGGCCACGCGCCGCGCCAGTCGTGGCTTGGCCTGACCGGCGCGCCAAGCCAGCACCACGATGGCCAGCAGCGTCAGTGCACCTAGCGCGACGCCGGCGCGTGACTGCGTGAGCAGCAGCCCGATCAGCAATGCCGCCAGCATGACCCAGCCCGCGGCCATGGCCAGCGCGCGGCGCGCGGCCTGCGCGCGCGGTTGCAGCCACAGCGCTATCAGCCACGCGGCGGTGAGCAGCATGGCCACGTTCAGCAGATCGGCGAAGTGGTCGCGATTGGCGAAAAAGCCCTCGGCGCTGCTGCGCTGGGTATACGCGAACAGGCGCAGCGGACTGCCGGGCCCACCCGCCACCTGCGCGAAACCCAGCAGCGCGCCGGCCAGCGCCAGCAGTGGAATCAGCGCCGTCAGGCGCGTGAGGGCGCGCGTATCCAGCGTGAGCGCGGCCACGAACAGCGACGCGCCGGGCAGCAGCGCCAGCCACGCGCGCCAGGTGCTGTCCGGATCGAGACTGAGCGGCGCCCAATGCGGCGCGATGCCCACCGCTGCTTGCTGCGTGGCCAGCACAGCGCGGCCGGGCAACGCCGTCCACAGCGCGGGCGGCAACGGCAGCAGTTGCAGCAACGGCAGTGCCAGCACGGCCGTCAGCAGCGACAGCTCGAGGCGATACGGGTGCAGCGCCGGCGCCGGCCACGCGGCTACCAGCAGCACCGCCAGCAGCAGGCCGGTGGCGATGACGATGGCATCGCCCGGCAGACCCTGCATGGTGCCGCCACCCAGCAGCAGCGCCGCCGCCAGCACGATCGCAGCGGCGGGCGCGGTCAGTCGTGCGGACCGGTCCTGCGCATGCCGCCGGGAGGACGTGGGCCCTGAAAAAACCGCGGCCCGGTGCGAGGCCGGGCCGGTGGTCGTGGACATGGCTCAGCCTCAGGGGCTGATGGGATTGTGGTAGCTGTTGCCGCCACCGCTGGCCGCGGCGATCAGCGCCACGCTGGCGATGCCGCCGATGAGGATGTAGGGCGTGTAGTCGGTATGCGAGGGATCCATCATCGCCGTGTTGTCCTGCTGCGTGCCGGTAACTGCCAGCGCGCTCTTGCAGTCCGGGGTAACGGTGAGCGAGGAGTTGGGCATCAGGCTCAGCGTGCAGCCGTTACCGTATTCGATGCTGGCGTCGGAACCGCCCATCACCAGGATGCGGTCGCCGACGCCGAGCGGCATGCCGGCCTTGGCCTCCACGAACTTGCCACCCTGGTTGACCATCACCTTGCCCTGCACCTTGTAGAGCAGGGCCACGGGGTTGGCCTGCGCCACCCCGACCATACCCAGCGCCAGTGCGAGTGCCAGACCGATGCGTTGGACCTTCATGGCTGCCCTCCTCCGGGTTGCAAATCCGCTGTTGCAGCCTACTCCCGCGCGCCGGGCCGGTGCAAGCCGCTGCTGCGCGCGGCGGCCGGTACCGGTGGTGCGGGCAGGCGCATGGCGCGCAGGCCGGTGAAGGCAGCGCGGCCCTCGGCCCACTGCTCGGCGGCGATGCGGTAGGCCAGGCGCAGGCTGAGCCACTGTGCACCGCAGCCCTGCCCCGCGGCCGGCACCGCGGCCTCGAAAGAGAATGGACGCCACGGCTGGCTGCCGCGCAGGCGCGCGCTGGCAGCCAGCACGCGGCCGTCGCCGGCGCAGCTCAGCACCCACTGCAGCCCGCGGTGGTTCTGCAGGTCGTCCAGGCGCACCTGGCCGCCGATGCGGTAGTGCCCCGGCGCCAGCACCAGCAGTTGCGCCACCTGTCCCCACAACGGCACGCGCTGGCCCAGGAAATGCAGGCGCAGGGCACTACCGCGTGCATCGTCCAGCGGACCAGTGGCGATCTCGAGGCCGGGCACGTAACCGATGCGCCAGTCGAAGCCGCGGTTGCTGGGGACATCGCGGAAATCGCCGTCGTAGATGTTGTCGAGGTGCTGCTGCTGCGCGGCCGGCAGGCTCTCGACCCAGGCGATGTAGGCCTGCATCCACCGCCGCTGCCCGATCAGGCGCTCGAGGTAGGCCGACCAGTCGGCTGCATCCAGCGCCCCCGGCAGCGGGC
>JAPTVL010000497.1 GCA_028065725.1 Betaproteobacteria bacterium
TGCCGGGCAACGCCGCCGCACTGGAAGCGCAACTGCTCGCCCAGGCGGAAAAGGAATTGAGCGAACTGGCGACGAATCTGACGGCGCACCACGGCTGCAGCATCGACACCGTGCTGGCGCAGGGGTCGGCACTCACCGCACTGTCCGACCTTGTCGAGACACGGCAGATCGACCTTCTGGTGATGGGCGTGCGCGGCGCGCATTTCGTGCGCGAGCTGCTGCTCGGCTCCACCACCGAGCGGGTGCTGCGCAAGTCGCGCCGTCCCTTGCTCGCGGTCAAGCAGCGCCCGCATTCGCCCTACCGGCGCATCCTCGCGCCGGTCGATTTCTCCGATCACGCCGCCGCAGCCGTCAACGCCGCCCACGGCTGGCTGCCCGATGCCGACTTCGTGCTGTTGCATGCGTTCGAGGTGGAACTGGAAAGCACCTTCCGGCTCGCCGGCATGGACGACAACCAGATTCACGAATACCGCATCCTGGCACGCGACGCGGCGCAACAGGCAATGGAGGCCTTCGTCGGCAAGCTCGCGGTGCCGGCCAACAGGCTGACGCGCCAGTTCGTGCATGGCGCCGCCACGCTGCGCATCCTGGAACACGAACAGACGATGGACGCCGATCTCATCGTGATGGGCAAGCACGGGCAGTCGGTGATGGAGGAACTGCTGCTCGGCAGCGTCACCAAACATGTGCTGTCCCATTCCAGCAGCGACGTCTTCATCGCTGGTCAGGCCACGGGCCAATCCGGTCGATAAAGCCTGACCGATCAGCTGCTACGATGGGGAGCATCAAACCTGATGACAATGGATGGAGTCCGCCATGGTGATTCGCACTTTGCCTGCCCTGCTTGCCTTGCTCTCGGTTTTTTCCCTGCACGCCGCGGAACCTGCCGCCCCCGCCAAGATGGGCACCTACTACGGCGCAAAAGCGACCGTGTATCCTGTCTGGTTCAAGGACAGCTTCCTGCACCTGAAGGAAGATATCGACGAGGCCCGCAAGAACGGCAAGCGCGTGATCCTGATGTTCACCCAGGACGGGTGTCCGTATTGCTCGGCACTGGTCGAGCGCAATCTGTCGCAGCGCGAGATCGAGGCAACGATGCGGAAGAACTTCGACGTCATCGCGGTCAACCTGTGGGGCGACAAGGAACTCGTCGGGCTGGACGGCAGGACCTATACGGAAAAATCCTACAGCGCGGCACAGAAGATCCAGTTCACCCCCAGCCTGCTGTTCTTCGACGAGTCCGGCAAGATCCTGCTGCGGCTCAACGGCTATGTGCCGCCGGCGCGCCTGCAGGCCGCGCTCGACTGGGTGGGCGGGCGCAATGAAAACAAGGTGGCGTTCCGCGATTTTGTCGCCGCGCGCGAGGTGCCGAAGCAGGCCTCGGGCGAGATGATCAGGCAGGACTTCTTCCTGAAGAACGCCACCGACCTGCGTCGCCATGGCAAGGGGGCGAAGCCGCTCGCGGTGTTCTTCGAGCAGAAGGACTGCCCCGACTGCGAGGTGCTGCACCGGCGCGTGCTGGCGGACCCGGAGACCCGCGCCGTGATCGCGAAGTTCGACAACGTGCAGTTCGACATGTGGTCGCGCAACCAGATCACCACGCCCGACGGCAAGCGCATGCCGGTGCGCGACTGGGTCCGCCAGCTCGGCGTCAACTACGCCCCCGGCATCGTGCTGTTCGACGCCGACGGCAAGGAGCTCATCCGCTGGGAATCGTCCTTCCGCGTGTTCCATACCCTGGGCATGTTCGACTACGTCGAATCGAAGGCCTACCGCAAGGAACCGAGCTTCCAGCGTTTTCTCTCAGCCAAGGCCGAGCACATCCGCGATGCCGGACGGGACGTCAACATCTGGCGCTACGCCGACGAGCCCGTCGCGGCGGCACCCTAGCAAGCGCCCCGCGCGCAGCGGTCGCACTCCGCCCCCGTCCCGGACCGCCGACCCGAAAGGTCGGCTTGTCCGGGTGGATTTTCTGCGATCATTACCGTTTTGACGTATCCGGAGCGCGCATCTTGAGTTCATCCAGCCACGCCGCCAATGAAGCCCTGCGCCAGTTTCGCGTCATTTTCGGCGCGGTGCGCCAGCACTTCCAGGCGGTGGAAAAGGCCTGCGGGGTCAGCGGCGCGCAGATCTGGGCGCTGGCTGCATTGCGCCAGACGCCGGGGATGAAGGTCTCCGAACTGGCACAGGCCCTGTCCATCCACGCCTCCACCGCCAGCAACCTGCTCGACAAGATCGAGAAAGCCGGCCTGATCCGCCGCGAGCGCAAGCATGCGGACCAGCGTGTGGTTCAGCTCTATCTCACCGAGGCCGGGGAAAAAGCGCTCGAAAAGGCGCCGCAGCCGCTGACCGGCATCCTCACGCATGCGCTCGGCCAGTTGTCCGAGGACGCGCTGGCGCGCCTGAACCAGGATCTGGCCGTGCTGATCGCGCACATGGGCGCGATCAATATCCAGGACGCACAAAAACCCCTGTCGGAACCCTGAGGCGCGGACCGGTCAGGCTGGCCCGCTCTCGAAACTCAGCGGCAGGGGCGCGGCGTGTCCCTGCTTGTCCTGTCCGGCATGGACCTGAGGTGCGGGTAGGGAATCTCGATGCCGGCAGCGTCGAAAGCTTTTTTCAGGCGATGCAGGAAGGCGCGCCGCACCCCCCACTGCTCCAGCGGCTTGACCTTGAAGCGGCAGCGGATCATCACGGCCGAATCCGCCAAGTTGTCGATACCGGCGATTTCGAGGTCGTCGTCGATCTTGTCGGCGAGTTCGGGATCGACGCGCAGTTCCGCCGCCACCTCCCGCATCACGGCATAGACCTCGTCGAGGTCTTCACGATAGGCCACCCCCACGTCGATGACGGCATAGGCGTAGCCTCGGCTGCGGTTGGTGACGCTGGTGATGGTGCCGTTGGGCACGTAGTGCACGCTGCCCTCGTAGTCGCGCAGGCGGATGTAGCGCAGCGTCATTTCCTCGACCAGGCCGCTCTTGTCGGCCACCTGCACGACGTCGCCCTGGCGCACCTGGTTTTCCAGCAGCAGGAAGAATCCGTTGAAGTAGTCCTTGACCAGGCTTTGCGCGCCGAAGCCGATGGCGATGCCGAGCACCCCGGCCGTGGCGAGGATGGGTGCGATGGAAATGCCGACCTCGGAAAGCACAAGCATGATGCCGACCAGCGTGATGATCACCGTGGCGACATAGCGGAACACGCGCTCCAGCGTATCCAGGCGCTTGATCCGTTCGCGGTCGTCGAGGTCATGCTGCATGTGCAGCCGCAAGCGTGCCAGTGCCTTGCGCGACAACCGCAGCGCCAGCCAGGTCATCCCCAGGATGATGGCGACGTGCAGCGCGGTCACGGCTATGCCGCGCCATTCGCCGAGATAGGCGGTCAGGGTATTCAGATACTCCATGGGCAATGCCTTTCAGTGTTCGCCCACGGCGCGCGCCAGCGGGCGGAATTGCAGGTGATGAAACAGTTGCAGGTAGCGTCCGGCTTCCTCGCGCTCGATGTTGCTGACGAATTTCCAGAAGCCGTAGATGCGCGACAGCGTCATCATACGTTCGGCATACAGCTTCCAGGTGTAGCGTGCCGCCACCCGCGCCAGCGCGGCGTC
>JAPTVL010000183.1 GCA_028065725.1 Betaproteobacteria bacterium
CCACGGCTTCGACTTCGACAACACCATGCTGCGCATCGGCAGCATGAACATGCTGCTGCACGGCGTGGAGAACCCCGACATCCGCTACCGCGACTCCCTTGCCCAGGACCACGCCGGCGAGGAGGAGAAGTACACCCTGGTGCTGGCCAATCCGCCCTTCGCCGGCAGCCTCGACTACGAGAACACCGCCAAGGACTTGCTGCAGATCGTCAAGACCAAGAAGACCGAACTGCTGTTTCTGGCCCTGTTCCTGCGCCTGCTCAAGCCCGGCGGTCGCGCGGCGGTGATCGTGCCCGACGGCGTGTTGTTCGGCTCAAGCCAAGCGCACAAGGCGCTGCGCCGCATGCTGGTGGAGGACCAGAAGCTCGACGCCGTGGTCAAACTGCCCGGCGGCGTGTTCCGGCCCTACGCCGGCGTGTCCACCGCGATCCTGCTGTTCACCAAGACCAACTCCGGCGGCACCGATCAGGTCTGGTTCTACGACGTCGAGGCCGACGGCTGGAGCCTCGACGACAAGCGCGCGCCGTTGCTGGCCGAGGACAAGCTAGGTCCGACACCTTCTTGTCATTCCCGCGGAAGCGGGAATCCAGTGTCCTTGACGCCCGAGGAACACGCCCGGAACAACCTGCCCGACGTGCTGGCGCGCTGGCGCACCCTGCACCCCTCTTCCGCCGGGAGAGGGGCCGGGGGTGAGGGTACGCAATCGCCCGAGATTTCCCGCCCGCGCACCGCGCAGAGCTTCTGCGTGCCCAAGGCCGACATCGCCGCGCAGGGCTACGACCTCTCGCTCAACCGCTACAAGGAAGTGGTGCATGAGGCGGTCGAGCACCGCCCGCCGAAGGAGATACTGGCCGATCTCGCCAAGCTGGAAGAGGAGATTCAGCGCGGCATGAAGGAGTTGGAGGGGATGCTTAGGTGAGCAGCTCAGTGCCCACGGCGAAACTCGTAGACGTCGCTGACTTGAACCCACCGCTCGCAGCTTCGCTGAGCGCTTGGGACGAGGTGTGCTTCATGCCCATGGCGGCAGTCGACGCGGATTCGGTGACTGCAGTTGATCGCGAGACGCGCGTCTATTCGGAGGTCAGTAAGGGGTACACACCTTTCCTCAATGGGGATGTGCTGGTCGCGAAGATCACGCCTTGCTTCGAGAACGGCAAGATCGCGCAAGCGAGGCTCTCCCGCCGATACGGCTTCGGGTCAACCGAGTTTCACGTGGTCAGACCGCGCGCCGATCGAGCTGACGCGCGGTACCTAGTGCACTTCCTTCGTCAAGACCGCATCCGCCAGCAAGGCGAGAGCCGGATGACCGGGAGCGCTGGGCAACGCCGCGTTCCTGAACACTTCCTCGCTGGTCTGACCATCCCGTTGCCACCCCTCCCCGAGCAGCGGCGGATTGCGGAGATCCTGGACAAGGCGGACGCACTGCGGGCCAAGCGTCGCGCCGCCCTCGCCCAACTCGACATCCTCACCCAATCCATCTTCCTCGACCTCTTCGGCGACCCCGCTACGAATCCGAAGGGCTGGCCGGTTGCGACCTTGAAGAACTGCGTGGCGAGGATTCAGATCGGGCCGTTCGGGTCTCTACTGCATCAGGAGGACTACGTTGATGACGGGATCCCCCTCGTCAATCCCAAGCACATTCAGAGTGGTGTGATTGAAATCGGTGGGGATGAAACCGTTACGCCCGAGAAATTTCGAGAGCTTGGCGTCTATCACCTGGCACCGGGGGATGTCGTAATGGGGCGCCGCGGGGAAATGGGCCGTTGTGCGATCGTTGAAGCGGACAGTTGCCCACTCCTGTGTGGCACCGGATCGCTGTTTCTTCGGCCGGACAACCCGCGAACGACAAGCGTGTTCTTACGAGCGATGCTCTCAAGTGAAGCGATCAAGGCGAGGCTGGAGCGACTGTCATTGGGCCAGACACTACCCAATCTGAACTCTCGCATCGTTGAGTGTCTTGAAATTCCGCTGCCGCCCGTGACTGTCCAACGCGACTTTGCCGATCACGTTCTGGCAAGCAAAGCTCTTCGAGGCATCCAGCAGAATTCGCTGGCTTGGCTCGACGCCCTCTTCGCCTCCCTCCAGCACCGCGCCTTCCGCGGCGAACTGTAGCCCTGCGCGGCGAGTCCATCGGCGCATGGTCCGAGACCTGGCGCGAGATCGGGCTGCCACTGATCGACCACGAGGATGTGCCGGAGGACATCTTCTGCGAACCATGATCTTGCCCCCGTTTCGCGGACACCCGCCTAAGCGGCCTGAGATTGCTCGAACTGCTCCGGGCTGAGATAGCCCAGGGTCGAGTGGAGCCGGGTTCGATTGTAGTCAACCTCGATGTACTCGAAGACGTGCGCCTCGGCCTGCTCGCGCGTGACGAAGCATTCGCCGTGGATGGCCTCGACCTTGAGGCTGTGGTTCCAGCTCTCCATGGCAGCGTTGTCGTAGCAGTTGCCCTTCGCACTCATGCTGGCGACCAGGCTGTGCGCATCGAGCAGCGCGCGATGCTCCCGCGAACAGTACTGGCTGCCGCGGTCGGTGTGCATGATCACGCCACGCGGCTTCTGGCGCCGGAACAGCGCCATGCGCAACGCATCGCAGACCAGCGTCGCGGTCATGCGATCGGACATCGACCAGCCCACGACCTTGCGCGAGTACAGATCCAGCACCACGGCCAGATACAGCCAGCCTTCGTCAGTGGCAATGTAGGTGATATCGCCAGTCCACACTTGATCCCGCCGTTGCGCCGTGAAGTCCTGCTGCAGCAGGTTCGCGGCCACTGGGAGCGTATGGTTCGAGTTCGTGGTCGCCTTGAACTTGCGCGCCGCCTTCGCGCGCAAACCCTGGCGGCGCAGGCTTGCGGCCACCTGCCGACGACCGCGACCCAGTCGCCGCGACAGCCGCGGCGCGCCCTCACGACCCTTACGGCCCTCGAAAGCCTCGCGCACCTGTGCGTCCAGCGTACTGCGTGCCTGTGCGCGCTTCGACGGCACGCGGCTGCACCACGCGTAGTACCCGCTCGGCGACACGGACAGCACCCGGCACATCAGTCGCACCGCGAACTCACCTTCGTGCACCTTCATCGTCGCGTACTTCACTTCGGCTGCTTCGCGAAGTACGCCGCCGCCTTTTTTAAAAAGGCATTCTCCTCCTCCAGGCGCGTCATCTCCCGCTTGAGCCGCGCCAGTTCCGACTGCACCAGCTGCTGCGCCTCCGCATCCTGCCCCTGCTGCTGCGCTCGCCCACGCCATGCGTACAACTGGGCTGGTTGCAAACCCAGATCACGCGCCGCCGCTGCCACACCGTCCTTGGTCGCACGCAGCAACGCCTGCCGCTTGAACTCCGCGCTGTACCGCTGCCGCCTCGCCTTGCCCTCTGCCTGCTTCTCGGTCATCTTGCTCACTCCGGATTGCGATATTGAATCGCTTATCCGGGTGTCCGTGGAACAGGGGCAAGATCAGGGCGCTGGTGCAGCCGTCCTTCTGTGCTGCCGTATGTCGCTGTGGGCTATTCGCGCTTGCGCCCGCTCGGTCTCTGGCCGCACAAATCGCCCCGCCACATGATCACATCCGCTCGTCCTCATGCCG
>JAPTVL010000436.1 GCA_028065725.1 Betaproteobacteria bacterium
AGTTGTTTCATGGTGATCATCTCCTTGTTGTCCTGCTCAAAAAATGAGCAGCGAAGGTAAATCACCCTGGGTAATTTTGAACGCGCACTACCTCATGAAACTGGGTAGTTTTGTTCGCGCGTCAACAGCGAATTACCGAACGTAATGCTGAACCACTTGAGCGACCGCTGCACGGTGCACGTATGGGAACAGGGCGAACGAGTCACCGTCGCCTTCCAGGAGTGTCAGAAAATGTGCTCGGGCAATGCCTGGGAAGGCCTCTGGCCGATCCTGAACGACACTCGCGACGGCACCTGCGCCTGAGCGCGGATCGCGATCTTTCAGGTCACCGGCAGAAATTTCACAGCCTCGGCGCTGGATCGAAGCCGAATCGTCGTGGAACTTCGAGCCGCCTGATCGACAGCAGCGGCAGGCCGCGCCAGAACACGCCCGAACCGCCGGCCATGACGTCGAGCAAGTCTTCCTGCGCCGCTGGCGCGCCGCTGACGAGTTGGCAGGCCGCCACGAATGCCGCAAGGTCCCGGTCATCAAGAAGCCCGATGCCGCACGCCGCAGCACGGCGCCCTCTTCGTCCAGGTAGACTGCCGCGACAGCGCCACCGGCAGCGCCAGTATGCGCCGTCAGGCTGCCATCGGAATCCATGCGCCACACCAGCGGCGTGTAGTCGAGGGACACGAACACCGCTTGCGGGCCATTCTGGAATCTCCAGTTGCCGGATTCGTCGGCAACGTAATGCGCATTGATGAATGCGATCAGACCCGGATGTCTGACCGGTTCGCCCTGCAGCCGCCAGGTGCCGCGTCGATCAAGGGAAAGCCAGCCATAGCAGTTCGGCACCGATGGCCATTTCACGGCAGCTGAAACATCGGGATCCGACATGTTCGAAAGCCGGGCACAAGCGACATGAGGGCCACACGGCCCTCATGCGCAGAGTGCTTCAGCCAGGCCTAGTGATGGTGGCCATGGTCGCCGTGCACATGGCCATGAGTGATCTCTTCGGTGGTGGCGGCGCGCACTGCGGTGACGGTGCAGGCGAACACCAGCGCGATGCCGGCCAGCGGGTGGTTGCCATCCACTACCACCTTGTCGTCGGCAATATCGGTAATGGTGAATAGCGCATCGTCGCTTTCCCCATCCTCGCTGCCGCGCTCGAACTGCATGCCGACTTCGATATTGTCGGGAAACAACTGGCGCGGTTCGATGACGACCAGTTCGGCATCGTATTCGCCGAACGCATCATCCGGCTCAAGTTTGACTTCGAGGGCATCACCCACGGCCTTGCCCTGAAGTTCTTCTTCAAGGCGATCGAAAATGCCGCCATAACCGCCGTGCAGATAAACCATCGGGGCCTTACCTTCGTCGATCGACGTGCCATCGACATCCCTGACGTTGTATTTGAGAGTAACGACCGTGTTCCTAGCGATGAGCATGTTGCTTTCCTTTGCCGTTGAGGCTTTTAACGAGTTGATAAACCTCGGCGGCATGCCCTTTCGGATGCACATCGTAGAGGGCGTGACGAACTATGCCTTCCTTATCGACGATGAAGGTCGAACGTATTACACACAGCTTCTTGTGGCCGTCCCGTTCGCGAAACTGGGACACGCCGAACTTGCGACAGACATCGCCTTCCTCGTCCGACAACAGCCGCACCGACAAGCCATGCTTGTCGCGGAAATCTGCATGTGAAAGACAATCGTCGCGCGAGACGCCGAGCACAACGCAGTCAAGCCGGGCGAATTCATTTTCGTGATCCGAGAAATCGGCCGCCTCCAGCGTGCAATAGGGGGTGCCGTCGCGCGGATAAAAAAACAGCACGGCGTTTTGACGGCCGCGCAGCGAACCAAAATCGAACCACTCCATATCGGCGTCGGGCAGTGAAAACTCCGGCGCCTTTTCTCCTTGATGCAGCATGTGGTTCTCCCTCTTCGGCGAACTCGATTCATTCTAACCGAGTCTGCGAGGGAGGAATCAAGTCCCGCCGACGGTCCCTTCAAGTGCCAGCACATCCTCGTGCCGATGCGGACTGGCGAGGTACTCAAGGGAACGCATTTCCACCAGGCGGCTGACCGTGCGCTTGAATTCGCCGGACTGCACGCCTTGCGTGTAGAGCGCTTCCGCCGGGCAGGCGGCGCCGATGATCAGCTTGACGCGATGATCGTAGAGCACGTCGACCAGCCAGGTAAAACGCCGCGCTTCATTGGCCCTGTCGGCCGACAATTTCGGCACCCGGGAAAGAAACAGGGTGTGATGGGAATTGGCCAGCCACAAGTAGTCGTTCTGCGAACGTGGGCCACCACACAGCGTGGCGAAATCGAACCAGATCACTCCCGGCGCGCGATGCAATACCGGAAGGGAACGGCCCAGCACCTCGATCGGCTTGGTATGCCCGGCGCCACCGGCAATCGCGTGAAAGGTGCGCTCGATTGTGGCATCAGCCGCTGCATCCTCGGCCACCAGGTAGACCTGGCTCTGTTCCAGCGCACGCAAACGATAGTCGATGCCGACATCGATTTCGATCACATCAAGTTTATGTCGCAGCAGCGCGATGGTCGGCAGGAACAGTTCGCGCTGCAAGCCGTTCGGATAGAGACCATCGGGCGGATAGTTCGACGTGATGCAGAACACCACGCCGGCATCGAACAGTGCCTGCATCAGCCGTCCCAGCATCATCGCGTCGGCAATGTCGGAGACGTGGAATTCATCGAAGCACATCAGGCGGGTTTGTCGGGCGATGCGGGCTGCCACCTTCGCCAGCGGATCCGGCTCGTTGCGATGCGCGCGCAGCGATTCGTGAATCTCGCGCATGAAGGCATGAAAATGCACGCGGCGCTTGCGTTCATAGGGCACTGCCGCGAAAAAACAATCCATCAGGAAGCTCTTGCCGCGCCCCACTCCACCCCAGAACCAGACGCCGCGCGGAAGTTCGGGATGGACCAGCAGTTTCCTCAGCCGACCGCGCCGGGCCGCCTTGAGCGCCAGCAGTTCATCGTAGAACTGTTGCAGGCGCTGCGCCGCCAGCAGTTGCGCCGGATCGGCCTCGATGCCGCGCGCGGCCAGCGCGGCATTGAAGCCTTCGGTCATGCCGTCCTTGAGGACTTTGAGAATTTTATGGGGCATAGGGTCTGTTCACAATCATCCGGCGGATGGCGTTGAGGCCAGACGCGGATGGATGCAAGGCGGAGGACGCCGGCAAGGGTAATCCCTTGCCAAGTCCGACAACGCAGCAGGCGCCGCGTCCGGCCTCAACCCGCAGGGCCGGGTCAAATTGGGCGCGCTGCGGCGTTGCGGCTCCTGGCGAGGTATCAACATCGCGGCGTCGCCGCGCCTTGCATCGCATCCCAATTTGATCCCGGCGCCACCGTCGCATGATTGTGAACAGACCCTAGTGAAAAGGGCGGCCAGGCTGACCCGGCCGCCCCGTACTGGCATGCGCTCGATCAGAAATGCAACGCCCGCTTGTCCACGGCCAGCGATGCTTCATGCATGGCTTCCGAGAGTGTCGGATGGGCGTGGCAGATACGGGCAATGTCTTCCGACGACGCGTTGAACTCCATCGCCACGACGGCTTCGGCAATCAGTTCCGAGGCATTGTTGCCGATGACGTGAACGCCAAGTATCCGGTCGGTCTTGGCGCAGGCGATCATTTTGACGAAGCCCGTGGTATCGCCCTGACCCAAAGCGCGGCCGTTGGCAGCAAAGGGAATCTGCCCGGTACGGTATTCGACGCCTTCGTTCTTCAGCTGCTGCTCGGTCTTGCCCACCCAGGCGATTTCCGGATGCGTATAGATGATCCAGGGCACGGTGTCCAGATTGACGTGCCCCTTCTGCCCGGCGATGCATTCGGCCACCATGACGCCCTCTTCCATGCTCTTGTGCGCCAGCATCGGACCCGGCACCACGTCACCGACGGCCCAAACGTTTGGCAGATTGGTGCGGCAGTTCTTGTCCACCTTGATATAGCCGCGTGGATTGATCTCCAGGCCGACGTTCTCGCCGCCAAGGCCCTCGGTATGCGGCACGCGGCCGACGGAAACGATCAGGCGGTCGCACTGCAGGGTCCGGGTTTCGTCGCCCAGCTCATACTCGACGCTGATACCCTTCTTGCCGGTTTCGACCTTGGTGATCTTGACCCCGAGCTGGATGTCAAGCCCCTGCTTCTGGGTGAACACCTTCCAGGCTTCCTTGGCCACCGCCTGATCGGCCGAGCCGAGGAAATCCGGCAAGGCTTCGAGGATTGTTACCTCGGACCCCAGCCGCTTCCATACCGATCCGAGTTCGAGGCCGATCACACCAGCGCCGATCACGCCGAGGCGCTTCGGGGTCGAATCGAACGAGAGCGCGCCGACGTTGTCGCAGATCAGCTTGTTATCGACTGGAATGCCAGGCAGATGGCGCGCCTTTGAGCCGGTGGCGACAATGACGTGGGTGGCTTCGACAATTTCGCCATTGACGTCGATCCGCCAGCACTCTTCCTCGCGATTGACGAACTTGCCGTGGCCGGGCAGCAAGGTGACCTTGTTCTTCTTGAACAGGCCTTTGATGCCGCTGGTCAGCTGGCCGACGATGTTGTCCTTGCGCTTGATCATGGTCGCCACGTCCATCTTCACGCCGGAAGTGGAGATGCCGTGCATGACAAAGGAATGACTGGCCTGCTCATAGAGCTCCGAGGACTGCAGCAAGGCCTTCGACGGGATGCAGCCGACGTTGAGGCAGGTACCGCCAAGACGCACTTCGCCCTTGGGATCGGCGTAGGACTCCGATTCGATGCAGGCCGTGGATAGCCCCAGTTGCGCCGCACGGATCGCCGCGACGTAACCGCCGGGGCCGCCGCCGATCACCACGACGTCAAATTTTTTGTTTGCCATGAAAAATCCCTTAAACGTCCAGCAGGAGGCGGGCCGGATCTTCCAGCGCTTCCTTCATGGTGACCAGGCCCAGCACCGCCTCGCGACCGTCGATGATGCGGTGGTCGTAGGACATGGCGAGATAGTTGATCGGCCGGATCACGATCTGGCCGTTCTCGACCACGGCACGGTCCTTGGTCGCATGCACGCCAAGAATGGCCGACTGCGGCGGATTGATGATCGGAGTCGACAGCATCGAACCGAAGGTGCCGCCGTTGGAAATCGAGAAAGTGCCGCCGGTCAGGTCTTCGATGGACAGCTTGCCGTCCCTGGCCTTGGAGCCGAATTCGGCGATCTTCTTCTCGATTTGCGCCAGGCTCATCTGGTCGGCGTCGCGCAGGATCGGCACCACCAGGCCGCGCGGCGAACCGACCGCAATGCCGATGTCGAAATAGCCGTGATAGACGATGTCGTTGCCGTCGACCGAAGCGTTGATCACCGGATACTTCTTCAGCGCGGCCACCGCGGCCTTGACGAAGAAGGACATGAAGCCGAGCTTGACGCCGTGTTCCTTCTCGAACCTTTCCTGGTACTTCTTGCGCATTTCCATCACCGGCGCCATGTTGACCTCGTTGAAGGTGGTCAGGATGGCGTTGGTGGACTGCGATTGCACCAGGCGCTCGGCAACGCGTGCGCGCAGGCGCGACATCGGCACGCGCTGTTCCGGGCGGTCGGCGATGATGGCATCGGCACTGACGACATTGGGCTGCGGCAGTGCAGGCTTGGCCGCAACAGTCGGCGCTGGTGACACGGCGGCCGGCGCCGGGGCTGCTGCCTTGGCGCCACCGCTGACGTCTTCCTTGAGGATGCGTCCGCCACGACCGCTGCCCTGTACGTCGGCAGCGGAAATACCCTTCTCGTCCATGATCTTGCGCGCCGACGGCATCGCCGTCGCAGCGGCAGCAGGAGCCGGCGCGGCAGCGGGCGCTGCCGCGGGTTTGGCGGCAGGCGCGGCAACCGCGGCTTTGCCCTCGGTGTCCAGTTGGGCGATGACTTCGCCGGCAACCACGGTTTCGCCGTTGCCCTTGATGATCTTGACGATCACGCCGCTGTCCGGTGCCGGCAACTCCAGCACCACTTTATCGGTTTCGATGTCGATCAGGTTCTGGTCGCGGGTGACGGCATCGCCTTCCTTGACATGCCAGGCCGACAGGGTGGCTTCGGCCACCGACTCGGATAGTTGGGGTACCTTGACTTCGATGATCATGATTTCTCCGTTATTCCTTGATGCCGAGGGCAGCGTTGACCACTTCCTTCTGCTGCTGGACATGTTTCGAGGCATAGCCGACGGCCGGGGATGGTGACGAAGGACGCGCCACCGCATCGAGGATCTGGCCCTTCTTGATCAGCCGCTCCAGGCGATGATGCTTGGCGTACCAGGCGCCCTGGTTCATCGGCTCTTCCTGGCACCAGATCAGTTCCTTGAGGTTGGGATACTTCTCCATCTCCTCGAACAGCCGGCGGTCGTCGAAGGGATAGAGCTGCTCGACACGCACCAGGACGACGTTGTCGATCTTCTTTTCGCGCCGCGCGGCCAGCAGGTCGAAATAGACCTTGCCGGCGCAGGTCACCATGCGCGTCACCTTCTTCGGATCGACCTTGTCGACCTCGCCGATGATGGTCTGGAAGGTGCCGTTGGCCAGTTCCTCGAGCGAACTCGTGGCATCCTTGTGGCGCAGCAGCGACTTCGGCGTCATGACGATGAGCGGCTTGCGCTGCTTGCGCAGCATCTGGCGGCGCAGCATGTGATAGACCTGCGCGGCATTCGAAGGCACACAGACTTCCCAGTTGAAATCGGCGGAAAGCTGCATGTAGCGTTCGAGGCGCGCCGACGAGTGCTCCGGCCCCTGCCCTTCGTAGCCGTGCGGCAGCAGCATCACCAGGCCGCAGCCACGGCCCCACTTGGCTTCGCCGGAGGACAGGAACTGGTCAATGACCACCTGGGCGCCGTTGGCGAAGTCGCCGAACTGCGCCTCCCAGACCACCATCTCGTTGGGCGCCGCCGTGGCGAAGCCGTATTCGAAGGCCAGCACGGCTTCCTCGGACAGCACCGAATCGAAGCACATGAAACGGCCCTGATTCTCCTGGATATTCTGCAGCGGCCAGTAGGTGCCCTCGTCCCACTTCTCGCGGTTCTGGTCGTGCAGCGCGGCGTGGCGGTGAAAAAAGGTGCCGCGGCCGACATCTTCGCCCGAGACGCGGATGTTGTAGCCGGCAGCCACCAGCGTCGCATAGGCCAGGTTCTCCGCCATGCCCCAGTCGACCGGCAGTTTGCCTTCGCCCATCTGCTTGCGGTCGTCGATGATTTTCTGCACCCGCGAGTGCAGCGTGAAGTTATCCGGCACAGCGGTGAGGCGATTGGCCAGGCGCTGCATCTCGGTCATCGATACCGTGGTGTCGCACTTCTCCGTGTAAGGCACGTTGATGTAGGGCGTCCAGTCGATCGAGAACTTGCTCTGGTAATCGCTGATCACCGGGTCGATCAGGTGCCGGCCTTCATCCAGCGCGGAACGGTAATCCTTGATCATCTGCTCGGCATCGCCCTTGGCGATGACGCCCTGGGCTTCGAGCTTGTCCGCATACAGCTTGCGCGTACCCGGATGCTGGGCGATCTTCTTGTACATCAGCGGCTGGGTCACCATCGGCTCGTCCTGCTCGTTGTGGCCGAGCTTGCGGAAACAGACGATGTCGATCACCACGTCCTTCTTGAATTCCTGGCGGTATTCCATCGCGATCTGGGTCACCAGCGCCACCGCCTCGGGATCGTCGCCATTGACGTGGAAAATCGGCGCTTCGATCATCTTGAAGATGTCGGTGCAATACAGCGAGGAACGGTAGTCGCGCAGGTCCGAGGTGGTGAAGCCGATCTGGTTGTTCACCACGATGTGCACCGTGCCGCCGGTGCCGTAGCCGCGCGTGTTGGAGAAGTTCAGCATCTCCTGGTTGACGCCCTGGCCGGCCACAGCGGCATCGCCATGGATCAGCACCGGCAACGCCTGGACTTTGCCCTCGGCGCCACGGCGTACCTGGCGCGCATAGACCGAGCCGGCGACCACGGGATTGACGATTTCGAGGTGCGAAGGGTTGAACGCCAAGGTCAGGTGCACCGGACCGCCCGGCGTGCCGACGTCGGACGAATAGCCCATGTGGTACTTGACGTCGCCGGCCGAGAGAGCCGATTTCTTCTTGCCCTCGAACTCGTCGAACAGCATCGAGGGCTGTTTGCCCAGGGTATTGACCAGCACGTTGAGGCGCCCGCGATGCGCCATGCCGATCACCATTTCCTGCACGCCGACGGTGCCGGCAGTGCGGATCAACTGGTCCATGGCCAGGATCAGGGCTTCGCCGCCCTCGAGCGAGAAGCGCTTCTGCCCGACATACTTGGTGTGCAGATAACGTTCCAATGTCTCGGCGTGGGTCAGTTGCACCAGGAAGCGCTTCTT
Source organism: Betaproteobacteria bacterium (assembly GCA_028065725.1). Next base: position 8,348 of record JAPTVL010000436.1, read on the forward strand.
GTCTTCGGCCGTATAGGCCGGCGTGCCGCGAATCGGTTCCAGCTTGGCTTGCAGCCAGCGCTTGTGACCGACATCCGAGATGTACATGAACTCGGTACCGATGGTGCCGCAGAAGGTCTGCCGGCAGGCTTCGAGGATCTCGCGCAGGGTTGCCGTCTCGGGCACCGCCGCGAATGATCCGGTCTGGAACACCTGGCCGAGGTCGGCCTCGGTAAAGCCGTAATGTGAAGGTTCGAGTTCGGCTACCGCGGGACGCTCGGCGCGCTTCAGCGGATCCAGTTGCGCCCAGCGGTTGCCTAGGAAGCGGTAGGCATTGATCAGTTGCAGCACCTTGATCTGCTTGCCGTCCGATTGCGCCGTGGCGCGCCCGGCCTGCAGCGTGCCGTCCTTGGCGCGCTGCGCGAAGGAGGTGATCACCGGATGATGGGCCACGTCCGGGCCGGTATAGTTGCCGGCACCCGGCAGGGTTCCGAGCTTGTCGAAATAATCGCGCCAGACCGGCTCGACGGAAGCCGGATTGGCGAGATAGGCGTCGTACAGCGCCTCGATATACGGCGTATTGGTGCCGAACAGATACGAGTTGGACAGCATCTGCTTCATCATTGCGTCACCTGCTCATGTTTGGGGAAAAAACCGGGGGGCGTCAACCGCCCCCCGTCTTGGCCGAAAACGGATCAGCGCTGGTTCAGCGCCTTGACGTCGCGCCTGGCCGCACCGGTATAAAGCTGGCGCGGACGGCCGATCTTGTATTCCGGATCGGTGATCATCTCCTCCCACTGCGTCATCCAGCCGACGGTACGCGCCAGCGCGAAAATGCAGGTGAACATCGAAGTCGGGATGCCGAGCGCCTTCTGCACGATGCCCGAGTAAAAATCGACGTTCGGATACAGTTTCTTCTCGACGAAATAGGGATCTTCGAGAGCGATCTTCTCTAGCTCCTTGGCCAGCTTGAACAGCCGGTCGTTCTCCAGGCCCAGTTCGCCGAGCACATCGGCGCAAACCTTGCCCATCAGCTTGGCGCGCGGATCAAAGTTCTTATAGACGCGGTGACCGAAGCCCATCAGCTTGAAGCTGTCGCTCTTGTCCTTGGCGCGCTTGATGTATTCGCCGACGCGCGAGACGTCGCCGATTTCTTCCAGCATTTCCAGGCAGGCTTCGTTGGCGCCGCCGTGGGCCGGACCCCAGAGACAGGCGATGCCGGCAGAAATGCAGGCGAAGGGATTGGCACCCGAGGAGCCGGCCAGGCGCACCGTCGAGGTCGAGGCGTTCTGCTCGTGATCGGCGTGCAGCGTGAAAATGGTGTCCAGCGCATGGGTCAGCACCGGATTCGGCTTGTATTCCTCGCAGGGCGTACCGAACATCATGTGCATGAAGTTGGCGGTGTAGTCGAGGTCGTTGCGCGGATACATGAAAGGCTGGCCGGTGTTGTACTTGTAGGCCATGGCCACGATGGTCGGCAACTTGGCGACCAGGCGATTGAAGGAGATGCTGCGATCCTCGGGATCAGCGAAATCAGTGACATCGTGATAGAAGGCCGACAGCGCGCCGACCACGCCGACCATCACCGCCATCGGATGCGCGTCGCGGCGGAAGCCCTGATAGAGCCGCACCAGCTGCTCGTGCACCATGGTGTGCTTCTTGATGGTGTTTTCGAAATCGGACTTCTGCTTCGGGTTGGGCAATTCGCCGTTCTTCAGCAGGTAGGCGACTTCGAGGAAGTTGCAATTCTCGGCCAACTGCTCGATCGGATAGCCGCGATACAGCAGCTCGCCCTTGTCGCCGTCGATGAAAGTCACCTTCGACTGACAACTGGCGGTGGAAAGAAAACCGGAGTCGTAGGTGAACAAGCCGGTCTTGGCACCGAGGGTGCGGATGTCGATGACGTCGTTGCCATGAACGCCGGTCATCACCGGAAATTCCACGGTCTTGCCGTCGATGGTCAAGCTTGCTGTGCGATTCGTGCTCATGATCAGATCCTCTTTCAGGTCCGTTGATTGCCGCTGTTACTCGAAATTGGCTGCGGGGGACACTTCCCGCAGCCGCTCAATCATTGCCGCCAGTTGCGGGTCGTCGGTGACGTCCCTGCCGCTGACCAGCGCCCACAGATCGTGGTCCTGTAGTTCCAGCAATTGCTCCAGCGCTGCTTCACCTTGGGCATCCAGGCTGGCCTCGTAGCGCTCCCAGAAACGGTCGAATACCAGGTCCAGCTCCAGCAGGGCGCGCCGGCAATGCCATTTCAGGCGATTGATGCGCGCCGTGCGATCCTCCTCCACGGTCAGACGGCCCGCCTGACCATCATTTCCTTTATTTTTCCGATCGCCTTGGTCGGGTTCAGGCCCTTCGGGCAGACGTCGACGCAGTTCATGATGGTGTGGCAGCGGAACAGGCGATACGGGTCTTCCAGGTCGTCCAGCCGCTCGTTGGTCGCCTGGTCGCGCGTGTCGGCGATGAAGCGATAGGCGGCGAGCAAACCGGCCGGGCCGACGAACTTGTCCGGGTTCCACCAGAAGGACGGGCAGGACGTCGAGCAGCAGGCGCAGAGGATGCACTCGTAGAGACCGTTGAGCTCCTCGCGGTCCTCCGGCGACTGCAGACGCTCGCGCTCAGGCGGCGGATCGTTGTTGATCAGGTAGGGCTTGATCGAGTTGTACTGCTTGAAGAACTGCGTCATATCCACGATCAGGTCGCGGATCACCGGCAGGCCGGGCAGCGGACGCAGCACGATGGGCTTGCCTGCGGGGAAGCTGTCCATTGCGGTCAGGCAGGCCAGGCCGTTCTTGCCGTTGATGTTCATGGCGTCGGAACCGCAGACGCCCTCACGGCAGGAACGACGGAAGGAAATGGAATCGTCCTGCGCCTTGAGCTTGACCATGGCGTCGAGCAGCTTGCGGTCGGTGGATTCGAGCTCGACCGAGATGTCCTGCATGTAGGGCTTGGCGTCCTGATCCGGATCGTAGCGATAGATCTTGAACTGGACGGTACGGTTGGCATTCGTCATCGTCATTTCCTTGTCAGTAGGCGCGCTTCTTCAGCTCGATGGTGTCGACACTCATCGGCTTCATCTGCACAGCCTTGTAATCGAGGCGATTGCCTTCGCGGTACCACAGCGTATGTTTCAGCCAGTTCTTGTCGTCGCGTCCGTCCGGCGTTTCCGGTGTATCGACGGCGTCGTCGCGGACGTGGGCACCACGCGATTCGGTACGGGCATTGGCCGAGACGATGGTGGCCTTGGCGACTTCGAGCAGGTTGTCGAGTTCCAGGGCTTCGATGCGCGCCGTGTTGAATACCTTGGACTTGTCCTTGATCTGCGTCTGCGCCACCTGACCGGCGATCTCGTCGATGCGCTTGACACCCTCGGCCAGCATGTCCTTGAAGCGGAACACTCCGGCGTGTTTCTGCATGGTGCGCTGCATGGCCAGACGGGTCTCATGCACATCGGCGCCATCCTTCTGGTGGTTGAGGCGATCGACGCGCGCCAGGCTGCGGTCGATGGCATCCTGTGCCAGCGGCTTGTGCGCCTTGACGTTGTTGCGCAGGTCGTTGACTGCCGTTTCGCCGGCAGACTTGCCGAACACCAGTAGGTCGAGCAGGGAATTGGTGCCGAGGCGGTTGGCGCCATGTACCGAGGCGCAGGCGCATTCGCCGGCGGCGTAGAAGCCATGCACCGGCTCACTTGGATTGCCGCCCTTGGGCACCACGACCTGGCCCAGGTAATTGGTCGGGATGCCGCCCATCTGGTAATGACAGGTCGGCACCACCGGCAGCGGTTCCTTGAGGCAATCAACGCCGGCAAACTGGATGCCGATCTCGTGAATGCCCGGCAGGCGCTTCATGATGGTTTCGGGCGGCAGGTGGGTGATGTCGAGCAGCACGAAATCCTTGTTCGGACCGCAGCCGCGACCTTCGTTGATCTCGGTGGTCATCGCGCGCGACACCACGTCGCGCGAAGCCAGATCCTTGGCGTTCGGTGCGTAGCGCTCCATGAAACGTTCGCCGGCCGAATTGCGCAGGATGCCGCCTTCGCCGCGCACGCCTTCGGTGATCAGCACGCCGGCACCGGCGACGCCGGTCGGGTGGAACTGCCAGAACTCCATGTCTTCCAGCGGGATGCCGGCGCGCGCCGCCATGCCCAGGCCGTCACCGGTGTTGATGAAGGCATTGGTCGAGGAGTAGTAGATGCGGCCCGATCCGCCGGTGGCGAAAATGGTGGCCTTGGCATGGAACACCACGATCTCGCCGGTTTCCATGTCCATCGCGGTGACGCCCATGACGTCGCCCTCGGCATCGCGCACCAGGTCGAGCGCCTGCCATTCGACGAAGAACTGGGTATTGACCTTGACGTTGCGCTGGTACATCGCATGCAGCATGGCGTGACCAGTGCGGTCGGCCGCGGCGCAGGAGCGGCGCACCGGCTTTTCGCCGAAGTTCGACATGTGGCCGCCGAAGGGACGCTGGTAGATCTTGCCGTTGTCGAGGCGGTCGAAAGGCATGCCGTAGTGTTCCAGCTCGACCACCACTTCGTTGGCCTTGCGGCACATGAACTCGATCGCGTCCTGGTCGCCGAGCCAGTCGGAACCTTTGACCGTGTCGTACATGTGCCAGTGCCAGTGATCCTCCTCGGAGTTGCCCAGGCTGGCGGCAACGCCACCCTGCGCCGCGACGGTGTGCGAGCGGGTGGGGAAAACCTTGGTCAGCACGGCCGTCTTGTAGCCGGCCTCCGACAACTGAATCGCGGCACGCAGGCCGGCGCCGCCGGCGCCAACGATGACCGCATCGAATTTGCGAACGGAATATTGCACGGTCAGAGTCTCCAGATGATCTGTATGGCCCAGCCGGCGTAGCCGACCAGCGCGAGCAGCGTCAGCACATGCAAAATCAGGCGGAGCGCAGCGGAATTGAGATAGTCCATCCAGATGTCGCGCACGCCGACCCAGGCGTGCCAGCAAAGGCTGACGATGAACAGGAAACTGATGAAACGGATGAAGCCGTGACCCATGAAGGCCTGCCAGGCTTCGCGCGACGCCATCGCGCCGGCCAATGCGGCGGCGAACATGACCAGCGTGAATATCGCCATGACGACGCCCGTGATGCGCTGCGCCAGCCAATCCTTGAGGCCGTAACCAGCCCCGACCACGAGTCGGTTCATATCAATAAGCTCCCAGGAGTTTCAGGCCGAAGATCGCAGTCAGCGCCAGGCTGATCACCATCACCGCCATTGCCGAACTGCGCGCCTGCTGTTTCTCGACGCCGACATGGATATCGATCAGCAGAATGCGGATGCCCATGCAGAAGTGATGCAGGAAGGCCCAGATCAGGCCCAGCAGGATCAGTTTGACCAGCCAGTTGCCAGTCACGGCATTGAACAGATCGACGTTCTGCTGCGTGGATCCGAGCGAAAGCTGAAGCAGCCAGATCAGCAGGGGCAGCATGAGGAACAATCCGGCGCCGCTGATGCGGTGCAAAATCGAAGCGAAGCCGGCTAACGGAAGCCTGATTTCATGAAGCGCCAGATGCTTCGGTCGCTGTTTCGTCATCTCGGTCATATACAGGTCTCTCCTTCTTTTTGATGCGGCGCACTATAAAACAATCCATGCAGCAGGAAAACAAATTTAATGCAGTCGGCTAGCCCAGCTCGTTGAAATAGCAGTGATCATGCGTCGCATAGAGTCCGCGGCGCCATTCGACCGGCTTGTCGGCATACGAAAAACTGACACGCTCGACGGACAGCAGCGGACTGCCCTCCGCTACGTTCAACAACTCGGCGCTGGCGCGGTCGGCGGGAACGGCGCGCAGACGTTCTTCGGCGCGAATCATGCGGATGCCGAAGCGGTTTTCGAAGAAGCTGTAGAGCGAGCCCTGATAGTCACGCAGCATTTCCAGAGTCACGGTGCCGAAGATGCTGCCCGGCAGGTAGATCTCATCGACCACCACCGGCTTTCCGGAAAACTTCAGCAGGCGGCGCACGATGTTGATCGGATCGCCGATATTCAATTCGAGCATGCGCGCCACCTCCGGCCCGGCCTTGGCGCGCCAGCATTCCAGAGGTACGCTCTGCGCCTGCTCGATACCCCCTGCCAGCGGGACCAGGCGCAGGAAACGAAAGAATGCGCGCGGATCGTCATGGGAAGCGACGAAGGTTCCCTTGCCCTGGCGTCGCAGCAGCAGATTTTCCGCCGCCATTTCGTCGATGGCCTTGCGCACCGTGCCCTGGCTGACGTTGAAGCGTATCGCCAGATCGGCTTCACTGGGAATGGCCTCGCCGGGTCGCCATTCGCCGGATTCCAGGCGCTGCATCAGCAGGCTCTTGATCTGGCGATACAGGGGACTGAAAGTCGGCGATGGCGATACGGCGGAAGCCACGACTTTTTGCGACGTCGCGGTCGAGGCACCCGTGGGGTGCTCATTGGAGGGATTCCCCTTTGGGGATACGGCAGAATCCGGCATGGGCGGCATTTGACCACATTTTTTTATGGTCGTCCACCCCTCGTCTTATATCTTATATAAGATATTAGTTAGTTATTGACACAGCGCAGCATTGTTCCTAGAATAGTGACCACTGTTGATGCCGTATCATCCGGGCTTTCGGCTGCAGTCCACCGCGCTGATCCATCCCCCCATTTCTTGCAATCTTGACCAATCGATTCAAACTGATACAGGAGTTCTACAAATGGCAAAAGCCCCCGTTCGTGTTGCAGTGACCGGCGCCGCCGGCCAAATCGGTTACGCCCTGGTTTTCCGCATTGCCGCCGGCGAGATGCTGGGCAAGGATCAGCCCGTGATCCTGCAGATGCTCGAACTGCCGATGGAAAAAGCCCAGGCCGCACTCAAGGGCGTCATGATGGAACTCGATGACTGCGCCTTCCCGACCCTGGCCGGCATGGTCGGCACCGACGATCCCAAGGTCGCCTTCAAGGATGCCGACTACGCCCTGCTGGTCGGCGCCAAGCCGCGCGGCCCGGGCATGGAGCGCAAGGACCTGCTGATGGAAAACGCCAAGATCTTCATCGAACAGGGCAAGGCCCTGAACGATGTCGCCTCGCGCAATGTCAAAGTTCTGGTGGTCGGCAACCCCGCCAACACCAATGCCTATATCGCCATGCGCTCCGCCCCCTCCCTGCCGTCGAAGAATTTCACCGCGATGCTGCGCCTCGACCACAACCGCGCCGTGTCGCAACTCGCGACACGCACCGGCAAGGCCGTTACCGACATCGAAAAGATGATCGTCTGGGGTAACCACTCGCCCACCATGTACCCGGACCTGCGCTTCTGCACCGTGGCCGGCACCGCGGCTCCCGCCGCAATCAATGACGAAGTCTGGTATCGCAACGAGTACATCCCGACCGTCAGCAAGCGCGGCGCCGCGATCATCGCCGCGCGCGGCGCCTCGTCGGCCGCCTCGGCCGCCAACGCCGCGATCGACCACATGCGCGACTGGGCGCTGGGCACCAAGGGCAAGTGGGTCACCATGGGCGTGCCGTCCGACGGCAGCTACGGCATCCCCAAGGGCATCATCTACGGTGTGCCGGTAACTACCGAAGGCGGTGAATACAAGCGCGTCGAAGGCCTGGCGGTCGACGAGTATTCGCGCAGCATGATGGACAAGACCCTGGCCGAGCTGCAGGAAGAGCAAGCCGGCGTCGCCAGCCTGCTCGGCTGATGACGGGCAGCAGGATGAAGCGCGGGAATCCCGGGACGGCCTGACGTGATCCCGCCGCTGCATCCTGCCGCCGTTCTGTACCAGGGTAGCAAGCCCTTTCCGGTTCTGGCGGCCTGCGAACACTATGCCGGCTCGGAAAAAAACCTGCGCAAGGCGTTGAGCCTGCAGGCCGAACTGCTGGCGGACGGCCAGCCTATTTTCGACATCACCGCCGATTGCGAGGATGGCGCGCCGGCCGGGCGCGAAGCCGAGCACGCGGCGATGATCGCCGACCTGCTGCTCGATTCCGCCAACGCCCACGGCCGCCTCGGCGTGCGCATCCATGACGTGGCGCATGCGCACTGGCGCGACGACCTGCAGATCATCCTCGGTCGCGCCGGTGAACAGGTGGCCTACGTCGTGCTGCCCAAGGTCGGCAGCGCCGCCGATGCGCTGACCCAGATCGTGGCGCTGGACGAAGTCCGCGCACTCCATGGCATCCGGCGCGAAATTCCGGTGCATGTGCTGATCGAAACTCCGGGCGCACTGCACGAGGCCTGGAAGATCGCCGCCCTGCCCCATGTCGAATCCATCGACTTCGGCCTGATGGATTTCGTCAGCGCCCACCACGGTGCGATTCCCGGCACGGCGATGCGCTCGCCGGGCCAGTTCTCGCATCCGCTGATCGTGCGCGCCAAGTGCGAAATCGCCGCGGCGGCGCTGGGCAATGGCGTGGTGCCGGCGCACAACGTCACCACCGACCTCAACGATCCGGAAGTGGTGCGCGAGGATGCGCGCCGTGCCCGCAGCGAGTTCGGCTTCCTGCGCATGTGGAGCATCCATCCGCGCCAGATCCAGCCCATCGTCGAAGCCATGCGCCCCGACTTCGCCGAAGTGACGGAAGCCGCGGGCATCCTGATCGCCGCGCAGAGCGCCAACTGGGGGCCGATCGCCTGGGAAGGCAAGCTGCACGACCGCGCCTCGTATCGCTACTACTGGGAATTGCTGCGCCGTGCACAGGCCACCGGCGCGCCCCTGCCGGCCGAAGCCCGGCATCGCTTCTTCCCGACCGCCACCGCGTCGACCTTGACGCCGGCCACAACCCACTGAGTAATTCCAACGAGAGGACCTCATCATGCTTGACGCCTATCGCCAACACGTCGCCGAACGCGGCGCCCTTGGTATCCCGCCGCTGCCGCTGTCCAAACAGCAGACCGAAGAACTGGTCACGTTGCTGAAGAATCCGCCCAAGGGCGAGGAAGCTTTTCTGGTCGAGTTGATCACCTATCGCGTGCCGGCCGGCGTCGACGACGCGGCCAAGGTCAAGGCCGAATTTCTGGCCAAAGTCGCCAAGGGTGAGGAAAGCTGCTCGCTGATTTCGCGTGAAAAGGCCACCGAGCTGCTCGGCACCATGGTCGGCGGCTACAACGTGAAGCCGCTGATCGACGTGCTCGACGACGCCGTGGTCGGCGCCGTCGCCGCCAAGGCGCTGAAATCCACGCTGCTGATGTTCGACTTCTTCCACGACGTCGCCGAAAAGGCCAGGGCCGGCAGCGCCAACGCCAAGGCCGTGATGCAATCCTGGGCCGATGCCGAATGGTTCACCCAGCGTCCGGAAGTGCCGCAATCGCTGAAGGTCACGATCTTCAAGGTCACCGGCGAAACCAACACCGACGACCTCTCGCCCGCGCCCGACGCCTGGAGCCGTCCCGACATTCCGCTGCATGCGCTGGCCATGCTGAAGAACCCGCGCCCCGGGATCGAGGCCGACAAGGCCGGCGAACGCGGCCCGATCAAGCAGCTCGACGCGCTCAAGGCCAAGGGCAACCTGGTCGCCTACGTCGGCGACGTGGTCGGCACCGGCTCCTCGCGCAAGTCGGCGACCAATTCCGTACTGTGGTTCACCGGCGAGGACATTCCCTTCGTCCCCAACAAGCGCTTCGGTGGCGTCTGCCTCGGCACCAAGATCGCCCCGATCTTCTATAACACCATGGAAGACGCCGGCGCCCTGCCAATCGAACTCGACGTCGGCCAGATGAACATGGGCGACGAAGTCGAGCTGCGTCCCTATGAGGGCAAGGCCTTCAAGGGCGGCGCCGTGATTTCCGAATTCAAGGTCAAGTCCGACGTCATTTTCGACGAAGTGCGCGCCGGCGGCCGCATCAACCTGATCATCGGCCGTGCGCTGACCGGCAAGGCCCGCGAATTCCTCGGCCTGCCCGCCTCCACCCTGTTCCGCCTGCCGCAGGCACCGCAGGATTCCGGCAAGGGTTTCAGCCTGGCGCAGAAGATGGTCGGCCGCGCCTGCGGTTTCCCTGAAGGCAAGGGTGTGCGTCCCGGCACCTACTGCGAACCGAAGATGACCTCGGTCGGCAGCCAGGACACCACCGGCCCGATGACCCGCGACGAGCTGAAAGACCTCGCCTGCCTCGGCTTCTCCGCCGACCTGGTGATGCAGTCCTTCTGCCACACCGCCGCCTACCCGAAGCTGGTCGACGTCAAGACCCACCGCACCCTGCCCTCCTTCATCACCGCGCGCGGCGGCATCAGCCTGCGTCCCGGCGACGGCGTGATCCACTCCTGGCTCAACCGCCTGCTGCTGCCTGACACCGTCGGCACCGGCGGCGACAGCCACACCCGCTTCCCGATCGGCATTTCCTTTCCGGCCGGTTCCGGTCTGGTCGCCTTCGCCGCCGCCACCGGCGTCATGCCGCTGGACATGCCGGAATCGGTGCTGGTGCGCTTCAAGGGTTCGCTCGCGGAAGCCGGCAAGCGCGGCATCACGCTGCGCGACCTGGTCAATGCGATTCCGCTCTACGCCATCAAACAGGGCCTGCTGACCGTGGCCAAGCAGGGCAAGAAGAACATCTTCTCCGGCCGCATCCTCGAAATCGAAGGCCTGCCCGACCTCAAGGTGGAGCAGGCCTTCGAACTCACCGACGCCTCCGCCGAACGTTCCGCCGCCGGCTGCACGGTGCGCCTGAACAAGGAACCGATCGTCGAGTACATGCGCTCCAACATCACGCTGATGAAGTGGATGATCGCCGAAGGCTACGAGGACAAGCGCGCCCTCGGCCGTCGCGTCAAGGCCATGGAAGACTGGATCGCCAAGGGCACTCTGCTGGCGCCCGATGCCGATGCCGACTACGCCGCCGTGATCGAGATCGACCTGGCTGACGTCAAGGAACCGATCCTGGCCTGCCCCAACGATCCGGACGACGTCAAAGTGCTGTCTGAAGTCGCCGGCGAGAAGATCGACGAGGTCTTCATCGGTTCCTGCATGACCAACATCGGCCACTTCCGTGCCGCCGGCAAGGTGCTCGAAGGCAAGACCGACATCCCGACACGGCTGTGGATCGCCCCGCCGACCAAGATGGACGCCATGATCCTCAACGAAGAGGGTTACTACGCCATCCTAGGCAAGTCCGGCGCGCGCATGGAAATGCCGGGTTGCAGCCTGTGCATGGGTAACCAGGCGCAGATCCGGAAGGGCAGCACGGCGGTATCGACCTCGACGCGCAACTTCCCCAACCGCCTCGGCATCGACACCCGCGTCTATCTCTCGTCCGCCGAGCTTGCTGCGGTGACCGCGCTGATGGGCAGGATCCCGACCATGGCCGAGTACCTGGAGCAGGTGCAGGCGGTGAATGCCAAGGCTGCCGACGTCTATCGCTACATGAACTTCGACCAGATCGCTGAGTTCAAGGAAGTGGCGGATACCGTGACGGTGTAGGAATCTGAATCGGCGTATCGCCAGCGCCAACTTTCAAAACGCCCCCATGAATCTCACCATGGGGGCGTTTTTCATTGGCATGTCGCCGTGTCGCCAGCGTCGACCTTCTCAACTCTTTAGAAGTTATCCGTAAATAATGTTTATCTTGAGGTGGACCTTGCGGAGCGCAATGATGGCGGCGGCGAGATGATTGAGGGCAAGGAAACTGCGCTCCAGTTTCTCGTACCGTACCAGGAGCTTGCGAAAGCGGTTAAACCAGCTATGACAGACTTCGACCACCCAGCGGCGGGCT
>JAPTVL010000488.1:0-732 GCA_028065725.1 Betaproteobacteria bacterium
TGGAATCCCAACGGCCGCGAGTTCTACGTCTCCGGCGGCGTCAACGACAACGTGCACGTCTATGGTCTGCAAGCCGGCACCTGGACTGAACAGGCCGCCATCGCCCTGGGTCACGGCAACGTCGGCCTGGGCATCGGTGTGCGACCCATCGCTGCTGGCATGGCCGTCACCCAGGACGGCAAGCGCCTGCTGGTGGCCAACATGCAGAACGACAGCGTCAGCGTGATCGACCTGGAGACCCGCGCCGAGATCGCCGAGCTGGATCTGCGCGCGGGCAAGAATGACCCGGCCCAGGTCGGCGTGCCTGGCGGCTCCTATCCTTACTGGGTGGCGATCATGGGCAACGGCAAGGCCTACGTCAGCAGCCAACGCGACCGCGAAGTGGTGGTGCTGGACATCGCCGGCGCCCAGCCCGCCATAACCGGTCGCATCGCCGTAGGCGGGCAGCCCAACAAGATGCTCCTGAACCGCGACCAGCACCGCCTGTTCGTGGCCAATGGCAACAGCGACAGCGTCTCGGTGATCGACACCGCCAGCGACACGGTGCTGGAGGAATTCAATGTCACCGCGCCCAAGAGCGTGCTGACCAAGGCCGACAAGCTGCGTGGCGCCAACCCCAACAGCCTTGCCCTGACCCCGGGCGAGCGCTTCCTGCTGGTGACCAATGGCGGGACCAACTCCGTCGCCGTGGTGAAGCTGGGCATGATGGAACACGAAGCGAAGCGCGGTGCC
>JAPTVL010000488.1:742-3568 GCA_028065725.1 Betaproteobacteria bacterium
CGCCGCCGAGGATGAGGACGAACGGCATGATGACGGCCGCAAGAGCAAAGTCGTGGGCCTGATCCCCACCGGCTGGTACCCCAACTCGGTGAGCCTGAGCAAGAACGGCGACATGCTCTACGTGGTCAACGGCAAGAGCAACGCAGGCCCGAACCCCGGCGCCTGCCGCAATACCACGTCCATCGCGCCCGGCTCTCTCAGCGGATGCAGCGCCAACAACCAGTACGTCTGGCAGCTTACCAAGGCGGGTTTCCTGACCATGCCCATGCCCAGCGAGCAGGAACTGGCACAGCTCACCTGGCAGGTCGCGAAGAACAACGGCTTTACGCAAACCGGCAAACACGACCAGGCGAGGGAGATGATGTCCTTCCTGCGCAACAAGATCAGACACGTGATCTATGTGGTGAAGGAAAACCGCACCTACGATCAGGTGCTGGGTGATTTGGAGAAAGGCAACGGCGATCCGTCCCTCACCCTCTTCCCCGAGCCCATCACCCCCAACCACCACGCCCTGGCACGCAACTTCGTGACCCTGGACAATTTCCACGACAGCGGCGAGGTAAGTGGCGACGGCTGGAACTGGACTACTGCAGCGCGCACCACCGACTACACCGAGAAGACCGTCGCCGTGAGCTACGGCGGTCGTGGCTTTACCTACGACTGGGAAGGCGCCAACCGTAATCTCAACGTGAGCCTGCCCACCACTGCCGAACGGGTGGCACAGAATCCCGCCAGCCCCAATGACCCGGACCTGCTGCCAGGGACGGCGGACGTGGCCGCGCCGGATACGGCCGAGGAGGCCGGGGCGGGCTACCTGTGGGACGGCGCCCTGCGCGCCGGGCTCTCCATCCGCAACTACGGCTTTTTCGTGGGCAACCTGGGCAGCTCGAACGCCATGACCGAAGAGCAGCTGGCCGACCCTTACGCCCACGGCCTGCCCCAGGCGGCTTCCCTCAAGCAGGCGCTTGCCGCTCACACCGATCCCTATTTCCGCGGCTACGACCAGAACAATGCGGATTTCTACCTGTTCAAGGAATGGGAGCGCGAGTTCGACGAGCACGCGGCGAAGGGCACGCTGCCCAATCTGTCGTTCGTTCGCTTCCCCCACGATCACTTCGGCAATTACTCGACCGCCAAGTTTGGCGTGAATACCGTCGAGACCCAGATGGCAGATAACGATTACGCCATCGGCCAGCTGGTGCAGAAAGTAGCCAACAGTCCGTTCAAGGACAACACCCTGATATTCATCGTGGAGGACGACGCCCAGAACGCGCCCGATCACATGGACGCACACCGCAGCATCGCCTACGTGGTGGGGCCTTATGTGAAGCAGGTCGCGCTGGTGTCAGAGCACTACACCACGGTGAGCATGCTGCGCACCATCGAGGACATCCTGGGCATCAAGCCTATGGGCATCACCGATGGCCTGGCTCTGCCCATGGCCGGGGTCTTCGAGAAGGTGAAGCGCCCCTGGAACTACACCGCACTGGTGCCCGAGGTGCTGCGCACCACCCGTCTGCCGTTGCCTGAGCGCACGGCTGCCAACAGCCTGCCGGCCACCGCGAAAGCGATGGCCTACGCCAAGCCAAAACGCGACGCCGGCTACTGGGCCCAGGTCATGGACGGCCAGGACTTTTCCGTGGAGGACCGGCTGGACGAACCGCGTTTCAACCGAGCCCTGTGGAAGGGGCTGAAGGACTCGCCCTACCCAACCGAGCGCCATGGCCGTGACCTGTCCGAGGAGCGCACCAAGCTGCTGGACAAGCTGAGCCAGATGTAACGCCAGGCAAGGCTGATGGACTCTTGGGCGGGCGGCCATGGCCGCCCGCCCATTCCTTGTGTTCATCCTGAATCTGCGGTGGCAGGTCGCGCTTCAGACCGGCTTACAGACGTCTTTTTTCAATCTCAAATGCAGCACGAAGCGGTCAAAAAATGAAACACCCTTACACCCTTTATTCTCTCAACGCGCTTTCCTTCGCGCTGGCTGCCTTGTCCGGCCAAGCCTGTGCCGCCGACAATGCCCCCATCCCAGAGATGGTGGTCACCGCCGCCCGGGTCGAGCGGGAGGTGTTCGACACGCCTCAGGCAGTGACCGTGCTGGATGACCTGGCTGTCCAGCAGTCCAACGCAGGCACCACCCCGGACATCCTGTCCGGCGCGGAAGGCGTGCTCATCCAGAAGACCAATCCAGGCGGTGGGTCGCCCTTTATTCGCGGACTCACCGGCAAGCAGGTGCTCATCATGGTGGACGGGGTGCGGGTGAACAACGCCTACTACCGCTTCGGACCCCACCAATACCTCAATACGCTCGACCCTAACCTGATCGAGCGCATTGAGGTCGTGCGCGGCCCGACCTCGGTGCTCTACGGCAGTGACGCCCTCGGCGGAGTGATCAATGTCATCACCCGCAAGCGTACGGATTTTTCCAGTGCCAGGGGGGCTGAAGGCCTGGCGGTCCTGCATGGCGCCAGCGCCGATGGCAGCCTGGCAGGGCGCCTGCAGGTGGAAGGCAATTTCAACCAGCTGGGATACCTTGGCGGGATCAGCGGCAAGCGCTTCAACAGCCTGGAAGGGGGTGGCGACGTGGGCGAACAGAAGCCCACCGCCTACGACGAACTGGACGGCGACCTGAAGCTGAACTACCGGCTCATCGGTGGCGGCGAGCTGATCCTTGCCCACCAGATCAGTCGTCAATTCGATGTGCCGAAGACCAGCGAGGCCACCCTGGGGGACAAGCTCAAGTTCAATTACGAGCCCCAATTGCGCTCGCTGAGTTACCTGGAATACCGGGGCCGGCATGACGAGGCCGCGCTGGTCTCCGACGTC
>JAPTVL010000194.1 GCA_028065725.1 Betaproteobacteria bacterium
CGGTCGCCACGCCCACCGGTGTGCTCGCCGAGGCCACCTGGCTTGCGCCGCCTGCCAGCGAGGCTATGCCGCTTGTCATCGTGCTGGAAGACATCCAGGACCCCGGCAACCTCGGCGCCATGCTGCGCACCGGCGCGGCGGCCGGCGCCACGCTGGCGGTGCTGTCCAAGGGCTGCCACGATCCCTGGTCGCCCAAGGCGCTGCGCGGCGGGCAGGGCGCGCAGTTCGTGCTGCCGATGCAGCAGGGCGCCGACCTGGCGGCGTGGCTGAATGGCTTTGCCGGTCAGAGCGTTGCGCTCGCCCTGGCCGAGGACAGCGACCTCTATGCGCTCGATCTCAATGGCCCGCTTGCCCTCGTCGCCGGCAACGAAGGCGCGGGCTTGTCGGCGGCGGTGTGCGAGGCAGCGACGCGGTGCGCGCACATCCCGATGGCAGGCAGGATCGAGTCGCTGAATGCGTCGGCGGCGCTGGCGGTGGCGGTGTTCGAAGCGGTGCGGCAGCGCAGGCGCTAAACCGCGATACCCTGGCGCGCAGCTTCCTGGGGGCGGCCGAATTCCTGCAGCCAGTCGCGGTCCAGCAGCGCGAGAATGTCTTCCGCAGGAACCGGCCGGCTGATGAAATACCCTTGCACGATCTGGCAGCCGAGTTTGCGCAGCGATTCGAGCTGTTCCCTGTTCTCGATCCCTTCGGCGACGGTGCCGAGCCCCAGCCCCTTGCACAGGGCAAGAATGGAGCTGACGAGGGCTTCGTTGGCCGGCGCGTGGTGGATGTCCTTGACGAAATAGCGGTCGATTTTCAGGACGTCGAGCGGGAAGCGCTTGAGGTGGGCCAATGACGAATAGCCGGTGCCGAAATCGTCGACGGAGACGGAAATCCCCAGCGCTTTCAGGGCCTGTATCCGGCCCACCGCCGCGTCGACGTCTTCCATGAAGATGCCTTCGGTCAGTTCGAGCTGGAGGGATTGCGGCGCCAGGCCGGATCGCAACAGCGCGTCGCGAACGTTGTCGATCAGGGTGTCGTGCCAGAATTCCTTGCCCGAGAGATTGACGGCAACGGCCAGATCGGTGAAGCCGGCAGCATGCCAGCCTGCGGTCTGCTGACAGGCTGCCAGCAGAAGCGAGCGGCCGACGCCGACGATCTCGCCGGTTTCTTCCAGCATGCCGAGGAAGGCCGCCGGGGCGAGCAGCCCTTTTTTCGGGTGCTGCCAGCGGATCAGCGCTTCGACGGCATGAATGCGTCCGCTCTCCAGGTTGAGTTGCGGCTGGTAGTGGAAGACGAATTCGTCCCGCTCCTTCGCGTAATGCAGGTCGGTCTCGAGTTGCAGCCTTTCCTCGGCCATTGCGTTCATCGACGCGTTGTAGAGCTGGAAACGGTTTCTGCCGCTGTTCTTGGCGTGGTACATCGCGGTGTCGGCGTGCTTGAGCAAATCGGCGGACGAGGCGCCGTCATCCGGGTAAATGCTGACCCCGATGCTGCAGCTGCTGAAGATTTCGTATCCGTTCAGGTTATAGGGCTCGGTCACCGCCGCAAGCATCTTTTCGACCACCTGGACGATGGGATTGAGCGCGACCCCATCGTTGACGACCACGACAAACTCGTCGCCGCCCAGCCGCGCCACGATGTCGTCGGAGCGCACCGTCTGCCGCAGGCGTCTGGCGACCTCGCAAATGAGCTGGTCGCCGCTGGCATGCCCGAGCGTGTCGTTGACCCGCTTGAAGCGGTCGAGGTCGATGAACATCACGCCAACCAGCGTCTGATGCCGTTTTGCGCGAATCAGCGATTGCTCCAGGCGATCCCTGAACAGCATGCGATTGGGCAGGCCGGTCAGGGTGTCGTGGGTGGCGAGCCGTTCGCGTTCGCGGCTGATGCGGGTGGAGAAGTAGAAGACCACCGCGGCGACACACAGCCCCACCAGCAGCGCCGCGGCAGACAACAGGTACATCCAGAAACGCGCTGCCGCATGGTCTTTGCGCGCCTTTTCGCTGGCGGCCATGGAAACCGCCTGGGTTTCGGCCTCGAGCTGCGACAGGGCCGCCATCACCTCGTTCTGCATCGGAATGGCCTGATTGCGGACCAGGTCGTTCGCTTCCGCGATGAAATCGGCATAGATCAGATCGATGACCTGCAGCTGGATGGGCTGGGCCTCACCGGTCAGCTGCCCCTGCCGCGAGATCAGCGCCGTTTCCTTGCCATTCAGGGGCATGGCCAGCAGAGCCTGGCGCGAGGCGCCGAATAACCTCCCCCACTCGTTGAATTGCTGCAGCAGGGTGTCGCGCTCGAACGGATCCCGGATCAGGGGAAGCATCAGCAGGATCACCGTGCGCTCGCGCGCGGCGATCACCATGCTCTTGGTGTGGTTCTGCTTGCGCATGTGCACGTCGACCACCTGATTGAGGTTGCGCGTGGTCACCCCCAGCTGTTGCAGGCCGATGGCGGTGACGAACACGATGAGCAGCAGTTGCGTGACGAAGCCCGCCAGCAGGGCGAGCTTCCAGGCCGTGGGGCGTGCGATGCGCATTACGGAAGGGGGCTTGGGGTATTTGATATTGCGGCCTCAGCATGCATGGCGAAGACTTCGTTCTGCTGCATCGTGTTGTTTTGGAAAATGCGTTTCATCGCCTGGCGACTGCCGACCGGCATGGCCGTTACTCGTCAGTAACGGCGCTTATTCCATGAAAATGAGGGTGGGGGCAACAAATTTCCGGCGGGGCGGATGACGCTTACGGCTGGCTGCGCAGGCGCGCCGCGATTTCCTCCACCGACATGCGGCTGGTGTCGAGGACGGGCAGGGCGTGGCGTTCGAACAGCCGCTCGGCGGCGGCGAGTTCGTCGCGGCATTGCACCAGGCTGGCGTAGCGGCTGTCGGGGTAGCGCGCCTGGCGGATGGCGGCCAGGCGCTCGGCCGACAGGGTCAGCGCCCGCAGCCGCGGCAGATGGGCAAGCAGGACGCCGGGCAGGCTGTCGTGCGCAAGGTCGTCCGGGGTGAGCGGATAGTTGGCGACGCGCAGGCCGTATTGCAGGGCGAGATAGAGCGCGCTGGGGGTTTTGCCGACGCGCGAGACGCCGATCAGGATCAGGTTGGCCTGACCGAGGCGTTCGGGGTTGAGGCCGTCGTCCAGATTGAGCGAGAAATTGACCGCGTCCATGCGCGCCTCGTAATCAAGGTCCATGCCATGAGTGCGGCCGCCGCTGGGAATGGCGGCCTGGCCGAGCGAGGCTTCGACTGCGGGCGCGATCAGCTCGAACACATCGAACAGCTTGAGGCCGGCTTGGCGGAACGGTGCACGCAGCGCAGGGTCGGTCAGGCTGGAAAATACCAGTGCGGCGGGGGCGGCGGCGATGTGCGCGGCGGCGGCCTGTGCCTTGTCCGCGCTGTCGATGAAGGGCAGCGTAATCAGGCTACACTCAAGCTGCGGGAATTGTGACAGAACGCTTTTGGCAACGGCTTCGACCGTCACGCCGGTGTGGTCGGACACGCAAAATACGCTGTAATCGTTCATGGAGTTCACCTATGTCTGCTGACTATATTGTGCCGCTGGATGCCCTGTCGATGTCGGATG
>JAPTVL010000111.1 GCA_028065725.1 Betaproteobacteria bacterium
CCCGTGCAAAGCCTGCTGAAGGCGGTGGATGCGAGGGAGCAGCACTATTCCGTCGAGCTGGCCGAAGAGGTCATTTACGAATCCAGGCTGGAACTGGTCTGCGAAGACCACCAGGTCGACGAACTGGCGGGCATCATCGCGCGCACCGCACGCACCGGGCAGGCCGATCCGGGTTGGATATTCGTGATCGACGTCATCAGGGCGATCCCTGTCGGGGCGGTGTAACGAGCGAACCTGGTTTCAGGCCCACGTCCTGAACCCGGTCAGCAAGTCGGATTTTTATCTCGATCAACTATTGAAGGAGTAAATCATGGGATTCCTTGAACGCATGCTTGGCAATTTGACAGGCGGCAAATTCGGCGGCCACCACGGCGGCTACCGGAGCGGCCATCACGGCGGTTCCAGGCATGGGGGCTATGGGGGTAACTCAGGCTATCCGCAAGACGGCAGCCCGGCTATCGCCTGCCTCAAGTGCGGCAGCGCCAATGCGCCCGATGCACGCTTCTGCCGGCAATGCGGCGCTTCCCTGGCGGCCGCCCGATGTTCCGGTTGCGGCGCGGAATTGGCGGCGGGCGCGAAGTTTTGCGGCCAATGCGGCAAACCCCGCAGTAACCCAGCACCTATCCCGCTGTGATCGTTTGATTCTTGAGGAGCGGCAACATGGCCGAAAAACTTGAACTGGACCTGTCCCTGGTCTTGCCGGATGTCCCCGACGAGCGCGACGCCTGCGTGGGGCGGCTGACCAAACTGCTGCAGGCCGAGGGCCTGGAAAAAGTGCACCTGGTCCACGAGGACAGCAGCGCCCGCCTTTGCCTGCACTACGACCCGCAGCAATTCAGCGTGAGCCGGGTGCGCGAACTGGCGCAAGCGGCCGGCGCGAAGATCGGGGACCGGTTTCGTCACGAGAGCCTGCGCATCGACGGCATGGATTGCCCCACCTGCGCCGTCGTGATCGAACACGCGCTGCAACGCACCGACGGCGTACTGGAAGCCTCGATGAGTTACGCCGCGGAACGTCTGCGCCTGGAGTACGACAGCGAGAAAATCGAGCGTCCGGCAATCGTCCGCCGCATCCAGGCGCTCGGCTATGCCGTGCTGGAGGAAGGCCATGAGGCCGGATGGTTCGCCGAGCATCGCGAGCTCGTTTTCAGCGGCGTGGCCGGCCTGCTGTTGCTGGCCGGCTGGCTGGCCGGCCACGCCGGCGCGCCGCGCGCCCTCTCGCTCGGCCTGCTGCTGGGCGCGTATGCGGCGGGCGGTATCTATACCCTGCGCGACGCCTGGCAGAGTGTGAAGAGCCGCAGCTTCGACATCGACACCCTGATGATCGTCGCGGCGGCCGGGGCGGCGGCGCTCGGCGCGTGGGAAGAAGGCGCGCTGCTGCTGTTTCTGTTCAGCCTCGGTCATGCGCTGGAACACATGGCCATGGACCGGGCGCGAAAGGCGATCGAGGCGCTCGCGGAACTGGCGCCCAGGACCGCGATCGTGCAGCGGGACGGTGCAGGGATCGAGGTGCGGGTCGAAGCCTTGCAGCGCGGCGACCGGGTGATCGTCAAGCCCGGCCAGCGCATTCCCGCCGACGGGCAAATCTCATCAGGCAGCTCGGCGGTGGACCAGGCGCCCATCACCGGCGAATCCATGCCGGTGGACAAGCAGCCGGGCGACAAGGTGTTCGCCGGTACGGTGAACGGCGAGGGTGCGCTCATGGTTGAGGTCACCCGCCTCGCGCGGGAGAGCACGCTGGCGCGCATGGTCGAGATGGTGGCCGAGGCGCAGACGCAGAAATCCCCCACCCAGCGCTTCACCGACCGTTTCGAGCGGATCTTCGTGCCGGTCGTGCTGGTGGGCACCGCACTGCTGATCGCGCTGCCGCCGCTGCTCGGCTTTCCCTTCGCCGCATCTTTCTACCGCGCCATGGCGGTGCTGGTGGCGGCCTCGCCGTGTGCGCTCGCCATCGCCACGCCGTCGGCGGTGCTGTCCGGCATCGCCCGTGCCGCGCGTGGCGGCGTGCTGATCAAGGGCGGCGCGCACCTGGAAAACCTCGGCGTGCTGACGGCCATCGCCTTCGACAAGACCGGCACGCTGACCGTCGGCAAGCCTGAAGTAACCGACATCGTTGCCGTCGGCGGAAGCGAGGACGTATTGCTGAAAATTGCCGCCGCGGTGGAAAGCCGCAGCGCGCATCCGCTGGCGCAGGCGGTGGTGACTGAGGCGAAGCGGCGCGGCTTGAGCTGGAAGGAGGCCGGCGACGTCGAAGCGGTGACCGGGAAAGGATTGCGCGCCGAACTCGACGGACAAAAAATCGCCATCGGCAACGTCAGATTGTTTGAAGGCGAAGCCATCCCAGAAGCCATCCTGCAGCAGACCGAGCGTCTTGGAACCGAAGGCAAAAGCCTCATGCTGGTCCAGGCTGACGGGCAGTTCCTCGGCGTCGTGGCGCTGGCCGACACCCCGCGCGAGGGCGCGAAGCAGGTGCTCGAAAACCTGCACCGGGCTGGCATACGCAAGACCATCATGCTCACCGGCGACAACGAGCGCGTGGGGCGCGCCATCGCCGACGCGGTTGGGCTGGACGAAGTGCAAGCGGGCCTGTTGCCGGAGGACAAGGTCAAGGCCATGGAAGCACTCGGGCAACGCTACGGGCAGGTGGCCATGGTCGGCGACGGCGTCAACGACGCCCCGGCCATGGCGCGCGCCACGGTCGGCATCGCCATGGGCGGCGCCGGCACCGACGTGGCGCTGGAAACCGCGGACGTGGCGCTGATGGCCGACGATCTCTCCAAACTGCCGTTCGCCGTGGCCTTGAGCCGCGCATCGCGACGCATCATCCGGCAGAACCTGTATGTGTCGCTGGGCGTGGTGGCCTTGCTGATTCCCGCCACCCTGTTCGGCTGGGCCGGGATCGGTGTGGCGGTGCTGGTCCACGAAGGGTCGACCGTGGTGGTGGTAATCAATGCCTTGCGTCTGTTGGCCTACGAGGACCGGCCAAGCGCCTTAACCTAATGTGAAGATGGATCGGGATCACCAGCGAGGTGATATACCCTAAAACCTGAAAATCATTCAGGGTTCACCACACAAAAAACTGCGTCCCCCAGGCGGCAAGCGGGAAAGCTGCGGCCACCAATATTCCCAACGCGCCCGCGGCGCCGTTACGCTTCGCCAGACGCCATGCAAGATTCGCACTCCAGAGAGTGGCGAACGCCAGCAGCGCCATGCGCGCATCATTGGCCCAAGGCAAGATCACCCTTTCGCCAGCCAACTGGGAGGTGGTAAGCAGGCTCAAGCCTACGAAAACACTGGTTCCGGCGAAGGGAATGAGGGTTTGGGACAGCCGCTGCCAAGGCAATCCCGTCAGCATGCCGGCCAGCTTAAGCCAGCCCCACACCCAGCCGCCGACGACGAGCGTTTCAGCGGTGATGTAGGCGAGCAGGAGGCCGCCGTCCAGCCAGGTGAAGACGTCGTTCGCCTCCGGGTAATAGGTGAACAGCCACCAGTGTCCTGCCTCGTTGAGCGGCCACCAGACCTCGTGGTCTACCAGCCACCCTGCCGCAGCCTGTTTC
>JAPTVL010000070.1 GCA_028065725.1 Betaproteobacteria bacterium
ACTTGAAGGAGATCACCGTCCAGAGAATGCGCTACACTTATCCACAGCCCCACCTATGACGGGCGGCTAAAGCCCCTGGGTAAAATTCAACGCGCACAGCTGGGTAGTTTTAAACGCGCGCCGACACCATGAGCGCCATTCGCTCGCACTTGGTCGGATTGTGGCCATACTCTGCCTTGATCAATTGACCACAATGCCAGCATGCCACCGGCGGTGGCTTTCGGTTTCGTCGCCCAATATGCTAAATGGATTGCTATCATGATGGCGTGCCTTGCGAACGGCTGTTGTGCGAAAGCTCCATCGCGAAATGAAAGTGCCGTCCCGCCAGCGCCGACTTTTCTCGGTTGTTGCCAAAGTCAAATCAAAGCCGAACGGATCAGCTTCGAAATCGATTCTATAGCGTTGCGACAACCCATACGATTGCCCAGGAATTCAGGTCGGCGTTTCGGGCGCCAGCAATTTCACACCGGGAAAGTAGTTGCTGTAGCGATGGGTGTCGCGCGTCAATAGGGGATATCCGGATACCGCAGCGTGGGCACCGATAAAGAAGTCGGCGAGGACATTCGACTTGCTGCCGCCCTTCCTGCGATAGCGGACAAATGCCTTGCCGGCGAGGAATAGTGCCGGGCGCGGTATTTCGATCAGCGCCAGGCCCAGACCATCGATGGCCTTGTCCAGGGCTTCGACGGTCGAGAATGTCAGCGACAGTTCGGCATAGATGACGGGGTTGATCGCGAGCCGGTGAATCTTGGCCTGGGCGCGTAGCTGGGCGATGGACCAGTCGGCCCATTCCGGGTCGTCCTCCAGGACGTCGACCAGCACGTTGGTATCGACCAGCAGCATCAGCCCTCGCCGCGCAGCAGTGCCATCAGGTCGTCGGTGCGCCACTTCACGTCGGCCTTGCCGCGCGCCGCCTCGAAGCGGTCGGCCTTGCGGCTAGGCCGCGCGCCGACCTTGTGTATCACCACCTCGCCCTGCCGATTGACGGCGAAATCCACCGCGCAGCCCGGCGCCAGGTTCAGCGCGTCGCGAATCTGCTTGGGGATGGTGACCTGGCCTTTGCTGGTGAGCGTCGTCGACATGGGTACGTTCCTTGGTATTACGTAAATTGTCATTGTAATACTTGGATAGCGATGGCACAAGCGGCCGCTTCCCGACGTCTTGCAGGCCTCGCCGATGTGGAGTTCAGGAGCCTGCTGCGCAAGGCCAATGCAGCCGATGCCGCAGCCTGGCTGAACTGCCAGGGCGTCCTGTGCAGTGCGCCCTGAGCTTGCTGTCCGGGTCTGAACTCAGGGCAGTTTGACCGGGTGGGTGAACACCCAGTCGCGGTCCTTGACCGGGGTGTGGCAGCCGACGCACTCCTGCACGAAGGTGGCGTCCTTGCCGTAGGGTTTCTGATCCATTCCCAGCCAGCGCGCGTAACCCCAGCCGCCGGTTGCCGCATGCCTGGCGCTGTCCTTGATCATGAATTCGGCATGAATGAAGGCGCCGGGTTCGTTGGCGGCTTCCCACTTGTCGTGCTTGACGCCCTTCCACACCATCTTCGCCAGCACGGCGCCATCCGGCCAGGGATTGGTCTTGCCGTCGCGCGCGGCCTTGATCGCGATGTCGTTGCCGAGCACGGCACGTATGGTGTTGTTGTCGGTGCGCTGATGAACGCTGAGCAGGCGCCAATCCTTGTAGCCGTCCGGCAGGCCGATGCCATTGGGGGCCGGGTCTGCCGCGAAGGCGGAAAGTGTACAGCCGAAGGCGATGGCAAGGACGGGTAGTTTTATGTTCATGGGTTTCTCCTGGGGTTGAACTGCAAACGGGTCTATCTGGTGCGTACGAACGGTGCCGCGATTTATTCCCCGCGGGTTCGAGTTTCGCCAGGAGTCGGCGCCGACGACACGCCGATTCAGCCCTGGTCCCGCGCCCGCTGCTTGGCCGCGACGTAGTCGGCATGGGAGATGTAGAGCAGGTCGGCGATCTTGCGCATGAAGTGCTGTTCGTGGGCGTCGAGGTAGCCGTCGGCGAAGGCCACCTGCCACAGGTATTCGACCACCTGGATTTTCTGCGCGGCGCTGAAGTGGCGATTGATCAGCGAGGTGAACTGGAAGTAGTCGGTGGCCTGCCTGGCTTCCTCGGCGGCCAGCCTCATCAAGGTGTCGAGTTCCTTTGCCGTGAGGCCGAAGCGGGTCTGCAAGGTCGTCGCCACGGTTGCCGTTTCCTCGTCGGTGACCGTGCTGTCCATGCGCATCATTTCCAGCAGCAGCGCCGCCGTCGCTATCTGCAGCACATGCTGCGTGGCGGCGTCCGCGGCCGGACTGTCCAATGCCATGAACTGGTTGAAGAAATCCCGGATGCCGTCGATCATCTTGTGCGTTTCCTTAAAGTTTCAAAGCGCCGGCATAGCCCGTCAGTTCAAGGTATCCGCGCCCGGCAAGGGTACCTCGAATTGCCACCAGGCCTTCCCAGTAGCTGACCGGCAGTGGCCGCCGCGCCGAGATTTCCTGGTCGTCGAGCACCGGCGCGGTTTCGATCCGGTGCGGCCCGCAGCGGATTTCCATGCGCAGCGGATATTGCGCGCCGTTGCGCGGCGAGGTCCAGCGGCCGCGCGGCGTGAAGCTCACCTCATGGGTACCGAACTGCGTCAGGCGGCCGGCGGCGTCGCGCAGCGCGGCTTGGGCGTAGAGGGTTTCGCCGGCGGCGTTGCGGATGCGGAAGGCCATCAGCGCGCCGCCATCGTCGAGGTTGATGCCGAGCCAGTCCCAGCCGACGCTGCCGGCATCGAGCACCTCGCTCGACCATTCGTGGTCGAACCAGGCGCGGCCCGTCGCGGCCTGGCGCTGGCCGGCCAGCGTGAGGCTGCCGGCAACCAGCAGCTGCGGCCAGCTCACGTAATGGCTGGCCAGCGCCGGACGCGGCCCCTTCTGTGACCAGCCGCCTTCACCCTGCAGCAGCAGCGGCTGCGTCGGCGTCAGCAGCAGGTCGAAGCCGAAGGCGGCGTCCTGCACCCTGAGCCGGAAATGTTCCTCCGCACCGGCGCCGTGCCGCTGCATCTGCCAGGGGCCGATATGCACGTCGCAATCCGTGGCGGAATATCCGGCGCCGAGGTTGGCGCGGCCGGCGCGCTCGGCGTGCAGCAGCCGGTCGCCGGGCCGCGTGACGGCGGCATGGGCGAACAGGAACTGGCTGGCCGCGATCGGCGAATTCAGGTCTTCGGCAATGCCCGGCCGGCTGCGGAAAAAGGTGAGCTGGAGGCCCAGGCCGCCTTGCGGCGCATCGAGCGCACCGGTGACGTACCACCACTCGGTGCGGAACTGCGGATGCGCGCCGTGATCGCGCGGGAAGGCCAGGCGCGTGCCGCGGCTGGCGGCCGGGTAGCGCACCGTATCCCTGGCCGCGGCGAGTGCCGGCAGCAACAGCGGTGTCAGCAGGAAGCTGCGGCGTTGCATCGCGTTGCCTACTGGGCGCCGGCCAGCACCTGCGCCGCCGGCAGGCGCGTGGCCAGGCGCGCGGCGAAGCGGCTGGCGACCAGTCCGGCGGCCAGCGTCAGCGCCGCGCCGAGCAGTACCTGCAGCCAGGGAATCCGCAGTTCCATGCGCCAGTGGAAAGCCTGCGGATTGACCACGTGGGTGAGTATCGCGCCCACTGCGATGCCGCAGGCCAGCCCGACAACCAGGCCGATGGCGGCGATCAGCGCGCCTTCGAACATCACGGCGCGGGTCAGCATGGCGCGGTCGAAACCCAGCGCACTGAGCGTCGCCAGTTCGCGGGCGCGCAGCCAGACGCTGGCGGCCAGCGTCACGGCCAGGCCGAACAGCCCGATCAGCATGGCCGCGGCTTCCAGCGCATAGGTCACGGCAAAGCTCTGGTCGAAGATGTCCATGCTGATGGCGCGGATCTCGCCGCTTTCCGCCATCTCCAGGCCCAGGCGCGCGGCGTGGCGGGCCAGCCAGGCATGGGCCGCCGCCTCCTCGCCGCGGCGCGGCCACAGCGCCAGTTCGGTGGCTTCGAAGCGGCCGCCCAGCGCGCGATAGTTGTCGCCGGCCATGACCACGGCGCCGAACTGGCGCGCGTAGTCGCGCCAGACGCCGCCGATGAAGACCTCGACCTCGCGCCCGAGCAGCGGCAGGCGCAGCGTCTGGCCCGGCGCCAGGCGATACAGCTCCTGCAGCGGTTCGCTGATCCAGACCGCGATGCGATCGGCCGGCGCCGCGACCACCGCCCCGGTGAACGGCAGGCGCGCGCCGGGGTCGCTGCGGTTCAGGTTGCGCACCAGCAGCGCCACGGTCGGCCGCTGCGGATCGAGGCTCAGCGCCGCAGTGGCGGTGCGCTCGAGCTTCTCGAACGGCGCGTGTTCCAGTGCGGCGAACAGTTCCGGCGGCAGCGGCACGCCCTTGCTGCGGATGTACAGCGGCGCCGGCAGCACCACGTCGAGCCACTGGTCGAGGGCGATGCGGAAGCTGGCGACCATGGTCACCATGCTCACGGTCAGGGCGAAGCTGACGATCAGGCCGCTGGCGGCGACCTGCGCCATCAGCGGCGCCTGCACGATGTTCTGCACCGCGACGCGCTGCGGCGCCGGCAGCGCGCGGCGGGCCAGCGCGCCGAATACCGTTTGCGTGACCAGCGGCGCCACGGCGATGCCGAGCACCAGCACCAGCGCGATCGCCGCATAGCCGGCCAGCGGCAGGTCGAACACGGCCGGCGCGCGCGTCAGCGCCAGCGCCGAGCCGGCGACCAGGACCAGCGCGACCCGCTTGATCAGGCGCGCGCGCTGCGGCCGTGCGCTGCTGGCCGGTGCCTGCTGCGCGAAGCCGGTCTTCAGCGCCTGTGCCAGCGGCTGCACGCGGTTGAGCCAGGCCGGATACAAAGCCCCGGTCAGGCTCGCCGCGCAGCCGAGGGCAAAGAAGCCCAGCGCGGGGACCAGTTGCGGCACGATGGCCGGTGTGCTGGCGGCGAAGAAGCCGCCGCCGAGGTCGCCGCCCAGCAGGCGCGTGAAGGCCAGCGCCATGGCGTAGCCAAGACCGAGGCCCAGCGCGGCACCCGGCACGCCGATCGCCAGGCCTTCGATCAGCACTTGCAGCAGGCGCATGCGCGGCGCGAGGCCGAGCACGCCAAGCAGGGCGAACTGGGTCGAGCGCTGCGCCACGGCGGTGAGCTGCGTCGCGAATACCAGGAAGGCGCCGGTGAGCAGAGCCACCAGCGCCAGCACGTTGAGATTGACGCGGTAGGCGCGCGAGACGTTGGACAGCCGGACCTGGTTGTCCGCCGCGGCACGCAAGGCGAGGCCGGCCGGCAGCTTGCCGGCCCAGGTGGCCAGCCAGCTTGCGAGCCGGGTTCCCGGGGCCAGGCGCAGGCGGGCTTCGCTGACGGCCCCCGCCGGACCGAAATGCGCCTGCACCCAGGCGATGTCGGCCACCAGCAGCAGCTCGTCGGGGCGCGCGGCGGGCAGGTCGCCGGCGATGCGCGTGGTCCAGCGCGATGCGCCGCGGCTCAGCGTGACGCCAGCGCCGACTTTCAGGCGAAGCTTTTCCAGCAGCGCCGGCGAGGCATGCACGCCGTCCCCGAACATGCTCCCGGCATTCTGGCGCGGCAACAGGTCGGGCATCAGCGGCGCGGCGCTGAACAGGTCGAGGCCGATCAGCCTCACCGTGGCCGGCGTTTGGTCGAGACGCACGCGGGTTTCGATCACCGGCGCGACCAGCGCCACGGCCTCGTCCCGCCCGATCTGGTTGATCAGCGCCAGTGGCACCTGGCCGGCACTGTCCTGCGGCGCCAGCATCGCATCGGGCTCGCCCTGCACGCTTTTCATGGCCTGCGAAAAGTCGGCCAGCGCGGCATCGTTGATCAGGTGGATGGCATAGCCGAGCGCGACGCCGAGCGCGATGGCCAGCATGGCCAGCGCCGTGGCGGTGCGCCGCGTGAGGAGCTGCGCCCGCACCAGCCACCAGCTCAGTTGCCACCCTGGTTTGATCACTGCAGCCCCTCGGGCGTCAGCGTCAGGATGCGGTCGCAGCGCTGCGCGACGTGCTGCGAATGGGTCACGATCAGCGCGCTGGCGCCCTGTTCGCGCACGCGCTGCAGCAGCAGCGCCAGCACTTCGTCGGCGGTGCGCGGATCGAGGTTGCCGGTCGGTTCGTCGGCCAGGATCAGCGCCGGACGGTGCACCAGGGCGCGGGCGATCGCCACGCGCTGCAATTCGCCGCCGGACAGTGTCGCCGGCCAGCGCGCGCCGAAGCCGGCCAGCCCGACCCGCGCCAGCAGGGCCTCGATGCGCGGCGCATGGTCGTGCAGCGGAGTGCGCGAGAGTAGCAGCGGCACCGCGACGTTCTGCGCCACGGTCAGCGTCGGCAGCACGTGAAAGGCCTGGAACACGAAACCGATGGCGCTGGCGCGCAAGGCCGCCCGTGCGGTTTCGTCGAGGCGCACGATGTCGGCGGCAGCGGGGCCGATCAGGATGGATCCGGTGTCGGCCGGCTCCAGCCCGGCGATGCAGTTGAGCAGGGTGCTCTTGCCGACCCCGGATTCGCCGACCAGGGCCACTACCTCGCCGGCCGTGATGGAAAAATCAAGTTCGCTGAACACCGGGCGCTCGGCGCGGGGATGGCGTTTCGACAGGCGGCTAACGATCAGCATGCGGGAATTCTACGGGGCAATCAGGCGGCGGCCGGAGGCTTGCGCGCCGGCTTCGGCGGCAGTGCATCGCGCAGGCATTGCTTGAGTTCCCTGCCGGTTTTTCCCCGACAGATCTCCCTGGCCCTTTGCTCGGCGTCGCAACGCGGCGGATCCTGGCTGCGGCGGCAATCCGGCGGCGGCATGGCGGCCTCGATGCATTTCTGCCGTTCCGTGCCGCGCTTTGCCGCGCAGGTTTTCAGCGCGGCCTGGCGTGCTTCGCAGCGCAGCGGGTCGCGCGCCGCGGCGCAGGGGTCGGCGGCGGACCGGGCCGGCGCGGACAGCGCGAGCAGGGCGCCCGCCGCCAAGGTGAGCCGTAAGGACATGCAGGGTCTCCGGGATGATGACAGCCTTGCCGGCATCATAGCCCGGCGTTGAGGCCGGGCCGGGTTGTCGGCTATAGTTCGCCGTGTCACCCGCGCCGACTTTCCGGATACCGCCCGCAATGAATCCTGCTCCGCACAAGGAACACCGCCTGACCCTGCCGGAAACGGTGGATGCCCTCGTTGCCGACGGACTGGTCGCCGCCACTGAAGCCGCCCGCTTCAAGCAGGAACGGCGTTATTTCAAGGGCGACGTGCATCCGCTGATCGCGATCGCCGACCAGCGCTGGAAGTCGCTGCAGCCGCCGCACCGGGTGCTCGACCTGGATGCCCTGACGCAATGGCTGGCGCAGTGGTGCGGACTCGACTACCTGCACATCGATCCGCTGAAGATCAACTTCTCGGCGGTGACCGAGGTGATGAGCAACACCTACGCGACGCGCTTTCGCATCCTGCCGGTGGAGGTCAAGCCGAACGAAGTGGTGGTGGCGACCGCCGAGCCTTTCCAGCGGGCGTGGGAAGACGAGATGCGGCCGATCCTGCGCAAGGAGATCCGCCGCGTCATCGCCAATCCGGATGACATCACGCGCTACCAGGTGGAGTTCTACAACCTGGCCAAGTCGATCAAGGGCGCCATGGGCCGCGGCGAGGTGGCCGGCGGCGCCTCGAACTTCGAGCAGCTGGTGGAACTGGGCAAGAGCAACAAGCAGTTCGATGCCAACGACCAGCACATCGTCACCATCGTCGACTGGCTCTGGCAGTACGCCTTCGAGCAGCGCGCCTCGGACATCCACGTCGAGCCGCGGCGCGACCTCGGCATCGTGCGCTTCCGCATCGACGGCGTGCTGCATCAGGTGTACCAGATTCCGATGGCGGTGCTCAACGCCATGACCAGCCGCATCAAGGTGCTGGGGCGCATGGACGTGATCGAGAAGCGCCGGCCGCAGGACGGGCGGATCAAGACGCGCACCGCCGACGGGCAGGAAGTCGAGCTGCGCCTGGCCACCCTGCCGACCGCCTTCGGCGAAAAGCTGGTGATGCGGATTTTCGATCCCGAGGTGCTGGTCCGCGATTTCTCCGAGCTGGGCTTCGCCGACGAGGAAGCCGCCACCTGGCGCGAGATGTCGTCGCAGCCCAACGGCATCATCCTGGTGACCGGGCCGACCGGCAGCGGCAAGACCGTGACGCTGTATTCGACGCTGAAGCACCTCGCCACGCCCGAGGTGAATGTGTGCACGCTGGAAGACCCGATCGAGATGATCGAGCCGGCCTTCAACCAGGTGCAGATACTGCCGGATATCGGCATGGACTTCGCCGAGGGCATCCGTTCGCTGATGCGGCAGGACCCGGACATCATCATGGTCGGCGAGATCCGCGACCTGGAAACCGCCGACATGGCGATCCAGGCGGCATTGACCGGCCACCTGGTGCTGTCCACGCTGCACACCAACGACGCGCCGTCGGCGGTGACGCGCCTGATCGAGCTCGGCGTGCCGCCCTACATGCTGTCGGCGACGGTGCTCGGCGTCATGGCGCAGCGCCTGATCCGCACCCTGTGTCCGCACTGCAAGCAGCCGGGCGGGTTGCGCGCCGAAGACGAGGCGGCGTGGACCGCGCTGGTGGCGCCCTGGAAATCCGGCATGCCGGCCCAGATCTACCATCCGGTGGGCTGCCTCGACTGCCGCATGACCGGTTACAAGGGGCGCATCGGCATCTACGAGATCATGCCGATGTCGGCCGAGATGAAGAAGCTGATTGCCGGCGGCGCGGAACTCGCCAGGCTGCGCGAGCAGGCCATGCGCGAGGGCATGAAGCCGCTGCGCATCGCCGGGGCGCGCAAGGTCGCAGCCGGCCTCACCACCATCTCCGAAATCATCAAGGTCGCGCCGCCGATGTTCGACGCGAACTGAGCCTGAATCGCTTCAGTACTTCGGCCCGCCCTGGCCATAGAACGGCGGCCAGCGGCCGACCAGGGCTTCGAGCAGCTTGAGTTCGTCGTCGCTGTGGTTGATCACCGTGGCCGGTACCATCATCTTCGGCATCTTCATGTCGTTGTACACGTACATCGGCTTGTCGTGGTGCGTGGTGCTGTAGCGTTCGGCTTCCTGCGGGGCGGCGCTCGGCGTCAGTTCGACATCGCCGTAACACAGGCAGAAGTAGGTGCGCGCGCCGGCGCCTTCCCCTTCGTCCTCGATGTAGCAGCCGGTGCCGCGGATGCCGATGGTGGCGGTCGATACCTTGATCGTCTTCGCGCCCTTGCCGAACACCGAAAGAATCTTGCCGCTGACCACGCGCATGAGGTTTTGCACGGCATCCGCGCCGAAGCTGACGGTCGACGCTTCGCGCTGCAGGAAGGCGTCCTGGCCGATGACGTAGATCGCTTCGCTGCCGGGGCCGGTCACCACCGTGTCGCCAGCGCCGACTATCTGGCCTTCCTGCGCCGGTTTGCCATTCACGGTCACGCTGCCGCGCAGCTTGTGCAGTCCGGGTGCCACGGGTGCGTTGCCCTTGGCCAGGACATCGCTGATCAGTCCGGAGATTCCGGCGGGGCCGAGCAGGCCGGCGGCGGCGAGGGCTTTCAAGATGCGGCGACGCAGTTGCATGGCGCTTCCTCCTGGGAAAGACCGCTACTTGTTCAGTTCCCTCATGGCGCGTTCAAGACCGGCCAGCGTCAGCGGGAACATGCGGCTGTTGAAAATGGTGCGGATCAGCTCGATCGAGTGGCGGTAATCCCACAGACGCTCCGGCTCGGGGTTGAGCCAGACAGCGCGCGGCCAGGTGTCGAGCATGCGCTGCAGCCAGACCGCGCCGGCTTCCTCGTTCGAGTATTCGACCGAGCCGCCGGGCTGCAGGATTTCGTAGGGGCTCATGGTGGCGTCGCCGACCACCACCACCTTGTAGTCCTCGCCGTACTTGTGCATCACGTCCCACAGCGGGAAGCGCTCGCCATGGCGGCGGCGGTTGTCCTTCCAGACATAGTCGTAGATGCAGTTGTGGAAGTAGAAATATTCGAGGTGCTTGAACTCGCTCTTGGCCGCCGAGAACAGTTCTTCGCAGATCTTGATGTGGTCGTCCATCGAGCCGCCGATGTCGAGGAACAGCAGCACCTTGACCTTGTTGTGGCGCTCGGGGCGCATCCGGATGTCGAGCCAGCCGGCGTTGCGCGCGGTGCCGGTGATGGTGCCGTCGAGATCCAGTTCGTCCTCGGCGCCTTCGCGGGCGAAGCGGCGCAGGCGACGTAGCGCGATCTTGATGTTGCGCGTGCCGAGCTCGACGGTGTCATCGAGGTTGCGGTATTCGCGGTTTTCCCAGACCTTGATCGCGGTACGGTTACCCGCCGATTCGCCGCCGATGCGGATGCCCTCGGGGTGGTAGCCGCCGTGGCCGAAGGGCGAGGAGCCGCCGGTGCCGATCCACTTGCTGCCGCCGGCGTGGCGTTCCTTCTGCTCGGCCAGCCGCTTCTTGAATTCTTCCATCAGCTTGTCCCAGCCGAGCTTTTCCAGCCTGGCCTTTTCCTCGGGCGTCAGATGCTTTTTCATCATCAGCTTCAGCCACTCTTCGGGAATGTCGGCGTCGAGGCCGGGCAGCTTGGTCACGCCCTTGAAGTATTCGCCGAAGGCCTGGTCGAACTTGTCGTAATGGGTTTCGTCCTTGACCAGGCAGGTGCGGGCGAGGAAATAGAAGTCGTCGATCGAATTGCCCGCGACATGCTCCTTCAGCGCCTCCAGCAGCGTGAGAAACTCGCGCGTCGAAACCGGGAGCTTTTTCGCCTTGAGGTGGAGGAAGAAGTCGATCAGCATGGTAGGGAGGAATTATCCGCAGATTTCGCAGATTCGCGCAGATTCAGGACCAGACGTTTGTACTCGAGGCTTGGTGCGCCGAAATTGAGCAATAGCGCCTTGCTTCGCCGCGCAGCTTTCAAATAGTTGATGACTTGGGCAGAGTCGCCTGCTGTAAGCTTGCTTGTTGCTTTCAATTCGACAACTACGTCGTCATAGCAGAGAAAGTCGGCTCGATAGGTGCACGACAACTGTTTGCCTCGGTAATGAATAGGCAAGGTGGCTTCTTTTTGAAACGTGACGCCTCGGGCAGCGAACTCCAGGACAAGCGCCTCTTGATAAACCGCCTCCAGAAAGCCGTGCCCGAGTTCTCCATGAACTGCCATGGCGGCACCAATGATCGCGTGAGTCTGCGCATCTCTCATCGGTGTATTTGCGTTCATCCCGGTGGCCTCAGTTCGGTCCGCAGATTACATAGATTGAAAGACGAGTCGGAACAGTTGTCATCTGGCGCCCGTTGTTGGTTTGAGTTTGCTTGTCATCGCGTGAATTTATCTGCGCAAATCTGCGAAATCTGCGGACAAGAAATCAGCGGTTGTGCTTGGCCATGAACACCAGGCGCTCGAACAGATGCACGTCCTGCTCGTTCTTCAGCAGGGCGCCGGCCAGCGGTGGCACCACGGTCTTGCGGTCCTTGGAACGCAGCGCTTCCGGCGGGATGTCCTCGGCCACCAGCAGCTTCAGCCAGTCGATGAGTTCCGAGGTCGAGGGTTTCTTCTTCATGCCCGGTACCTCGCGCAGTTCGAAGAAGACTTCCATGGCCTCGCGCAGCAGGTCCTTTTTCAGGTTGGGGAAATGCACGTCGACGATGCGCCCCATGGTGTCCTTGTCGGGGAACTTGATGTAGTGGAAGAAGCAGCGGCGCAGGAAGGCGTCGGGCAGTTCCTTTTCGTTGTTGGAGGTGATGATGACGATCGGGCGCACGGCGGCGCGCACCGTCTGCCGCGTCTCGTAGACATGGAATTCCATGCGATCGAGTTCGCGCAGCAGGTCGTTGGGGAATTCGATGTCGGCCTTGTCCACTTCGTCGATCAGGATCACCGAGGGCTTGCCCTGTTCGAAGGCCTGCCACAGCACGCCCTTGACGATGTAATTACCGATGTCCTTCACCTTCTCGTCGCCGAGCTGCGAATCGCGCAGGCGCGAGACGGCATCGTATTCGTAGAGACCCTGCTGCGCCTTGGTGGTGGACTTGATGTGCCACTGCAAGAGCGGCACGCCCAGCGCGCCGGCGACTTCCTCGGCCAGCATGGTCTTGCCGGTGCCGGGCTCGCCCTTGATCAGCAGCGGGCGTTGCAGGGTGATCGCGGCATTCACCGCGAGCATCAGGTCGGGCGTGGCGACGTAGGTGTTGGTTCCTTCAAAGCGCATGGTGTGTTCTTTCAGGGTTGATGCAAGAGATTATCGCAGTGTGGGTCTGTTTTTGCCGCGCATTTCACCGTAAGGCCAGCGCCGACTTTTGGTGGACTGTTAGCCGGCCTTGCGCCGCACGCAGTCGATGTAGGCTTCGCCGTCGGGCGGCAGCTGGCTGCGCTGGGCGCGCCAGAGCATTTCGCCGAGGCATTCGAGCACGTCGTGCAGCGCTTCGTGGCGGTCGGCGCGGCGGCTTTGCAGCAGGGTGAAGGCGGCGCGGATGCCGGGCGGCTGGTCGATCGAAAGCTGCTCCTCGATCGCCAGATGCAGCGAGAGATGCAGGAAGGGATTGGTCTCGCCCTGCTCCGGCGTCCATTCGCGGGTCAGTGCATCCTCGGCTTCGAGCAGGGCGTGGTATTCGGGATGCAGGGCGACCAGGTCGGCGGCCAGGGCTTCCATCGCCGTGCCCGGCAGCCGCTGCCGGTGCTTGGCCCAGGCATCGATCAGGAACTGGCGCGCCTGGTCGCGGGACGGGTTAAACATTCTTGTCCGTGAAGGCGCAGAGGTCGAAGACGCCGCAATGCACGCAATCCGGCGCGCGCGCCTTGCAGGTGTAGCGCCCGTGCAGGATCAGCCAGTGGTGGGCGTGCAGGCGGAATTCGGCGGGCACGACCTTCATGAGCTTCTGCTCGACTGCCTCCACCGTCTTGCCCGGCGCCAGCCCGGTGCGGTTGCCGACGCGGAAGATGTGGGTATCCACCGCGATGGTTGCTTCCTTGAATGCGATGTTGAGCACCACGCTGGCGGTCTTGCGACCGACGCCGGGCAGGGCTTCCAGCGCGGCGCGGTCGTGCGGCACTTCGCCGTTGTGGCGCTCGATTAGCAGGCGCGAGAGCTTCGCGACGTTCTTCGCCTTGGTCCGGTACAGGCCGATGGTCTGGATGTAGTCGATCAGGCCTTCCTCGCCCAGCGCGGCGATGGCCTGCGGCGTCGGGTGGTCGCGGAACAGGGCGCGAGTTGCCCGATTGACGCCCTTGTCGGTAGCCTGGGCGGAGAGCACCACGGCCACCAGCAACTGGAAAGGCGTGGCGTATTCGAGTTCGCCCTTGGGTTCGGGATTCGCCGCCGCGAGTCGAGAGAAGAACTCGCGGACTTTTTTCGGCGTCATGCCGGAAGCGAGTCCGGCGCCGGGTGCTGGTCGTGCAGGCGATGCTCGCGCAGGCGCTGGTTGGCGCGCGCGTCGAGCCAGTTGCGTCCGGCGATCAGCAGGCCGAGGACGAAGAAGGCACCGGGCGGCAGGATTGCGACCAGGAAGCCCGGATAGTCCGCGGGCAGGATCTGGATGCCGGACCAGGCCGGAACGATCATTTCGATGCCGGAAAACAGCGTGCCCTGGCCGACGAACTCGCGCACTGCGCCCAGCAGTGCAATGACCCAGATGAAGCCGACGCCCATCATCAGGCCATCGAGGGTCGAGGCGCGCAGGCCGTTCTTGGCGGCGAAGGCTTCGACGCGGGCCAGCACGATGCAGTTGGTGACGATCAGCGGGATGAAAATGCCGAGCACCAGATACATGTCATGCAGGAAGGCATTGAAGGCCAGGTCGACCACGGTGACCAGCGCCGCGATGATCAGGATGAACACCGGGATGCGGATTTCATAGGGAATGAAGGCACGCAGCGCCGAAATCGCGAAGTTGGACAGCAGCATGACCAGAATGGTGGCCAGGCCCAGGCTCACGGCATTGACCAGGTTGGTACTGACCGCCAGCAAGGGACACAGGCCCAGCAACTGGGCGAGGATGCTGTTCTGTTTCCACAACCCGTTCCAGGCGATTTCCTTGTAGGCGCTCATGGCTTGTTCTCCTCAAAGCGGCCGTTCGCCGGCAGGGCGAACAGCTTGTCGCGGTTTTCGACCGCCCAGGCCAGGGCGCGGCCGCTGGCATTGGTCACGGCGCGGGCGGAAATGGTCGCGCCGCTCATCTGGTCGAAGCGACCGCCGTCCTTCTTCACGCGCCATTTGTCGCGCGGCACGCTGTCGAAGCCCAGGCTGCTGAATTGGGTGATCCATGGCCGGGCCTTGTTGCGATCCTTCTTCGGATCGATGTAGTCGCCCAGGCCGGGCGTTTCCTTGTAGGCCGTGACGCGCACCGCCAGCAGCTTGCCGTCGGCGCCGACGGCGAGGATCAGGCCAATGCGGCCCGAGTAACCGTCGCGCGCCGCGGCTTCGAGCACCAGCGCGGCCGGGGCGCCGTTCCTGCGTGCGCGCCAGAGGCGGGTGTCCTCGTCGAGCGCGAGCGCGGCCTGCGGCGCCAGCGTGATGGTGTCGGCCATCAGATCGTTGTCGTAGGCCGTAGCGGGCAGCACTTCGCCGATCAGACGCAGCTTCTCGGCCAGGGCGCTGGCGGCTACGTGGGGCGCCGTGGCCTTGTAGGTGCCGGCCATCAGCGCGGTGAACACCAGCGTGAAAGCCAGCATGATGGCGGCGGTGCGTACCGAGATGCGCAGTACGCTGGATTCGCGACGGGCGACTTCGATGGGCTCACTCATCGCGAGTTCTCCCTTTGCCCTTGTGGCCGAATACCGCCGGCTGGGTGTACATGTCGATCAGGGGCGCGGCGATGTTCATCAGCAGCACGGCGAAGGCGATGCCATCCGGGTAGGCGCCGAAGGTGCGGATGATCCAGGTCAGCAGCGCGATGCCGGCGGCGAAGATCAGCTTGCCGCGCGGGGTGGTGCAGCCGGAGACCGGGTCGGTGACGATGAAGAAGGCACCCAGCATGGCGCCGCCGGTGAAGATGTGGAAGCTGGGCCCGGCGAAGCGGGTGGCATCGTAAAGCGAGAAGGCGCCGGAAATCAGCAGCAGCGTGGCGAGAAACGCCACTGGCATGTGCCAGGTGATGATGCGCTGCTGCAGCAGATACAGGCCGCCGAGGAAATAGCCGGCGGCGACCCATTCCCAGCCCTTGCCGCCGATATTGCCGAAGGTCGCGCTGCTGCCGAGCACGCCGGCCACGGTCGCCCGCGCGTCGGCCGTGTGCAGCGCGGTGCGCAGGGCGTCAAGCGGGGTGGCCATGGTGATCGCATCGAGCTGGCGCGGGCCGAAAATCGCCTGCAACTGCGGTCCGAAGTCGGTGAAGCCGACCGCCGGCCACTGCGACATCAGCGATGGGTAGGCGACGATCATCAGCGCGAAGGCGACCATCGCCGGGTTGAAGGGGTTCTGGCCAAGGCCGCCATAGAGATGCTTGGCGATGACGATCGCGGCCAGCACGCCGACCACGGTCAGCCACCACGGCGCGATGGGCGGGAAGGTCAGCGCGATCAGCCAGGCGGTGACCAGCGCCGAGCCGTCGCCGAGGAACAGCATCAGCGGCTTGCCGCGCAGCTTCAGCATCGCGGCCTCCGCCGCCAGCGCCGTGACCGACACCAATGCGATCTGCACCAGCACCGCGGCGCCGAAGAACCAGACGTAGGCGGCGATGCCCGGCAACAAGGCGAGCAGCACCCGCAGCATCACCGATTGCACGCTGGCCGGCTGGAGAAAGTAGGGGGAGTTGTTGAGGATCACGGGTGTGTTAGTCGTCCTGCCGCAGGTGCGGCTTGGCCATTTCGCGGATTTCGGCGCGGCGCGCCTCGATGGCGGCGACCTCGGCCTGTTGTTCGGGCGTCAGGTCGGTCGTGTTCGCGGGGTGCACCTGCTCTTTTTGCGCGCGGGCGCGTTCCAGCGCGGCGGCGATCAACGCCTTTTTGGCTTCCTCTTCCGGCGTGGCGGCGGGCTTTTCGGCCTCGGCCTTTGCGGCGGCAGCCTTTTCGCGTCCGGCCGCGGTCTTTGCCGCCAGCTTGGCCGCTTTTTCCTGCTTTTCGCGTTCTTCGCGCAGCATGCGGAATTCGTATCGCTCACGCGCAACGTCGGCTGCTTCCTTGTCGACTTCACGCGCCCAGATTTCGCTCTTGGCAAAGCGGTAGTAATCGACCAGCGGTATGCGCGACGGGCAGACGTAGGCGCAGCAACCGCATTCGATGCAATCGAAGAGATGGTATTCCTGCGCCTTGCCGAAGATCTTCGCCCGCGAGAACCAGTACATCTCGAAGGGCTGCAGATCGGAGGGGCAGACCTTGGCGCATTCACCGCAGCGGATGCAGGGCATCTCGGGGGGCGGTGGCGGAAACAGCTTTTTCGAGCCGACCAGCACGCAATTGGTGGCCTTGACCACCGGGACTGCGTCGTCGGGCATGAGAAAGCCCATCATGGGACCGCCCATGATGACGCGGTCGCTGTCGGGCAAGGGCCCGCAGAGCGCCATCAGGTCGCGCATCGGCGTGCCGAACAATACTTCGTAGTTGCGCGCCCGGCCGACATTGCCGGCTACCGTGACGATGCGCGAGATCAGCGGTTGACCCAGCTCGACGGCTTCGTGGATGGCGTAGGCGGTGCCGACATTGAAGCACTGCACGCCGTAATCGGTCGAGCGTTTGCCGTGCGGCACCTCGATGCCGGTCAGAACCCGGATCAGCTGTTTGGCGCCGCCCGCGGGATAGCGCGTCGGCACCGGCACCACCTTGAGCGGCGCAGCGCCTGCCATCGCTCTGGCGGCAGTATCCATGGCGGCGATGGCCTCGGGCTTGTTATCCTCGATACCGATCATCACCTGTCCTGCGTCGAGGATGTGGCGCATGATGACCGCGCCCTTGAGGATCGTCGCGGCGCGTTCGCGCATCAGCAGGTCGTCGCAGGTAATGAAGGGCTCGCACTCGGCACCGTTCAGGATCAGGGTATCGAGCTTGCCCTGCTTGCCGGCATTGAGCTTGAGGTAGGTGGGGAACACGGCCCCGCCGAGCCCGACAACGCCGGCGTCGCGCAGGTAGTCGCGGGTTTGCGTCGGCGTGGCGGCGCGGTAGTCGAAAGGCTGACGCGGTATCCATTCGTCGCGACCATCCGGTTCGATGACCACGCAAAGTGCGGAAAGCCCCGAGGTGTGCGGCATCAGGCGCATTTCGACAGCGCGCACGGTGCCCGAGGTCGAGGCATGCACCGCCGAAGACACGTTGCCGTCGGCACCGCCGATGCGTTGTCCCTTGAGCACGTGGTCGCCTGCTTTCACCAGGGGGCGCGGCGGCCCGCCGATGGCCTGGTGCAGCGGGATTGTCAGCAAGGTCGGGATTGGCGCCACGGCGATAGGTTGGGTGGTCGACGCCTCCTTGTGATACGCCGGCTTGACGCCGCCGTGAAAGCCGAACAGGCGCTGCAGCGCGCTCATGCGGCTTCCTTTCGTGCCGGAACGATCCTGACCACCGGATACTTCCACTTCCAGGTTTCGACGCTCTCGCCGATCGGTTCCATGGTGATGCAATTGACCGGACAGGGCGGCAGGCACAGCTCGCAACCGGTGCATTGGGCGGCGACCACGGTGTGCATCTGTTTGGCGGCGCCGACGATGGCATCCACCGGGCAGGCCTGGATGCACAGTGTGCAGCCGATGCAGGTTTGCTCGTCGATGACGGCCACGGACTTTG
The DNA here is from genome assembly GCA_028065725.1 of Betaproteobacteria bacterium. The sequence goes on from JAPTVL010000070.1 coordinate 17,692, forward strand.
GCTTTTCGATGCCGTGTTCGGCGGAAAGCGGCTTGAACTCGCGGCCGAGCAGGTCGGCGAGCTTGTGGATGCCTTCGTCGCCGCCCGGCGGACACTGGTTGATTTCGGCTTCGCCCTTGGCGATGGCCTGGGCGTAGGGTTTGCACCCCGGGAACCCGCACTGCCCGCATTGGGTTTGGGGCAGGATGGCATCGATCTTTTCGACCAGTGGATCGCCTTCGACGCGAAAGCGCACCGCCGCGTAGCCGAGCGCGGCGCCGAGCAGGACGGCGCCCAGCGCCATGACCAGCAGCGCTTCGATCATTTGAATTTGTCGAGGCCGGCGAAGCCCATGAACGCCAGGCTCATCAGCCCCGCAGTGATCATGGCGATGGCCGTGCCGCGAAAGTGCACCGGAACGTCAGCCGCCTCCAAGCGCTCGCGAATGCCGGCAAACAGGATCAGCGCCAGCGTGAAACCGACCGCGCTGCCAAAGCCGAACAGCAGCGACTCCAGGAAGTTGTGGCGCAGGGCGACGTTGAGCAGCGGGATGCCGAGCACCGCGCAATTGGTGGTGATCAACGGCAGGTAGATGCCCAGCACCTGGTGCAGCAGCGGGCTGGTCTTCTGGATCACCAGTTCCGTGAGCTGCACGATGGCCGCGATGGTCACGATGAAGGACAGCGTGCGCAGGTATTCGAGCTGGTTTGGCATCAGCAGCCAGCGGTCGATGATGAAGCTGGCGCCGCAGGCCATGGTCAGGACGAAGGTAGTGGCCGCCCCCATGCCCAGCGCAGTCTCCAGCTTCTTCGAGACGCCCATGAACGGGCACAGGCCAAGAATGCGCACGAAGACGACGTTGTTGACGAGAACGGCGCCAAGAATGATAAATAGATAACTGGTCATGGTGCGCGGACGACTTGGTTGGGTCCGCAACAATTGGTGGAGATCAAATTATCCCGCTTTTAAGGGTATTTGCGCAAGGGAGGGGAATTGTAGCTTTCGCCGTCAGTTGCCGGTAGCTTCGATGCACTCGGCGACCAGCTGCGGGCCGCGATAGATCAGCCCGCTGTAAATCTGCACCAGGACAGCGCCGGCATCGATCTTGGCGCGTGCCCGCGCGCCGCTGGTGATGCCGCCGGCAGCGATGATGGGCAATTCGCCGGCCAGGGCTTGCGCCAGGCCGCGAATCACGGCAGTGGACTTGTCGAACAGCGGACCGCCGGAAAGCCCGCCGGCCTCGGCGGCCAGCGGCGAAGACTCGACGCCTTCGCGCCCCAGCGTGGTGTTGGTGGCGATGACGGCGTCGATCCGATGCCGCCGCAGGGCGTCGGCAATGTTGATGATCTGCTCCGGATCGAGATCCGGTGCGATCTTGAGCGCCAGCGGCACGTATTTGCCATGCCGATCGGTGAGAAGCGTCTGGCGCGCCTTGAGTGCGCCCAGCAGCGCGTCAAGCTCCGAGGCGCCCTGCAACTGGCGCAGGTTCTTGGTGTTGGGCGAGGAAATATTGACCGTGACGTAGCTGGCCCGCGGATAGGCCTTGTCCAGGCAGATCAGGTAGTCATCGACGGCCCGCTCGATGGGTGTGTCGAAGTTCTTGCCGATGTTGATGCCAAGTATTCCGCGATAACGTACATGCGTCAGGCGTTCGAGCAGGGCGTCGATACCGGCATTGTTGAAGCCCATGCGATTGATGATGGCCTGGTATTCCGGCAGTCTGAACAGGCGGGGTTTGGGGTTTCCCGGTTGCGGGCGTGGCGTTACCGTACCCACTTCGAGAAAGCCGAAACCGAGGCTGCCAAGCCCGTCGACGGCGGTTCCGTTCTTGTCCAGGCCGGCGGCCAGGCCGACGCGGTTGGGGAAGCGGAGCCCCATGATTTCGACCGGCCTGTCTGCGGCAGGCGCCGGCAGGCGCAGCCCCAGCGCCCCCCCTACGGCAAGGAGTCCAAGCGTCATTTCATGGGCGCGCTCGGCATCGAGAGCGAAGAGGAGCGGGCGAATCAGTGCATATGGAATCATGGCGCAGGATTCTACGATGCCCGCGGTGACTGCATTTTCCGTGTGCGAGGAAAGAAAAAAGGGTGAAGGGGTTTACACAAAGGAAATGGCTCCCTATAATCTCCCCTCTCTGCTGCTAGCGGAGCCGCAAGGAAGTATGAGTGCGGAAGTTCTTTAAAAACCAAACAACCGATAGGTGTAGGTGCTTGCTGTGCTGGAGGTGGTGGCGGGTGGTCGTTCTGAAATCGAA
>JAPTVL010000351.1 GCA_028065725.1 Betaproteobacteria bacterium
GCGCCAGATCGCCTGTGCGTCGGTATGCGCCCGGGTAACCGTCGCGAAATCCGGGAAGCGTGCCTTGATGCTTACGGTGCGCCCCGCCAGCCCCAACGCCTGGAGACGGGCGGACACCTGCCCCGCCATCTGCTGCAGGTCGGGCTTCATAGCTACAGGTAGCGACAACCCCACGGCCATTGGGGTCGCCGCCGACGATCACAGGCTGATCGCGGAGTTCCGGCCTGTCGCGCTGCTCTACCGACGCGAAGAAGGCATCCATGTCCACATGGATGATCTTGTGGAGACTAGCAGCCCTCCTCACTGAGGCTGAATCTGACAATCGACAACCTCCTCGCCTATCCAGAGGCTATCAGATAGCGACTGGCGAACGAGAGCGCAGGTCAAGGATCTACAGGGATGAGGCGAGATCACAGCGACGATGCTTGCTGACCGACAAAGGAAAGCGGTAAATTGAGTAGTCTAGGGCCGTGGGCGGTATCTGATTGCGGTCATTCAGCAGCGGAAAGCAAATGACATCATCCGACCCCAAGCGGACGGTTGTGCCTACAGGGGTTCAAGGGCAGGTATTTAATGCGGAGCAGCCACTCAGCGATTTCTTTCTTGGTCCGCACCTCGGACGAAGTGCCCGTTGCTCTGAGGTATAGAATCAGGTTGTAATTAGCTGCTTACCTGCCAGCTCAGACCGCAGAGTGTCTACTAAAGCCAGGGCGATTCACGACTCAAGCCACTTCCACCTACGGTGGCATGGTCATATAAAACCGTATTGGACTAGGAATACCCTCATGACAAGCACCCAACAACGCGCCGAACTGCAACGCCGCATTTGGCAAATCGCCAACGATGTCCGTGGTGCTGTCGACGGCTGGGATTTCAAGCAGTATGTGCTCGGCACTCTGTTCTATCGCTTCATCAGCGAGAACTTTGCGGCATACATCGAAGGCGGCGATGACAACATTCGCTATGCCGAGCTGCCCGACAGCGTCATCACCCCGGAGATCAAAGACGACGCCATCAAGACCAAGGGCTACTTCATCTACCCCAGTCAACTGTTCGCCAAGGTCGCCGCCAGCGCCAACACCAACGAGAACCTGAACGCCGCCCTGGCCGCCATCTTTGCCGCCATCGAGGCCTCGGCCAACGGCTACCCGTCTGAGCTCGACATCAAAGGCCTGTTTGCCGACTTCGACACCACCAGCAACCGCCTCGGCAATACCGTCAAAGACAAAAACGCCCGCCTGGCCGCCGTGCTCAAAGGCGTGGCCGAACTGGATTTCGGGCATTTTGACGCCAGCCATATCGACCTGTTTGGCGATGCCTACGAATTCCTCATCTCCAACTACGCCGCCAACGCCGGCAAATCCGGCGGCGAGTTTTTCACCCCGCAGCATGTCTCCAAGCTGATTGCCCAGCTCGCCATGCACAAACAAACCAGCGTCAACAAGATTTACGACCCGGCCTGTGGCTCCGGCTCGCTGCTGCTGCAAGCCAAAAAGCATTTTGACGCGCACATCATTGAAGAAGGCTTCTTCGGGCAAGAAATCAACCACACCACCTACAACCTGGCGCGGATGAACATGTTCTTGCACAACATCAACTACGACAAATTCAACGTCCAGCTCGGCAACACCCTGATCGACCCCCACTTTGGCGATGACAAACCCTTCGATGCCATCGTCTCCAACCCGCCGTATTCAGTGAAGTGGATCGGCAGCGACGACCCCACGCTGATCAACGACGAACGCTTTGCCCCGGCCGGCGTGCTCGCGCCCAAATCCAAGGCCGACTTCGCCTTTGTGCTGCACGCGCTGAGTTACCTCTCAGCCAAAGGCCGCGCTGCCATTGTCTGTTTCCCCGGCATCTTCTACCGTGGCGGGGCGGAGCAGAAAATCCGCCAATACCTGGTGGACAACAACTACGTCGAAACCGTTATTTCACTCGCGCCCAACCTGTTCTTTGGCACCACCATCGCCGTGAATATTCTGGTGCTGTCCAAACACAAGACCGACACCACCACCCAGTTCATCGACGCCAGCGGCCTGTTCAAGAAAGAAACCAATAACAACGTGCTGTTGGACAAGCACATTGAACAGATCATGCAGGTGTTCGACAGCAAGGCCAATGTGGACCATTTTGCCCAGTCCGTCCCGTTCGAGCAGGTGGTCGCCAAGGATTACAACCTCTCGGTCAGCAACTACGTCGAGGCCAAGGACAACCGCGAGGTGGTGGACATTGCCCAGCTCAATGCCGAGCTGAAAATCACCGTGGTCAAGATCGACAAACTGCGTGCGGAGATTGATGCCATCGTCGCCGAGATTGAAGGCGAGGAGCTGGAGGCATGAGCAGCGCGACCTTCTTGGAAAAGCTGCTGGATGGCATTGCGGTGGAATGGACGGTCTTAGGGGATGAGCGCTTTGTTGAAGCGGCGAATGCTGCAAGGCGGCCAGTAAAGGCTTCGCTACGTGTGGCTGGTGAAACGCCATATTACGGCGCAAACAATATCCAGGATTACGTGGATGGCTATACTCATGATGGCGAATATGTCCTAATCGCAGAGGATGGTTCAGCAAGTCTGGAAAACTACTCTATTCAATACGTAACTGGAAAATTCTGGGCAAATAATCACGTGCATGTTGTGCGTGGAAAGCAGGGGCTGAACACTAGGTTTCTGTACCATTATTTGCGTATTGTTGATTTCATTCCGTATCTGCCTAACAAAGACAGGTCGAAGTTAACAAAAGGGGAAATGATAAAGATTCCCCTCCCCATCCCCTGCCCAGAGAACCCCAAAAAATCGCTGGAAATCCAGGCCGAAATCGTCCGCATTCTGGACGCATTTACCGCCCTTACAGCCGAGCTGACCGCCGAGCTGACCGCCCGCAAAAAACAATACAACTACTACCGCGACCAGTTGTTGCGTTTTGAAGATGGGGATGTGGAGTGGAAGACGCTGGGGGAAATCACAACAAGCATCGCATCGGGACGCAACAAGGCTCGATCTGTAGAGGGTGCTTTTCCGGTTTACGGATCGACGGGAATTATCGGATTTACTAACGAAGCAGGGTACTCCGGCAATGTACTTCTTGTTGCGCGTGTCGGAGCCAATGCCGGGCTAGTCAATGCTGTATCCGGCGACTTTGATGTATCTGATAACACGCTCGTACTTCGTCCTATTGATGCGTGGAATATGCGCTTCGCATTTCATCAACTGACGCACATGAATTTGAATCAGTACGCGGTGGGCGGCGGTCAGCCGCTGGTCACGGGAGGACTTCTCAAGGCCTTGAAAGTCCCGTTTCCGCCGTTGGAGGAGCAGGTTCGTATTGCTGCCATCCTCGACAAATTCGACGTCCTGACCAACTCCATCACCGAAGGCTTGCCACGCGAAATCGCGCTGCGCCAGAAGCAATACGAGTATTACCGCGATCTGCTGTTGAGCTTCCCAAGGCCGGAAGAGGTGGCGGCCTGATATGAGCAAGACACTCACGGAAATAGCTCAGCAACTGAGCACGCCCAAGACAGTCAGGAAAACTGTCCCTGAAAAAACCAAGGAAG
>JAPTVL010000088.1 GCA_028065725.1 Betaproteobacteria bacterium
CAGGGGAAGGCCTTGCGGTGCGCGAGGCGAAACAGCTGGTCCATGACCAGACCGATCAACCCGATCAGGATGATGCCGACGAAGATCTTGTCGGTCTGCAGAAAGCGCTGCGCCTTCAGGATGGAATAGCCGAGGCCGGAGTTGGCGGCGACCAGTTCGGCCACCACCAGGTAGGTCCAGGCCCAGCCCATGGTGACGCGCAGGGTGTCGAGCAGCGCCGGCTTGGCCGCCTGGAAGATCACCAGGTTGATGGTCTCGCCCTTCTGCGCGCCCATGGTCTGCGCCGCCTCGATCTGCGCCAGCGGCACGCGGCGCACGTCCTCGGCCATCATCAGCACCATCTGGAAGAAGGTGCCGATGAAGATGATGGATATCTTGGACGACTCCTCGATGCCGACCCACAGCATGACCAGCGGAATGAAGGCGACCGCCGGCATGTAGCGGATGAAGTCGGTGAGCGGCTCCAGCACCGCCTGCACCGGGCGGAAGGTGCCGATCATCAGCGCCAGCGGCAGGGCGATCACCGCCGAGAACAGGAAGCCGGTGGTGACGCGGTAGATGCTGATGCCCATGTCGGACAGCAGGTCGTCTTCCGTGTACCAGGTCACCAGCCGCTTGAACACATCGACCGGGCCCGGCAGGAACACCTTGTCCACCTCCGCCGCGCTCGACACGATCCACCACAGACCCAGCGGCACCAGCAACCCGAGCGCGGCGAACAGCCAGTATTGCCTGCGGGACAGCGGCCCGCGGATCGCCCACATGCCCGGTCTGCCGGATCTGGACGTGGCGCGGCGCGGCCGGGTGCCGGGTCTGGAGGGCATCGTCATGTCACCCGGTTGCTTACTTGACGCCTGCGACTTCTTTCACCAGCGAGGCATCGATCCCCTTGGCGAAGTCGACCTTGCCTTCCATCAGCTTGTTGTCGAGCAGGAATTTGGAAATGGTCGGCGCGACGCCCATCAGCGAAGTCGGATCGGTCGCCGGGCCAAAGGCCTGCTGGTTGGCCTTCTGGTCGAAGAATCGGGTACCCGGCAGGAAAACCTTGTATTCCTTGGCTCCCAGGCCGACCACCTTGGACATGATCTTCGCCGCTTCATCAGGATTGCTGCGCAGGAAGGCCTCGACGTCGTACCAGGCCTTGATCATGCCGACGAAATCCTTGCGCTTGGCTTTAAGCGACTTCTCCTGCACCACCAGCAGGTCGGGCACCAGACCGGGAACGTCCTTCGAGGTGAACAGGGGCTTGCCTTTGCCGCTGGTCTGGATGGTATTCACCCAGGGATTCCACACCACGGCGGCATCGACGCGGCCGGCCATGAAGGCGGCCGCGGCATCACCGGCGGAGAGATTCACCACCTGCACATCCTTCAGCGTCATGCCGTTCTTATTCAACGCCATGGTGAGCAGGAAGTGCGACACGCTGAACTCTTCCAGCGCGATCTTCTTGCCCTTGAGGTCCTTGAACGACTTGATCTTGGGGCCGACCATCAGCGCGTCGTTGCCGGCCGAGTTGTCGTTGACCAGGATGGTCTTCAGTGCGATGCCCTTGGCCAGCGGCGCCATGGTGTCGCTCCAGGTCTGCGAGTTGCCGTCGACCTGGCCGGCCGACAGCGCGCTGATCGAATCGGTGTAGTTGGCGAACCACACCAGCTTGACGTCGGCGCCGTGCTTCTTGAAGAAGCCCTTCTGCTCGGCGACGTACCAGGCCACCCAGCCCGGCCAGTCGGACACGCCGATCTTGACTTCGGCTTGCGCCGCAAGGGGTTGGGTCAACAGGGCAAAACCAATGCTGGCGATGAGAGTACGGGTGAGGCGCGCGATTTTCATGTGAAGCTCCTGAATGGAAGGCCAAGGTCGAGTCCGGAGAAAGCGTCGCGCAATCGCTGTCTCCCGGGCTTTTGTCCCTCCGTGGAGCCCCGCCTGAGCGGTGCCGGCAGCTCTCGGACCAGACATCTCGGAAGAGACCGGAACCCTAGCCACACATCGCGGTTCATGCAGGCGACGTGCGCCGCTTTTCCCGTTACTGAATGATTAGCAATGGCTATGCCAAACCGGATAAATGAACGCAAGCCATTGAATATATTTTTATTTATTTAATAGAAAGGTGAGCCGTGCGGCTTTACCCCCGAACCTGAAGTCCATTTTGGTGCATTCCATATTCGCCTTGCACCAAAACGGTTCCAGGAGCATGCGCTTGACATGCGCGGTGTCGATCACGGCAGGACGCATAATCCAGACCAGCTTCTCACCTGCCAGCAGGTTGCCATCTTGTGGCTCTTGGCAGTTGGAACGAAAAAACCCGGCGGGTTCTTATGCTTTATCCAGCATCAGCCGCCGCGCACCCAGCTGCGTGGGCTGCCACTCCAGCTTGTCGTAGAAGGCGAGCGCGGGCGCGTTGTCGAGGTCGGCGAGCAGTTGCGCGCGAACGGCGCCCTGGCTGCGTGCCCAGCCCAGCACGGCGTCGAGCAGCGCGCGTCCCAGGCCTTTACCGCGCCAGTCTTCGCGTACCACCACGTCCTCAATCCAGGCCGAGGGAGCGCCTTCGGCGGTAGAGATCACCAGTTGCGCCGTGGCCATGCCGACCGCGCGCGACGCTTGGTCGCGGGCGATGGCGATGCGGCCGGCAGGCGAAGCAAGCAGCTTGACAAGGCCGCGCCGTTGCTTGTCCGGATCCGCTGTGAAGTCCTGCTCGATGGAGAACAGCACGCCGAGCAGTTCGATCAGATCTGGAATATCGGCTTCGCTGGCGGGGGTGATCGCGAACGACTTCATGTCTCGACCGGCGTGGGGTAGACGATGGTGGCGAGGAAGCGGATCGGCAGTTCGATCAGCTTTTCCGGGCCGTGCGGCACTTCGCCGCGAAAGCTCAGCGCATCGCCCGGCGTCAGCAGATAGGTGTGCTGGCCGTGGCGGTATTCCATGCTGCCTTCCAGCATGTAAAGGAACTCGGTGCCGGGATGCTCGAAAACGGGGAAGGTGGCGTCCTGCGAATCGATAGTGATGAGGAAGGGCTCGAAGATCTTGGTCGGCCCCTGGTCGTAGGCCAGCAAATGATAGGTGTGGCCGCGCCGGGTGCCGCGCCGCACGACTTCCATGCCTTCGCCCTTCTTCACCAGTTGGGCGCTGCCTTCCGGCACGTCGTAGTTGCGGAACAGGACGGACAGCGAGACGCCGAGCGCGTGCGCCAGGCGATTCAGGGTTTCCAGGCTGGTCGCGGTCTGCGCGTTTTCGATCTTGGACAGCATGCCGCGGCTGATACCGGCCCGATCCGCCACGTCGGCGATGGTCAGGCCGTGGCGCTGGCGCAGGTCGCGGATCGCGTTGCCCAGATAGCGTTCCAGCGCGCCGGAAGCGGCGTCCGGCGCGTCGGTTTCCAGGAGGTCGGGGGGGGTATCCATGGATGGATTATGGCATGGAGGAAATATTCACACAAAGAAAAATAATTGACTCCTGTTAATCTCGTGATGCATCATGTGAACTAATGTTTCGTTGTGAGAAATACCGGATGCCCTCCGCCCGCCGCTATACCCTGACGCTGAC
>JAPTVL010000182.1 GCA_028065725.1 Betaproteobacteria bacterium
CTTTCTATCAATCATAAAGACCAGCGAGTGCGCGCGTTAATTTATGAAACATCCGGGCTGGCCTCAAGCGGTGCGGCGGAGGCACTTCCGCTGCCATGTAGATGGCTATCAGGAACGCAGACGTTCGCTCTGCCGTTTGAGCGAGTCGGACAAGGCCTCCAGAATGCCGCTCGCCACCTGCGACAGGCGCTCGGTGGCCGTGCTGGCTGTGTCGCTCAAGCCGGCGCGCCCTGCCTCGCTGCCGGCTTTCACGCCGCCCGCCAGTTGTTGCAGCGCCTCGCGTACCTGCTCGCCGGTGCGGGTGCCGCTGTGTTTCAAATGCTCACTCAGGGTTTCGAGTTCTTCCTTCAGCTTGCCGCCGGACTGTTTGGCGGTCTGCTTCAGGGTATCGACAAACTGCGACTCGAGGTCGCGCAACTGTTCCAGGCTGGCTTTCAGTTCAGTGTCCTTGAATGCCTTCCCCTGCTCGGCAGCTTCGCGCAGGGTATAGGACGCTGCCTGCGCGGCACTGCCGACGGCATCATCGAGGCCGGACACAGCCTGCTTGAGCCCTTCCTTGATCTCGCCGCCGCGCGCGCTCAGCCCGCTTCCTACGCCAGACGTGATCACGCTGACGATCTCGCGCATGTCGTTCAGCGCCACCCGGCGCTCGTGCAGCGCACGCGCAGTCAACTCGCGCACACGCTCGCGCAGGTCAGGCCCGGAAACCGCGGACGCGGCCTCATCACGCAATTGCATGAGCTGCGCATTTTCAGGGATACTGGTTTCGCTTGAAGCAGGTGTGCGCGCGTCGTTCATGGTGAAGTCCTCAAGTAAAGATTCACTGGATTTGGCCGTTTCCCATCTCACTATAGAGCAGATTTTTAGCCCATGAACCCTGTCGCGCTGTTGTCCCTGTTGGCTTTGCTGATGGTACCAGCCGCCCGCGCCGACACACCGCTGGAAGACATTCCGATCTACGCGGTCAGTCTGGTCGGCAGCCCCTATCGCCTGGGCGGCACATCGCCCGAGACCGGGCTCGACTGCAGTGGTTTCGTCGGCCATGTGTTCAGGCAGACTGCCGACGTGGTGCTGCCGCGCGACAGCCGTGCGATCAGCGAAGTCGCCCGGCCGCTGGCGAAAGCTGAACTTCAGCCGGGAGATCTGGTCTTTTTCAATACCCTCAACCGAGCGTTTTCCCATGTCGGCATTTATGTGGGCGATGACCGTTTTGTGCATGCAGCGAGCAGCCGCACCGGTTCGGTCATGGTCTCCAACCTCAACGACCGCTACTGGCGCGAACGTTTCGACGGCGCACGTCGCGTCCTGCCCCCAAACCAGGACCAGCCGGCAGATGCAGCCTTCGAATAAAGCCCTATTCCGCCGCCTCTGGCGCGGCCTGGCGCTGGCCGCAGCCTTAAGCGTCAGCCTGGCTCACGCCGCAGCCGACCTTACTTTTGAGAGCGCCGAGGATGTCAATGAAGGCAGCCTGCATTTCCTGGAAACCATACCGGACAAGCCGCTTCATCATCACCAGAATCACATCCGCATCGACAGCGACAGCCTGAGCTCGGGCTGGGTCAGCCTGTCGCAATGCCACGACAATCTCGACCCGGTGCCGCGCGCGCAAATAACCTTTCGCGAGGGCTTTGTGCGTGACCTCAGGGTGGACACGTTCACCCACATCGAAGATGCCTGGATCGAGGGTGCCAGCGTGCAGCTGCGCAATGTCGAGCGCGGTGCGCGACTTTGCCTCTCGGCACAAACCCGCGCCTTGCGCAACAACGGCAACGGGTATTTCAACCTGCTCAACGGTCCCTATATGCGCAAGTTTCTCGACGGCTACTATCCGATGCGGGTATCGCTGGAAGTCGATTTCCCTGCGCAGTTGCTTACGCTGATCGATATCGAGCCGTCCGCCCAGCCCGGACTGAAACTCGTCGAGCGTCCAGGTGCCATCCGCATGGATGCGGTGTTCGAAGGTGCATTGATAACGTTGATCCAGTTCGAGCGGCCTTGATGTGACACGATCCAACCATTTTTTTCTTTTAGTTATTGATAACGGTTATCATTTTTAGTACGATTACGAATATCGTAAAATTTGAGGATCAGCTCAAGATGAAACCGACCCAACTGCTCGCCGCCCTGGCGCTCTCAGCCGCCGTTCTGCCCGCGCTGGCCGAAGAAGTCGTGGTGTATTCCGCGCGCAACGAACAGCTGATCAAGCCGCTGTTCGACGCCTACACCCGCGACACCGGCGTACAGATCAAGTTCATCACCGACAAGGAAGGCCCGCTGATGGCGCGACTGAAGGCCGAGGGCAAGAATACTCCGGCCGACATGCTGCTGACGGTCGACGCCGGCAACCTGTGGCAGGCGTCGGAAGAAGGCCTGCTGCGCCCGATCCAGTCGAAGACCCTGCAGGCCAACGTGCCTGCCCACCTGCGTGATCCGGACAACGAGTGGTTCGGCCTGTCGGTGCGCGCTCGCACCCTCGTCTACAACACCGGCAAGCTTAAGCCCGCGGACCTGTCGACTTACGAGGATCTCGCCAATCCGAAATGGAAAGGCCGTCTCTGCCTGCGCACCTCGAAGAAGGTCTACAACCAGAGCCTGGTGGCGATGATGATCACTGAATACGGCGAGGGAAAAACCGAGGATATGGTTCGCGGCTGGGTCGACAATCTGGCCACCTCCCCCTTCCCCGACGACACCAAGGCGATGGAAGCCGTGGCCGCCGGGCAGTGCGACGTGACCCTGGTCAACACCTATTATTTCGGCCGCCTGATGGAGAAAAACCCCAAGCTGCCGCTGGCGATCTTCTGGCCCAACCAGAACCTGAAGAACAAGACGTCCGGCGTGCACGTCAACATCTCCGGCGCAGGCGTCACCCGCCATGCCAGGAACCCGGCCGGCGCTCAGAAGCTGATCGAGTGGCTGTCGTCCGACAAGGCGCAGAACCTGTTCGCCGACGTCAACCTGGAATACCCGGCCAACCCGAAAGTGGCGCCGGACAAGACGGTGGCGGCCTGGGGCAGCTTCAAGCAGAATCTCATCAACGTGAAGGAGGCTGGCAGCCTGCAGACCAAGGCCGTAAAATTGATGGATCGTGCCGGTTATAAATAAGGGCCAACTTGTCCGATCACACCGCAGTTCTCGCAAAAACGCCCTCAGCGGGCGTTTTTGTTTTACCTGACGCCAAACCCCGCCTCAGCGGCTGGATGCTGTTCGCCCTCGCAATCGCCGCGCTGGTGCTGGTTCCGGTCGTGGTCACCCTCTCGTCGTTTGCCAAGGTCGAGGGCGACATCCTTGCCCACCTGACCGAATTCGTCCTGCCCGAACTGGTGGGCAATACCCTGTGGCTGGTGCTGGGGGTGGGACTCGGCGTCAGCGTGCTGGGCGTCTCGCTGGCATGGCTCACGGCGATGTGCGAATTCCCCGGCCGCCGCGTATTCGACTGGGCGCTGCTGCTGCCGCTGGCGCTGCCCGCCTATGTCACGGCTTTCGTCGCGATCGGTCTGCTGGACTTCACCGGTCCGCTGCAGACCTGGCTGCGCGAAAGCTGGAACGTCACCGGGCTGCCGGAGATCCGATCGCGCGGCGGCGTCATTCTGGTGATGTCGCTGGCGCTCTATCCATACGTGTATCTCATCGCGAAAAACGCCTTCGCGACGCAGGGCGCGATCGCGCTGGAAGCCGCCCAATCGCTCGGTTTCTCCCGAACCCAAGGCTTCTTCCGGGTGGCGCTGCCGATGGCACGGCCGTGGATCGCCGCCGGGCTGATGCTGGCGCTGATGGAGACGCTGGCCGACTTTGGCACCATGGCGATCTTCAACTACGACACCTTCACCACTGCCATCTACAAGGCGTGGTACAGCCTGTTTTCGCTGGCGGCGGCCGCACAGCTCGCCTCGATCCTGATCCTGTTCGTGTTGGTCGCGGTGGTGTTCGAGCAGCGCTCGCGCACGCAAATGCGCTACAGCACAGTGGGGCGCAGCGCGGCGCAGCGCCGCATCAATCTGTCGCCTGCGTTCGCCGGGCTGGCCTTCCTGTACGCCAGCGCAGTGCTGGCGATCGCCTTCCTCATCCCCGTCACCCAGCTGGCGCTGTGGACGCGCGACGTCATCGCCGGGGACCTCGACGTCCGCTACTGGGCGTTTGCCTGGCATTCGGTGCTGCTGGCCGGCATCGGCGCATTGATGGTGGTGGCTGTGGCCTTGCTGCTCGCCTACGCCGGACGCCAGCGGCCCGGCTCGGCGATGGTGTGGACCCAGCGGCTGGCCACCCTCGGCTATGCCTTCCCCGGCGCGGTGTTGGCGGTGGGACTGTTCATCCCGGTGGCGGCGCTGGACAACTGGCTGATCGACAGCGGGCGTGCCTGGTTCGGCTTCGACGGCACCGAAATCCTCAAGGGCACGCTGCTGGTGATGCTGCTGGCCTATCTGGTGCGCTTCCTCGCGGTGGGCTTCGGTCCCATCGACAGCGGCCTGCACCGCATCACCCGCAACGTCGACGAAGCCGCGCGCAACCTCGGCACCGGCGCCGCCAGCCTGCTGGCGCGCGTGCACCTGCCGATGCTGCGCGCCAGCCTCCTCACCGCCGCGGCGCTGGCCTTCGTCGACATCATGAAGGAAATGCCGATCACCCTGATGACCCGCCCGTTCGGCTGGGACACGCTGGCAGTGCGGGTGTTCGAGATGACCTCGGAAGGCGAGTGGGAGCGTGCCGCGCTGCCTGCGCTGGCGATTGTCATTGCCGGTATCATTCCCATCATTCTCCTGACCTGGCGCGGTGCGCATTCCCATGGCTGAGCTGGTCCTCGATTCGGTGTCGCAGTCGTACGCCAAACGACAGATCATTTCCGACCTCTCCTTCACCCTGCCCGAAGGCGCGATCGGCTGCCTGCTCGGCCCGTCGGGCTGCGGCAAGACCACGGCGCTGCGCTGCATCTCCGGGTTCGAGCCGATCCAGCATGGTGAAATCCGCATCGGCGGCGAGGTCGTCAGCCGTCCCGGCTGGATGCTCGCCGCCGAAAAACGCCGCGTCGGCATGGTGTTCCAGGACTACGCGCTGTTCCCTCACCTGACGGTAGCAAAAAACGTCGGCTTCGGTCTGCGCGACGGCTCCAATGAATCGAGGCAGGCGCGCATCGACGAACTGCTGGAACTGGTCGGGCTGGCCGGCCATGCCGGGCAGTTCCCGCACCAGCTTTCCGGCGGCCAGCAGCAGCGCGTCGCGCTCGCCCGCGCGCTGGCGCCGCGGCCGCGCCTGATCCTGATGGACGAGCCGTTTTCAAACCTCGACGTCGAGTTGCGCGAACGCCTGTCGCTCGAGGTGCGCGACATCCTCAAGCGCGAGGCCACCACCGCGCTCATCGTCACCCACGACCAGCACGAGGCCTTCTCGCTGGCCGACTGGGTCGGCGTGATGCACGAAGGCCGCATCCAGCAGTGGGACACGCCCTACAACCTGTACCACGAGCCGGCCAACCGCTTCGTCGCCGACTTCGTCGGCCAGGGCGCGCTGCTCACCGGCGAGGTCATCAACGACCACCAGGTGGAAATCGAGCTCGGCGTGCTGAACGGCCACATCCCGGTCGAATGCGGCGCCAGCGGCTGCGACGAATGCGTGCGCAGCTGCCACGTCGATGTGCTGCTGCGGCCCGACGACATCGTCCACGACGACGACAGCCTGCTGCTCGCCGAAGTCGAGAACAAGGCCTTCCGTGGCGCCGAGTTCCTCTACACGCTGAAGCTGCCGAGCGGCCAGCGCGCGCTGTCGCTGGTGCCCTCGCACCACAACCACGCGATCGGCGAAAAGATCGGCATCAAGCTGGCGGTCGATCACGTCGTTGTGTTCAGGCGGGAATAAGCGCCCATGACGTCCATGCCGCGCTTTGGTAAATCGACCAGGCAGTCGAACACGCCCGTAAGCGCGCGCGTCACGCACCCGCTGCGCGGCCTGCTTTTCAATGTGGGACTTGGTTTCACCGTCGCCCTGCTACTGATGCTGGCGGTCATCGGGCTGGGCGTCACCGAGATGGCCCGCCTCAATGCCGAACTGGAGCGGGTGGTTTCGTTCAATAACGTCAAAACGCGGCTGGCCTCGCAGATGCGCGACACCTTGCGCGACCGGGCGGTGCTGATGCACAACATCGTGGTCTCGATCGACCCCTGGGAAAAAGACGCGCTCTTCATTCGGTTCCAGGAATATGGCGGGCGCTACGCCGGGGACCGCAGCCAGCTGCTGAAGATGCTCAGCACGCCTGAGGAAAAACAGCTGATGGCCGAACTGAATGCCATCACCCTCGCCAACCAGCCGGTCATGCTCAGCGTGATAGAAGCTGCGCTCGAAGAGAACAATTACGGCGCGCTGACCCTGCTGCAGGAAGAGGGCATCCCCCTGCAGAACCGCCTGGTCGAAGCGCTCGACAACATGACCCACCTGCAGCGCAAAGCCAACGAAGCTGCGCTGGGAAAAACCTTCGCCGACTACCAGGCCACCCGCAATCTGATGTTGGTGCTGGGCATCTTCGCCACGCTGCTGGCCACTCTGGTTGCCCTGCTGGTAGGCCGCCGCATGCTGACCCAGACAAGCCAGCTGGGAGCGGAAAAGCAGAAATACCAGACCCTGTTCGAAACCAACTCGGATGCCGTCGTCATCCTCGACGACAAGGGCTTCACCGATTGCAATCCAGCAACGCTGTCGCTGTTTGGCATGGACTCGGTCGCCGCCTTCCTCAACAGCACCATTGCACAACTCGGTGCGCCAGTGCAGGCAAATGGCATGACGGCCTACGACCACGCGATGCAGGCCATCGATCAGGCTAAAAAACAGGGACATGCGGTGATGGACTGGGAGGGACGGCGCCAGGACGGCTCGGTTTTCTCGGCCGAGATCGCCATGCACGCGATGCAACTGGAAGGCCGGCCGGTGATCCAGGCGATCATGCGCGACGTCTCAGAACGCCGCGCCGCTGAAGCCGCCCAGGAAGCCGCCCGCAAAGCCGCCCTGCAAATGGCGCACGCCAAATCGCAATTTGTCGCCAACGTCAGCCATGAAATACGCACCCCGATGCACGGCATTCTGGGGATGAGCAGTCTGCTGCTGAAAACGCCGCTCGACGGCCGTCAGCGCGAATACGTCTCCACCCTGAAAAACTCGGCGGAAAGCCTGCTCACCATCATCAATGACATCCTCGACTTCTCCAAGATCGATGCGGGCAAGCTGGACATCGAGCAGATTGCCTTCTCGCCGGTCGCGCTGGCACAGGGCGTGACCGCACTGTTCCAGGCGCGCGCGCTGGAAAAAAACCTGTGCCTGACGCTGTCGCTGCCCGATCGGGCGCCCGCCGCGCTGCTGGGCGACCCCACCCGCATCCGTCAGATCCTGCTCAACCTGGTCGACAACGCCATCAAGTTCACCCAGTCGGGCGAAGTCGAATTGCGTGCGATTTTCGAAGCGGTTGATGACAAAATCGATTGCCGATTCAGCGTGCGGGACAGCGGTATCGGCATCAGCACCGATACCCGGGGGCGCCTATTTCAGGCCTTCTCTCAGGCTGACTCATCGACCACACGCCACTATGGTGGTACTGGACTGGGACTCGCAGTCAGCAGCCAGCTGGCCGAATTGATGGGCGGGCAACTCACGGTCGAGAGCGCCCCCGGCCAGGGGAGTTGCTTCACCCTGTTGCTGCATCTTCCTGCCACGACCCTGCCGCTGGCGGAACTGCCGACCCAGCCGGTCACACAGCTGCAGGGACACATTCTCGTGGTGGAGGATCACCCGGTGAACCAGAAAGTGCTTGCCCATCAGTTGCGCGAAATGGGCCTGCAATACGCCGTGGCGCCTGGCGGGGAGGAGGCACTGAGCATGCTGGTGGAGGATGACTTCGACCTGGTGCTGATGGACTGGCAAATGCCGGGTATGGACGGTCTGGAAGCCACCCGGCAGATCCGCCAGCTGCCGACGGATACCCGCCACATCCCCATCATCGCGCTGACTGCCAATGCCAGCGCAGGCTTTCGGGAAGCCTGTCTGGCCGCCGGAGCCAACGATTACATGAGCAAACCCTACAGCGAAGCTGCTCTGGCAGCTTCTTTGCTGCAATGGCTGCCGCAGCCCCGGCCTGCCGCAGCCCTCCCCCCGCTGCTCGATATTCCGGCCCTCCTCGCACGCTATCCCGGAAATCCGGGGCTGGTGCAGGATCTGGAAAAGGTTTTCCTCAGCACCACCGAGGCCAGTCTGGCCGTCCTCAGACGCGCGATCGAACAAGGCGATGCCGGGTCGTGTCGCAAGGAAGCCCACGCACTGAAAGGTGCTGCAGCCAGCGTGATGGCCAGCGCCATCCAGCAAGGCGCCGCCCGCATCGAGGCCAGTGCGAAGAACGGTGATTTGGCCGCTGCCAAAGAAGAGCTGGCCATGCTGGAAGACCACTTTCGCGCACATGCCTGACCCGCATTGACGCACGCGCCACGGCGCCTAGGATGAGAACATCAGCATCCGGTAGACACCCCATGACCCGCATTCATTTGTTCGCTCTCGCCTGGCTTTGCAGCCTGCCGGCAGTTGCCGCCGACACGCCCGCACCAGCCCCCGAACAAGCCCAGCAGCAAAGCTGGATAGGCGTCACCCCCACGCCCTATGGCCCGGTGCTGATCCAGCAGGGCATGCCGCCGCCCTATCGCGACTACCAGATGAACCGTGTCCTCAGCCCTGAGGAAAGACAACGCTGGCTACAGATGGCGATGCCGATGGTGGCCAACATGATGCAGATGGATGCACGCGAGACGATGAACCATTTCGCCGTCAAGTACCAGGCAAAGCCTGGACTCAGCTTCGACGACGTGGTGCAGTCGATGATGCTGCGCGCCAACCAGGTCAATCTAAAATTCGTCGGCAACAACGCGATGTGGCGGGATTTTCAGGCCATGCTCGGCGACATGGACGCGCCGCGCGTCGAAGTCCTCAGCTTCTGCGACATTGCCATCGGCCGGGAACTGCTGAAAGTCCTGCCCGAGATGGTGGTGTTCTTCCCTTGCCGCATCGCCGTGATGGAAGACGCCAACAAGAACATCTGGGTACTGATGCTGGACTGGGACATCACCTGGCTCAATCTCGCCGGCAAGCAGCTCGGCATGACGCCGGAACTGCGCAGCGGCTTCCTGTCCATCCGCGAGAAAATGGAAAGCGTGATGCGCGCCGGCGCCAACGGCGAGCTATAAGCGCAGTACATCGCTGCCCAAAAAAGCTGAATGCCCGCCGCGCCGGCGGGATGGCACCATATGAAATTTATTCCCATCGTGCCACAGCCGCATGTTTCCATTCACTTCGTACTCGACACTGCAACACTGCTTTGCCGACAGGCTCGCCGCGATGCTGGAAAGCCATCGTAGTCTCGGTGTCTACATCCTCGTGCTCGCCAACGCCGCCTACGACACCAGACTATGGGCGCAGCTCGCGCCCGCCCTGACGGCACGCCACGCCGAACTGGCCGCAACCCTCACCGAGACGCTCCGGCGCGGTCAGATCATCACCGAGCCCGACGACGACGTGATGGTATTTCTGAAGCTGAACACCATCGGATTCGACCACTTGGGTCGGATGGAAAGCCGCCGCGCAGGCACATGGGACGTGATGTTCAACCCCATCCGCGCACTGCGCCCGCCGCGCATCAGCGGCCAGAAGTTCGAAGCCCTGCTGCACCCCTTTGACCCAGCCGGATTCCATTTCAACAAGCCTTTCCTTGCCAAGGAAATACTGTGGGAGAGCCAACTCGCCGGCAAGCCGGCGCGCCTGCTGTACAACAAGTTTCCCTTCGCCCGCCTGCACGGCCTGCTGGTGCCCGAGCCCTTGCGCGAGCTGCCGCAATACCTCACACCCGAACTGCACGGCTGGGCCTGGCACCTGTGCGCACACGCCGACATGCGCGGCCTCTGCCTCGGCTACAACAGCCATGGCGCCGGCGCTTCGGTCAACCACCTGCATTTCCAGAGCTTCGTGCAGAAAGATCCGCTGCCGGTGCAGGACCCGCGCTTTTCCCATAACGGCGGCCAAGAGTCCTATCCGCTGCCCTGCCGACGCTTTACCGAACCCGCCGACGCCTGGCTCGAAATCGACCGCCTGCACGAGCAGAACATTCCCTACAACCTGATCTACAGCAAAAACTGCCTGCACCTCGTCGCCCGCGTGCCCCAGGACAGCGACAAGCTGGCTGCCCGATGCCGCGGCTATGGCTGGAGTGAAGTGGCCGGCGCTGTTACCTTGTTCAGCCGGGAAGTGTTTGAAGGCATGGAGGCGGCGGGTTTTGAAGCGGAACTCGCGAGCTTCGCGCCTTGAACCGGGCGATCTATATCTCGATCACCTGCCCCTGCATTAATGCCTCCACGCCCCAGCCCGGCGCGGCATTCCGCAATTCGTTCATGATCGCCGACTCGTTGCCGGGCTTCAGATGGGTAATCCACACCTCGGGCTGCACGCTGAGATTCTGCAATTCCGCCGCCAGCGAAGCGGGCCAGTGATGCTTCGACACCCTGGCGATCTCGGCCAGCTCATTCTCGAACGAGGTTTCGATAATGAGGTGGCGCAGGCCCGGGATGGCATTCAGTGCCTTGACGAAATCGTCGCTGTGCGTGGTGTCGCCGCTGAAGACGAGGCTGCCCGCCGGGGTGGCCACATGCAGACCGCACGCCGGCACCACGTGGTTGACCGGCAGCGGACGGAAGGTGCGGTCCTTCAGGGTGAGCGCCTCGCCCAAACCCAGCGCTTCAAAGCGCAGCCACGGTGACTCCTCGCTCGGGATCTTGCGGAAGTCCGGCCACAGCTTCCAGTTGAATAGATGGTCGGACAGCACGTCGAGCACCTCGGGCAGCGCGTGCACGATCAGCGGCGCAGCGCGCAGGTCGCCGACGCTGTCGAGCAACAAGGGCAGGCCCAGCACATGGTCGAGGTGGGCGTGGGTGAGGAACACGTGGTCGATCTTCAGCAACTGCTCGAAGTCGAGCGTGGTGATGCCGCTGCCGGCGTCGATCAGCACGTCGTCGTCGACCTTGAGACAGGTGGTGTGGCGCCCGCTGCCGATGCCGCCGCTGCAGCCCAATACGGTGAGTTTCATATCTATTTCGTCGTGTAGACGTACACCCCGTCCCAGTCTTTTGGCGGGGAGACCGTGCGGAAATGCGCGATGCGCTCAAGGTAGATATCGTACAACGCGCGCGGCGCACGGGTGTTGAGCGCACGCAGCGCGGCCTCGGCGGCGTCCCAGTCCTGTGCCTGGTAGCGGGCATAGGCCGCTTCGAATTCGGCGGCGTTCTGGCGCACCGCATCGGCGAGGCTGTTTTTCGGTCCGAGTGGCTCGTAGATCGCCACCGGCGTTTCCTTGCCCTTGACCCGCACGTCGTCGATTTTCATGAAGGCGTGCAGCGGGTCGGCGTCGACCGTGGGCTGGGTGGCAAGGATGCCGACGCCGTACTGCTTGGTGATGCCTTCGAGGCGCGAACCGAGGTTCACCGCGTCGCCCATCACCGTGTAGGACATGCGGAATTCCGATCCCATATTGCCGACGCTCATGCGCCCGGTGTTGACGCCGACGCCGATCTTCACCTCCGGCCAGCCGCGCGCGGCGAACTCCCGGTTCAGTTGCGGCAGCGCGGCCTGCATGTCGAGCGCGGTGGCGACGGCGCGGATGGCGTGGTCGTTCAAATCCACTGGCGCGTTCCAGAACGCCATGATGGCGTCGCCGATGTACTTGTCGATGGTGCCCTGGTGCTGCTGGATGATGCGCGTCATCGTCGACAGGTAGGCGTTCAGCACTTCGGCGAGTTCGGTCGGCGGCAGCTTCTCGGAAAAATTGGTGAAGCCGCGGATGTCGGAGAACAGCACGGTCATGTCGCGCGACTGCCCTTCCATCGTGTAGTGCGCCGGATCCTGGCTCATTTCGGCGGCCAGTTCGGGCGGCACATACTGGCCGAACAGCTTGGTGATCTGACGCTTGCTGCGCGTGGCGGCAAAAAAGCCGTAGGCGGTGTTGAGCGCATACAGACCGAACAGCGTCAGCATCGGCGCTGCCATCGGCACCACCCAATAGCGCGACCAGGCCGCACCATAGGCTGCCAGCAGCAGCGCCAGCAGGACTATCGTGGCCGCCAGCCCGATGGTCGGCCCGAAACGCAGCAGCACAGCCGTCAGCAACGCGCCCAGCAGCAACACGGCCATCAGCCGCGCGTCGTCAGCCCACGGCGGTGTGGCGCGGGTGGTACCGTCGAGCATGCCGGCGATCAGATGCGCGTGGATCTCCACCCCCGGAAAGGCATTGGAAAATGGCGTGACGCGCAGGTCGGCCAGCCCCGGCGCGGTCGATCCCAGCAGCACGATGCGGTTTTCCAGCTGTTCCAGCGGGGCCTCGCCCGCCAGCACCTGGGCGGCTGAAATGTAGGGGAACGGAGAACCGGCCTGGTACGGCACATGCACGGTGCCATCCGCGCTGAGCGGGACGCGAATGCCTCCCACCTCCACCCACGGCGAAACATACTCACGCCCCAGCACGACCTGTTGATCGACGCCTGCAATGGCCGCATCGCCACCGAACGCCACCCTCAGCGTGGAGGCCGACAGGGCCAGGTAATAGCCTGCGCCATAGGGGCTGACCAGGTTCATCTGGCGTGCCGTGCCATCCTCATCGGCTCGCATGTTGAAAAAGCCTGCGCCTTGCGCCGCTTGCTGGAAAACAGCCAGATTCGCGCCATAGCCCGTGGGCGGCGGGGTACCGGGTTGCAGCGCACCAAACGCAGTGGCAGGCAAGGACGGCGGCGGCAAGGTGCCGGTTTTGGCGTCACCGTAGCCTTCTGGAATGAAGTAATAGCCCAGCGACAGCGGGCGCTCGGCGAGCACCCGCGCAAACCGGGCGTCGTAATCGAGACGTGGCGCGAGCTGTTCGAGTGCCGCCGAGAAATCGCGGCTGCCCGCCAGATCGCTCTGCGCAAGCCGTTTGAGGGTATCGAGACCCGAACTCGTGTCCGGTTCGGCAAACACCACGTCGAAGCCGACCGCCGCCACCCCGTAGCGGTCGAACAACTGCTCGACCAGCGTGCTCATGGTGTCGCGGCTCCACGGCCAGCGTCCGATGCTTTTCAGGCTGGCCTCGTCGATGTCGAGGATGGCCACCCGGTCATCCACCCCTGCCGTCGCGGTGCGCTTCAGCCAGGCGTCATACAGCCAAGCCTCGGCGCGCTGCATGGGGGCAATGTGGATCAAACCCGCAACATGCGCGGCAACCAGCAGGACAAACAGTGCAGACAGCCCTGCCTGCGCCAGCCTGGACGAAATGCGGCTCACCGGATGCGGTAGAAACGACTGGCCAGCTCCTTGCCGCTTAAGGCATCGAGGTGACCATCCACCGCCTCGCCCAGCGCAGCCAGGCGGTCAGCCGGATGTGGATGGGTTTTGTAGAGCAGGCTGGTACGGCTGTCCTTGGCAGGCAGGGCCGCCATGTCCTGCAACACGCCGGGCAGCCCCCAGGGTTCGTATCCGGCGCGCGCGGCATACACGATGCCGATGCGGTCGGCCTCGAATTCGGCGTTCTTGTCGAGTCCGCGCGCCATGATTTCGGCGCCGTTGCCGATCAGGTTCTGCACCGCCGGATCGCTGCCCTTTGCCTTGCTGCCCGCGGCCTGCCCCAGCGCACCGATGAGGCTGGACTGCTTGAGCAGCTTGAGATGATGCTTCTGGCTGACATGGGCGATTTCATGACCCAGCACGCCCGCCAGTTCGGCCTCGTTGTTGAGCCGGCGATACAGGCCCTTGGTCACGAAGATATAGCCCCCCGGTGCGGCAAAGGCGTTGATGTCCTCGGTATCGAGCACGCCGAAATGCCAGGTGACGTCCTTGCGCCCGCTTTGCAGTGCGACCCAGCTGCCGACCAGATTGACATAGTTCTGCAGCTTGTCATCGCGCACCAGCGGCACCGCGCCCAGCAGGTCGCCGGCGATCTGTTTGCCGATGCGGTTCTCCTCTTCGAGGCTGTAATCGCCGAACAGCGCGAACCCCAGTTGCCGGGCATCAATTTTCTGTTTTTCCTGAGGGGGCGTCGCAGCGGCGTTTTGTGTCGTTGCGGGTGCTTGCGCAGGTGCCGGTTGTGTTTTCTTGTCCTTGTTCAACTCCTGATTGATGCGCTCCTCGAGCAATTTACCGAAGTCGAGTCCGGCTGCCACCCCGCTGAACGCCAGCAGCAAGAGGGCCAGTACCATCCGTTTGGTTTTCATCAGTTGTTCTCCCAGGGCGAGGATGATTGTGCGGCCTTTGGCTCGGGCAAGGCCTGTACCTCGACTGCTGCAAGGCCGGCCTGGCTGGCAAAATTTCTGGCCTGGGTGGCCGATACACTCATGGCGTCCAGCCGCGCCACTTCGTCGGCATTGAATGTGGCCTTCTTCAAGTCCTCCTCATTCAGGCCGCGCAGACCTGCCACGGCCACCACACGACTGGGATCGGACTTGGTGGTAGCGGCGCCCACCACATCGCCCACCCCGACACCGCCTGCCCCGCCTGCCCCCGCACGCACCGAGAGCAGCCGGATCCAGCCGGTGGTCTTGCCTGAGGTCACGCGCAGCCAGCCACCCTGCTTGGCGAGGATGTTGACGCTGGCCCCTTTGGCCACTGTTCCTGCCACCTTGGCGCTTGCGCTGGGCTGGCTGTAGAGTTTTTCATTGCGCAATACCGTGCCGGGGGCAGCCCAGGCCGAAGCGGTTGCGGTGCACAGCAGCAGCACGGCTGCCGGAATCAGGGATGGTTTCATTGTGTGTCTTCTCCTTCTCGCTGCAAAACTGTATGGCCAGTCATTCAATGGCGCAAGCACCATCGAAGGCGTTAAGATGCCGCGATGAATTTTCTCGCGTCTTCCATCGAATCGCTCGGCACCAAGGTTGTCGGCTGGTTCACCGTCGCTTACGGCATGTTTGCCTTTCTGGCCCGGGCCGGCATGCTGCTGCTGGATCGCACCACCTGGAACCGCGCCACCTTCGACGTGGTGATCAAGCAGATCTACTTTACCGCCGTGCAGATCCTGCATGTGTTTCTGGGCTACACGCTGGTCATTTCCTGGCTCATCATAACCATCATTCTGTCCACCGCACGTGATTTCGGTCTCACCGAATTCGCCAGCGAAATGACCATCCGCGTGCTGGTACTCGAACTGCTGCCCTTCCTCACTGCGCTCTTTATCGCCTTGCGTTCCGGCAGCGCCATCAACACCGAAGTCGCGCTGATGCAGGTCAACAACGAATTGGATGCGCTGGCACACTGCAAGGTTCCACCGATGCAGTTCGAGTTTCTGCCACGGCTGGTCGGTGGTGTGATCTCGGTGGTCACCCTCGCCGGCCTGGCAGGCCTGCTCGCCATGCTGATGGGCTACCTTGCCATTTACGGCATCAACATGGCGGGCTTTGAGCCGTACACCCAGACCATTGCAAAAATCTTCGACTTCCAGATCATGGCCGGACTCATTGCCAAATGCGCGCTGTTCGGGCTGGCAGTCACCCTGATCCCGGTCACTGCCGGGCTCGAAACACCGAAAAAGCTCTTCATGGTTCCGGTCTCCGTGCTGCGCGGCATGATGCGGGTGTTCTTCGCGATTGTGGCCATCGAGGTGGTGTCATTAGCGCTCAAATACATCTGACCCTGTTCGACGACCGCGTCGCACTGATGACAGCGGTCGCCGACCTCAACGATGACGTGGCGCGCGTTGCGCTCGATCTGCCGCTGCGGGCAAACCTGCCGGCGCTCGACAACATCGCACTGATTCCGCTGTATCAGCGCCATTACGGCGCCGCCGAATCGGTCCGGCAGGCGCAGGCCATGCTGGACCAGATGGGGCATGCCGAGATTGCCCTGTTGCGCGACCCCGACATGACGCCGGCCCAGCGCTTCGTGACCAAGCTGGCGCGCGCGCTCATCCTCAAGCGTCCCCGCCTGGTCATCGACCGCCCCGGCGCCATGCTTTACGATGTGCCCTATCCTGCCTTCATCCGGCAGTTGGCGACGCAGGCCGAGATGACGGGAACCTGGGAAATTTTCGACTTCAGCTGGAACCAGGCACTTTATAAAGAATGAACAAACTGCATTTCAAGGTCGGGCTGTTTGCTGTCGCGTCGCTGCTGCTGGCCGGCATCTTCATCGTTTATCTGCTGCATGCGCGCGGCTTCTTTGAAAAAACCTTTCACTTGCAGCTGGCCGCAGCCAGTGCCGACGGTGTCGCGCCAGGCGTTCCGGTGGTGTTCTCCGGAATCGAAATCGGCCGCGTCACCACGCTGGGGCTGAACGACAGCGGCGGCATCATCATCCACACCGAATTCCTCGAACGCAATGCCAAGTGGCTGAAGGAAAACAGCACCTTCACCCTCGACAAGCCCTTCGTCGGCGGCGCCAAGATCCGTGTCGACTCCCCCGATCTCAATGCTCCCGCGCTGCCCGATCATTCGACCATGCTGCTGCTCACCTCCGACATCAGCAAGGAGATTCCGGTACTGGTCGAGCGCGTAAAGGCGATTCTCGACAACGTCGAGCACCTCACCCGCAAGGACGGCGAGATCAATGCCACGCTGGCCAACGTGAAGACCGTGACCGGACGCATGACCGGCGAATACGGGATGCTGGAAAGCATCCTCGGCAGCCCGGAAAAAGCCCGCGCAGTAACTGACTCCCTTGATAAAACCCGTGCCCTCATCACCAAGCTCGATGGTCTGGTGCTGAAGATGGACGGCATGGCTGCCAAAGCCGATACATGGCTGTTTGCACAGGACGGCGTTGCCGAGCAGACCCGGGAATCGCTGGCCCAGGTACGGCTGATGCTCAACGATGCGCAATCCAGCCTGAAAAAGGCCGATGCCCTGATGGCCAATGCCGTGGAGATTTCCGCCGACGTCAAGGAAGGCACGCAGGACATCGCCGCGCTGCGTGCCGAAATCGACGACGCCGTTCGCAAGGCGAATGGGCTGGTCAACGAGATCAACAAGAAATGGCCGTTTGCGCGCGACCCCGAGGTGAAGCTGCCATGAGAACCCTGCTCGCGCTCGCCAGCCTGATCCTGCTCACCGCCTGCGGCAGCGGCGGCCCGCCGCCGCCCGACTGGAAGACCGATGCAGCCGACCTGATCGAGCGTTATCAGAAACACGCCCTGCTGGGCGAGAACACGCTGGCCGAGCGCTATTTTCAGCAGGCCGTTGCAGCAACCGGCGGCGCCGGCCGCGTTGTCGAGACCGCCCGCCTGTGGCTGGTGCGCTGCGCCACCCGCCGCGCCATGCTGATCGACGACGCCTGCACGGAATATGCTGAATTGGCTGCCATCACACCGAACGCAGCAGATCAGGCCTACTACCAGTTCGTCACCCTGCGCTGGGACGTCATCGATGTTGCCCAACTGCCCGGCCAGCACCGCGATCTGGTGCGCGCAACCGCCGACAGGCGGCACGAAACATTGAGCCGGATCGACGACCCGCTGGCGCGCCTGCTCGACGCCAGCCTGCTGGTGATGCGCAAGGAGGCCCATGCCGCGACCCTGGAACTGGCTGCGGAAACCGCCTCGGAACAAGGCTGGCGTCAGCCCTTGCTGACCTATCTGAAATTGCAGCAACAACAGGCTGCCGTCCAGGGCAATGCCGCTGAACAGGCCCGGCTCGCACAGCGCATTCAACTGGTTGAGCACAGCCTTTCGCCGGCCAGAAAATAAACATGCGGTCTGCCAATACTCCTGTATATTCGGCGTCCTTTCGGCACAGGCCTATTCAATAGGCCATCTGTACCAATGGGTGCACCGAAGGGCGCATGGCTGCTTGGCTCAACAAATAAAAAAACAACTGATTGACAAGCCTGAAGACGATGATTACCGTGCAGGCTCTGAGGCGTATCAACCTCATTTAACCATAAGCTGTAACCCTGATTTTTTGATTGGAGGAGATACCCATGAAATACGCTTCGATTGCACTGGCTGCGCTGGCCGTATTCGCAACCGCTTCACATGCCGCACCGGCCATGATGTCCCCCGAGTGGACTGCTCAGGCCTGCGATGCATGGAACAAGGATGCAACCCTGACCGACGGCCTCGGCGATAGCTGGATCAAGAACGACAAGGGCCGCGGCTACAAGATCATTCACATGTATCGCACCAACTGCGGTGAAGCGACCCAGACCGAACTGAAGATCGTACCCAAGGACGGTAAGGCCATGTGCGTCTACGGCGGCGCCGTGCAGAATGCCAAGATGGATCACGCGGTCGACTACACCATGCATGCCACCACCGAGCGCTGGGATCAAATGGGTGCTGGCGAATACGGCCCGATGCGGGCGATGATGTTCGGCCGCCTCAAATTTACCGGCCCGAAAATGGAAGCCATGGGCGTAATGGGCCCGTTCGAGGCCTTCCTGCGTCTGCCGGGCAAGATTCCTGGCGATAAGGCCTGCCCCACCAAGTAAGCGGCTGACGCCACAAAAAAGCCGGGAGCATTCCCGGCTTTTTTGCGTCAGTGTTTAGCGCCTGGCTTAATGAACTGTTCCGGTTTTGACATCAAGCGGCCGCCCGCTGCGGATTTCCTCCGGCGTCGCCTCGCGGATGTCCACCACGTTCACCAGGCAGGTCACGCTCTGTCCAGCCAGGGATGGGTTGCCATCCAGCGTAAGCTTGCCGTCCTCGATGGCGGTGACGTAGAAAACCTTGGTCTCGCCCGACTCGTTCTCGAACATGACCTCCGCCCCGACGCGCCGGAATTCAGGCGGCACGTTTTCGATGTCATCCACAAACACCAGACTCTCGTCGCGCAGCCCGTAGCCCTCGTCCGGCGACAGTGCGATCTCGACCCGGTCGCCGATCTTGCGGCCCGCCACCGCCGACTCGATCGCCGGCAGGATGCCGCTGTTGGCGCCCTGCACATAGCCGACCGGAATGTCGTGCTGCTCGACGACCATGCCGCGCGAGTCAAGAATGGAATAGGTAATGTATACGAGTGTGTTTTGTGTCACGGTGACCATGCTGTCTCATCCTGAACCGTCGAAAAAGGCGCTGCGCCATAGTCTGGCTGGCGTCGGCGCGCCGTGCTTATGATACCTTCGAAGTCTGCCCCACATATCGCTCGCCCATGAAACCGCTCAAACACCTGCCCGCCTGGAAGGCTTTGGAAGCGCACTTCAAGACCATGCGCAGCTTCGACATGCGCACTGCATTCCGCGAAGATGCGACGCGCTTCGACCAGTTGTCGCTGCGGTGCGGCAACCTGCTGCTCGACTACTCGAAGAACCGCATCACTGCCGGCACGATGCAGCAGTTGATGCAGCTGGCTCGTGAGTCCGAACTGGAGGCCATGCGCAACGCCATGTTCAGCGGCGAACGCATCAACTTCACCGAAAAGCGCGCCGTGCTGCATACCGCCCTGCGCGCGCCGGTGCGTCCGTCCCTGATGGTGGAAGGCGTCGATGTCGAACGCGAGGTCGCCAAGGTGCTCAGCCGCATGCAGCGCTTCGTCGAGTCTGTCCACAACGGCAGCTGGCGCGGCCATACCGGCAAGCCGATCCGCAACGTGGTGAACATCGGCATCGGCGGCTCGGATCTCGGCCCGGCCATGGTGTGCCACGCGCTCGACCACTATGCGGTGGAGAACGTGCGGGTGCATTTCGTCTCCAACCTCGATCCAGCGCATCTGGCCGGCACGCTCGCGCAGCTCGATCCCGAAACCACGCTGTTCATCGTCGCCTCGAAAACCTTCACCACGCTGGAAACCCTGGCCAATGCCAATTCGGCCAAGGCCTGGCTGCTCGCCGCGCTGCGCGCGCCGGCTGCCGTGGCGCGGCATTTCGTGGCGCTGTCGACCCAC
>JAPTVL010000033.1 GCA_028065725.1 Betaproteobacteria bacterium
CAGGATGAGACGCGATTCATGACGGGTTCCCGTTGATGGTGGTAACCCTGAAGTCGGGCGGGTCGTTCAAACCTTACAAGGCTTTAAAATCGGCTCATGGTCACACTTGAATCGCTGAGCTTCGACAACGGCTTCGCCCGCCTGCCCGAAGCCTATTACTCGCGCGTCTGCCCGACCCCCGTTCCCGACCCCTACCTGGTCTGCTACAGCCCGGAAGCGCTGGCCTTGCTCGACCTCGATGCCAGCGAAATGACGCGCCCCGAGCTGATCGAGACGCTGGCGGGCAACCAGCTGCTGCCGGGCATGGACGCGATCGCCGCGCTCTATGCGGGGCACCAGTTCGGCCACTACGTATCGCAGCTGGGCGACGGCCGCGCGATCCTGCTCGGTGAAGTGAAGAATGCGGCGGGCGAAGGCTGGGAAGTGCAGCTGAAGGGCGCCGGCCGCACCCCCTACTCGCGCGGTGGCGACGGCCGCGCGGTGCTGCGTTCGAGCATCCGCGAGTTCCTGTGCTCGGAAGCGATGCACGCGCTCGGCATCCCCACCACCCGCGCGCTGTGCATTGTCGGCAGCGACCGTCCGGTCTACCGCGAGGACGAGGAGACCGCCGCGCTGGTGACGCGCCTCGCTCCGAGTTTCGTGCGCTTCGGCTCGTTCGAGGTCTTCTACTACCGCAACCAGGTCGAGCCGATCAGACAGCTGGCCGACTACGTCATCGCGCGTTACTACCCCGAGCTGGCCGCGCTTTCCGACCCCTACCCCGAATTCCTGCGCCAGGTCGCGTTGCGCACCGCCGAGCTGATGGCGCAGTGGCAGGCAGTCGGCTTCTCGCACGGCGTGATGAACACCGACAACATGTCCATTCTCGGCTTGACGCTCGACTACGGCCCGTTCGGCTTCCTCGATGCCTTCGATCCCGGCTACGTCTGCAACCACTCCGACACCGGCGGCCGCTACGCCTTCGACCAGCAGCCCGACGTGGCGGCGTGGAACATCACCAAGCTGGCGCAGGCGCTGGTGCCGCTGATGTCGGTGGACACCGCGTCGCAGGCGATCAGCGAGTATCCTCAGGCCTTCGGCCGCGCCTACCTCGAACGCATGGCCGCCAAGTTCGGCCTGCCGCCCGGCAGCGAAACCGCCTCGCTTGTGATGGATGCGCTGCAGCTACTGGCGCAGAACCAGGTCGACTACACGATCTTCCTGCGCCGCCTGTGCGACTTCGACAGCGCCATGGGGGCAGGCAATTCGCCGCTGCGCGACCTGTTCCTCGACCGCGCGGCCTTCGATGCCTGGGCCGCGCGCTACGCCGCCGCACTTCGACAGTTGGGTTCGGTCGACGCCGAACGCGCCGCGGCGATGCGGCGCGTCAACCCCAAGTACATCCTGCGCAACCATCTCGCCGAAATCGCCATTCGCCGCGCGGCGGACGACCGCGACTACAGCGAGGTGAACCGCCTGCACGCGCTGCTGGCGCGCCCCTTCGACGAACAGCCGGAATTTGAGTCCTACGCCGCCGAGCCGCCTGACTGGGCGAGGAAGATTGAGGTAAGCTGCTCTTCGTGAACCGCGTCGCTGTCCCCATCGCCTGCCTGCTGACTGCCGCCCTGCTCGCCGCCTGCAGCGGGCAACCCATAGAGCGTCGCGACGGCAGCAGCAGTGCTCGCAGCTTCAGCATGAAGGAACTGGCCAAGGGCGACGTCGACACGGTGATCGAAATCCACCAGCAGGAAGTCATCGGCATTCTCAAGACGCTCGCCCTCAAGCTCTACCGCCGCAATCCCAACGAGTGGCGAAAATCCGGCTTTGCCAGCGCAGACGACGCGACCACTGCCCTGTTCAAGCCGCTGGAACACTGGCATCTTGAGCCGCAGAAAAACCTCCCCTGGGAAACCGTCCTGCTCGAACCCTGGCGCGCCGATTTCGCCGGCGACCGGGTGAAGACCCTGATGAACGGCTTGCTGGTCATGCACATGGCGGCCTTCAACCACCAGACCGAGTTTTACCTGCTGACCGAGGTGGACGCGCAGAAGCTCTACAACGCGGCGCGCAACACCGAGGCCGTGGTGTGGAAACTCTCCAGCGCCAGAAACGCGCAGGGCGAGCCCGTCCTGCTCTCCAACGGTTTCGACGGCAACGGCGTGCCCAACCTCAGCTACGAGCGCGAATTCGGCAAGCTCATCGGCATCCAGGACACGCTGGCCAAAATCATCGAGGACAAGAGCAACCGGGCCATCCGCTTCGGCGTGGTCAACGTCGCCAGCATGGCCTTCCTGCCGATCTGACATGGCGGCCGACGCCTACGCCCATTGTGCCGCGCTGACGCGCGACCAGTGGGCATGGGAATTCCTCCGCCGCAACCCGGATTACCGGCGCGACTACCAGGCCTTCATCACGATTTGGCACGCACTCGAAGCCGACTATGGCGCCCCGCCCAATCGGGATTTTTCAAGATGGAAGCGCGACCCGCGCGCCTACGGCCCACTGCCCGGCGACGCCGAACTTGTCGCACCCAGCGGCGAACTATGCACCGTCGACGACGACCGTGTGCTGCTCGAATGCTGGATGGGCGCGAAATGGGGCTTCCACAAATTCCCGCTCGACCCCGCACGCATCGTGCCGCCCGGCCCCGATGAACTTTCCTGGCGCCCGCCGCCGCCAGCGTCGTCCATCAATGATGTCTACCGGCTGGACGTCAGCTTCGACCTGTCGCTGCCGCTGCCGCCGCAACTGGAAGCCGCGAAATTCCGGCTGGTCGGACGCGCGGCTGAATTGCGCCGCCAAGGTCTGGCTGCACCGATGACGGTGGCGAGCCAACGCGCACGCTGGACACGCATGCTGCGGCTGCTGGATGGCAATGAGGCAGCAACTGACGAGAATGCAGCCCTGCTGCGCGAGGCGCAGGCGATGGCAAGCCACGGCTATTTGGACATCCTGCGGCTGGCGGACGCCGGCGCAGAGACAAAATAAAACCGGGGCGCAATGCCCCGGTTTGGATTACAAGCCGCGAAACTGGCTCAGGCGAAATTCGCTTCCGCAAACTTCCAGTTCACCATGTCGTTGAGGAAGGTCTCGACGAACTTGGGACGCAGGTTGCGATAGTCGATGTAGTAGGCGTGCTCCCACACGTCGATGCACAGCAACGCCTTGTCTCCGGTGGTCAGCGGGGTGCCCGCTGCGCCCATGTTGACGATGTCGACCGAGCCGTCGGCCTTCTTCACCAGCCAGGTCCAGCCGGAACCGAAGTTGCCGACGGCGCTGGTCTGGAATGCCTTCCTGAACTCGTCGAGCGAGCCCCACTTCTTGTTGATGGCGTCGGCCAGCGCGCCTGCGGGTGCGCCGCCGCCGTTGGGCGACAGGCAGTTCCAGAAGAAGGTGTGGTTCCACACCTGCGCGGCGTTGTTGTAGACGCCGCCGGCGGGCGCGCTCTTGACGATGTCCTCGAGCGACTTGCTCTCGAAGTCGGTGCCCTTGATCAGGTTGTTGAGGTTGGTCACGTAGGCCTGGTGATGCTTGGCGTAGTGGTACTCAAAGG
>JAPTVL010000534.1 GCA_028065725.1 Betaproteobacteria bacterium
ATCTCAATATCCATCACCACGAAGCGCTCCTTGCCGCGCACCGAAACAATCGCTTCGGAATGCTCGGCAAGGGCAGACTCAATCGCGGCGATCCCTTTGGTTTTAAGGTCGTTTGCAGTGAGATGTGACATGGCGCGCGCCTAAAAATACTGTTAATAACGCGTTTAATAGTGCTATACACAACCCGATTAATCAAGCGCTAATTTCCAGATAATGCCCAAGCAACAGCAGACAGCCGTTGGCGCCGAATCGCTTCACTCCGCCGCATCCGCCTTCACAAACGCCAGAATCACCTCGCACACCACCTTGAGTCCCCGGCGCGTGATGCGGGGCAAGGAGAACTGGGGTTGTGATGCTGAGTTCTGAAAACAATGTGAGCCTGAGAATCATCTAGCCGACCTCCCACCGCTGTGAGGCGGAGGAGTAAAAAGCGAAGTGCGAACTTTGTTTATTTACTCAAAGGAGGCCGAGATGAGATATTGCGGCATAGACCTGCATTCGAACAATAGCGTTGTGGTGGTGACGGACGAAACCGACAAGGTACTTGTCAGTCGGCGCTGTCCCAACGATCTTCAAAAGATACTGGCTTTGCTCGCCCCATACCACGCTGAACTGGCCGGGGTGGTCGTTGAATCCACCTACAACTGGTACTGGCTGGTCGATGGCCTGATGGCCGAAGGATACGACGTCAAGCTTGCCAACACCGTCGCGATGAAACGCTACGACGGCTTGAAGCACAGCGACGACGAGACCGACGCCGCCCACCTGGCGCACATGCTGCGGCTGGGCATCCTGCCCACCGGCTATATTCATCCACCCGCCGATCGCGCATTGCGCGATCTGGCCCGCAAGCGCATCC
This sequence comes from Betaproteobacteria bacterium, assembly GCA_028065725.1. Next base: position 860 of record JAPTVL010000534.1, read on the forward strand.
AGCTCGTGCGTGACCGCACCCGGCATGTACTGGCGGTGCAGAATATCCTCGCCCGCCAGACCGGCGGCTGCGTCGCCAGCAACGCCATCAAGCGCTGGACTGCCGGCGACGTGGACGCCCTTGGGTTGGCAACGGATGTCTGCCTGGCCATGCAATCGAATGTTGCCGTCATTGCTGCGCTGAACCTGGAAATCGGGCGAGTCGAGTCGCGCCTGCTCGAAGGCGCGAAGCTGCGCCCGGACTATGCACGACTCAAGAGCATTCCCGGCATCGGCGAAGTGCTGGCCATCGTCATCATGCTGGAGACCGGCGATGTCAGCCGCTTTGCGCAGGTTGGGAATTTCGCCTCTTATGCCCGCTGTGTGGACAGCGCGCGCTACTCAAACGGCAAGAAGAAGGGCGAAGGCAATACCAAGAACGGCAACGCCTATCTGGTGTGGGCCTTCATCGAGGCTGCGAACTTTGCACGCCGCTTCAACGAGGAAGCCCGGCGATTCTTCGACCGGAAGAAAGCCCGAACGAACGGGGTGGTGGCGACCAAGGCGCTGGCGCACAAGCTGGCGCGGGCGAGCTATCACGTGCTGAAGACTAAAGAGCCTTTCGATGTGAAGCGCTGTTTCGTTTGAGTTTGGTGACGGCGGGTCAGCCAGTAAAGGGGCCTGGGCATGAACCAGCGAGTCTGGATGGAGACCTGCCGTTACCGCCTGTGTTGTTGCACCGGGTCGTCTGCCGGGTGAGCCAGTTGGGGTTTGGACGCGGGATGCCGCGAGCCACGGATCTGTGATCATTGCCCGGACACTGCGGCGGCACCAACGTTTCTCTGGGGCGGGATTCCGCCAGGGCGGAGGCGGTTCATCGCACACCGCTTGATCCATATGGGTGGCAGGCACGATTCGGTCGTAGCCAGCAATGAGGAAACGGGTTCGAACCGAAACAACAAGGCAGGACTGCAAGACAAGAAAAACCCGCCATGAAAAAAACAGCGGGCGGGGAAGGTGTTCGCGCTTGACTACGGTCGGCTAATGGGTGGCCCATTTGATTGCACACAAGAGCTGAAGTGTCAGCCCTTTCTTCTTGAGCTCCTGGTGGATGACGGCCCAACCCGCCTCGGTGCGGCCCGACTCTGCGATGGCTGCGGGCGGGAACAAGCGCCGTTCGATCAGTGCTTCGTCAGCGTCCTCCGGCCAGGGCCAGGCAAGGCCTGCGGCTTGTGCGCGTTTGAGATATTCCCCGACCGTCCGGTGGGAAATGTTGAGACTGCGGGCAATGCTGCGTTGCGATAGTCCGGCCTCGAAATGACAGCGAAATACTTCCTTGAGCTTGCGCATGGTTAACCTGTCGTTGGCCATCAGCTTCGCATTCCAATCCAATCTGCCCATCGATTCCAATCAACCCAAAAAAGTGGGGAGTTTGCGGTTGGAATCAGTGGGCAGTTTGCCTTGGAACAGGTGAGCAGTTTAAATCGGAATCAGTGGGCAGTTTGCGTCGGAATGGGTGGCAGGTTGGAGTGGAATACGCAGCGTGGGTGGTGGATTGCAAATCCGTCGGCACGGGCGAGAAGGCGCTCGTCTACCTGGGGCGCTATCTGTACCGGGCGTCATCGCCGAGAAAGACATCCTCACCTGCGCCGACGGCGAAGTCAGCTTCCGTTATCGCAACGCCAGTACCGGAAAGCTGGAGCGCAGAACGCTTCCCGGCGCGCAGTTCCTCTGGCTGGTGTTGCAGCATGTGCTGCCCAAGGGATTCCAGGCGTGCGCGCAACTTCGGCTTTCTGCACCCCAACTGCAAGCGCCTGATCGCCTTGCTGCATCTGCTACGGAAGTTCGCTCCCGGCCAGGCGATGGCATGGGTCAAACAACGCGCACCCATCCTGTGCGACTGCTGCGGGGCGGTGATGGTGATCGTGCGAACGCGGATTCGGCCGGGGTTCGCCGGGCCGCCGCCGGTCCCCATTGTGACTCGAGGTGCGCAGTGACCATGTAAGCGCATCGACAATCGACAGCAGGTGAATGAACGCAGTGCCTGAAAGCTGAGGGACACGCTTGCCTGGCATCGGCGCTCAATCGGCCCCTCAGCCCCCGAATCAGGCATCGGTTGCCGCAATGGCACCGATGAAACGGGCGATCAAACGCACGGCCTTCAAATAAAAGGCTCAACCGGGGCGGTTTCCAAAAAGATATTTTCTGTGAGGTCGTTACGCTCGGGACCGGGCTCGTCCAACAAACGGTTCAGATCGTGGCTTCGCACGATCTAACCTTATTCGTTGGGCACGAACTGGCGCTTAAGAGGAAACTGCATACTGAACCTCGAAGCCGTTGCATTTGTGGCAGCGTAGCTCACTATCTGAAAATTAAAAATGGAATTGCAGCCAGCATTGCAGCAGCCAAGCATGGCCATGAGAAAGAAGATTTGTAAAGTGCGATCCCAACCGTGGCAACTATGGATACAGGCACAAGCCACAAGCAAGCGATCGAGGAATAAGCCGCCACAAATGAGAAAAACATGGCAGTGCCAAATTCGTGCTTGCCCAATGAGTGCGCATTAACGGCCCAGCGGGAGAACAACGTCAGAGCAGAGACCGTGGCAGCTAAAACCACAAGACCCCAAGGGAGCGCTGTTACCGCTTTGATAATCAACCTGGAATC
>JAPTVL010000546.1 GCA_028065725.1 Betaproteobacteria bacterium
TCACCGCCAATCTCGGCGACACCAAGACCACCATCACCCATCCGGCCAGCACCACCCACGGCCGCATCACGGCCGAGGCGCGCGCCGCCGCCGGCATCGGGGAGGGCCTGCTGCGCGTCGCGGTGGGGCTGGAAGCGGTCGGCGACATCGAGGCCGACCTCGCGCGCGGGCTGGCGCCGGCAGCCTAGTCCGCTCATCGGCGCTTGGCCGGGCGAAGGCGGATCAGGTTTTCGCATAATTCGAATGTCGTATAAGCAATCCCTCATGTTTTGGCGAAGAGGAGTATGCTTTCGCTCGTGCCCGTCAAACGGAATTGACAACGTGAACCGGACCGACCGAAAACTGTTGCGGGATCTCGTCGTGGTGGTGGCGCTGAAGCTCATCGTCCTGTCCGTCCTGTGGTTCGCCTTCGTGCGCGATCAGGGGGTGAGCGTCGATGCCGGGCGGGCCGCCGCAGCCCTGACCTCGCCGGCGTCGGGCCTGCGCGCCTCCCAGGGAGAAAATCATGGTCAATGAGCAACTTGTGGAACTGTCGCGGCTGCAGTTCGCCATCACCGCCCTCTATCATTTCCTGTTCGTACCCCTGACCCTGGGCATGGTCTGGCTGCTGGTGATCATGGAGAGCGTCTATGTGATGACCGGCAAGGCCATCTACCAAGACATGACGCGTTTCTGGGGCAAGCTGTTCGGCATCAACTTCGCGCTCGGCGTCACCACCGGCATTACCCTGGAATTCCAGTTCGGCACCAACTGGGCCTACTACTCGCACTATGTCGGCGACGTCTTCGGCGCGCCGCTGGCGATCGAGGGGCTGATGGCCTTCTTCCTCGAATCGACCTTCATCGGCCTGTTCTTCTTCGGCTGGAACCGGCTGAGCAAGCAGAAGCATCTGCTGGTCACGCTGCTGATGGCGATCGGCACCAATCTGTCGGCGCTGCTGATCCTGATCGCCAACGGCTGGATGCAGAACCCGGTGGGCGCCGCCTTCAACACCACCACGATGCGCATGGAACTGGTCGATTTCTGGGCCCTGGTGTTCAATCCCGACGCCCAGGCCAAGTTCGTCCATACCGTCTCGGCCGGCTATCTCACCGGCGCGATGTTCGTGCTCTCGATCTCGGCCTGGTATCTGCTCAAGGGCCGCAACGTCGAGTTCGCCAAGCGCAGCTTCCGCATCGCCGCGGCCTTCGGCCTGGCCAGCGTCTGCTCGGTGATCGTCCTGGGCGACGAGTCGGGCTACACCGTGGGCGAAGCGCAGCAGACCAAGATGGCGGCGATCGAAGCGATGTGGCAGACCGAGCCGGCACCGGCGCCGTTCACCCTGATCGCCTGGCCCGACCAGGCCAAGGAGAAGAACGACTGGGCGGTCAAGATTCCCTGGGTGATGGGCTTGATCGGCACGCGTTCGATCAGCAAGCAGATTCCCGGCATCGAAGAGATCAAGGCGCGCAACCGCGTCCGCATCGTCTCCGGCATCCAGGCGGTGACGGCGCTCACGGCCTTGCGCGAGAATCCGCAGGATGCCGCGGCGAAGCAGGAATTCGAGCGCCACCAGGCCGATCTGGGCTTCGGCCTGCTGCTCAAGAAATACGTCGCTCCGGTCTCCGCCGCGACGCCCGCGGACATCCAGAGAGCGGTGGATTCGACCATCCCGCGCGTGGCGCCGATGTTCTGGAGCTTCCGCATCATGGTGGGCCTGGGCTTCGCGATGCTGGTCTTGTTCGTGCTGTCCTTCTGGAGCACGGTCAAGGTCGAGTGTGTGCAAAAGCCCTGGCTCTTGAAGTGGGCGCTGTGGATGCTGCCGGCCCCTTGGATCTCCTGCGAGCTGGGCTGGTTCGTCGCCGAGTACGGCCGCCAGCCCTGGACCATCTACGGCGTGTTGCCCACCGACCTGTCGGTGTCGACGCTCAGCGCCGCCAACCTGTACGGCTCGCTGGCCGGATTCGTGGCCTTCTACACGGCCTTGCTGATCGTCGAGATGGTCCTGATGGTCAAGTTCGCGCGCCAGGGTCCGGGCAGCCTCGGCACCGGCCGCTACGACCAAGAAGCGGGCGTTCACGCCTGAGAGCCGAGGAGAAGAACATGTTCGATTATGCGACCCTGAAGCTCATCTGGTGGCTGCTGGTGGGCGTGCTGCTGGTCGGCTTCGCCGTCATGGATGGCCACGACATGGGGGTGGGCACGCTGCTGCCCTTCGTCGGCCGCAACGACCTGGAGCGCCGCGTCGTGATCAATACCGTCGGCCCCCACTGGGACGGCAACCAGGTCTGGTTCATCACCGGCGGCGGCGCGATCTTCGCGGCCTGGCCGCTGGTCTATGCCACCGCTTTCTCGGGCTTCTACTGGGCGATGATGGCGGTGTTGTGGGCGCTGTTCTTCCGGCCGGTGGGCTTCGACTACCGCAGCAAGATCCACAACGCCGCCTGGCGCAGCACCTGGGACTGGGGCCTGTTCGTCGGCGGCGCGGTGCCGCCGCTGATCTTCGGCGTGGCTTTCGGCAATCTGCTCCAGGGCGTGCCCTTCGGTTTCGACAGCGACATGGTGTCCACCTATACGGGCAGCTTCTGGCAATTGCTCAATCCGTTCGCGCTGCTTTGCGGCGTGGTCAGCACGGCGATGATCACGCTCCACGGCGCCGTCTATCTGGTGCATCGCACCGAGGGCGACATCCAGCGCCGCGCCCGGGGGGCCGCCTTCCTCTTCGGCGCACTGCTGCTGCTTTGCTTCAGCATCGCCGGATTGTGGCTGGCCCACGGCATCGACGGTTACGTGATCACCTCGGCGGTCGACGCCTCGGCCCCGTCCTCGCCGCTGGGCAAGACCGTGGTGCGCGAGGCCGGCGCGTGGCTCGCCAATTACCACAAGGCGCCGGCGACGCTGGCGCTGCCGCTGCTGGTCTATGCCGGCGTCGTGGCGGCGGGCTTTCTGGTCAGCAGCCGCCATACCGCCCTGGCCTTCGTCGCCTCGGCCATCGCGATCGCCGGCGTGATCACGACCGCGGGCGCCTCGATGTTCCCCTTCCTGATGCCGTCCTCGACCATGCCCGATGCCAGCCTCACCGTGTGGGACAGCGTCTCCAGCCGCCTGACGCTGGCGATCATGTTCTGGACGACGTTGATCTTCATGCCGCTGATCATTTTCTACACCTCCTGGGCCTACAAGGTGATGGCGGGCAAGGTGACCGAGGCGCAGATCCGCGACAACGAACACAGCGCCTACTGAGCGGGCCCAATCAAGTTCAAGGAGCGACAAGATGTGGTACTTCGCCTGGGTTCTCGGTATCGGATTCGCCGTGCTGCTGGCCATCCTCAACGCGATGTGGGGCGAGAACGCCGAAGCCCGGAAGGAATCCGCCGCCGGCGGCGGCGATAAATAGCCGAGCGGTCATCACCGCGAGCTGTTACACTGCGCGGCGCGCGGCCACCCATCAGTCTGTTTGCCGCGCGCCGCGTTTAGATTCTCTTTCCGCGTCTCACCCCGTAAGCGATTCCGTCCAGACTGGTG
>JAPTVL010000266.1 GCA_028065725.1 Betaproteobacteria bacterium
GGTCGCGCATGAAGTTGCGGGCCTGGTAGTTGCGCACCCCCCACCAGGCGACCGTCTGCCCCGGCATCGCCAGCACGTGGTCTATGCCCACCACCGAGGGCTCCGATTTCATCAGCCAGTAGCGCATTTCACTTCCTCGCTATTCCTTTTCGAATCCCTGACTCGTGAACTTCAGCGTCCGGCTGTTCTCGGTCACGGTGCGCACAACATTGTCCGGCGCGCCGGCAGGAATCTCCGCCGCCACCTCGATAGTCACCGTCACCCTCGCGCCGACCAGGCCGGCGAGGTGCGAAATGACCTCATCCGCGATTCGGCTGGCATCGCGGCCGACGCGGGTGGTGTCGAGGATTGCCGTGCCGTGGAAGCGCTTGGGTTTTGCTGCTACTGCTGGGGGCTCACCTGGCTGGGTTGCGTCCGGCGGAAAAAGCACTGCTCCAGCGCCATCTCCAGGTGGTTGCCCTGGCGCATCACCCGGCGCAGGAGCCGAGCGCTCGGCATCCATCTGTTGCGCGGCAAGCTCGGGTTTCACCAGCAGCTCCGGCGCATGGACATCGGACAGCGACACCATCGTCCCGACCCGTAGTCCCCGGTAGCGGCCCACGTCCTCGTCGTAGCTATCGGCAAAGCCGAAACTGTCCTGCGTCCAGGTCAGCAGGTTGACGCCATCGCGGATCGAGTCCAGCAGCACCGTGGCATCCTTGAGGCGGGGCAGATAGAGATAGCGCGCGAAATCCTCGACCAGTTGCTTTACCGCCACATGATCGCCGCGCCATAACGGAATCTTGTCCAGTTCCATGCGCAGACGCGTCGGTGCGAAGCTGGTCAGGTAAAGCTCGTCGGTGCGCAGCTTCTTGCTGGCGCGCACGGCGAGCGCCTCCGTCCCGGACAAGCGCAGCGCCTCCCAGGTGATCGCGGCCTGCGGCGAAGTCTGCCCCGGCACCAGCAGCCACTGGTAGGTCTCCGGCAGCCGGGCGGTCACGGCGCTGTCGGCGGCGCTCTTCTGGGTTTCGGCCTGGGTCACCTGATAGGGCGAGAGATTGAGCTTGTTCTGCTCGGCCAGGATCGACTCCCACGCCAGAACCTTGCGCGCCGCTTCGTCCAGATCCTGCAAGCGGGTCTTGTCCGCCGCCAGGAAGACCAGGGTATTGCGGTAGAGGCGCGGCGTGTTGCCGCGCGCCTCCAGAATCGCCTTGGCGGCAATCTCGGCGGCGCTATCGCCTTCCTTGCTGTAGGGGTGATTGACGCCGAGTACCACCAGGCGCGCATCCAGATCGTCCGGCACGTCCGCTCCGCTTTGCGGCATCGGGTGGATGCGCTTGAAGTCGCCCGTGCGCGTCAAGTCGCGGCGCAGGCGCTGCTCCAACTCGTGCGCCACCTTGTCCGGGTCACGCTTCAACTGCTCGGCGCGGTCTTCCGCCAGCTTGGTCACCGTCGGCTGGGTCGAATACCAGTAGTGCGGCCCGTCCTGATACAGATAGGTCGCGGCCCCGGCCATGCGCCGCAGGGCATCGCCGAACACCGCGGGAGATTCGCCCGGCATCACGCAGCCGAGCTTCACGCGCCGGTCCTCGATGCCCTTGTGCGCGGCGGCCGTGGTCGGCGCCGAGCCCAGGTAGATGGCGCGCGCCACCCGTCGGCAGGCAGAGAACTTGCCCAGATTGGGCAATTCGCTGTCCAGCTTCAGCGGCAAGGAATTCTGCCCGTCGACGTCCTTTTCGATCACCGGCACCCAGTTGTCCGAGAGATAGCGGGTCAATTCGGACTGCACGCGCGGATCGTCGATGGCCACGTTGCCCGGCAGGATCAGCGGGTTGCGGTCGCCCTTTTCCCACAGGCTGTGAATCACCGCTGCCATCAGGCGCAGCACACCGCGCGTGCGCTGGAATTTCACCAGCGTGGACCAGTCGGTGTAGAGCCGGTCGAAGATTTCCGGGTGGATCGGATAGGCCATCTTGATGCGCTGCTCGTACTCGGCTTCGCGGCACTCCGGCGGAAACTCGGCCTGCTGCGTGCGGTAGAACTCGGCGAAGGCGCGCGCCACCACATCCCGGTCCTTGAACTGCGCCGGCTCGGACAGCGGCTGGAACAGCCGCCGGCGCACGATCTCGAAGCCCTCCTCGGCACTGGCCGGGCGCCAGGAAGATTCGACACGCCCGACCACGTTGCGCAAGCGCTCCAGCGCCTCGCGCCCGCGCGTGCCGCCCACTTCCACGTCATCGGCGTGTGCATGACCAGAGGTGTCCGAGGCCGGCAGGCTGATCACCAGCAGGCAATTCTTCGCCAGCTTGGCCGATTCGGTCAGCACCTGGGCGAAGGTGAATTGCGTCTCGAAGCCGCCCGCCGGCAGGTCGCTCTGGTCGTGGAGCTGGCGCGCGTAGGCCACCCATTCGTCAATCAGGATCAGGCAGGGTCCGTACTCGTTGAACAGTTCGCGCAGCGCGTCGCCGGGGCTGGTCGCTCTCTCGTCGTCGGCCTGCACGCGGGCGAAGGCGGGTCTGCCGCCCAGTTGCCAGGCCAGTTCGCCCCACAGCGTGCGCACCACCGTGCCATCGGGCTTGGTGGAGGGGTTGCCGGGAGAAATCTTGTTGCCCACCAGCACCACGCGCCGGGCCGGCGGAATCTTGCCGGCCCCGGCGGCGGCCAGCACCGCATCGATGCCGGCGAGCTCTGTCGGCGCAATGCCGGAAAACAGGTGGTACAAGGCCAGCATCGAGTGGGTCTTGCCGCCGCCGAAGTTGGTCTGCAACTGCACCACCGGGTCGCCGCCGACCACGCCGTCCTTGCCCCCCAGGCGCCGCACCGCGCCCACCAGCATCCCCTTCAGGCTTTCGGTAAGATAGGTGCGGCGGAAGAACTCCACCGGATCGCGGTATTCGGGCGCGCCCTCGCCCAGCCGCACCTGCCACAGGTCGGCGGCGAACTCGGCCTGCTGGTAGCGACCGCTGGCCACGTCTTCGTGCGGCATCACCACTTCGCGCCAGGGCTTGAGGCTGCTGGTCACGCCGCTTTCGATGGCGGTGCCGGCGGACTTGCGCTTTTCTCCACGCGCCTGCTCGTCGAAACGCACGCGCAGCAGCTCCGTTTTCACTTTTTCGATTTCGTCGGACTGCGGCGCCGAGAGTGCCGTCAGCAGCCGTCCCGCCGAATCAAGCGCGCGATAGGTATCGTCGCCGGAGAAGGCCTCCTGATGTGCCCAGCGGTTGCGCACGGCCAGAATCTCGTTCACCAGACTGCGCTCCGTCTTGCCGAGAATCTGGCGAAACACCTCGCTCCATTTGCGATCCATGACCACCAGCAAGGCGGCGACATCATTGAGCGTCTCGTCTTTGTTGGCACCCAAACGGGTGTCCGACAAAACGTCTTTCACCTCGAAAGCCCAGCCGTCCCCGTACTTCGCTTTGAGTTCCCGCTCGACAAACGGCCCCAGGCCGGCCCTCAGGAGCTCCAGCGCCTTGCCGACGCGTTCGTGGTTGGTGATGGCCATGGCGTCCTATTCCAGCAACTGCTTTGACTTGAGTTGTGCAAGCAGAGCCGGTAACGCCTGCTGCAATGTGATCCACAGTATGTCCATGTCGATTTCGAAGTAGGCGTGGGCAAGCCGGTTGCGCATGACCATGATGGCTGCCCATCGCACTTGCGGCAATTCGGCGCGCCCCTCGGCGGATATCTTGCTCGCGGCCTCGCCAACCACCTCGACGGCACGGACGAGCGCGAATTGCAGCATCGTGTCCTTGTCCAGGTCGATCCGTGTCCGACCCCGAGTAAAATCCAAGGCGGACTCGGCAGCATCAATCATGTGGCGGATACGGACGGCATCGTCAGCGCGCATACTGCACCTCGGCCATGCGCACGACGTCATTCCGGAAGTAACGCGAGAGGTCTCCTGCCGTGCGCAAATCAACTTTTTTCCCACCCAGCATATCCGAGAGTTCCATCTCCATTGCGACAATGCCAAACAGGCTTGGCACGCCATCTGGGTCGAATTCCACCAGCAGGTCGATGTCGCTGTCCGACCGGGCTGTCCCCTTCAGTTGCGAACCAAACAGCGCCAGGCGACGAATGTGGTGTGCCTCACAAAAGCGGGCCAAAGTTGATTCATCGATATTCAGGCTCGGGTGCATGGATACTTGCTCCTCGTTGATTCATTCATCGCCATGTTCTTCGCTTCCTCTGCGTCTTATCTCTTCTTCTTCACGCCACCCTTACGCTTGAGCCCCAATCCGGCCAGGTACAGGTCGGGTGCATCCAGCCGAGCATCGGGCCGGCGGCGAAAGATGCCTAGCTCCAGCAGATAATCGAGCAACTCGCGACCTTCGAATGGCAGGAGCGTGGCGTCTTTCTCTCCCGATAAGTCCTCCAGCAGCTTGATCGCTTCCTTCTCGACGTAAGGCACCAGTGGATCGCCGCGTAGTCTTGTCTTGATTGCTTCCAGCCATGGCCATTCATCAAGCGACTGAGCAACGTGGTCGCCTGATACACGATCGAGCGCGCGCCGCAGAGATGACGGCTCCAGCAAGCGCGGCAACCTCAATGTGCCAAAGTGCTGCAACTCCAGACGTGCGGCCTCCTCCATCAAGCGCACGAACGGCCGCGGATAGCCGCGGCCCAACCCGTCGCGAACATGGTCGAGCAGCCAGCGATAGACCAAGCCCTTTTTCTGGTTTGCGCCCATGTAGACGCCGACCATACGCTCCACCACCGGACGGGCGTCCTGCCAGGTGTGCAACTTCGGAATCCTGCCGAGCGAAGGATCATCCGTCCATGACACGCCTTTTACGGCCTGCACATAGCCGGCCAGGGCGGCGTCCACATTGGCCATGCGCTTGAGCAACTGACCGTAAAGGTCGCGGTCGCTCCACACCAATTCCACGCGTCCGGCGGCGAGCTTGGCCAGGTCCGCGCCGCCGGCCTTGGCGTGCCGTTCATACAGGTCGGTGCGCAGAAACAGCTTGGCGCGGATGCGCCGCCAGCGGCGTGCATAGGCGGCCCAAAACGCCACCAGTCCACGCACCCCGGCCTCAATCAGCTTCCAGTCGCCGTCCCCGAGCTTGTCCAGTTCGTCGTACGTTACGAAGACAAATCGATTCTCTTTCTCCAGCCGTTCGTCCAGTCGATCCAGCGCCACGACGGGTTTTGTTGCAAGTTCGCGAAACGCTTGATATATGGAACTAATCTCCGCACCCTGTGGAGCGAACAGTGGTTCCAGACCGGCCTTTTCATCTACGCTCAACTGCGTCTTGAGGATGCGAACGAGATAGGCGAACCACAGTTCACGCAAGGCTTCCATGCTGTTGCCTTGGGCATGTATGAAGTTGCGCAGTCCGATCGCCTCGAATGTATCGCGGTCCGCCGGATACGCGCACAACCATTCCGAGACCCCGACCGGCAGGCGCACCGCCGGCGCGTAGACCTTCACCGCATCGAACAACGCAGCGTCCGTCAGCACGCGGGCGATCTCTGTCTTGCCAGAGCCGCGCGGGCCCACCACCAGCACCACGTCCGGGTCGAGCAGACGCAAGTGCTCTGCTACGGGATAGTAGCCCGGCCCGATGCGATCTACGGCGGCGCCTTCAGCCCGGCCCGCGCTACCAATGTTCTGCAACGCCTGTAACAGCGTGCGACGCTCTTCGTTCCACTGGCTGCTCATGTTTCGGGCTCCGTTAGAAAGCGGCTCACGATACGCTCGACAATCGGTGGATAAGGCCCGCTGCAAAGAGCGTCGGCAACCTCGGCGATATCCCAAAAGCTCGCCAATTTGCTGTCGTAGTCCACGGGCATCGGTGCATGCGGCGCGTCCTGGCTGTCCTTGTCTTCGACTGTCCAGAAAGTGTCTTGGTCGGCTTCATCGTCGGCGAGGTAATAGCGCGCATCAAATTCTGCATCGGCACGACCGACAAATTGTGTCTTCGCAGCCTTGCCCAGATCGCCCGCAGGCACCATCGCTTGCACCAGGAGCACTTCGGCTTGCAGGCGGTTCTCCAACACCCGTGAGGTACCCAGGCGATCAAGCACGCGATTCAGCCCTTGCCAGCTCTGATCGTTTGTCGTTCCCAGCAGCACATGCAGATGCGCAATGCCGGAGAGCAATTGGCCTGCCGGCTCGGAAATGCCGGTGCGCGCATCCAACAGAATCCACCTTGGTTTCAGCTCGTCGCGCACGCGGGCGAGCAGCTTCCAGAGTCCGCTCTCGTGAGCTTCGGGGGCCTCTTCGAGATCAACCCGCGCCAGCTTGTCGGCGTAATGTTCGTCCATGTAGCCGGACGGAAAAACCACGATCTCGCCACCGCCCGATACGCGGTCGCAGCGATGGTAATAGTCGGAGAGCTGCGCCTCGACCGGCGCTCGTTCGAGCAGAAAATCGACTACCCCCCAGCGGGCCGTCGTTCCCTCTGCGTCCGCCGAAAGCAGCCGGCCTATGCCCGGCGAATCCAGATCGAAATCAAGCACGCAAACACGCTCACCCAGGCGTGCCCGCTGGATGGCGAACGAGGCGAGCAGCGTGCTGCGGCCGAGACCGCCCTTGAACGAATAGAAAACGACGATGGGAGGTCCGTTATCGGGTGCAGTCCAGGGGGGATCGACCGGCTTGGTGAACCAGGCCGTGCGGCTGCGATGGCGGTTTAGGATGCGCAAGCGCGGCTCGTCGGCGTCGCCCCGCGCCATCTCCCATGCGGAGTCGTAGACCTTCCGGGTCACCGTATCGAGCTTCTCGATAGGCAACAACTCGTTTGCCCACCATGCGCCGCATCGGCTTGCCAGGTCTTGTTCAAGCCCGCTCGTATCGAGCCCGCCACAGGCCCACAGCGCCAATCGCAGTTTCCCGAACAGATCCACGATCAGCATCCCTTGAACCTTTGGCGGCTGAGCGGCGACCCAGGCGCTTGCCGCGCCAATGGCGGCTTTTTTGGCTTCGTCGAAATGAATGAATGGCATCAGATCACTCCATCAAGTCGCATCTGGGCGACCGTTTCTCGATATACGGCATCGGCGATATTGCACCACGCCTGCGCGTCGCCCGGTGACATACTTGGCGACCGATAACGCATTTCCGGTTTCCATGCGCCGATAGCGGATGAGGGCACGCTGCTGGTAGTCGAACTGAAATAGCGAGCAGTTTTTGCGCCAGCTACAGAAGCCAGGGCAGCAACATTGCTGGCAAGCAGGTTCAAGTCATGGCCCCTCCGTCCCCAAGGGTTCGAACCGGAAGAGGGCACCCCCGTCTCATGCAACCACAAGCTCTTGAGTGCGCATTCCACCACATAGCCGCTCAGATACGCCGCACCATCGGCGCGTTTCTGTCCGAGCAAGATTTGCGCATCCAGCAGATGCTTGAGCGCGGCGTCGGGATGATCGTCACCTTGCGGGGTGCGCAGTCTGGACATCGACTAGGCCTCCCCTTTGTCGAATAGATCATCGGTGCCCGGCGCGGCGACGCGCGGCGATTTTCCGTCTTGCCGCGCCAGCCGGGTGATCTCCGGCCAGCTCTGCACCAGGCCGTTGTAGGCCATCGCCTCGAGCGCGCGCTTCTTGCGCTCGCACAGGGTGTAGAGGCGGTAGCACAGTTCGCGGGCGGTCTCGGCTCGGCTGCCGAGCTTGGCCACCAGCGCCGCCGCCGCGCCCTCGCCGCCGGCTTCGAGCACGCGGATCAACTGATGCACCATTTCCCAGACGGTGAGGCGAGTATCGGTGGTGGGGTCCCAGTCGGCGGGCAGCTCATGGGGTTTCAGCAGACGCACCTTGCCCGCCCTGGACACCAGAATATGGGCCTCGACCAGACCGGCCACGGCGGTGTTCTTGGACTTGGAGAGCTGTTCGGCGACGCCGTAATCGCCCTCAAGAAAACCGGTCTGCTCGAACCAGGTGAGCGCCCAGCGGCTGTCGGCGTCGAAGTCGCCCTCCTGCTCGGCTAGTGCTTCGTCGAGGGTCTGGTTGATCAGCGCCAGTGCAGCTCGCACCGAGAGCGGCTTGCCTTCGGCATCGAGCACCTTGGCGTAGCGAGTATAGACCGCCATGCCGGGGCCGATGGCTGCCTGCGCCAGATCCACCGGCGCGATGTTGCCCGCCTGCAGATGGCGCATCGCCTCAGGCAGCTCGGCTTTCAACGCGGCGACGAACTCGCGGCGGGTGGCGGTAGGCGCGTTGGCTGCGCGTTGGCGGCAGACGAGGACGATGCTGGAGGCTAATGCATTACGCAGTGTCTTGAGGGCACCACCCAGCTCGGTACGCATCGGCCAGGTGCCGCCGATGGCAAAGCCGGCCTCGATGACGGCCGCCAGAAAGGTATCCCAGCCGGTATTCGTTGTGCCGTCCGCACCATCGCTCTCGGCCTGTTTGAATGCGTAATAGATAGTGACCGGGAACGCCGGATGGGCCTGCTCGGCGAGCCGATGCATAGCTTGGGTCATGCCATCCATGAAAAAAACTCCCGCTGAGTCCTTGTCTTGATGTCGGTAGGAAAAGGCAACTAGCTCATCCGCCTTTGGAACGGCTAGAGTGGAAAAGAGGCTGGGGAAAATCGGTTTCAGGGAGTGACGTAGCCACACGTAGAAGAAGTCCGATAGGTCGGCGTATGGTACGTTGTCGTAGTAGGGCGGATCGGTACTGACAACCGGCAGCATGCCAGAGACACCCTCCGAGTTCTGAGCCGCAGCTTGCCACGCGTGCCCTGCTAATCCCGAACCCAAACCCGCTAATACTTTCGCACAGTCCGAGAAGGCTCCCTCCCAATCTCCTCCGGCACCAGCAAACGGATTACACTCGGGATAGTCCCAGACCATCTGGATTGCTTGCCTGCCAAACGCCCGGCCAGTCTTTCCCTCAGGGGCTCTCCATATACCCAGCGTGCAGTGATAGGACGTAACCTTCGAGACGGTCTCTCCTAAGTATGTCGCCACCGCATCAGCATAGGCCAGTGCGCCGACTCCGCCGGCATCAATGCCCTTGCCGTCATCGTTCAACCCTGCAGAAAGAGCATCACGCTTCACCCGTTCGCGCACCTCTTGAACAAGATCCGAGAACGTCGACAGCAACACAAGTTGACGATCAGTATAGAGTTGTGAGAACTGTCCCATGCCATAGGGCAGCACACCGATGTACTGCGTGCTGCCGGAGATTACAATCTCCGGCTTCCACCCCGGATTTGCCTCATGCGCGACGGTCTCCATCTCCTTGGTCGGGGATAGGTAGACCCGCCCGCGTTCGCCCTCGGCAACAATCGCCATCAAGCGTGCGCCCATGCGCCCTGCCTTGCCCTCGCCTTTGATGTAATCGCCCGAAATCGGCACGCCAGACATCAGGCAGAGAAAGTTAGCCCGCGCCAGCTTGGTGCCGTTCTTCGCGACTTCCGCATCTCTTGGTTTGCCCAGCTTCACCGTGAATCGGTAGCCGCCGCCTTCGATCACCGGCTCGACATAGGCCTCCTTGCCCGTCTTGGTCGAGAGCATGAAGGTGGAAGCGAGCGGCACGTCGACGTTGGCAAAGGCCGGGTTGGGGCTTTTCACCGTGCGCGCCCACAACCAGGCGATGACGGTGAGCTTCTGGCCGACGTATTTCTTCAGGTCTGGCCGTTCCTCGACCATCGCCGCCGTGACCTCGAGCTTGGGGTAGAGGTGGCCGATGCGCTTTTCCGCCTCGTCACGCATCCACTGGCCGTAGTAGCGCACGTCCTCGGCGAGGCCCTGGGCGCCTTTCCACTCTTTGGCGAACATCGTGCCCTCTCCCCCGGCCCCTCTCCCGCCTGCGGGCGAGGGGGGGTGGACGGGTGGCCTGCCGGCGAACTTCGGCGGGATCTCGATCATCGCCTTGTTGATCAGCACCGCCACCGGGTTGAGGTCGGAGGCATGGCTCTCCAGCCCCAGCCGCTGCGCCTCCAGCGGCAGCGCGCCGCCGCCGGCGAAGGGGTCGTGAAAGCCGGGCAGTTTGAAGCGGTCGAACAGCTCCCTGGCGCGCGGATGGTCGGCGTTCTCGGCGCAGGTGTAGCGCCAGCTCTGCCAGATCTCGTCGCGCGCCTGCTGCAACACCTGCTCGTTGGTGGTGTTCTCCCACTTCACCAGTGCCTCGATGATGCGGAACAGCCGCTGCCGCTCCTTCTCCTGCGCCTTCTCGGTCTTGAAGAGGTCCGGATGCGCCGAGGGGTCGTCCACCATCTGCGCGAAGATCACCGCCCGCGCCGCCGCCAGCGGCCGCCGCGCCCACCACAGGTGTAGCGTCGAAGGATGGCCGTGGCGGATGGATTTCTCGCGCGCACTGGCGACGTTGATCGCCTCCAGCGGCAGGGCGACTTCGATGAGTTTTTTCTTTGGGGTCATGGGGCAAGCCAGTTCCGCCGGATGTTTGCGTCAGCCGGTCGGATGAATATCGGATGCTTCGGTGCCACACAGGGCTTTCCCCCTGCGAAGTTTACGATTACGGTGAATCGGTTGACGATTGCTTTACGATTACGGCCTTTGTCTGTCGATAGATTACAGCGTTCCGTCGATAGATTACCGATAGATACGCCCGACTGGAATCCCTGCCGGTCGTCGATAAATCCCGCGCCTTCGTCGATAGCAAATCGATAGATCATGGCTTGGGCGCCTGGGGCGTGTAACGCGTTCCGCGTCCGCTCCCCTCTTGTTGCAGCAGACCCAAGCGAACCAGTGCGCCCAGGTCGCGGTATGCGGTGTTGTAGACGACCCCGAACTCCTTCAGGCACCAGCCGCTGGTGACGCTACCTGCCTCCAGTCCGTGGTCGAGCATCTGGTCGCGCATCCGGCGAAAACCGCTACCGCGCTCCTCGATGCGGTGAAAGGACGAGAGGCACTGGGCCAGGACGGGATTGCGCGAACAGGGCCGGTATTTTCCCTTGCGCAAGCTGGCCAGCGTGAGCGGTGCGGGCGGCAGGCCAGGGCTCAGGATGTTTACGCGGTCGGCAAACACCTCAAGAATGATCTTGCGGCCGGCGTCTTCATACTGGCGGTGCGCCACGGCATTCACCAGCGCCTCGCGCAAGCCATCGACGGGATACTCGTCGAGACGAACGCGATCAAGCCCGACGATGCGCATCGGGTGGCGGGTGTTGCGGTCGACAAAGGCAATGGCGCGCTCGATGGCGAGTGGCATCGTCCCACGGATGTCTTCGTGGTCGCGCGGATCGCCGTCCGCCTCGGTACTGCGGTAGGCGTCGGCCAGGATGCGGCACTGGGGAAAGACCGCCGAAGGATCTTTGGCCAGCAGGACGATGCCGGCAGCGGTGGCGTAGTGCTCGCCGGCGGCGGGGTCGTGCCAGACCAGGCTGCGCAGGGCGGCGCTGGCCAGCAGGTCGTGATCGCTGAGTTCGTCCGCCTTGCGCTGTTCGGCGGCGGCGATCAAGCGACGCGCCATGTTCAGGTCGAGGTCTTGCCAGCGCATTCGGTCGAGCGGGCGGGACTCGAAGGCGGAGGTCGCTTCGATGGTGTGCTCGGCGATTTCGTTCTCGTCGCTGGTCGGCGCGATGCCGAAGCGATCGTTCAACAGCTTCAACAGTGCCGAACGGACTTCCTTCTGCAATTCGATGACGTTGCCGAAACGCTTGTATTTTGGGCCGTCCGCGTCGAGCTCGGCCAGCAGGACGAGCGCTCCCGGTTCGCGCTGCATGTGCCGCTCGCCCTTGATGAAGGCGAGAACGGGGAGGCTTTTCTCCTTCGCCCGGCGATATTCGGCATGGGTGATGGATAAAGCGCCCACGAGTGAGCCGTATTGAGCGCCGACAATCAGCAAATAGACCTGGCAGCCATCGAGCGATGCAAGACAGCCCTCCAGAGCCTTGGCAGGCGATGCGGGCTCGAATTCGTAGAGCACCGGAATGCAATGGGCGGACAGGAACGGGTCGGTGCTGACGAGGTTGTGCACGATAAGACGCTCGTCTTCGAGCTCCTTTTGCACCGAACTGACGAACAGGCGGAGTGTCGCGCTCATCGCGTGGCCACCTTGTTGATCGTCTCCAGCGGCAGGGCGACTTCGATGAGTTTTTTCTTGGGGGTCATGGGGCAAGCAGATTCCGGATTTGATCATGAATGCGCCGGAAGGAATCGTTGGTCCTGGCCTGTTCGAGATCGAAAGCCCGTGTGAAATCGAGCTGATGAACGATGGGATCGTAAGGCTGCGGCATGCGCTGCGACAACCAGCCCTTGGCGTCTCGGGTGAGTTCGGGATCGGCCGGGGGGACGAGGTCGCTAGGCAGGCCGGCGTGGCCGCGCAGGGAAGCCGCCGCCGCGATGAACCAGGTTTCGTATTCCCGGTGAGCGAGAAACACATGAACGCTCACGTCAGCCCGAACGGCGCGGCCGCGGCGCAGCAGTTCGGGCCCCAACTCGGCGGGACAATCGTCCTCGCAGTCGAGCAGGATCAGCACATGTCCTCGCGCCTGCGCCGCTTTCGCCGCAGCCAGGGCAAACTGCCGGCGAAAGTAGTCGGGATCGTTCAGGAAGGAGCCCGACTTGACCCGGATAGGCGGGTTCACCCGCACCGGAATTCCGGCATTCGCTTGTAGTGCGAGTCGATGCAGCAGCGCAGGCACTGCCTGCACCTCGCCATGCCCTTCGACGATGGGGACGAGCAAGGTCATGCTCGGTGAGCGCTCAGTTGCCATTTAACTCGAACAGCTTGAGCTGGCGCTCGGAGCCGATGTCGGCGAGGGCCTCGGGGTCGGGCGCAAGCTGGTTCTGGCGCAGCAGCTCACCCGGCGTGAACAGCTTCTCCCTCAGCATCTCCCGCCCCGCCTGATCGAGGGAGCCGATGCGGGTGAGGCCCGCATCGTTCTCCACCGCCAGCACCGACTCGCTGCCGATGTCGGGATTGTCGAGCAGATCCGGGCTGTGGCTGGTGACGAGAATCTGGACTTGTCGCGAAGCGTCGCGCAGCGCCGCCAGCAGTACGCTCGCCGCCGCCGGGTGCAGGGCCATTTCGGGCTCTTCAAGTCCGATCAGCAAGGGCGTGCGCTTATCCGGCCGGGCCGCCAGGGCCTGAAAGATGGCCAGCAGGATGCCGAAGGCGCGCAGGGTTCCGTCGGACATGGACGAGGCAAGAAATCGCCAGGGGTGTTCCTGGCCCTTGATCGCTTGTCTGAACTCGATGGTTTCCTGGGAACCGAGGGTTTTGGGCTCGACGGATGTCACCCCGGGCACGATGCGGGAAAGATAGCCGCTGATGCGCTCGCGCAAAGCGGCATCGAATTGCTGCAGGACGCTGGCGGCATTGTCCCCGTCCCGGCGCAGCAGATCGCCCGGATCGGGTTTCTGCATGAGGGCGATCTCTCTCGGATTCAGGTTGTATACCTCGATGCCGGAAAGGGCATCGAAGACCGGGCGGAATTCCGGGAGTCCCGATGCCGCGACCAACAACAGCCGGTCCGGAAGGCTGGCCGGCAACTGCGACACCGACGAATCGACGACTCTGCCGGACTTGACGTGATAGTGATGAATGCGCTCGAGCGCAGCGCCGGAAGCGATGCGGCACTCCTCGTTCTGGACATCGAAGCCGCCCGATGGTTTGGCGCCCACTCGGAAGCTGTAATGTCCTGCGCTGCCGTCCGGCAAGACAAAATCGAGACGAATTGCGAAATGGTTGGGGTGCCCGCCGGAGCGGCGGCGAACTTCCTTGATCGTGCCCCGATCTCGCAGGGCGTGGTCCAGGGAGGTTCTCAGGGAGTCGGCGACGAAGCGCAAGGCATCGAGAAAATTGCTCTTGCCTGCGCCGTTGGGGCCGACGAGGAACATGAGCGACTGCAAGTCGACCTGGCAGGCCGCAATGCTCTTGTAATTGCGGACTGTTACCTGGCGAATGAAGGGTGTTTTCATCATGCGCTCGCTTTCATGGTTTTATCCTGGGGGTCATAGTGGCGGGTGCGGTTGCGGCCGAACAGCAGCAGGCCGCCCACGGTCGGCACGGCGCGGCCTTGATGGGTGGCGACAAGGCGCAGGGTGGCGCGAGATCGCGGCGAACCAGTTTGCGCACCGAGGCAAAGAACTCGGAAGCGACTCGGAAGTCAATGGCTTCCGAGTCGGATCGGCAAGCGCTCATCGCGGCGTCTCCGCCCGCGCCAGCAACTCGGCGAAATCGTAATTCACGCTGGTCACGCCGAAGTCCGGCTCGCGCTGGAAAGGCTGGCGCAGGTAGTGGCTGCGGTGGGTTTCCTGGCCATTGAGTTCGCCGGTGAATTCGACGATGGCGAGGATGAAGTCGTCCGGTTTGTTGAGCGAGTAGAGAACCTCGTTCCTCGTCACGGTGATGGTGGGCGCACCGGAAACCCGCCCCTTCACTTCGATGAAGCGCAGCTTGCCGGTGTCAGGAATCCGGCTTTCGATGTCGTAGCCGAGCTTCTCGAATTCGCGGTCGGTGGGCTCGAAACCCAGGCTGCGCTCGATGTCCATGACGATGGCGCGGGCACGGGCGGCACTGATCTGGGTATCCACCGGTGCTGTGGAATTGCCAAGAGAGGCAGATGCCTGTCCGGTCATGGCTCTGATCAGGCCCATCGGCACCACCAGCAGTCCGCCCAGCACCACGGGAGGCAGAGGCGAGAGTTGGGCTTCGAGCTTCAGTTCTTCCAGCCGCTGTTGCAGCCGCCCTTGCAGCAGGTCGGCGCGCTTCCTGGCTTCATTGGAGTTGAGTTTGGCGTTCGGCCGGCCGGCCTGCTCCTGGAGCTTGAGTTCTTCGGCGCGGTGGTCCCAGTAGGTGATTTCCTTGGTGAGCCGTTCTTTCACCGCCGCCTCGGTCTTGACAATGAGTTCGAGCTTATGGCCACGTACTTCGGCCAGGTGCTCCGGCACCACGTCGGCGATGGCGTGAGCCTGTGCCTTTTGCTCCAGCCCACGTTTGATCCACTGACATTCGGGCCGGTCGAGGATGGCTTCACAGCCGGGCTCGCCCGCCGCCAGGGGGCGGTAGTCGAGATAGGGGGCGTAATGGACGTGGCGGGCGGCGCCGTCGGCGTCCATCTCGACGTAGAGCATGCGCCTGGAGACGACGCGGCGCTCGCCGGCGCGGGTGATGCCGGCGTCCTGGATCGCGTGCTCCAGGTAGAACAGAACGCGGGGCCGGGTGCCGGCATCACGCTCATCGACCAGCATGGTGCCGCGTTTCAGCAGATCCCGATTGCGCTCCAGCGTGAGGTCGATGACGGCGTCGAGCAGCGGGTGGCCGGGACAGACAAAGGCGGCCAGCGGCTCGCCCTGCGGGGCCACCAGGGATTTCTCGAAGGCGATGCGTTCGTAACGCGGCAGCACGGGTTCGCCAATGCCGATGAGGCGATCCCGGTTGCGCACCGGGGCGGGAACGTGGGTGATCTCATAGCGTCTGGCCTCCCGTTGTTTCACCGCACCTCCGAGCCGTTTGAAGGCTTCGTGAAAGAAGGATTCGATGTAGTGGGGTTGCAGGCGGCGGGCATCGGCGCGTTCCATGTCTTCGCGGATGCGCCGCACCTGGCTGAGGTCCATGGCGTCGGGAACCAGTGCGCCTTCATCGAGCAGCTCCTGAAGATGCTTGCGGTCGAGCGCGGTATCGAGCACGGTGCTGAGGTAAGCTTTGACCTCCGGCTGTTCGCCGTGGCGGATGGCTTCGATCAGCAGGTCGCGCAAGGATTTGCCTTCGAACTGGAGTTTGCCGAGGACGTCAAATACCTGTCCGCCCAGCGTCTGGCGCGCCTGTTCGAGCTTCTCCAGCAGCTTGCGGTAGACGTCGCCCTCGCGGGTTTCCTCGGCCACCAGGTTCCACAGGTGACAGACCTCGGTCTGGCCGATACGGTGGATGCGGCCGAAGCGTTGTTCGATCCGGTTGGGGTTCCACGGCAGGTCGTAGTTGACCATCAGGTGTGCGCGCTGGAGGTTGATGCCCTCGCCCGCGGCGTCGGTGGCCAGCAGCACCTGCACCTCGGGGTCGTGCCTGAAGGATTCCTGCACCTTCAGGCGTTCTTCGCGGCCGATGCCGCCGTGGATGACGACCACGGCTTCCTTGCGGCCCAGCAAGGTCGTGATGCGGCTTTCCAGATAGTTGAGCGTGTCGCGGTGCTCGGTGAAGATGACCAGCTTCTGGCGCGGCGAGGGCCTGGGCGGCGGGATCGCGCCGGCGCCATAGGGGGCGTCAGATTCGGCGACATGGTGAACGACGGCCCCGGGGGTGAAAATTTCCCCGAGGAGGCTGGCCAGTTCGCGCCACTTGGTATCGGTGCCGCTGCGACGAACCGCCAGGGCCTGGGCTTCCAGCCCCTGCAGGGTTTCGATTTCGATGCGCAGCTCGGCAATGGAACGGGCGGCGGTGGCCTGGTCGAGGATCTCCTCCTCGGCGGCCTCGACTTCGTTGTCCGGCGCTTCTTCCAGGTCCTCCACATCTTCGCTATCAAGGTCAGGTACAGTGGCCGCCACGATGGGCGCGGCCTGGCCGCCGCGTTGCAGCACTTCGAGTTCCCGCAGCCGGCCCTCCAGGCGCTCGCGCCGACGGCGCAGGGATTGGCTGATGGCTTCGGGCGAGGAGGCCAGCCGCCGCTGCAGGATGGTCAGCGCAAAGCCGACGGTGCCGGCGCGCTTGTCGTTTTCCAGGGCTTCGGCGCGGTCGAACTCATTGCGCACGTAATCGGTGACGATCTTGTAGAGCCGGGCTTCGGCGTCCGACAGCTTGTAGGGCACGGTGTAGGCGATGCGCTGAGGGAACAGCGGCGTGCCGTCGAACTTGAGCAGTTTCTCCTTCACCATCCGGCGCATCAGGTCCGAGACGTCGGCGGTGTGCACGCCATCGCGGTAGCGCCCCTCGAATCGGTCTCCGTCCAGGAGTGCCATGAACAACTGGAAGTCGGCTTCCTTGCCGTTGTGCGGCGTCGCCGTCATCAAGAGGAAATGCCGGGTGAGGGTCGAGAGCAGTTGGCCGAGCCGGTAACGCTTGGTGTATTTGGTTTCGCCGCCGAACACTGTCGCCGACATCTTGTGCGCCTCGTCGCAGACCACCAGGTCCCAGCGGCAATCGGCTGCCTGGAGCTTCTGCTGCACGTCTTCGTTGCGCGAAAGCTTGTCGAGGCGGGCGATGACCAGCCTGGTTTCGAGGAACCAGTTGCCGGTGCGTGCCGCCTCCAGCTTGTCGTTGGTGAGAATCTCGAAGGGCAGATGAAAGCGCCGATAGAGTTCGTCCTGCCACTGCTCGGCGAGGCTGCCGGGGCAGACGATCAGGCAGCGTTGCAGATCGCCGCGGGCGATCAGCTCCTTGATGAGCAGCCCGGCCATGATGGTCTTGCCGGCGCCCGGGTCGTCCGCCAGCAGGAAGCGCAGCGGCTGGCGCGGCAGCATGGACTCATAGACCGCGGTGATCTGGTGCGGCAGCGGCTCGACAACCGAGGTATGCACCGCCAGCACCGGGTCGAACAGATGGGCCAGGCGGATGCGCTGGGCCTCGGACACCAGGCGGAAGAGTGCGCCGTCACCGTCGAAACTCCAGGGCCTGCCCTGTTCCACGAGTTCCAGGCGGGGCTCGTCGTGACGGTAGAGCAGCTCGTTGGCCACCTTGCCGGATGCCGTCTTGTAGGTGAGCTCCAGCGCCTCCGAGCCGAACCACTGGACGCTGACGACCGTCACCAGCGCATCGGGGACGATGCCGCGCAGGGCGGCGCTGGGCTGGAGTTGTTCGAGCTTCATTGTCGGGCGGGCTTCTGCCTTCTTCCTGGATTCCGGACAAGTCCGGCATTGTCCATCAGCCACCGATCATGAGCAATGCAATCGTGCATGATCCGCCCATGATGCAGTCAAGCCCTTGCGAACATGTCGTAAAATCCGCCGGTTGAGATCAACGCCCTGCCTATTGAACGATGAGGAAGGTAATGCCCGAGCGCCCCGCTATTTTATGGAATGTCCGCTCATGACCGGGACCCGCGTCAAGACCGTCAACATCGCCATTGCTCATGATCAGGCCCGCCTGTCAAAAGGACAAAAGGCGTTCAATGCCCTGATCAAGCAGATTGAAAACAGACGCGCCCGAGTGGCCGACTGGGAGGCAGCCATTCCGCCCTACCAGCAGAAATATGCCGATGACCTGCTGCCTCTGGTCGGGGCCTCGCTGGATTTGCAGGTCGAGATGGTGCACTGCCTCGACCGGGCCAGCGAGCAGAAAGGGCTGAGCAAAACAGAACGCAACATGATCGCAAGCTTGATTACCGAGTTGGCGGGGGCCTTGGTGGCCGATCGCGACGATGCGGAATTGAAAGCCATCTACAACAAGCACAGCCGGTCCGACTACGATAGCGAAGAGGCTGCCGCGGTCCAGGACATGATGCTGCAGCTGCTGGAACTGCAACTGGAGCTGGAACACATCGACCAGGTGGCCATCAACAACCTCAGCGAAGAGCGGCTGCAGCACTACAACAGGATTCTGAAGGAACAGCTGGCCGAACTGGAGCAGGAGTTCCTGCATATCGAAGTCCGGTTCAAGGCGCAGTTTGACATCTCCCCGTTCGTGCGCGTGTCTCCCGACACCCTCATGCGCAGCCTCGCCAGCGACATCGACGGCATCCGGCGGGCCATCCGCGATCTGAAAAGAGATCTGCTGGCATTTGATGATCTCAAGAGGCTCAAGGCCTGGCTCAGGGAAATGCGGCGCTAAAGTTCTCGCGCGGGGGCCTGCCGCGAACGCGCTATGATAACCGCATATTTCGGCGATGCGCGATTCGCAGTCACCGCCATCTGGCGGAGCAACGACATGCGCAATTGGCGGAAAGCGACGGTTCTGGCTGCGGCGGGCCTGTCCGGCGGGATCTGCGTCCTGGGCTGGGCGCCGTTCGGCGGGTGGCCGCTGTCGTTCCTGGCCTACGCCGTCCTGTTCCGCCTGCTGCGCACGACGCGGACGGCCTGGCAGGCCGGTATCCTCGGTCTGGCTTTCGGTCTGTCGCTGCACCTGGCCGGTCACGGCTGGGTGCTGGCGGCGCTGCACCGGCAGTCGGGGCTGGCGCTGGTGCCCGCGGCGCTCGCCACCGCGATCTTCGTCGGCTATCTGGCGTCATTCACGGCGCTGCCCTGCGCGCTCTGGCGGCTGACGGGCGAGGGCGGCAGGCTGTCGTCGGCGGCGGCCCTCGCGGCGCTGATGACGCTGGCCGAATGGAGCCGCAGCCTGTTGTTCAACGGCTTCACTTCCCTGTCCCTGGGCTACAGCTTCACCGACACGCCCCTGTCCGGTTACGCGCCGGTCGCCGGCGTCTATGGCCTGAGCTTCCTCGGCTATGGCGCGAGCGCAGCATTGGCGGCCGGCCGCGCCAGCATCCGTGCCAGTGCGTTGATGATCGCGGCGATAGCGGCGCTAATGGTCGCCGGCGGCCTCGCCCTGGGCGGCGTGGCCTGGGTGCAGCCGGCCGGACCGGCGCTCCACTTCCGTCTGCTCCAGACCGGCGTGCCGCAGAAGCGGAAGTTCGATTCCCGCTACTCGGGGCGGCAGATGCGGCGCCTGCTCGGACTCATCGAGCAGAGCCCCGCCGATCTGATCGTGACGCCGGAGACGGCCTTCGCCGCATCCTTGAACGATCTGCCCGGCGACATTCTGAGC
>JAPTVL010000122.1 GCA_028065725.1 Betaproteobacteria bacterium
GCTGCAGGCCGCGACGAGGGCCGGTATCATCCTGCGCGACGGGGGCGTGTATGGGGCGGCGCAGGGGCCACGCCTGGAAACGGCGGCCGAAATCAACCGCATGGAGCGCGACGGCGCCGACATGGTAGGGATGACCGGCATGCCCGAAGCCTATCTGGCGCGCGAACTGAACCTCTGTTATGCAGCGGTGGGTGCGGTGGTGAACTATGCCGCTGGACGCGGCTTGTCTGCCGACGGCATCCAGATGGAAGAGATCGTGCCCGTGCTGGGTGAAGTCATGCTGCAGGTGCGGCATTTGCTGGAACAGCTGGTGACCAACGACGCCGCCGGCCTGTGCAGCTTCTGAATACGCGATGAAGCTATACCGCGTCTTGCAGTCACAGGGGTTTGGCTCGCGCAAGGTCAGCATGGCGCGCATCCGGGCGGGCGAGGTCGCGGTCAATGGCGTGGTCTGCGATGACCCCGAAGCCGAGGTCGCCCCGGAGCGGCTGGAACTGACGCTCGACGGGATCGCCTGGCCTTATCGCGAGAAAGCCTATGTGCTGATGCACAAGCCGTCCAGCTACGAATGCTCGCACCATCCCAGCCATCACCCCAGCGTGTTTTCCCTGTTGCCGCCGCCGCTGCTGCAGCGCGGCGTGCAATGCGTGGGACGGCTCGATCAGGACACCACCGGACTGCTGCTGTTTTCCGACGATGGCCAGTTCATCCACCGCATGATCTCGCCGAAAAAACGCGTGGCCAAGGTATACCGTGCCGTCTGTGCCGATCCGGTGAGCGACGCCATGCTGGACGCGCTGCGCAGCGGCGTGCAACTCAACGACGAACCGGCGCCGATTGCCGCCCTGGCGTGCGAAAAGGTCGACGACCATACACTGCGGTTGACGCTGGCCGAGGGCAAATACCACCAGGTCAAGCGAATGATCGGCGCGACCGGCAACCGGGTCGAAGTGCTGCACCGCGAAGCCATCGGCAGCTATGTCTTGCCTGAAACGCTGCTGCCTGGCAGCTGGCGCTGGCTGGAAGCCGACGATCTCAAACAACTGGAGCAGCCATGGCCATCCGCGATGTCCTGAAAATGGGTGATCCGCGCCTGCTGGAACCGGCGCGCCCGGTTGAGGATTTTGCCTCGATCGAGCTTGCGCAACTGATCGTTGACATGCACGACACCATGCGGTCGCTCAACGGCGCCGGCCTGGCAGCGCCGCAAACAGGCGTCGGCCTGCAGGTGGTGATCTACGAAGTCAACGCCAATCCGCGGTATCCGGACGTCGAAACCGTGCCTTTCACGGTGCTGATCAACCCTGTACTGACGCCCCTGTCCGACGCCATGGAGGAGGGCTGGGAGGGCTGCCTGTCGGTGCCGGGCATGCGCGGGCTGGTGCCACGCCACGCCGCCTTGCGCTATCAGGGATTCGACGCCACGGGCCAGCCGATCGACCGCAGCGTGAGCGGCTTTCATGCACGCGTGGTGCAGCACGAAGTCGATCACCTGCACGGCATTCTGTATCCGATGCGAATCCGCGATCTGCGTTACTTCGGGTTCACCGACACCCTGTTTCCCGGGCAAAACCTTCAGGACGACTGACGGGCATCATTTTTGTCCCCTGGACAGCCTAAAGTTGTCCTTGTCCTCGCCGCTAAGCTTGTTACGTAACCGTGGGCGAGGTGCCCCGGCACAAGCAGCAAGGACAATAATGATTTCAGAAGAAAAGATCCAGCAGACCCCGCGCCGCGTCAATCATGAAGCTGTGATGATGGGCGAGGCGGCCCAGCTTGACGACATCGCCGCACAGCTGATGGCAGTGCAGCGGCACTGGAACGAACCCACCCGCGAATTTCATCTGGCAACTGCGCTCAAGGCCAGCCGCAGCACCTGGCATGCCATTCAGGCCGCGCTGGCTGAAGGTGCGCTGGCGCTGCCGCCGGATGTGCAGCACAACGTCCTGATTCTGTCGGTATATGCCGACAGCAAAATCAATGCATGCGAAGCCGACCCCAGCGCCGAGGTATTGGGCAGCCTCATTGCCCTCACCCGTACCCTGGCGGGGAGCCTGAAGGAATGGCGGGTGGCGGCATGAGTCACCCGGCGAGGGGCCCGCGCAGCGGGATCGACGGCCAGACGAATGTCGCCCAAGGCCGAAACGGAAAGGGCAGGTCCGGCTCGGCTTGTAATGAGGCCGAGCGCATGAGTCACCCGGCGAGGGGCCCGCGCAGCGGTTTGCCGATTGCTGCAGCAGGGGTCGGCACAGTGGTGCGCCCGGGCCGCGTTCGCAACCGGACCAAAACCGAGCCGGATGAAAAGGTCAAAAAGCCGGCCGACGGCGTGCGTAAAAAAACGCCACCTGCCCGCAAGCCCCCCGCTCGCGGGCGTTACGTCGACGAATACGCGGGCCCGGCCTGCTAGGCGCCCAGCGCTTCAGCTATCTCGGCTTCCAGCGCCTCGCGTCCCGCAGGCGTCTGTAAGGCCTCCCCCCCGATCAGAAAAGTATCCTCGACCCGCTCGCCGAGTGTGTCGATCTTGGCGGCGTAGACGTTCACGTCGTGCCGCATCAGTGTTTCGGCCACCGCAAACAGCAGACCGCCGCGATCTGCGCAGGTAATCGACAGCATGTGGCCGCGCCCCTGCGCGTCGGCCTCCAGCCTCACCGTGGTCGGGTAGGGATGGTGGCGCTGATGGCGCGACAGGCGTCCGCGTGGAACGGGCTGAATCGGTCGCGCCGGATCGAGATCGCGCGCCAGTTCGTGTTCCACGAAGCTCAGGAAGTCGCGGTAATGAATGCCGCGATTGGCCAGATCCATCACCTGAAAACTGTCAAGCGCATAGCCATGTTGCGTGGTGTGGATCTTGGCTTCGAGGATGGTGTACTGGATGCGTGCGAAGAAGCCGCAGATACGGGCAAAGATATCGGGGCGATCGGGCGTGTAGACCATCACCTGGATGCCTTCGCCGGCCGGCGAGAGGCGCGCCCGCACGACGGCATCGGGGCTGTCGGCGCGGCGCCACAGCATGCGCGCCTGCCAGGCCATGTCGCGGGCGTCGAAGCGGACGAAATAACGCGTGTCGAGATGTTTCCACAGCGCATCGGCGGCGTCGCTGGGCAGGCCATAGAGGGCGAGGTTGACGCGCGCTTCCGCCTGCTTGCCGGCAATGTCGGCCACCGCTTCGTCGCCGCCCGCCAGCCGGGCCTGCACGGCGTGATAGAGGTCTTCCAGCAGCTTGCCTTTCCAGGCGTTCCAGACCTTGGGGCTGGTGCCGCGGATGTCGGCGACGGTCAGCAGATACAGCGCCGCCAGCCGGCGCGGGTCGCCAATTTTGGCGGCAAAGGCTGCGATCACGTCGGGGTCGCTGATGTCCTCCTTTTGCGCGGTGCGCGACATCGCCAGATGCATCTCCACCAGCCATGCGACCAGCCCGCTGTCCTCCTTGTCGAGGCCATGCTGGCGACAGAACCGCCTCGCATCGAGCGCACCCAGTTCGG
>JAPTVL010000459.1 GCA_028065725.1 Betaproteobacteria bacterium
GCTCATCCGCCGCTGGCCTCGCTCACCGCACCCGTGGCTTCCCCCTCGCCGCCTTCTTTGTCCGATGCGGTGACGTCGATGGGCTTCACGCCGCGCCCCGCCATCTCGAACAGGTCATCTTGACTGGCCAGGCGCGTGTTTGCCCTGGCCGCATCCATCATGGATCGCACCAGGCCGGTGGCCGCGCCGCTTTGGGTGTACGCGCGGACCAGATGTTCCTTCTCGCCGAAATTCACAACGTAGAGCTTCGGGAGAACCTGCTTTGTGGCTTTGGCCATGAAACCTCCTGCAATGGGTCATGGGCAGGACGCCCATACCCGGATTGCGGCGGAGGTTGCAGGAGGTGCGACAAGGGAACCGCGGAGAACCCCTGCACGGCGCTGATGCGGAACCGTTCGTCGGCGATGCCTCGTCGATCGGAACTGGGTGCCCAGCGATCAGCGCTTGATGGTGTCGGGTGTCGGGCGGAGCCTGACCAGGATGTTGTCGTGCAGAGACCGTGCGCCAGCAGGGGCGCTGTACGGACAACTCTTATCCTGCACGGGAATGACGACGCAGCCAACGGTTGATCAGTGATCAATTGTGGTCGCGCGTCGATCAAAAACCTTCAGAAACCGATCGGCGACGAACGGCTTCTGATTGGCTGCAAACGATCTCTGCTCGATCGGCGTCGAACTGTGTTCACCGCCCCATCCCTTGCTCCCGCTTGCGCTGCCTCTCGATCGAGACCATGAAACCACCGAGGTCGGCGTCCACACCGTCGCCGCGGCGGGTGACGACTCGATCCACGACTTCGGCAATCAGCGTGTGCCCATTGGCTCCTTGGCGCGTGGCGCGGTCGTGTGCAGCGATGAACGCCTTGACCGGCCCGCTGCTGCGGTCGCCGTCCAACCATTGCTCCATCGCTTGCTCCATCGCTTGCTTGAGGCTGATCGGTGCAGGCGCAGTTGCCTGTTTTTCGGGCGACGCAGCTGAATGCCGTCGTGACGCAGGGCGGGGGCTATACGGCGTCGGTTTATCCACAAGTTCTGGGGACAAGTCGCTGGTCTTCTCCGATGACCCTGGTTCGGCGTGCTTCCGCTCCTGAGTCGGGTCCGTGTCCCGACTTTCCTTGGTTGCCCATGCCGGTGCTCTTTGTTGGTGCATCCGCGCCTGCTCATCGGCCACGATCGCCTGCAAATCCGCGTTCGCCACCTTGATCCCGAGCCGCACCGCCTGGCGGGCGGCGCGTTCGCGGAACTCGCTGCTGCCGGTGATATCCACCTTGCCGCCGTATTTCTGCGCTGCCACACGCAGGGCGGCTTCCAGCGTGTCGTCAGCTTTGTCGTGCATGACGATGCGCGGGCCGGTATCGGTGAACTTCTCGCGCCCGTCATGGCCACGGTAGACCACAAGTTGGCGCTTGTCGTCGACCTCTGCATGCAGGGCGGCGACGGTGAGCTTGCGGAGCGGATCGAGTTCTTCGCCCTCGATGCCATCCTGCCCCTGATACTTCTTGCTCTTGCGCTGCTCCCGGTACCGCAGACCGCGCAACGCGGCCTTGGCGGCCTCATCGCCCTGCTCGGCCTGCTTCTCCAGCCAGGCGCGCCAGTCCAACGATCGACGGACCTCAACAGCCATTGCGCGACGTTCAAGCGCTTGGCGCTTTTGCAGCTCCTCGCGGCGCAACGCCGCGCGATAGGCGAAAAGTGACTGCGACACCTTGAAGGGAACGCCATCCGCCTTGTCTTTTGCAAGGGCGGATTTTCTTTCGTCGCGCAAGTCGGCCTGCAGCTGCTTGCGCTCCCCCAGGTGGCGCTCGCGCAGGTCGGACCGCATCTGCGTCCGCGACTCCTTCCATCGCTTCTGCTCTGCCTCGAAGCGCTTTGCCAAGTCTTTTCTAGCGCGCGCGCGTTCCTCGCGACGTGTGGCTCTTTTGGCGTCCGTCGCGGGTTCTTCAGCATGCCGGTGCTCTGAGCGTGTCTTCGCTGATTCGACGTGCTCCTGATAAGAATGCGCCGCTTGCTCGGCAAGAGCCGATGGCGGCCGATAGGGCCCGAGTTTCTTTTCCAGGGCAGCCTTGCTGGCCCAGCGGCCCAGCTGCGACGCTTTCGCAGCGACCACCTGACCATCGACCAGAGTTGATGTCACCACCATGCCGGAGCCTTTAGGCTCGATCCGGAGTCCATGTTTGGCCAACGCCTGGTGAGCGGTCGCCCAATTCGCCCCGGGTTGGTGGATCGCATCGCGGAGATCCTTAGCCGGCTGCCCGACGATCCAGACTTGGAAAGGTTCAGCCCCGAGTCTCTGTGCTGCTGCATGCGCATGGCTGCTGACGTTCGGTCGCCTGGTCTCCTCTTCTTTCCAGAGCCCCATCTTCACGGCGATATCCCGACGCATGATCTTCGGCTCGCCTTGGTTCGGCACCGTGACAACATAAGCGCCTGCGTCGTGACTCCACCCTTGATCGAGCTCGACCTCGCGCGCAAGCCTGTGCAGCAATGCGTAATCGAATCGCGGCGGGCCCGTCACGATGCCCCTCTCGGGATGCACCTTGTTGACAATCATGTGCAGATGATCGTTGTCGGTATCGCGATGGATCGCCCAGAACGCCTCGTTCTCCTCCATGCCGACACCTTTCATGAAGTGATGAACCGTCTTTTCGCACTGCTCGCGAGTGGGGTGTTCTCCTTCAGGCCAGCTGATGCTGACGTGGTAAACGGGGTTGCCTTGGAATCGCACTGACCGACTGGAGGTCGCCGTCATCGCCTGTCCAAGCCACAGCCGCTGCTCTTCCGTATCCAGATCGAAGTCGATGTTGACGCAACCCATGTCTTCTTCCGGAATCGGAGCCAGCCCCTTGGCCTTGGAGTCCAGATCGTCACGAGCGGCGTATTGGATCGGCTCGACAAATACACCTTTGGTCGATCCGCTCTTTGAGAGCTTGATGACGTGAGGAATCACGTGCCATCCCCAGGCAGGTCATTGGATGGCCGCGTGCGACCATGTTCGATCCGATCGGCAATGCCGACCAACTTCTCATACCCGGCCCAGTAGCGTCTTTTCTCGTCTGTCGTCCAGTTCGAGTTCTTCGGATAGTGGTGCCTGAGCATGCCCGCGATCTTGCGGATCTCGCCCACAGCTGTCTTGTCGGCTTTCGTCAGGATCTTGAGTCCCATCGCGCATCTGCGGACGAATTCGCTGACACTGAGATCGCAGGACTGTGCCGAGTCGCGCACCATGCGGTAACCGTCGACATCCCAGCGGATCTCGACGCGCTTCTTGCTGTTGGGTGTTTTCTTGCTCATAACCAGATTCGGTATCTGGTTGCATGAGGTCGATCAGCATCCAACCGTCACCTATCAGCAGTCGATCCGAAGGCGCGCGTCGCCGATCGGTTTCTGACTGGTTTTGATCATCGCGCAACCACAATTGATCACCGATCAACCGTTGGCTGCGTAGTCATTCCCGTACAGGATAAGAGTTGTCCGTACAG
>JAPTVL010000287.1 GCA_028065725.1 Betaproteobacteria bacterium
CATGCAGCCGGTCGTAGATCGGCAGCACATGCGCGCCCGGCATGCCGAAGATGGTATCGATGCCCAGGCGTTCCAGATACCGGACGATCAGTTCGCTGACGGAAATATTCATGACTTGTTTTTTTTTTGCAGGCTGCAGTCTCGCTCCGGGCTCCATTCCCCGGAAGGGAATGGCGGAAGCCCCCGATTTGAGCACAAGATGCTCCGCCGGGGAACCGCGAACGGCGCGTGAGTCCGCCCCGCCGTCAGGGTTTTGGCTGGGCGGGAGCGAGCCTGCGGTTCAGGACAGCTGCGCTAGAAGCTTCTGGTAGGAGGCTTCAAACAGGTTGACGCCATCGTTCTGCAAGGTATTGCCGACCGCATCCATGTCGATGCCCAGTCGCGTCAACTCGGCCAGCTGCGCCTCGGCCTCGGAGACGCCTTCCTCAACGCGCAGTGCGGGCTTGCCGTGGTCGCGCAGCGCGGCAAGTGTCTTGTCGGGCAGGGTGTTGATGGTTTCCGCGCCGATCAGTGGTTCGACATACAGCAGGTCGTGGTAGTCCGGGTTCTTCACGCTGCTGCTCGCCCACACCAGATATTGCGGTGCCGCGCCCTGTCTTGCCAGTTCGGCGAAGGCCCCGCCGTGAAAGGTATGCAGATAGGTTTGATAGGCGAGTTTGGACATCGCCACCGCTGCCTTGCCGCGCAGCGACAGCGCTTCCTGTGTTCCGATGGAGACGAGCTGGGTATCCACCAGCGTGTCGACGCGCGACAGGAACAGGCTCGCCACCGCCTTGCTGCGGCGCAGGTCGGCGCCGGACTCGGCGCGCACGCTGAGCCCGCGGATATAGGCGTCAAAAACCGTCTGGGTCTGCGCGACCGAAAACAGCAGGGTCACGTTGACGTTGATGCCGATCTGGGTCAAAGCCTCGAATGCGTTCACGCCTTCGGGTGTGCCTGGCACCTTGATCAATACGTTGGGCCGATTCACCAATGCCCACAGGCGGTGCGCTTCTTCTACCGTGTGCGTCGTGTCATAGGCCCAGCGCGGAGCGACTTCGAGGCTGACGTAGCCGTCGTTGCCGCCGCTACGTTCGAATACCGGCAGCAGCAGGTCGCAGGCGGTCTGGATGTCGGGGATGATCAGCGCCTCGTAGCGGCGCTCGGCATCCGGCTCGTCGGCTTTCAGCCTCAACAGATCGTCGGCGTAATGGGGGCTGGCGGCGACAGCATTGTGGAAGATGGACGGATTCGAGGTCACGCCGGACACACTGTCCTCGGCGATGAGTTTGGCCAGGGTGCCGTCGCGGATCAGATCGCGCGACAGATTGTCCAGCCAAAGGCTTTGGCCCAGAGCGGAGATCTGTTGAGTGGTGTTCATCGGCGTTCCTCCTATGTGTGTCATGTTCAGGATAGAACACGCACAGGGCGGCAAGTTCAGCGGGCCGCAGCCGCCGGCGCCCGAGGCCGCGCCTGTGCTAGACTTCGGCGCATTCCTCGGCACTTTTCCGACTCATTCCCATGTCAGGCAGCACACTCGGCAAACTCTTCTGTGTCACCGTGTTCGGCGAATCGCACGGTCCCGCCATCGGTTGCGTGGTCGACGGCTGCCCGCCCGGTATGGCGCTCAATGAGGCCGACATCCAGCACGACCTCGACCGCCGCAAGCCCGGCACCTCGCGTCACGTCACCCAGCGCCGCGAGTCCGACACGGCGGAAATCCTGTCCGGCCTGTACGAGGGCAAGACCACCGGCACGCCGATCGCGCTCCTGATCCGCAACGAGGACCAGCGCAGCAAGGACTACGGCAACATCGGCGAGACCTTCCGCCCCGGCCACGCCGACTACACCTACACGCAGAAATATGGCTTCCGCGATCCGCGCGGCGGCGGGCGCTCCTCCGCACGGCTTACCGCGCCCATCGTCGGCGCCGGTGCCATCGCCAAGAAATGGCTCAGCGAAAAATACGGTATCGTGATCCGCGGCTACATGAGCGCGCTCGGCCCGATCGACATTCCCTTCGAGTCGTGGGATGAAATCGATCACAACGCCTTCTTCTCTCCCAGCGCCGCCAGCGTGCCCGAGCTCGAAGCCTACATGGACGCGCTGCGCAAGTCGGGCGACTCGGTCGGCGCCCGGATCAGCGTGGTCGCCGAGAACGTGCCGCCCGGCTGGGGCGAGCCGCTGTACGACAAGCTCGACGCCGACCTTGCCCACGCGCTGATGGGGCTGAACGCAGTGAAGGGCGTGGAAATCGGCGACGGCATGGAGGCCGCGCGGCAGAAGGGCACCGAGCACCGCGACGAGATCACGCCCGACGGATTCCTGTCCAACCATGCCGGCGGCGTGCTGGGCGGCATCTCCAGCGGTCAGGCCATCGTCGCCCACATCGCCATCAAGCCCACTTCGTCGATGCGGCTGCCCGGCCGCTCGATCGACCTCAGCGGCCAGCCGATCGAGGTCGTCACCCACGGCCGCCACGATCCCTGCGTCGGCATCCGCGCCACCCCCATCGCCGAGGCACTGATGGCGATCGTGCTGATGGACCATGCGCTGCGCCACCGCGCGCAGTGCGGCGACGTCGCGAGCGGCACGCCGGTGGTGCCGGGATAGGCCTCCTCAGTTCAGCATCAGGCTGAGGCCGAGCGATACCGCATAGTCGTGGGTGAGCTGAACGCCGTTCACGTTCTGGTAGAGCGGAAGCTCAAGCTGGCCGTAGACGGATAGCTTTCTGGACCAGGCATACGCCAGGGCCGGCACCAGCGCCGCTTCCGTCCGTCCGCTGTCGTCCGGCTCCGCATTGACGCCCCGGTCGCGCCCCACATAGAGCAGGTTGCCCTGCAGGATCAGGTCGAGTTTTCCGCTGACGGGGATCAACCAGCCCGCCTGCACGCCAACGCGCCAGCCCGGCCGGAACCCGTCTTTTTCGTTGATCGGCGCCTGCAGCGTCAGATTGGAAAACAGGCTGCCGGGCAGGGACAGCGGCGCGTAGGCCAGGCCGCCGCCCAGCAGCAGGTCGGTGGTCCCGCTGCCGGACTGCACGCTGCGCTCCGCTTCATCCCCATCCGCATTGCGGACATCGGTTCTGCCGGTGGGCAGCTTCAGCCCGCCCTGCAGGCTCCATGATGTTGCGTTTGCGTGTTGATTGGCCGGCTGGTGACGCAGCGTCAGACGCGCATCGCCGATCTCGTCGAACTGCCAGGCTTCCGGGATGGGCGTCCCGCGATGGTGATGGATATGGAGGTGGTCGCGGTTCGAATAGGGCAGCACCAGGCCCACGCTCCAGTCGGGTGCAAACCCGTATTCCAGCCCGAGCAGCGCGTTGCGGTTCAGCGTTTTGACCTCTTCGTGGTGCGAGGTGATTTCGGCCTCGGAGATTTTCTTTGTGCCCGCTCTCAATTGGTCCTGCTTGAGATATTCCACCTGCCCCCAGACGCGCCAGCCCTGCGTCACCCCCTGGGTCAGCGACAGCCAGTCGTTCGAAGCGGCGCAG
>JAPTVL010000002.1 GCA_028065725.1 Betaproteobacteria bacterium
AGTCGGCTGGTCAACTACGTCAAGACACGCTGCGGCCAGGCACAGTTGCCTCTGATGGTTCTGTTCATCGATAACGCGCAGCGCATTACGCGCGGAGAGTACGAGTACCTGGCCGACATCGACGAGCAGGTGACTGACGCGAAGCTGCGCTTGTTCCTGGTGTTCGTGCGCCAGAGCGATGCCACTGGCGTCGACATCACTGACGACTGGTCGGACTACCCCACGCACATGGTGCGGCGATGGTTCATGGCCACGCACCCGTTCCAGCCGCTGACCAGCGCGGCAGATGTGCTGCACGCGCTTGGACGTTTCGACCGCGCGGCGACCTGGCCTAGGCCGGATATGCCCTTCTCGCGCTACTTCGCCAAAGCGGCCTTCGATGCTGGATGGACGTTGGCTTCGGAGGCAGGCCTCATTCTCGAGGTGGTCGCGGCCTTGCGCGCCGAATATCGCTTGCCGCCGAGTGATGCCTGGCCGATGGCAACCTTCACGTTAACCGTGCGGCACTTATTGGCCAACGTCGCGGGGGCGCGGCGCGATTTCGCCCGTTTTACGCCCGAGGATGTCAAACAGGCCTTGCTCGCGAGCGGCTACCTGCGCCTGGAGTGGGTACGAGCGCGCATGGCGGTGCCCCAAGAGGCGGCGTAATGGCCTGGGCGGAGGTCGTCGCGTCGCGTGAGCCGCGGCCGGGCCTGCTGGGCCTCGAGCTTGAGCCGTTCCCTTACGCCTCCGCGTTCTCGTTGCTGCTGCGAGTGACGCGCCTGATGGATTTGGCGCCCAGCGAATGGTTTCAGAGCCTCGGTCTGCGCTACAACAAGAACGTATGTGCGATGCCGAACCTGGGTCTAGGGCGTGTCTCGCGCACGCGCTTCGAGGCGGTGCTTGGGCTCACCGAAACGAAGGTGCCGATGTGGTGGTCCGAAGAGGTGTGGAGTCCGCTGCGCACTGGCGGCTTGCTGGATCGGACGTCTCGGCCGATTCGCTGGTGCTGGCACTGCGCCAGCTACGGCTACCACACCACCCTGTTCCAGCTGCCGACGATATATTCGTGCCCCTGGCACGCCTCTCCGCTGCTCGATGCGTGCCCCATGTGCCACAAGCCCGGATTGGTGCCGATCGACGCGCAGGGTCGGATTGGGCGGTGCGATTGTGGCTTTGACTGGCTGATGATTGATCGCGCTACCATCGACATGTGGTCGTTCCCAACGGCGCAGGCCGAAGCTTGGATGGCGACGTATCTCGCATGGGCGGCCGAGCAGCGCGAGCGGCGCGTCATGGTGGTACCGCAAGGATCGGATCGGTGGGTGGATGGCTTTGCCGTCTTGGCTGAGCCGCCGCGCCAGTTCTCCGAAAAGTGCGGCGACGCCTCAGGCATCGGGATGCGCAAAGAAGAATTCAACGAGGGCCCCAGCAAGGATCCGCCGGCAGCACATTTTTGGGGTTGGGGCGCGCTGGCCGACCAGCGCCCTCTGACCTACGTGCCACTACCATCGATGACGCTCAACGATCTCACGCGTGTGACTAAGCAGGTCATTGCCCGACTTCCCCAGGGTGCCAAGACGCCGCTCAAGCTGGCGTCGTTCTCGGACCTGGACGCAGACGCGACGCTAGGCGAGAACGCCGCCCAGCGACCGGAGTGCTTCATCGCTCCGCACGGTCGCAATGCGAACGGCTCGACCTGGCTCAACGTCTCGGCGGTGGACTTGAACACGCTCCAGCTGTGCGGTCAGTTGGTCGACGGAGTAATTGAAGCTTGCGACCCGGAGCCGGATGAAGGGGACTTTTCTCGACAGGCCGCCCGGGCTAAAGCAGTGGGAAGGATCACCGGGCGTTGGCGTCTGGCTGAGGCACTCAACAGCATCTTGGCGCAAGGCTACGCCCAAGGGCTGGATGCCCTGCTCCGGGCCTCGTTCGATCTGCCTCGATCCACGAGCTGGTGGTTGCCGGTCGCTGAGTTCGAGGGCAAGCCCGGTAGCCTAGCGCGGATCCGCATTTGCTGGATTCTGGCTCCGCCGCCGAGGCTTCGCCGCCCGCCGCAACTGCCTCCGCCGTCGCGGCCGAAGGTTAGTCCGCGCAGGACGGTCAGACAGCGTCAACCGACCCATCTAAAGGCGGCTCGGCGCAAGGAGGTGAGGTAGATCAATGCCGAATGCCTGCCTCTGAATCAAATCGAGGGCAGGTTGTTGGCGACTGCGACGAATTGAAGACATTTGTTGGCGGATCATCGACGTAGGGGCAATTTGTTGGGGCTTCAATCACCCGACAAGTTACCCCCGCCAAGCGCCGCTTCACTTGCACTTCAACTAGTTAGCTTGAGGGCAGTTTCTTGTCGTCAGACACCGATGGAAGCAAGCCGGCGGCAAGCATCCGGTGGAGAATGCCACGATGACCACGAACGCACGGTTTGCCGATCGCCTGCGCGCATGGGCCTGGTGGCCGATCTATCGGATCTATGAGCGTCGCCTGACCAGACAGGTCGCCGCCGGGCCGATGCCCCAGCATGTCGGGATCATCCTCGACGGCAATCGCCGGCATGGACGGGCCGCGGGATTGCACGAGCCCGAAGCGATCTATCGGCTCGGCGCGGCGAAGCTCGACGACATTCTGGCCTGGAGTGCCGATCTGGGCATTCCGATGGTGACGCTGTGGGTGTTCTCGCCGGACAATTTGAGCCGCCCGGAAGCCGAGGTCGACGGCATTCTCGGCGCAGTGGAGGCGAAAATCCGTACCCTGGTCGCCGATCCGCATATCCGGCACCGCGGGGTGCGGGTGGCAGCGAT
The DNA here is from genome assembly GCA_028065725.1 of Betaproteobacteria bacterium. Next base: position 2,781 of record JAPTVL010000002.1, read on the forward strand.
CGGCCGGCGCGGGATCCTGCCTCCTGCGCTGCTCGACGCGATAGACGCGGCGCAGGCGGCGACCAGCGGCAATGACCGCATGACCGTGACCCTGGCCATCGGTTATGGCGGCCGCGAGGAAATCACCGACGCGGTGCGTGCCCTGCTCGCCGACAGCGCCGCGCGCGGCGCCTCGATCGCCGAGATCCTCTCGGAACTCAGCCCAGCCGCGATCCACCGGCATCTGTACCTTCCCGAACTGCCCGATCCCGATCTGATCATCCGCACCAGCGGCGAGGTCCGGCTATCCGGATTCCTGCTCTGGCAGAGCGCGCACAGCGAGTTGCATTTCTGCGACGCGAACTGGCCGGCATTCCGGCGGATCGACTATCTGCGGGCGATCCGTTCGTTCCAGCGCCGCGAGCGCCGCTATGGCCGGTGACCCGTTTGTGGCGTGACGCAAGTGGCTCGACGATGGAGGGCAAGTGTTTGGCGCGGGATGGGTGTGGGAGGCTGGGCGGCAGTCTTCGGTCCGGTTTTGGCGGCCTTCGCCCGATCGGCCACAGCGATCGCCTGTACCAGAAAGTTGGATTGGCGCTTGTCAGCGCGGTGTTTCATCAATAAAATTGTGCGGTTGCCCGTTGCGGGTTGGAGTTGTGTATGAAAGTCCTGTCCTCGTTGAAGTCCGCCAAAGCCCGTCATCG
>JAPTVL010000128.1 GCA_028065725.1 Betaproteobacteria bacterium
ATTTCCAGTCATGGGTTGCCCCCTGCGAAGGGGTCGCACCCTGCGAGAGGCCAGCGCCCAGTTGTTCCATCAGCGCGCCCAACCGCTCGTAATTCACGATCAACCATTCCGGCTGCATGTCGGGCAATGCATTCTCGAAGATGAATATCTCTGCATCGGGAATCACCATCCTGATTTCCCGACCCCAGTTGTCTTTGAGGCTGGCGGGACAGACGATCACCTTTCCACCTGGGAGATGGCTGGCGGCAGATACCGTCTGGCGGGTCTTGCCCAAGCCCATATCATCGCCATTCAACGCGCTGGTGCGGGTCAGGAAGTGACGCACCCCGTCATTCTGGTGCGGCATGAGCGAACAGCGGGCTGCAATTTCGTCAATAACCGCATCCTCCACCGGCAACAGAGCCATGGGCGCAAAAAAAGCGCGCTGAATAAGTTCCGCGCGTTCAGCCTTGGCCTTTTCAAGGGCATCCAGTTCTTCGCCGCTCGGGCCATCGCCGTTGGACTCAAGAGGCATCTCTGCACCACCTACCTGCAGCTTCACCCGCTCCGTCTCTACATCGTCGGCATCTACACCAACCAGGTATGGCGTCCAGCCGCCCGTGGCCTGGGGCAAACGATCCGGTTCTCCCCGGGCGCTGATGATGACGTAGCGGTCAGGCACGCCCACTTCTTCCAGTACGGCGAGCGCTGCAGCCCGATTGCCATGAATATCCCAGCCTTTGGTGCCGGCATTCCAATGTGCTTTCCGGGTGGCTTTCAGGAACGCCACGGTAGTGGTGTCATATGGAAACGAAAAGGACCATTGGCCATCCGGCGTTTCCATCAGCCTCGGTCGTACACACATGGCCCAGAAGGGTTCCTCATTGGCCATGGCTTTCGCCAGAATGGCTAACCCGAGATCCCGTGGGTGCTGTGCTGGCCAGCCTTCGGCCAGTGCTTCAATGGTGGCGGTGGCTTTTATGAGTGGGCCTACCCATATTTTCTTCTCCGGCATCCAGCCAAAGTCATGGTTTTTGATGACCTCTTTGCTGCGGGGCGTGGAGTCCTGGTCGTACTGAATCCAAAACCCCAGGCGCAGGCCATCGCTGTACATTCCGCGCCAGAGGCTGGACGTGCTTGCCCCGCCCAGGGTCCGTTCCATGTGTTCGCGTGATGCAGCCATATCACCCTCAAAAGAAGCTTCTCTTTTGGTAATGGCCATCTGGGACCTGTTTGTGGTCAGGTAATCTGTTAATAGGGCTTACGTGAGGCGAGGGGTGTTCAGGACGCTTGGCCAAGGCTACATACTGTTGGGCACTGACTTGCGGTGTTCTGGGTTACGATCTGGGTTCCAACCATCTCAGGAATTGTGCGATGATGCGCACATGGCCGACACTACCAAAATCACCTGCAGCCAATGTCAGCACTTCACGCCATGCGCCATAGGTCCTCAAGGCTTGGGGCAATGCGGGAAAACCAAGTTGGGGCTACCGCCCTCCAGCAAGTCGGACGATGGTTACCTGGCATGCTATCCACATGCGGTCAGACGATGCGCATTATTTGTGGCGATTGCCGCCACAAACTAACTGGGAGTGGAGCATTCTCGCGCCTCAACCTGTCTTCTCTGGAAACAGCCCGGGCATCCAGCGTGAAGCGAGCGTTGCCGGGAAGGTGAGGCGCAGCGGTGCGCGCGTGCTCTCGGAGGTGACCACACCATAGTCGATAAGGGCGGAAACGACGCGGCGGGCCTGACGCTCGCCGGTCCCGACGATGGTGGCGGCATCGCCGCGCGGCAGCTCGCCGCGATAGAGCAACGCTTCGAGGATGTTGTTGGCCTTGGGCGGCAGCTTGTTCAGGCGCATTTCCTGCTCGGCCCATGTGAGGATGCGCGTGCGAAGCTGGTCGGGCTGCATCAGCCCTTCCATGAATTTCACCTGATCAAGGCAGGTGGTCAGGAAGAATTTCGTGAAGGCGGCGAGGTTTTCTTCGCTTAGGTTTCCCCGCCCGTCGAGATCGTTGCGGCGCGTCTCGTCGCAGGCGGCGAGGTGGCTTTTGTATTCGTTGACGTTGCGCGCGAGCCCGCGCGCAATCGACCAGACCGCGCCGGTATCGAGCGCGTCCAGCAGCGTGGCATGCGAGACGAGGCGCGCGACGCGGCCGTTGCCGTCCAAGAACGGGTGAATCCATGCCAGGCGATGGTGCGCCGCTGCCGTTGCGATAATGGTCTCCGTCTTGCCGAGCTTCGCATAGACCTCCTCGTAGCGCTTGAGGAAGCGCGGCACGGCCGGTGCGCTGACCGGGATATGCCGGCCGACCTGCACGTTGCGCTGGCGCAGTTCACCGGGGATGACCCTGATCTTCTCTTTGGTTTGTGGGTCTTCGATCCACAGCAGTTCTTCGGGCAGCAGTTCGCAAAAGCGCCGGTGGATTTCGAGGATCGCGTCGGTTGTCGTGGCCGGAGCCTTGAGCCCGCCGGTGTCGATCCAGTGCTGAACGGCGATATGGGCCTTGGCCTCAAGCTGGAGGTCGCGCTTCTTGGCGTCCTGGCTGTAATCGTCCTTGAGCGCGCGCTCGATGTCGATCGGGTGCGTGTCGTGGCCCTCGATCAAGTTGCTGTAGTAGCAGTTCATCGCCCGCACGAGGGTGGCAAGCGAGCCGAACAAGCTGTCGGGCAGGGAGCGGCGAAAGCCGGCACTTCTGGCGGCCAGTTCGACCGCCAAATCGGTCAGGACCGCCCGGTGCTTGGAGTCGGCGCCGATCAGCAGCGGCTCCATGGCCGAGATCGGTTCGCCCCGGTCCTTGGCCGCTTTTGTGTCCGCTTCTATGTCCGGTTTCTTGTTGGTCATATCTCATTATATAACAATGTATTGGTTCTGAGAAACCTACCTGTCAGGCCGCTTTAAAGTCCGGTTCTGTGTCCGGTTAGATGGACCTTTGGAAGGGTGGTTCAAGGGGTCGAGCCCATCTGCAGGGTCTTGCAGGTGGCCCGTTGTACCGTAGAGCGCCTGATGCGATCTCAAGGTTGGCGAGGGGTCCGGCGGGACCAGCGGCAACGTACGACGATTCCTGGCCCGCTGACTCCTTGTCCTTTGGATCTGGTCCAACGGGACTAAGTGGGTGGTGTCAATCCTGTAATGCCACGATAACGTGAATCGCGCCGTAGGCCGTGATCGAAAAATGGTGGATACCCGCTGCGGCCAGTGCGCGCTTAACGGTAGCAACCACTTCTTTCTGGGTACCGACCATCTTGCGCGGAGCCAGGTTTTTCCACGATACGACCGACCAGGTCGGCCGCATCACCTGCTCCGGTGAGGGGGTCGGCGCCTGTTCATCGGCAAATCCCATACAGACCGCAAAACGGTGTGCTGCATAGGGGTTCATCGGCATGGGCGGCTGTGGGCTGGGCAAAGCCTTCGCGGGCTTGCCCCATTGCCAGCCTTTTGGTAACACGGGAACTGGTGGTGGCGTCATGACCCGCTCC
>JAPTVL010000186.1 GCA_028065725.1 Betaproteobacteria bacterium
GGACGGGCTGCGCCGCATGTACAAGGAACAGGAAAGCGTCTACTACTACATCACCGTCATGAACGAAAACTACGTTCATCCGCCGATGCCGAAAGGCGCCGAGGAAGGCATCCTGAAAGGGATGTATCTGCTCAAGCGCGGCGCGGCGCGGAAGAAAATGAAGGTGCAGCTGATGGGCTCCGGCACCATCCTGCGCGAGGTGATCACCGCAGCCGATCTGCTGGAAGCCGATTTCGGCGTCTCCGCCGACATCTGGAGCGTCACCAGCTTCAACGAGCTGCGCCGCGAGGGTCTCGACGTGCAGCGCTGGAACCTGCTCCACCCCGAGCATCCACAGCGCCTGACTTATGTCGAAAAATGCCTCAAGGACGGTTCCGGGCCTGTGGTGGCTTCCACCGACTACATGAAAGCCTACGCCGACCAGATCCGCGCTTTCGTGCCGCGCCATTTTGTGGCGCTCGGCACCGACGGCTTCGGCCGCAGCGACAGCCGCGAAAACCTGCGCCGCTTCTTCGAGGTGGACCGCTACCATGTTGCGCTGGCAGCGCTCAAGGCCCTGGCCGACGAAGGGGTCATCCCGGCCGCCAAAGTGGCCGAAGCGATCGTCAAATATGGGATCGACCCCAACAAGCCGAATCCGGTGACGGTATAAGGTAGGGTGCGCTTTGCGCACCATGGTGCGTGAAACGCACCCTACCGTGCTTTGTAGGTGCGAATTCATTCGCACATCTGGCCGAATGAATTCGGCCCTACAAGAAAATCACGCACATTCAACATGACTGACTACTAGGGAGGAACGCAAGTGTCGACAATAAAAGAGGTCCGCGTCCCCGATATCGGCAATTTCGACTCGGTCGACGTGATCGAGGTGCTGGTCAAGGAAGGCGATATCGTCAAGGCCGAAGATGCGCTGATCACGCTGGAAAGCGAAAAGGCCACCATGGACATTCCCGCGCCCTGGAGCGGCAAGGTCACGGCCGTGCGCACCAGGGTCGGCGAAAAGGTCGCCGAGGGCAGCCTGATCCTGCTGATGGAAGTTGCCGAAACGGACGCCCCGCCGGCAGCGCCGGAAAAACCGGTGGCAGCCGCCGTGCCGCCACCCACACCGGCACCAGCAGAGCCGGTCAAGGCGGCTGCTCCACCCGCGCCCCCCACTCCGGCAGCAGTCACGGACAGCGGCGAAGTGGCGGCGAAAGTACACGCCAGCCCGTCGGTGCGCGCCTTCGCCCGCGAATTGGGCGCCAACCTCGCCCTGGTCAACGGCTCCGGTCCGAAACGCCGCATCCTGAAAGAAGACGTGCAGGCCTTCATCAAGGCCGAACTCTCCCGCCCGCGCGGCGCGGCTGCCGGTGGAGCCGGTCTGTCGGTGCTGGAAATGCCGTCGGTGGATTTCTCCAGGTTCGGCGCAGTCGAGGTCAAGCTGCTCACCAAGATCAAGAAAGTGTCAGGTGCCAACCTTCACCGCAACTGGGTCACCGCACCGCATGTCACCCAGCACGAGGAAGCTGACATCACCGAGCTCGAGGCCTTCCGCAAGGCGATGGGCGAGGAAGCGCAGAAAGAGGGCATCCGCCTCACCCTGCCGGCCTTCCTGATCAAGGCGCTCGTGGCGGCGCTGAAAGCCTACCCCGACTTCAACGCCTCGCTCTCCGCCGACGGCGAGAGCCTGGTGTTCAAGCAATACTTCCACATCGGCATGGCGGTGGACACCCCGGAAGGCCTGGTGGTCCCGGTGATCCGCGATGCGGACCAGAAGGGCGTGCTGGAGCTGGCGCGTGACCTGATGACCCTGAGCCAGAAGGCGCGCGACAAGAAACTCACGCCCGGAGAAATGCAGGGCGGCTGCATCAGCATTTCCAGCCTGGGCGGCATCGGCGGCACCTTCTTCACGCCCATCATCAACCTGCCGGAAGTGGCGGTGCTCGGCATCTCCCGCGCCACCATGAAGCCGGTGTGGAACGGCAATGAATTCGTGCCGCGCCTGATGCTGCCGCTGTCGCTGTCCTATGACCACCGCGTGATCGATGGCGCCCAGGGCGCGCGCTTCATCACTTATCTGAGCCAGATGCTGGCGGATGTGCGTAGGCTGTTGCTGTAAGCTCTTATGAACCGCAAAGACGCCAAGGCGCAAAGGAAAAGCAAGGGCAAAAAGCAGTGCCTTGATCTTTGCGCCTTTGCGCCTTAGTGGTGACGATTTTAGGAAATATCATGCCAAAAATTACCGAAGTAACCGTGCCCGACATCGGCGACTTCCAGAATATCGACGTGATCGATATCCTGGTAAAGCCGGGCGACAAAGTCCGCAAGGACGACTCGCTGATCTCGCTGGAAAGCGAGAAGGCGACGATGGAAATCCCCTCGCCCCAGGAAGGCGTCGTGAAAACTGTCAGCCTCAAGGTCGGCGACAAGGTTTCCCAGGGGGCACTGATCCTCACCCTGGAAGCGGAGCAGGAAAGCGCCCCGGCTGCACCGCAGCCGGCCGCAGCGGAACCGCCGGCTCCCATACCCACGCCCTCCCCCGCCTCATCCGAGACCGAAATTCATGCCGATGTAGTGGTGCTGGGCGCCGGACCCGGCGGCTACACCGCCGCTTTCCGCGCCGCCGATCTGGGCAAGAAGGTAGTATTGATCGAACGCTATACCAGCCTGGGCGGGGTCTGCCTCAACGTCGGCTGCATCCCCTCCAAAGCCCTGCTGCATGTGGCCAAGATCATCTCCGAGGCCGACGAGGCCAGCCACCACGGGGTCAAATTCGGCAAGCCGAAAATCGATATAGACCAGATCCGCAGCTGGAAGGAAAGCGTGGTCGCCAAGCTCACCGGCGGACTGGCGGCACTGGCAAAGCAGCGCAACGTCACGGTAATCCGTGGCGTGGGCCGGTTTATCGCGCCCCACCATCTGCGCGTCGCAAGCGAACAAGGCGAATTCACCGTCACCTTCGACAACGCCATCATCGCCGCCGGCTCGCAGGCGGTGAAGATTCCGGCATTCCCGGAGGACCCGCGCATCATGGACTCGACCGGCGCGCTTGAGCTTTCCGACGTGCCGAAACGGATGCTGGTGATAGGCGGCGGCATCATCGGGCTGGAAATGGCCACGGTTTACCAGGCACTGGGTTCCCGGATCACGGTGGTGGAGCTCGGCACGCAGCTCATTCCCGGCGCCGACCCCGACCTGGTCAGGCCGCTGCACAAGCGCATCGAGAAACGCTACGAGGCGATTCTCCTCAAAACCAGAGTGGCAGGCCTGGAAGCCAGAAAGGACGGCATTCTCGCCAGCTTCGAGGGAGACAGCAACCCGGCTCCGCAGCTGTTCGACCGCGTGCTCGTTGCGGTGGGCCGCCGCCCCAACGGCAAGTTGATCGGCGCCGAACACGCCGGCATCCAGGTAGACGACCAGGGCTTCATCCCGGTGGACAAGCAGCAGCGCACCAACGTGCCGCATATCTTCGCCATC
>JAPTVL010000347.1 GCA_028065725.1 Betaproteobacteria bacterium
CTTGTCCTGGTGCAGCCGCCGGATCTTGCGCGCGGTGGACTTGATGACGATGTTGCCGAGCGTGACCTGGCCGTCGCCGCCGAGGGCGACTTCGTTGCCACGACGGACGGAGAGGATGGTGGTGCCGCGATATTGTTCCATGGGGTGAATTATACGTGGGCGGGTGGCGGCCTGGACTGCCGCAGCCAGCGCCACAGCCGGCGCAGCATCCACAGTACGGCCAGCATGAACACGGCGAGCGCGGCCAGGAAAGCCAGCGGGTACATGAAGGCCAGCCACAGGCCGCCGACCAGCAGGCCCTCTTCGGTGAACGAGGCGGCGATATTGCTGAGCGGCTCCGGCGACGCGTTGATGAGCGCACGCGAACCGGACTTGGCGACATGGCTGCCGGCGGCAAACGTGCCGCCGAGCAGCGCCGCCGCGGTCTGCACGGCAGCGCCGCTGTCGCCGAAAAAGGCGGCTGCGAGGGCCGCCCCGGCGGGAATGCGGATGAAGGTGTGTATCGAGTCCGAGACGCTGTCGATCCAGGGAATCTTGTCACCGATGAATTCGGCCAGCGTCAGAAGCCCGCTGATGCCCAGGACCAGGGGATGCGCCAGGATTTGCAGTGGTTCCGGCAGGTCAAGCGTGCCGAACCAGCCCAGCAGTCCCAGCGCCAGCACCACGGCGTACAGCCGGAAGCCGGCACCCCATGCCACGGCGGCGGCAAGCGCGGCCTGGGCGATCAGGGCATCGGTCATGGCGGCCGGAGGTCAGTCGGGATGGCGCGGGATCAGCTGCGCCAGCTGGTCGATGCCCATGACGCGGAACAGTTCGTGGATGAGCGCGTTGTGGCCGCGCAGGATGACGGTTTTGCCGCTGCCCAGGCATTGCATCAGCACACTGATGAACTGGCTGACGCTGCCGTAATCGACGCGGGTGATCTGGGTCAGGTCGACCAGTACTTCGCTGTGGGTGGCGGCATAGCTGCCGAACTGCTGCAGGGCGCTGTCGTTGGCGGGCGTGATTTCACCTGAGAGCTTCAGGGCGTCGTCGCCGGGCTCGGCGGGGGCGGCCTGTACCACTTCGGCGGCCCGCACCTCGCTCCAGGACGGCGGCGACACTTCGAATCGCACGGCGTAGTCCACCGCCAGATCCTCGAAGTTTTCCTGCTGGCCGAGCGTCTGATACAGCTCGAGCAATAGCAGCCAGTGCACGGCGCGGCTGTGGGTGGCCCGGTTGAGATCCTGCAGCAGGGCGATCAGGGTGTCGACGCCGCTCACCTGCAGCTTGCGCTTGGCCTTGCGTGCGGCGGCAAGGGTCTTGGCGCACTCGTCCGCGCCTGATTCGTCGACCATGGCAATGTGAGAGAAATCGATTCGCACCACATCATTCTTGGCGGTGGCTGCGATGCCCTCGCGCAGCGTGGCGGCTGCATTCCTGTCGAGCAGGCCCGGTAAATCCAGGCTGGCGGTTTGCGCCTGCTGGGGTTTGGTCGCGCCGCTGCCGCCCATTTTTTGCCAGACCGGGGGCGAGGTCTCGAAGCGCATAGCGTAATCCAGCGCCAACTGTTCGAATTCTTTTTCGCGGTTCTGGATGCCGTACAGGTCGAACAGCATGTGCCAGGCGCGGCGGTTGCCCGTGGTCAGAACATCCTTCAACAAACGCTCTGCCATGTCGGCCTGGCCGCTTGCGAACAGGATGGCCGCTTCATCCACCGGCGATTGCGGTGCGCCGCTGGATTCCTCCACCACAATGCCGCTCGACCCCATGTCCATGGTCAACAGGGTTTCGGTCGGCGGAGATTCGGTGGCACGCGCAGGCGTCGGCTTGTGCGCGGGGCTGGGGGCCTTGTCCTTGCCTTTTTTGAAAAACGGAAGAGCCACTGAATATAGGTGTGTCGGATAGGGATTCAGTAACGGATACTAGCGCTGTCCCCAGCTTGCGGCAACCCGCTGAACCCTGTTGGTGAAAAGGGCAAACGCGGCGAGTCCGATGACAATCGCGGGTCCGGCCGGCCAGTCGAACAGCGCGGATGCTGCCAGCCCTGCCGCATAGGCCAGCGCGCCAACTGTCCAGCCAGCCATCAGCCCGGCACGCGTTGGCAGGCCGAGCCCCGCCAGCGCAGGCAGGATCAGGCTGGCAAACACCAGGTAAACGCCAACCAGCTGCACCGACGCGGTAATCGCCAGCGCAAACACCAGGTAGAAGCCAAGGCCGACGAGGCGCTCGCCACGCCATGCCATAAGCGCCAGCAAGGCCCCGTACAGCGCGGCAATCTGGACGGCCTGCACCGGCGTCGCCCACAGGATTTGCCCGGTGAGCAGCTCGGCCAGATGCTCGCCGCCGTGCGGGTCGCCCGCCATCAGCAGCACCGCCAGACTGGCCGCCACCACGAAGGTGGAGCCGATCAGGGCTTCCTGGATCTGCGGCCAGCGCCGCTCGCACCCGGCCAGAAGCGCTGCGCCGAGCAGCGCGGCGGTGGCGGCCGCCAACTGGGTGGGCCAGCCGTCGGCGGCCAGACCCAGTGCGTGCGCCGCGACGACGCCAAGCACGGCGAGTTGCGCCACTGCCAGGTCGAGAAAGATGATGCCGCGCGCCAGCACCCGGCGCCCCAGCGGGACGTGGGTGGACAGCACCAGCAGGCCGACGATGAACGGCCACAGCAGCAGATCGAGCGGGGCCGCGGTCATGGCGCCGCTTTCAGCAACTGGTCGATGGTGTCGTCGAACAGACCGAACAGATCACCGGCGCGGGCGTTGCCACCCACGGTGAAGGGTAGCGCCAGCGCCGGGATGCCGGCGCGCGCGGCCAGCCAGTCGGCCGGGCGCGGGCTCTGGTAGGCGGCGCGCAGCACGGCGCGCGCGGGCGTGGCCTGCAGCTGCGCTGCCACCCGCGCCAGATGGCCGACCGAGGGGTCGACCCCCGGCTTGGGTTCCAGCACCGCCACCTGCTTCAGCCCCAGCCAGTTTTCCAGATAGGGGAAGCCCGCGTGCTGCACGACGACGGGCAAGCCACGCAGCGGAGCGGCCTGCTGCTCCCAGCGTGCGATGGCGGCCTGCCAGCGTGCCGAGAAATCCTTCCAGCGCGCCTGGTAGAGCGCCGCCTGCGCGGGGTCGAGCTCGGCCATGCGGCGGGCGAGCGCCTCGCCGACGCGAGCGATGTTGCGCGGGTCGGTCTGGATATGCGGATTGCCGCCGGCGTGCACGTCGCCCGCCGAACGGTCGAGCACGGCGGGTCTGTCGAGCAGCGGCACATGCTGCGCCGCCATGAACTGTCCCGCCTGTCCGGTCTGGATCGCCGCGTTGCCCGACTCGGCAATGACGACCGGCAGCCAGCCGATTTCCAGTTCGGCGCCGGTGCACACCAGCAGGTTGGCGCTGCGTGCGCGGGCGATGAGCGAGGGCCTCGCTTCGATGTGGTGCGGGTCCTGCATGGCCGTGGTGGCGGTGTAGACGCTTGCCTGTGCGCCGCCG
>JAPTVL010000333.1 GCA_028065725.1 Betaproteobacteria bacterium
TCATTCCGCGCACGTTGAAGCGCTGCAAGCCGCGGTTGCGCAAATGGGCGTTGGTGCACTCGATGCTGGCCGCTCGCTGCTTGTAGATCCGCTTGGCCGCCTCGGTGCCCATGCGCTGGCGCCACTGACCCAAGGCCTGGCTGTCGCCGGGCAGCGCAGCATAGCGATCACGCCGCGGGTCCTTGGGCGCCACCACAGGCGCGAACACTTGGGTGGCGCGCGCATCGAGTTCCTCGATGTGTGCGTGCTGGGCAAAGCCCCCATCGGTCAACCACTGCGCGGGCACTTGACCATAGCGGTCCTGGTGCTGCGCGTGCATGGGCCGCATCTGGTTCATGTCGCTGCCCGAGTTGATGAGGTCCACGCCGGTGATGATCAGGGTGGCGGTGTCCACCGCGAGTTGCGCATTGAACGCCGGGCGAAAGCCGCCATCGGCCATCTTCATCACACGTGCCTCGCAATCGGTGGTGCTCACGCGCGGCTCCTTGGGTTTCTTGGCGCGCTGAGCCTCGCTGGGTTGTTCCTCGGCGCATGGCTCGCCCACGGGTTGCGTGGTCGGGGCCGCCTGGGGTTGCGCCGGCTCGTCTTGTGCCTTGTCGGCCTGCGTGCTGTGATCTCGGGCCTTCTTGCCCTTGCCCGACATGTTCTTGTCGATCTCGTCCATCGCCTGGAGGGCGCGCGCAATGCGTTGTTCGCGCTCGGTGGCCGCACGCTGGCGCGCCGCACGCACGCGGCGGGTGCCGGCCCCCGGGTCGTCACCCAGCTCCTGCTTGAGCGCTTGGACTTGGGCCTGCGCGTCTTGCAGGAGTTGCTGCAAGGTCTCGCGGCGCCTGAAGCTGGCCGCACCCGCATGGGCACGCACGCGCATGCCGTCGTGGGCCACCCGGTTCATGCTGACAAGCCCCTGCGACAGCAGACCCGCCACGCTGCGGGTGAGTTGGCCGTCCAACCACTGCGCATGTTCGACCCGGAAATCGCCCAGCGTGTGGTGGTTCACGCCCACCCCGCCGCACAGCCAGCGGTAGGCGTCATCCCTGTCGCACAGCCGACCCAGTTCGCGCGCCGAGCCCACACCGTCCAGCGTCGCGTACAGCCACAGACCCATCAGAATGGCCGGATCAATGGGCGCGCGTCCGACGCTGCCTTCGACCGCGCGGATCTGCCCGTACAGGGCGTGCAGATCAAGCGACTGCACGAAGGCCCAGACGGCACGGGCCTGGTGCTCGGCGGGCAACGCCGCGTCCAGATCACAGGCACGCCATTCGACTTGGTTGCGCACCGCACTTTGCACCCGCGGTGCCCCTTGGGGCTTGCTCCGCTTCAGGACAGCCGCACTGTCCGCAGGAACCGCCAAGCCCTCAAACAGTGCACCCGTGTGCCCGTTCGTTCCCGCTTCGTTCGTGATGTTGTTCATGCCCAAAGATATGCAGCATTCGTGCCATCAAATGTTCACAGGCTCTGAGTCGAACCTTTCACAAAATGGAGTCATTGGCTTGTTTCCGCCGCGTCGAGCCCCGGGTTTTGGACGCGGTCGATTGGCCGTTGCTGAGAAAAATTCGCGCGACGACTTGGCGCAGACAGGTGTGATGACCGCAGCCAAGCGAGCACCCGGCGGTCGCGAATCCGGCGCTTGCGCCACGCGCGAGCGGGTCGTGTGGGGGAGAAGAAAATCGCTCCTGGCGTTGTCTGCGCTGACGCTCATGCTCGGAGCTTGCCACGACGCTCGGCAGGCGCGGCTGAGCGGCGAAGCCGGAACGGTCAGCGCCTTCCTGCGGGACTATTGGACGCGCCCGTTGATGGCGCAAGGACCCGCTCCCGCGGGGTTTTCAGCGCTGGAGTCGTCGCTTGCCCCGGCGTCCTGCGGCGCCTGCCATGCCTCGCAATATCGCGACTGGAAAACGTCCCGCCACGCCCACGCTTTCGGCCCCGGTCTGCTCGGGCAAATGCAAGGGCTCCAGGCCCGCGACCATGCCGGGCATCAGAACTGCCTGCGCTGCCATGCGCCGCTGGCCGAACAGGAACAGTCGCTTTCAGACGCTTTGTGGATCCGGAATGAAGCCCCAGCGGACCACCCTATTCGCGGAGTGTCCTGGCATGACGGGTTGAGCTGTGCGGCCTGTCATGCGCGAGGCAATGTGCGCTACGGGCCGCCGGCGCCCGCTCTCGACCTCGATTGGAGTCGCGTGAGCCCCCCGCATGCCGGCTGGGTCGCGTCGACGGCGTTTCGTCGTTCGCAGTTCTGCGCCGCATGTCACCAGTTTCCGAACTCGGCGCCGAAACTCGACGGCAAACCCTTGGAAAACACCGACGTCGAGTGGCAAACAAGTCCATTCGCCAGGCGCGGCGTGTCATGCCAGGCATGCCATATGCCCGATGGCAAGCACCTCTGGCGCGGGATTCATGATCTCGCTATGGTGCGAAGCGGGCTGCGTTTCGACATCCGCGCGCCCGCGCAGGCAAACGACCAGATTCGCGCCGGGCTGACAGTCATCAGCGCCCACGTCGGTCACGATTTCCCGACATACGTCACGCCACGCGTGCTCGTCACCTTGACCCAGCTCGACGCACGGGGCAGGGCGATCAGATCGACCTTGCAGCAAGGGGTCATTGCGCGGGACGTCAGTCTCGACTTGCAACGCCAGCGTTTCGATACGCGGATCCCACCAGGGGGGACTTTTGCGATGAAGTACCGGGCTCGGCGATCGCCACAAGCGCGATGGCTACGCTACACGGTGACTGTCGACCCCGACTATTTCTACGCCAGACTTGATCGGTCCTGGCTGCGCGACCCACAATTTGAAGCCGGACGCGGCGCCTTGCGAGCCGCCTTGCGCCAAGCCGAGAACGCCTCCTACGATCTGCTGAACTTCAAGCTCCCATTGCAAGGCCCGTCCTCGTCCGCTGCGCGCCGCTGAACATCGGTCAAGGTGCGTGAAAAGCAAAACGCTTTGGCCCGATTATGCAGCGCATGCACCACAAGTCAGGCGCGCACATCGACGACCAAACCGTTTCAGCAAATGCATGGCAGGTGCCGCGCGGCGAACACCGCCCAACGGGCTCAACGCAACACAGCATCGTCGGCGGCGATGAAGGCCTCGATTGCCCGGAACATGCAGCGGTGGTGCTGCCCGAGCAGCCAGGTCATGCTCAGAACCCCCAGGCCAGCCAGCCAGAAGCTGGCCAGGCGGGGGCCGTCGGCCGGCAGCCAGGCCAGGACGCCGACCCAGGTCAGCAGATTGGCCCCCGCAGCCCAGGCCCAGCGGCGGGCCTGCGTCCAGGGGCGCCGGATGGAGGCGTCCTGCGCCTGGGGCCGCCACGGCGCCAGCACGCTGCGCAGGGGCAGGGCCTGGACCGCAATTCCCGCGTGGCGATACAGCGCCCGCCACCAGGCATCGGCCCGCCCGAGTTGCAGCACCCCATGGCCGTACAGCAGGCCGAT
>JAPTVL010000500.1 GCA_028065725.1 Betaproteobacteria bacterium
GTGCCTTCTGCTTTTAACCCTTCGATCAACCCAATCACGTTTTCGGCTGTTTTCGGGTCGAGGCTGGCGGTCGGTTCGTCGAGCAGCAAGAGACGCGGCTTGGCAATGAAGCCCCGGGCGAGATTCACCCGCTGGCGTTCGCCGCCGGAGAAGGTCGCCGGCGAGACGCTCCACAGGCGCTCCGGCAGGTTCATGGCCGAGAGCAGGTCGGCCGCGCGCTGCCTCGCTTCCGGGCGTGGGACGCCCAGCGCGAACAGCGGCTGCGCGACCACGTCGAGCGTCGCCTGGCGCGGCAGGCAATGCAGAAACTGGGTGACGAAGCCAATTTCGCGCCGCCGCAGTTCCAGGATCTGGTGCTCGCTGGCCAGGGCCAGATCCAGTTCATGGCCCATCGCATCGCGATAAAGAATGCGGCCGGCGCTCGGCAGATAGGTACGGTAGATGCCTTTCAGCACCGAGGACTTGCCGGCGCCGGTGGGGCCGATCAGGGCCGTGAGTTCACCGGCGCGCACGCTGAAACTGACGTTGTGCGAAGACGGGATCAGCTTGTTCTGCTCGTGGAGCTGGAAATGCTTGGCGTAGCCCTCGACCTGGAGAATGGGTGGATTCATGCTGCGTTCCTCACAGGGCGGAAGCCACCAGCCGCTGGGTATAGGCGTGCTGGGGGTCTTCCAGGATTTGATCGGTGAGCCCCGTCTCGATGACGCGGCCGTATTTCATGACGATGGCCCGGCCGGTCAGCAAGCGGATCACGCCCAGATCATGGGTGACGACGATCATGGCGGTCTTCAGCTCCTGCTGGATTTCGAGGATCAGGTCGAGAATGCGCGCCTGCACCGACAGATCGAGTCCGGTGGTCACCTCGTCCAGGAACAGCAGCGGCGGCTGAGTGGCGAGCGCCTTGGCGATCTGCACCCGCTGCTGCATGCCGCCGGAGAAGTGCTTTGGCAGATCGTCGACGCGGGAGAGCAGCACCTCGGTGCGCGCCAGCAGGGCCTTGGCCCGTTCGCGGATCGCGCCGTAGTCCATCAGGTCGCTCATCAGCAGCCGCTCGGCGATGTTGCCGCCGGCGCTGATGTTGAAGTTGAGGCCCAGGTTCGGGTTCTGATAGACCATGCCGAAACGGTGGTTGCGCAGCCAGCGCTGCCGGGCGGCGTTCAGCGAGAACAGGTCGTGCTGCTTGTCGTTGTCGAAAAAGATCGCCTCGCCACTCGATGGCGCCTGATCGAAGTAGAGGTTTTTCACCACCGTCGACTTGCCGCTGCCCGATTCGCCCATGACGCCCAGAATCTCCCCCTCGAACAGGTCGAAGGACACGTCATGGATGGCGACTACACTGCCGCAGTGCGGGCAAAGGTTGGTGTCGGCCTCCGGTCCGGTGGATTCGAGGCATTGTGGGCAACCCGGGCCGTAGATTTTGGAGAGGCCCCGAACTTCGAGAATCTTGTTCATGCCGGCTCTCCCTGGGTTTGTCTGGCTTGCAGCAATTGCCTGTCGCACCAATCGCTGTCGGAGCATTGATACGTCTTGCTGCCCGAATCGGCTACGAACTCGTCAAGGAAAGAGTCCACACATCCGCAACGGGCGCAGGCGCGCCGCCGTCCTTGTTCGTCGCGGAAATCCTCGACGCGGAATGGCACGTCGCTGAACGCCAGCGGCTCCGCCTTCGTGTGCGGCGGCACGGCATAGATTTTCTTCTCGCGCCCGGCGCCGAACAGGGTCAGCGCCGCCGAGTCGTTGAGCTTGGGCACGTCCCAGCGCGGTATCGGTGAGGGGTCAATTACGTAGTGGCCGTTGATGCGCGTCGGATAGCGGTGCGAGATGGTGATCTCGTCGAACTTGACGATGTCCTCGTAGAGCTTCACCAGCAGGCGCGAATAGTCGGCTTCGCCGTGCATGGTCTTGCGCTTGTCCTCGGACGGCTCGACCACCACCAGCGGGTCGGGATAGGGCACCTGCAGGACGATGATCTGCTGCGCTGTCAGCGGCAGTTCAGGGATGCGGTGGCGCGACTGGATGAGGGTGCACGCCGTCGTTGCCGTGGTGGTCGAAACGCCGGGGCAGGTCATTTCGATGAACTGGCGCAGGTTGACCGCATTGACCGAATCGTCCGACCCCTGGTCGATGACCTTGACCACCTCGTCGGGGCCGATCAGCGACAGGGTCAATTGCAGGCCGCCGGTACCGAAGCCGCGTCCCATAGGCATTTCGCGCGAGGCGTAGGGAACCTGGTAGCCGGGGATGGCGATGGCCTTGAGGATGGCGCGGCGCACTTCCTTCTTGGCATATTCGTCGAGGAAGCCGAAGTTGTAGGCATTGCCGGTTTGGGCATGGGACATGGCGTTCATGCGTGCTCCCCCGTTTTTTGTTGCGTGGTGCGCAGGCGGTCCAGGTCGGACTGGAAGGTGACGTAGTGCGGCATCTTGTAATGCGAAGCGAAGCCCATGGAATCGACGCCGTCGACATGGAGCAGCACGAACTCCGGGTCTTCGGAAGGATTGGCCGCTCCGTCCTTCATGCCCTTCTGCAGCGCGCGGTCGAGAATGGCCATGGAGATCGCCTTGACCTCGTTGTGGCCGAAACAGGCGCCATAGCCGATGGTGAACACGGGTTTGCCGCCGCTCTCGTCGGCTTCGTACATGGCTACCACTTCACATTCGGTGATCAGCACCTCGCCGGCTTCAACGAGCTCGCCGGTGACCGGATGCGGCAACTGCACCGGCAGATAGCCGACCCGCAGTTCCGCCACCGTGGGATGCACGTCGCCGTAGCCGCGCATGTTGGAATAGGCGATGGCGAGCAGCGAGCCGGTTTCCGCCCGCGCCATGGTGGCCAGCGCCGCCGAACGCGGCACGGGGAACACCAGCGGCTCGCGCGTGATGTCGAATGCCGTTGCATCCCGCGCCGTACCGACCGGCGGCAACAGGCCTTCCGCGCGCAGGGCGTCGAGCACCTTGGGTAAGCTGTCGGGCAGTTGTGCCTCGGGGCAGTTCTCCAGCCAGTTACGGGCCATGGTGCGGAAGGCCTCCGGCGATTCTTCCATCAACTCCAGCCGCAGCAGGCGCAAGGCGTAGTCCGGCGTCGGCCCCAGCATCTGGCCGCCGGGGATGTCCTTGAAGGCGGACGAAATGCGGCGAATCAGGCGCATCCGCGAGGTGTCGAGCGGCGGCGTCGCGGACAGGCGCGGCCGGGTGGAGCGCCATGCACGCAAGGCGAAGGCGGCTTCCAGCGTATCGCCCAGGCTCTGCTTGATGGCGAGCGCCGCGAATTGCGGGTGGTACACCCCGCCTTCCGAAACGACGCGATCAACCAGGTGGCGCAGTTGATGAAGGATGGCATCGATTTCGAGCGGTTCGGCGCCGGCATTGCCCAGCCCTTCCTCGGTGCGCAGGTATTCGGTGACGGCGGCGGCGCCGGCGATGGCGTGTCCGCCG
>JAPTVL010000255.1 GCA_028065725.1 Betaproteobacteria bacterium
ACCGAGTTGCATCGCCGGATAGATCTGACACTTGATGCGGTTGTTGGATTCCTTGCCCAGCTTTGCGCACCACGGCTCGAACACGCCTACCTGGATGAAGGTCGTCGGCGAAAGAAAGTGGTGCACCTTCAGTGTGACTTCCTGGGCCTGGACCGCGAAAGCGGTTCCGGCGATCGACGCGGCGATCATGGTTTTTGCCAACAGCTTTTTCATCTACGTCTCCTCTTGGTTTGGCGATTGATCCGCCTTATTGAGATTGCATGGGTACTACAAGAATTTAACCTGCCCGTACTTAGGGTGTTTCGAAATCCACTTGCCATTTATGCACTATAGTGCATACTCCATAAAACCATTTTTGGAAGAATAATACATTATTTATGGGTTCACAAATCAATCGCGCGGGCCTATTTCGGCCGCCGGTCGATGACGCGCTTGGCCTTGCCCACCAGGGTCCGCTCCACCTTGTCGGTTTCGACCACGTGTACGTCCGCCGTGACGCCGACCAGCGCTTTGATGTGGTGCTTGACCTCGGCGCCGATTTCGCGCCGCTTGAGTTCGCCGATGGAATCGGAGAGATCGGCGCGCACTTCGACATAGACATCGAGCTGGTCGAGATGGCCTTCGCGCGACACCTGCAGCTGATACTGGGCGCAGAGGTTGGGATTCTTCAGGAGGATTTCCTCGATCTGGGTCGGGAACACATTGACGCCACGGATGATCAGCATGTCGTCGCTGCGGCCGGTGATCTTTTCCATGCGCCGCATCGGCCGCGCCGTGCCCGGCAGCAGGCGCGTCAGGTCGCGGGTGCGGTAGCGCAGGATGGGCAGGGCCTCCTTGGACAGCGAGGTGAACACCAGTTCGCCCATCTCGCCGTCGGGCAGCACCTCGCCGGTTTCGGGATTGATGATTTCCGGATAGAAATGGTCCTCCCAGATGGTCGGGCCGTCCTTGGTCTCGGCACATTCGCAGGCCACGCCCGGCCCCATGACCTCGGACAGGCCGTAGATGTCGATGGCCTGGATGTTGAGGCGCTGCTCGATCTCGCGCCGCATTTCGTTGGTCCATGGCTCGGCGCCGAAGATGCCGACGCGCAGGCTGGTCTGCTGCGGATCGAGTCCCTGCTTGATCATTTCGTCGGCCACGGTCAGCACGTAGGACGGCGTGCAGCAGATCACCGTCGGCTTGAAGTCCTGGATCAGCTGCACCTGCTTTTCGGTCTGCCCGCCCGACATCGGAATTACCGTGGCGCCCAGGCATTCCGCGCCGTAGTGGGCGCCGAGACCCCCGGTGAACAGGCCGTAGCCGTAGGAATTGAGGATGATGTCATCGGCCGAACAGCCGGCGGCGCGCAGCGAGCGCGCCATCAGTTGCGCCCACATCGCGATGTCGTTCTTCGTGTAGCCGACCACCGTGGGCTTGCCGGTGGTGCCCGACGAGGCATGGATGCGCACCACGTCCCGCATCGGCGTCGCGAACATGCCAAAGGGATAGGTGTCGCGCAGGTCGAGCTTGGTGGTGAAGGGAAACTTCGCCAGATCGGACAACTGCTTGAGATCGTCCGGATGGACGCCTGCGGCATCGTACTTCTTGCGATAGTGCGGCACGTTGTCGTAGGCGTGCTTGAGCGACCACTTCATGCGCTGCAACTGCAGCGCCCGCAATTCGTCGATGCCGGCCTTCTCGATCGGTTCCAGGTCGCTGCCCGGAGCATTTCTTGTATTCACGTCTACCCCCTACACGCTAGCTCGATGCGCCATTTGTTTTACGAAAGCGAGATTTTCCACGACCTTGCCCTGAATGTGTGAAATCTGATCCGGACTCAGGTGGCGGAAGCGCCCCATCACCTTCAGATACTCGGTCACCGGCAGCGGATCATCGACCGGCCGGGTGAAGCTCAGGCCGTCGGTCCGGTTGTACTCCCACAACATCACGAAATTGGTTTCGACCGCCTTGCGCGCGACTTCCATGTTCTGGTCGGTGGGGAAACGCCAGCCCGTAGTGCAGGGCGAATACACATGCAGGTAGGCAAAGCCGCGCTTTGAGGCCTGGATCGCCTTGTCGAGCTTGTCGTAAAGATCCTCCATGTAGGCCGTGGAGGCCGTCGCGACATACTCGCAGCGGTGGTTGACCATGATCAGCGGCAGGTTCTTGGCGTCCTGGGTCTTGCCCTGCGAAGGCATGCCGCCCGAACCCTGGCCCACAGGCGTGGTCGAAGTCCAGGCTCCGTAGGGCGTGCAGCTCGAACGCTGCATGCCGGTATTCATGTAGCCCTCGTTATCGACCACCATGAACAGCATCTGTTCGTTGCGCTCGGCCGCGCCCGACAGGGACTGGAAGCCGACGTCGGAGGCGCCACCGTCGCCGGCGATGGCCAGCGCCAGCACCTCGCGGCCGACGCGCTTGTACTGGCGCTTGATGCCGGCCAGCATGGCCGCGGTATTGGTCAGCAGCGGATGAAAGACCGGAACCTTGGTGCCGGTGGTGCCGTTGAAGCCGACCGAGCCCATGCCCGGCACGCAGCCCGGCGGGGTTGCCAGCACGGTCTCCGGTCCGGTACGGCGCAGGGTGTGGCGCATCAGCAGTTCGGTGTTGCAGCCCTGGCAGCCGGCGAGGCCCGGCGCGAAGAGATCTTCCCAGTCGCCGACCTCGTTGTAGATGCGCGAGGTGGTGACATAAGTCAGGGCATCGTGCGGACAGGCGGGTACGCAGGCCGGGACGCCGTCGCACATGTCGCACTTGGCGACGTGGCCGGTGCCGGCGTCGAGGGCGATGCCGGCATAGACGCAGCCGACCGTGCACAGCAGGCAATCGACACACTTGGCGCCATCCCAATCGATGACGCCGCTGGTGAAATCCTTGGTCAGCGCTCCCGCCGGACAGACCGTGACGCACTTGGGATCGCCGCACTGGCGGCACAGTGCAAGCTCGAAGCCGTCGTCGGCGCTGCCGACGATCTGGATGCGCGAGCGCGCCGTGTCGCCAACGCCAGCGCTGTGCGTCCCTGCGGGAACTTTTGCCGTGGCGCAGGCCGTCATGCAGTCGCCGCAGCCGTCACATTTGGCGGCATCGAAGGCGATGGTGTTGTAGGCGCCCATGCTTATCTCCAGGTCTTCGACATGATTTCGCGGCCGACCTTCATCGGTTCGGCGAGGAAGCCTTGTTTCACCGGCGACAGGTCGATGCGACGCAGGATCAGCTGGCACATCACGCCGCCGTCGAAGAATTCGTTGACACCGTAGATGCCCGTCAGGCGGTTGTCGGCACTGAAGATCGCCTTCAGGTAACGGCCGCTGGCTTCATCGAAGCGGGTCACCATCTCGCCACCCTCGGGGACCTTGCTGCTGCCGACCGAAATCGCGTGGCGGCCGAAGAAGTGATAGGTGTTGAGCGGCACGCCGCCGGGGTAGTG
>JAPTVL010000167.1 GCA_028065725.1 Betaproteobacteria bacterium
AGCGCTGCGCGCCGCGCGCTGCTGGCGGTATCCAGCGGCGGCAGCCGTCTGGAAAACGGCCAGATCACAGCGTGTAATCCATCGCCAGCCGCGCCTGCACCTTGCGCGCCTGACGCAGGGCTTCCTTCAGAATGCGGCGGTCGAGCGGATTCAGCGTGTCCGGGTCGAGATGGTTGTCGGGCGGTATGCCGGCGCGCTGCTGCCCATGCTGGTGGCGCAGCCGCAGCAGCTGCAGGAAGTGGAACGCCCGGTTCCAGTCGGCCAGTTCGGTATCGGGGATGTGCAGCGCGTGCGCGGCTTCGCGCAGCCGCTTGGCGGTATTGGTCTGCGGGCTGCCGGCGGCCAGCGCAAAAATGCGCGCCGCGTCGACAAACGGCGTGGCACCGTTGAGCTTGAGGTCGATCGTGTGGGGATGGGCGTTGTCCTCCGACAGCACGAAGTCGCGCACCACGCCCAGCGGAGGGCGGTTGCGCAGGGCGTTGCCGGCCATCTGGTGCAGGAAGCGCGGGTTTTTTTGCGCGGCGCGGTTGAGCCAGGCGCGCAGGTCGAGCGCCAGCGCGGCATCGCCGGTGAGCGGGCGAAAGTCGAAAAAGATGCTGGCATGCAGCAGCGCGTCGGGGCTGCCGTGATCGATCCATTGAGTGAATTGCTGCTGCCAGTCGGCCAGCGACAGGCACCATTTCGGATTGCTCGCCATGATGCCGCCCTTGCACAGCGGAAACCCGCAGGCGTCGAGTCGATAGTTCACCCGGAGTGCAAAGGCCCGCAGCGCCTCACGCTGCGCATCGTCCGCTGCGGCAAAGATCAGCACGTTGTCCTGGTCAGTGGCGAGCGTCTGTTCCATGCGGCCTTCCGATCCCAGCGCCAGCCAGCACCAGCGCAGCCCGATCAGCGCATCATCGGTTTGGTATTCCAGCGTGATGATGCGCTCGGTGAGGCGGTCGTTGAGGCTGGAAATGATCGCGGTGAGGTTTTCCGCGTCCATCCCCTGCGCCAGCAGGCTGTGCGCCAGATCGCCGATGTCATGTGCCCGCGCGGACAGGCTGGCAGGATCTTCGCTGCGTGCAATCGCGGCGGTGATACCTTCCACCGACAGGCGGCGCAGCGCGAACACGTCCTTCTCCGACACCACCCCGACCAGCCGCCCGTCCCGCACCAACGGGATGTGATGAATACCCTGACGCGCCATCAGCACCAGGGCATCGGCCACCGGCGCATCGGCCGGGAGCGTAGCCGGCCGCGGCGTCATGACGTCGGCAATCGGGGTCGCGAGCGGCACGCGGGCCAGGGTCACGCGCGCCAGCACATCCTTCAGGGTGAGAATGCCGACCGGTTGCATTGCTTCGTCGGTGACCACCACCGACCCCACCCGTGCCGCCTCCATTGCTGCCAGGGCGTCGGCCAGAGGGGTGCTGGCCCAAGTGGACAGGGGCGTGTGTTGCACCAGGCTGGCCAAGGGACGCGCGAAGCGGCTGTCGTCATCCAGCGCCAGCGCGTATTCGGCCTGCACCGCGCGATGGGATTCCTCCAGCAGGCTGGCGATGCGGCGCGTGCAGAAATCGTTGAACTCCGCGCTTTTGGCAAGCAGCGAGTGGAAATCGGCAGCAGCCAGCAGATAGCAGAAGGTGTCAGTCTCCGCGACATAGCGGTTGGCTGCGCCGCGGCCCGCCAGCAGCGCGCCCAGCGGAAACATCTCGCCGGTGGCGAGTTGCAATACTGTCTGGCCCTCGGCGGTGTCGCCGCTGACCGTGCCCTGCTTGATGATGAACAGCGAATCGGGCGGCGCGTCGGCCGGCTCCAGCAGCACAACGTCGCGGGCGAAATAGGCCACCGACAGACGCTGGACCAGCCACAGCACCTCGTCTTCGGCCATCGCCGAAAAGGGCGCCTGCCTCCGCAGCGCTTCAAGGGTGGCGCGGTGCAGGCTGTTGGCGAGCGGGATGATATGGGTCATGGGCACGTGTCTGGGCAGCACCGGGATGGCTGCAATTTACAGCGCATCCGCAACCGGATGCAAAAATTGAACGTCGCTCCGGTTTGATAAAATGCGCCATCAAGCCGGGGTGGCGCGCCAAACGCACAGCGGGCCTGCCCAGCTGAAACCAACGCCTCACTGCAGGGTCAACCCCCTGCACATTCAATCGCGCTTCACACAATGGCCGCCCCCCAAAAAACCAATCCGCTGATCGAACTCCTGATCAACATCGTCATACCTTCCGTCATCCTGATGAAATTCAGCGGCGAGCAGGAACTCGGCGTGGTGGGCGGGCTGCTTGTGGCGCTGGCGTTTCCGCTGGTCTGGGGCGCGCTCGATCTGGTCGGGCGCCGCAAGCTCAATTTCATTTCCGTGCTGGGCCTGGTCAGCATCCTGCTCACCGGCGGCATCGGCCAGCTGCAGCTCGACACCCAGTGGCTGGCGGTGAAGGAAGCCGCGATTTCCGGCCTGATCGGGCTGGCCGTCCTGGTTTCCGCCCGCACCCGCCATCCGCTGGTAAAAACCCTGCTGTACAGCCCGGCGCTGATCGACGTGGCACGAGTGCAGCAACACCTGGAAACGCGGGGAACCGCGCGGGAATTCGACGCGCGCCTGCAGAATGCGACCACGCTGCTCGGCGGCACCTTCTTCTTCCCGGCGGCGATGAACTATTTTCTGGCCACCTGGATCGTCACCAGCCCGGCGGGCAGCGAGGCTTTCAACGCGGAACTCGGACGCCTGACCCTGTTGAGCTATCCGATGATTGCCCTGCCATCGATGCTGATGATGATGGCGGTGCTCTATTACCTGGCCCGAGCGATGCGCGAACTGGCCGGGCTGAAGCTGACCGAGGCCCTGAATCAGGGCGGCGATCACCGCAAGTAACTAACTGCCCCCTTGTTGTTGGCGCAATAAAAAAGCCCCGCCGAAGCGGGGCTTTTGCTGGGCTGGGCTTTACCCGCAAGCACCCTAAAGGGCATAAAGGGTAGGCCGTGGTTGTAAAGACGCTGAAGCCCTGAAGGACTCCGATCCACTATGGGCTGAAGCCCATGTGGAATCGTATGCGTCGACAACCACGCTTACATCATGCCCATGCCGCCCATGCCGCCCATATCGCCGCCGCCCATCGGCATGGCCGGCTTGTCTTCCGGCAAGTCGGCGACCATGCAGTCGGTGGTCAGCATCAGGCCGGCGATCGACGCGGCGTTCTGCAGCGCGGTACGGGTGACCTTGGTGGGGTCGAGCACGCCCATCGCCACCATGTCGCCGTATTCGCCGGTACCGGCGTTGTAGCCGTAGTTGCCGGTGCCTTCCAGCACCTTGTTGACGACGACCGACGGCTCTTCGCCGCAGTTCTTGACGATCTGGCGCAGCGGCTCCTCGATGGCGCGCAGCACGATCTTCACGCCGGCGTCCTGGTCGTGGTTGTCG
>JAPTVL010000465.1 GCA_028065725.1 Betaproteobacteria bacterium
GCTCTATAAAAAGGACGGTGGCGCCTTCCCCGACCCGATTCTGAATCTGAGCTGGAAGCACAGGATCCCGGCCTTCCCCTCGCCGGAAGAACTGGCGAAGGAGTTTTCCGGCAAGGCACTGAAGGATGTGCTCGATCCCAAGGACCCGACCCGGGTGCTGGTGAAGGCCGGCGAGCAACTCAACGGCTTTGCCGAACTGCGCGACGACGGCTCGACTTCATGCGGCTGCTGGATCTTCGCCGGCGCCTGGAGCGAGAAGGGCAACCTGATGGCGCGGCGCGACAACGCCGACCCCTTCGGCATCGGCCAGACGCTGAACTGGTCTTTCGCCTGGCCGGCCAACCGGCGCATTCTCTACAACCGCGCCTCCTGCGATCCTGCCGGCAAGCCGTACGACGCCACGCGCAAGCTGATCGCCTGGGATGCGGGAGCGGGCAAGTGGACCGGCTCGGACATTCCAGATTTCAAGGTGGATTCGGCGCCGGAGGAGGGGATGAATCCCTTCATCATGAACCCCGAAGGGGTGGCGCGTTTCTTCGCGGTCGACAAGATGAACGACGGGCCTTTCCCGGAACACTACGAGCCGTTCGAATCGCCGCTGGCGAACAATCCGCTGTTTCCGGACAACCCGCTCGCGCGGGCCAATCCGGCCGCGCGGGTATTCAAGGGCGACTGGGTGACGTTCGGCAAGGCCGACAAATTTCCGTTTGTCGCCACCACCTACCGGCTCACCGAGCACTTCCACTTCTGGACCAAGCACACGAAGAGTTCGGCCATCATCCAACCGGAACAGTTCATGGAAATCGGCGAGGATCTGGCGAAGGAAAAGGGCATTCAGTCCGGCGACCATGTGCGGGTGAAATCGAACCGCGGATTCATCGTCGCGGTCGCCGTCGTGACCAAGCGCCTGATGACGCTGACCGTTGGCGGCAGGAAAACCCACACGGTGGGCATTCCCATCCACTGGGGCTTCATGGGCGTGGCGAAAAACGGCTACCTCACCAATACCCTGACCCCCTTCGTGGGCGACGCCAACACCCAGACGCCGGAATTCAAGGCGTTCCTGGTCGACGTCGAGAAAGTGTGAGGAGACGAACATGGCACTGCAATCACTCGACATCAAGGCCCGCTCCGCCACCACCACGCCATCGCCCGATGCACGCGCCAACGGCGCGATCCCGGTCGCCAAGCTGATCGACATTTCCAAGTGCATCGGCTGCAAGGCCTGCCAGGTGGCCTGCATGCAGTGGAACGATCTGCGCGACGAGGTCGGCACCAACGTGGGCGTATACGACAACCCGATGGACCTCACCGACCAGTCGTGGACGGTGATGCGCTTCTCCGAAGTGGAAGTGCAGCAGGGCCGCCTGGAGTGGCTGATCCGCAAGGATGGCTGCATGCATTGCGCCGACCCGGGCTGCCTCAAGGCCTGTCCGTCGCCGGGGGCGATCGTGCAATACGCCAACGGCATCGTGGATTTCCACGAGGAACACTGCATCGGCTGCGGCTACTGCCTCACCGGCTGCCCCTTCAACATCCCGCGCATCTCGAAGAAGGACAGCAAGGCCTACAAGTGCACGCTGTGCTCCGACCGGGTGGCGGTGGGGATGGAGCCGGCCTGTGTGAAAACCTGCCCGACCGGCGCCATCGTGTTCGGTTCCAAGGAGGACATGATCCACCACGCCGAAGGCCGCATCGTCGACCTCAAGGAACGCGGCTATAGCAATGCGGCGCTGTACGACCCGCAGGGCGTGGGTGGCACCCACGTGATGTACGTGCTGCAGCACGGCGACCAACCGGAACTGTATGCGAACCTGCCCAGGGACCCGAGCATCAGCCCCTTGGTCGGCCTGTGGAAGGGCATCGCCAAGCCGCTGATGAGTTTTGGCATCGGATTGGCGGTGCTGGCCGGCTTCTTCCATTTCGTCACGGCGGGTCCCAAGGAGATCGAGGAAGTGGAGGAGCGATCATGAGCACGTCAATTCAACGCTACACCGCCCGGGAACGCAGCAACCACTGGGTGGTAGCCATCGCCTTCATCCTCGCCGGCCTTTCCGGGCTGGCGCTGTTCCACCCGGCATTTTTCTTTCTCACCCATCTGTTCGGCGGCGGCCCCTGGACCCGCATCCTGCACCCCTTCATCGGGGCAGTGATGTTCCTGTTCTTCATGGCCATGGCAGCGCGGTTCTGGGGGCTCAACCGCTTCACGCCGGCCGACCGTCAGTGGATGAAGCGCATCGGCGATGTCATCTGCAACCGCGACCAGGGATTGCCCGAGCTTGGAAAGTACAACGCCGGGCAGAAATATCTGTTCTGGACCATGGTGGTATGTATCCCCCTGCTGCTGGTGTCCGGCATCGTCATCTGGCAGCCATGGTTTGCGCCGTACTTCCCGATCTGGCTCATGCGCGTGGCAGTCGTCGTACATGCGCTGACGGCCTGGATCATGATTCTCGGCATCGTCGTGCATGTGTATGCGGCGATCTGGGTCAAGGGCACGATCCGCGCCATGACGCGCGGCACGGTGTCGGAGGCCTGGGCCAAGCACCATCACCGCGCCTGGTACCGCCAGATGACCGGCAAATAATCACGGCCTTGCTTTCCGGATCAATTGTCTAGACTGAAACCTCGCAAGGAAAAACAACTCGCGCATGACGACGACTCTCCTGCAGCCCGGCCAGATCGAAGCGGCGGCTGGCAGCATTCCCGAACTGCGATTGCCGCCCGCCGACCTGTTTCTGGCGCGTGCCCGGCGGCTGGAGCAACTGGCCGACCATCACGCCATGGGCGACTACCTGCGTTTTGTCGCGCGGCTTGCTCGGGTACAGCAGGAACGTCTGGATGCCGGCCTTGCGGCGAAGCTGCCCGGCCCGGAAACCCTGGCACAGTGCCGCGAATTCGCGATGCCGCCGCTGGCGCCGGCCGGGCTGGCCCGACCGGACGACTGGCACGCGACGGCGCGCGATCTGGCACGGACGGTTCAGTCGAGCCTGCCCGAGGCGGGCCAGGCGGCGCTGCAGCGAATTCTGGACAAGCCGGGCGACTGGCTCGGCGAGCAGGCCGGACGACTGTTCGAAGGAGAGACGCAGAACCTGGATGCGGCCGCGGCGCCGGTGATCGGCGCCGCCCTGCAGGTGCACTGGGTACATCTCGCCCGCCAGCTCGATCCCGCCCAGGTGGCGCGGCCCGAACATCCCAATCTGTGCCCGGTATGCGGCTCGCATCCGGTCAGTTCGGTGGTACGCATCGGCGGCGCCGAAAGCGGCCTGCGCTATCTGCACTGCGTGCTGTGCGGCTCGGAATGGCACGTGGTGCGAGCCAAGTGCAGCAACTGCGACAACACCCGCGGTATCGCTTCCTACCACCTGGAAGGCGAGACCCCCGTGGTGCGGGCTGAAAGCTGCCC
>JAPTVL010000216.1 GCA_028065725.1 Betaproteobacteria bacterium
AGCACCTTGCCACCCGGGGCGTCGCACAGGGGACAAGCAGTCATTTCAAGGCTCCGCAAACAAAATGCCCCGCATCTTGCGGGGCGTGAACGGGTCTGGCAAGCATCAGGCTGATCTGCGGCGTGCGCGCCAGCCGACGAGCCCCAGGCCTGCCAGCAGCATCGCCCATTCGGCGGGCTCGGGTACGGCGGTGACGTTGTAGCTGGCGCCGGAGGCGAAGCTTGCGGCCGCCCCTTCGGGTAATACGATGCTGACGAGGTCCGCGCTGTTGGAGAAATCGAGGGTGGTGGCGCCGGTGCCGTCGAGGGTGCATGTTTCCCCAATGGCAAACGCACAGAATGTTTGTGCATCTCCTACGCTTGCTCCGAGTGCGCCGATCAGATAGAAAGCCTCTCCGTAGGTGAAATTGAGCGTCCCGGTGAGCAC
Source organism: Betaproteobacteria bacterium (assembly GCA_028065725.1). The sequence continues at coordinate 427 of JAPTVL010000216.1, forward strand.
GGCATCGACTAGCTGTCCCGCACCTGGCGTCAGAACGAGGTTGGCGAAGATTTTGGGCGGTTCGGATGGAAGACCGATCACACCGATTTCTGACAGCGGTGACGGCGGGGTGGTTGTAAACAGCACGCTTGGGTCATTGTAGGGGGATGCGCCTACCGCATACCCGGCGATGGTCGTCAAATCAGGAATGTCATGCAAGCCAAGGGGCGCATCGAGCGCCCATGGCTGAGTAGGGGGGGAAACGGGGTCAACTGTATTGAACGTATCGGCGAGTTGCGTGGGGTGGAGACTGCTCGCGTAAAGCCCGTATGCCACGGTACCCGCATATTGCCCGGCATCAACCATGCCGCTCAATCGCGCGGTGAATTGAATTGTGCCCGTGCCGACTCCCCCGGTAATCGTGACCTGGTCGTACCAGCCGGAAAAACTACCAGCGCCAAGCGTGCCCAAAGGTAGCATGTTCATATTGGCGTATGCATGGTTGCTTCCCATGGTGGTGCTGGCCGACGCAGTGTAGAAGGGCGCACCAGGAATGGACGGATCGGACACACTTATGCTCGCTGTGTCCCCGGGAAGCGTACTTGTGTCGGAATGGGGTACATGGATTCCCCCAGTCAGTACATTGAGGGCGACGTCAGCAGCCCCCGAATAGGTTCCGTAAGCCGGCAAGGTCGTGGCAGCCGCCCAGGCCGGAGCCAGACAGGCGAGCAGCACCGCGGCACGGCGCGTGGTTTGCGTATACATTGTTTTCTCCTCCAAGAGCACAACTTGTTGTTTTGACGTTGAAATTGGCTCTCCGCGTTCGCAGGCTAGCATGCTTCACTGACCCGGATCAATCGCGACGGGCTTACTCGCGCCGGCTCGTCCAGCGGAACGGCGCCGTGAAGATGGCAGCCAGGCCGCGCAGCAGCAGATGGCCGGAATCGCGGCGGGAGGTGCGGGTGGCGCGCAGCGCCAGGTAGAAGGCCAGCGAGAAGCTGACGGTGAGATTGACCAGGCCGATCAGCACGACTGGCAGCGCGAGCTGCCAGTCGAACGCTTGCCAGGCGTAGCCAAAATTGGCGGCGGAGAAGGCGATGTGGCGGATGTCGAGCGGCAGGCCGGCAAGGTGGCCGAATGCACTCATCAAGCCCAGGTAGAACCCGAAAAACAGATTACCCATCACGCCGCCCCAGTGGTGGCGCAGGTATTCGACGATGCTGTCCCAGATCCGTGCGCCGAGCAGGCGCGGAGGCAGGCTGAGGCGTTGCAGGCGCTCGGGAATGCGGCGGTAGACGGACTGGTTGTCGTAATAGCCGCTGACGATGCCGGCGAGGAACAGGCCGATGCCGGCTATCGCCGCATAGAACAAGGCGGCGCTGCGGAAGGGATCGATATCCGCGAGCAGGTGGAGGGCCTTGTCGGTACTTACCGCGGTGTGGCCGGCCGCATCGAGCGCCCATGCGATCAGCACGGCGGTGGCGAAGGCGAACAACATGTTGCCCAGGATCGCAGCCGCCTGCGAACGCCACACCTTGTCGGCGAATGCGTTGAGCAACCTTTGCTGGGTAGCCTGGCTGCGCACGTCCGCGAGGGTGTGCGCGAAGAGGCTTGCAGTCATCGCCGGCTGCTTGGTGGCAATCGTCAGATGCAACACATAAATGAGCACGAAGCCCAGCGCGTAATTCAGGCTGACCAGCAAGGCTTCCGGCAAGGGGGCGAGATGCAGCGCGGTCACGCGGGTTTTCAACAGCGCCATGCCGGCGACGATGACGCCGCCGCCGGCGGCTGCCCAGAACATTTTCTTCAGCGCGGCCCAGCCCTCGGCCACGTAGCGCTCGCCGGTCTGGCTGGCGAACTGGGTGATCTGAAGGGTGAGACGTGCGGTGGCGTCGTGCAACAGCCGGCCGACGCCGTAGCGCTCGTTGCTGGACTCGACCAGTTCGACGAACAGGCGTGCCAGCAGGACGTGCGGGGCGTCGGTGGCGGGATCGGCAAGGGCGATCAGGGTGCGCAGGCGCTTCATCTGTTGGGTCAGCCGGGTCGACAGCAGAGTGAGCTCGATGCTGGTTCCCAGCTCTTCGCTGCGTCGACGAATGCGGTCGAGCGCCCCGCCGCATTGCTCGAGCAGCACGTCGATCTGCCGGGTGTCATCCGTCTGTCCACGCAGCCAGGCATCGACTTCATGGTGCAGCGCGAGGAAGGGTGAGTCGTATTCCTCCAATGCCGGATCGATGCGGAGCAGCTCGGAATCGAGCCCGCCGGCGGCGATGCGGTGCGACAAGGAGCTGATCGCATTGGTGAACACGCCGGGCGTGCCGCGCTGGAACTGCTGCCGCAACTGCAGCAGGTGGCACACGCGTATCCAGTCGGCAAGATCCGATTCGCGTATCCAGTCGTGGTCGCGCGGCGTGACCAGTTCATCGAGCCAGTCGCGCAGGCGGCCGGGGTCGCGCACGGGCGGCAACAGCTTGTAGGCGATACGCCGCCTGAGTTCGGAGCCGAATGCGCGATAGGGCAGCAGCCCGGCCTCGGTCAGCAGACGCGTGGCTTTCTTGTCCGCGAATAGCGCCGACAGGTGCGCGCGCAAGGCGGAGACATAGGCGGGGTGTTGTTCCAGCAGCGCGGTCAGCAGGTGAAGATTGTCGTGCGCCGCGGCAAGCGGCTGGTTGGCGTGCGGCCGCAGGTGAAACCACAGGCGCGCCACCAGATTGATGTCGGGCAGCTGCGCCTCGGTCATGCGGGCCAGGGTGTGTTCGATGAAGCTGGCGGTATGGTCGTCCAGCGGAGGCGCAGCCATGCCCGGCCCTACAGCAGTACCCGTTCGATGCCGCCGTTGCCGACGCGCGCGAGATAAGTCGCCATCCAGTTCTCGCCGAGCAGTTTCTTCGCCAGCTCGATCACGATGTAGTCGGGCTCGGTGCCGGTGTCGTCGCTATAGCGCGCCAATCCCTGCAGGCACGACGGACAGCTGGTCAGGAGCTTCACC
>JAPTVL010000379.1 GCA_028065725.1 Betaproteobacteria bacterium
GTCTGGCCGATGACTGCGTTGAAGTCGGCCAGCCGGGCCTGGATGTCGTCGCAGAATTCATGCAGACCGTGATCGGCAAGCCGGCGGAAATCGGCGCGGTCCACCTGGTTGAGCATGCCCTGCAGACGCCGCATCGGCTCGGCACCCGGCAGCTCATCCAGGGCAAACTGGATTTCGTGCAGGCAGTGGCGCACGCTGCGCGGGAACATCACGTCGTTGAGCAGGAAGGCCAGCACCTTGTGCCCCTTGGCATGAACGCCCACATGGCGACGGTACATCTGGTGCGCCGACAGGGCCTGCAGCACGCTCATCCAGATGAGGTCGTGATACTGGCTGTCCTGGAACGGCAGGTTGATGGCGTAGCTGACGTCGAGCACACGGGTCGTCATGTCGGCGCGCTCCACATTGCGTCCCAGCCGCATGAACTGGAAGGCTTCGTCGCGGCTCATGGTGCCGGCGAGCAGGCCGACGACGGCCTGGCGTCGCCGGATGATCTCGGTCAGCACCTCGAAGCGCTTGCGCCGGTCGAGCGCCTGGGTCATGTGCGTGCTGGCGTACAGATACAGTTCGTTGACCCACTCCCACGATTCGCGCGGCAGCACTTCGCGGAAGGTGCGGGTGTTCTCCCGCGCATGGCGCACGCAGGTGAAGATCGATGACGGATTGCGCTCGTCCTGGATCAGAAAGCTCATCACGGCGGTCTCGCTCGCCTCGTCGTACAACGTGTGGAAGGCTTCGTCGAGGCCCACCACTTTCAGCAGATCCTCCCAGCCAAAGCTGGCGCCGCGCGGCATGTCCATCAGCATCATGGTGGTGGCGTTGATGAGGCGCGCAGTGTCCTCGGCGCGCTCCAGATAGCGCGCCATCCAGTACAGGTTCTCGGCGACGCGGGCCAGCATCAGCAGACGCCCTGCACGATCCACGTATCCTTGCTGCCGCCGCCCTGCGACGAGTTCACCACCAGCGACCCCCGCCGCAGCGCCACGCGCGTCAGCCCGCCGTGGGTGACATAGAAATCACGGGCCTGCAGGACGAACGGCCGCAGGTCGACGTGGCGCGGCTCGATCGCGCCTTCGCACAGCGTCGGCACGGTGGACAGCGACAGGGTCGGCTGCGCCATGTAGTTGCGCGGATTGTCACGGATCAGCTCGGCAAACTGCGCCTGTTCCGCCGGGGTCGACTTCGGCCCCACCAGCATGCCGTAGCCGCCCGATTCGTTGGCGGGTTTGACCACCAGCTTATCGAGGTTGGCCAGCACATAGTCGCGATCGGCTTCGTTCATGCAGAGATAGCTCGGCACGTTGGGCAGGATCGCTTCTTCGCCGAGGTAGTAGCGGATCATCTCCGGCACATAGGCATACACCACCTTGTCGTCGGCCACACCCGCGCCGGGCGCATTGGCGATGCCGACGTTGCCCTGCTTCCACGCGCGCATCAGGCCCGGCACGCCCAGCGCCGAATCGGCGCGGAACACCTCGGGGTCGATGAAGTCGTCGTCGATGCGGCGGTAGATCACGTCGAGCCGGGTCAGTCCCTCGATCGTTTTCATGTAGACGCAGTCGTCGTCGAGCACTATCAGATCGGGCCCCTCGACCAGGTGCGCGCCCATCTGCTGCGCCAGGTAGGAATGCTCGAAATAGGCCGAGTTGAACACCCCCGGCGTCAGCACCGCAATTTCCGGCCGGTCGCCTGCACGGGGAGACAGAGAGGCCAGCATGTCATAGAGCTGCGCGGTGTAATCGTCCACCGGCAGCACGTCATAGCGCGCGAACAGCTCGGGAAACAGCCGCTTCATCAGGTGGCGGTTCTCCAGCATGTAGGAGACCCCCGAGGGCACGCGCAGGTTGTCTTCCAGCACGTAGACCGTACCGTCGCCGTCGCGTACCAGGTCGGTGCCGCATATGTGCGCCCACACCCCGAACGGCGGATTGGCGCCGATGCAGGCCGCACGGAAATTCTTCGAATCGGCCAGCACCTCGGCAGGAAACACGCCGTCACTGATGATCTGCTGCCCGTGGTAGATGTCGTCGATGAAGCGGTTGAGCGCCTTCAGGCGCTGCTTCAGCCCGGCCTCGATGCGGTCCCACTCGGACCTGTCGATGATGCGCGGCACCACGTCGAAGGGCCAGGCGCGGTCGATGTTGCCCGCTTCGGAATACACGGTGAACGTGATCCCCGCCGCCATGATGGCGGCGTCGACGGCATGATGGCGCGCATCGAGTTCGTCGGCAGGCAGTTCGGCAAAGAAGTCGCACAAGCCGGCTGCCCCGTCGCGCGGCTTGCCCGGCGCTTCGAGCAATTCGTCAAACCCGCCCATCAGCGGATAACTTCCGCAATCGATCTTCATCTCGCCTCCGCACCTACGCAACGCTCCTCCAGCAGGCTCCGTGCCAATCTGGCAAGGCTCAAGGAATCAATGGCTTGGAGACTTGCGCACGGCGCAAGCGCACGACGCGTGCGCCATCACCATGCAGGATTTTGTCTGTCGCCCCGGTTTGGTGCGGTCAGCTTGCCAGCAGGAGAAACAGCAACAACAGATTCAGCGTAACCGACATGGCAGCAACGAGCGGCCAGGCGCCGGCCGGCGAGCGTTCGATCAGCGGCGCGCGGCGGCGCAGCAGGGGACTGGCTTCACCGCGTTCCAGCGCAAGCAGCATTTCCTCCGCGGTCTCGAAGCGTTGCGCGGGGTCGCGCGCGACGGCTTTCAGGATGACGTTTTCCAGCCAGGGCGGCAGGTCGGGGCGGGTGCGCGCGGGCGGCACCGGCTCGCCGAACTTGGGATGCTGGAACGGCTCGATCTCGCCGTACGGGTATTTGCGCGTGAGCAGGTGATACAGGGTCGCGCCGACCGCGTACAGGTCGGTTTGCACGCCGGCCTCGGCGCCGCCGAACAATTCGGGCGCCATGAAGCTGGGCGTGCCGGGCTGGGCATGGTCTTCGCGCGCGTCGAGCGTGGGGCAGCGCGCCACGCCCAGGTCGAGGATGCGCAGCTTGCCTTCGGCGTCGAGGTGCAGGTTGGCGGGCTTGAGATCGCGATGGACGATGTCGAGCCGGTGCAGCGCGGCGATCCCCTTCAGCATGCGGATGCCGAGCGTGACCGCCTCGACCGGCGAAAAGTGCTGGCCGGCATCGAGCTTGTCCTGCAGCGTCGCGCCGTCGAAATAGCGCACTGCGAAGTAGAGAAAATTGCGCCCGGGCAGCGGCAGCACCTCGGGAAAATAATGCGAGTGCACCCGCTTCAGGAACCACTCTTCGGCGAGCAGCCGGCACGCGGCGTCGGCATCGCCCTGTAGCACCGGCTGCAGGGTCTTGAGCGCCCAGCGCTGCCCGGTCCCGGCGTGGCGCGCACGGTAAATCAGCGTCTCGCGGCTGCTGTGGAGTTCGGCTTCGACGA
>JAPTVL010000166.1 GCA_028065725.1 Betaproteobacteria bacterium
GTCTTCAGCAAACAGCTTCTGTGTCGGGTTCATGGCCACCTGTCGAGATTCAAATAATGCGTATTGCATTATACAGGCAGCGATCGGCCTCAGCGGCAAGCGCAGGGATTTTTTCACAGGCTCTCAGCTCAAGATTCCCCTGATGGACGACGGCCTCAAAGCCAACGCACGCGAGCACCTGCACCTGACCGCCGGCAAGATCGATCCCTTTGTCTTCTTCGACCAGAACGCGGCGGCCGACGACGAATCGGCGCGCTTCATGAACAACGTCTTCGTCCATAACCCGCTGCTCGACTCCGGCGGCGACATCCGCGCCGATGCCTACGGCTTCGCCCCCGGCGCCATCGTGCAGTACGCCAACGAACGCCAAAAGGGCGCGGAGTGGAACCTGTCGCTGGGCGTCTTCGGTTCCGGGCCGGGCGCCAACTTCACCGGCTCGCTGGCCGGCCCCTTCGTCATCGCCCAGGCCGCGACGGCCGTGCGCTTCAACTACCTGCCCGGCAATTATCGCGCTTACCTCTGGCACAACGGCCGCGGCAACGGCTACGACGGCATCGAACGCAAGCACGCCGGCATCGGCGTCTCGGCCGACCAGAAGGCAAGCGACGAGCTGACCCTGTTCGGCCGCTACGGCCACCAGCTCAAGGGCAAGGTCCGCTTCGACCGCGCGCTGACGCTGGGCGGCGAACTCGGCGGCAATCTCTGGGGGCGCGCCGCCGACAGCCTCGGCCTGGCCCTCGGCGCGCTGCGCACCAGCAGCGATTTCCGCAACGACTCGCTGGCGCTCGATGCCAACGCCGATGCGGTGCCCGACTTCGGCTACCAGGCGAGCGGTTCGGAACAGCAACTGGAGCTTTATTACCGCTTCAAGCTCAACGGCAAGGTCGAATTGACCCCCGACCTGCAGTGGATCCGCCAGCCCGGCGGCAACGCCGCGGCGCCAACGGTCAAGGTGCTCGGCCTGCGCGCCAAGCTTGGATTCTGAGCCATGCCGGCCCCTCTCGCCCATCTGCTGTTCGTCGCCGCGCTCTGGTTCGGCCTTGGCTGGGCGACGCCGGTGCATGCGCAGTCCGCCGCGCCCCTGCCGAGCTGGACCGTGACGATCAGCGACGGCGTGTTCTCGCCCAAGCGCCTCGAAGTCCCGGCCGGACAGCGCATCAAGCTGATCCTCGAGAATCAGGGGCCGGGGCCGCTCGAGTTCGAGAACGCCGACCTGCACGTCGAGAAAATTCTGGCCGCCAAGGCCGAATCCTTCGTCGTCATCACGCTACCGCCCGGCGAGCACATGTTTGTCGACGAATTCAACATCGCCACCGGCGAACTGCTGATCGTCGCCCGATAGCATGCAGGCCGCGACCCTCCATTTCCAACCACGCCGCTCGCCGCAGCCACCGACCCGGCCAACCCGGCTGGCGCGGCTGGGCGACTGGATGGCGGCGCATCGCAACGGCATCCTCGCCGTGCAATGGCTGATCGTGGCGTTCTATCTGGTCCTGGTGGCCCTGCCGGCCTTTCTGCCGCATCCCGGTGCCGAAGCCCGGCTGTTCTCCGCCGACATGGGCGCGACGAGTTTCGTCGCGCCGGCCGATGGCCACGCGGCACATGCGGTGCCGCAGGACAAGATACCGACCGCGGCCACCTGGCGCGAGCGTCTGGTGCTGCTGGCGCAATACCTGTTCTGGGGCGTCTGGTGGCCCTTCGTGATCCTCTCCATCATGCTCATGGGCCGCGTCTGGTGCGGCGTGCTCTGCCCCGAAGGCGCGCTGACCGAATTCGCCAGCCGCCACGGGCGCGGCGGCTCGATTCCGCGCTGGGTGCGCTGGGGCGGTTGGCCGCTGGTTGCCTTCGTGTTGACCACCGTTTACGGGCAACTGATCAGCGTCTATGAATACCCGCAGGCCGCGCTGCTGATACTTGGCGGCTCCACCGTCGCCGCCGTCGCCGTGGGCTGGATGTATGGCAAGGGCAAGCGCGTCTGGTGCCGCTACCTGTGCCCGGTGTCGGGCGTGTTCGGCCTGCTGGCGCGGCTCTCGCCGATCCATTTCAAGGTCGACCGGAGCGAGTGGAACCGCTACCCGCGGCGTACCGCGGCCGTCGACTGCGCGCCGCTGCTGTCGGTCCGCCATCTGACCGGCATGAGCGAGTGCCACGCCTGCGGCCGTTGCAGCGGACACCGCGACGCGGTGACGCTGACGGCGCGCTCGCCGAATGCGGAAGTCCTCGGCGGCCAGGCGCCCGGCACCGTCGAGGCCCTGCTGCTGATGTTCGGCATGCTGGGCGTCGCCATCGCTGCCTTTCAATGGACCGTCAGCCCCTGGTTCGTGCAGCTCAAGCAGGGCGCGGCGAACTGGCTGGTCGAGCGCGAAATCTTCTGGATGCTGGAGGAAAGCCCGGCCTGGTGGCTGCTGACGCGCTACCCGGAAGTCAATGACGTATTCACCTGGCTCGACGGCGCCGCGATCCTGGTCTGGATTTCCATCGTCGCGCTGGCGCTGGGCGGCATCACACTGGCGGCCACCAAAGCCGCGGCCAGGCTCGCCGGCCTCGACTGGCGGCGCCTCGCGCTGGGCTTGGTGCCGCTGGCCGGCATCGGCCTGTTCCTCGGCCTGTCGATGATGAGCGCGACCCACCTGCGTGCCGAAGGCGTGGCGCTGGGCTGGCTGCCGGGCCTGCGCGCGGTGTTGCTGGCGCTGGGCCTGCTGTGGTCGCTGTGGCTTGGCATCCGTTTGCTGAAAGTCGGCCCTGGCACGCCGGCGCGACGGATCGTCGCGGCCCTGCTCTGGCTGCTGCCGCTGGGCGCGATCGGCAGCATCTGGATTTTGTCGTTCTACGTCTGGTAAGGAGACTTTCATGATCGAAGACACTCATCTCGACCAGCCGCCCGCGCGCATGGTTGCCGGCGCACTGGCCCACCTCGCCCGGCACATCGAGACCGGCTGCCCGCGCGCCGGCCATCTCGCCGCCATGCTGCTCGAAAAGGTCGTCGGCGACCCTGAAGCGGACAGCCATCTGCGCGCCCACGCCCACGAACTGGTCGAGATCCTCGAACGCGATGCCGGCAGGGCCGGCATCGCCGCGTGAGAAAGCCAGTGTCAGCCTCCGGCGGACGGTTCGAGCCTGCCCCGTTTTCTCGGCAAGCGTCGCGCTCAGGTGAATGCCTGGCGCGCGCCGGCCATCGTCACCGCCGAACGGCCAAGCGGCCGGCCGGTATCGTTCCCCAAGCCAGCCACGTGCGAATGCATTAGCCAGCCAACCATGTTCACTTCTCAAGGAGCTTGCAAATGCGTTTCACAACACGTATCCCCCCACTCGCCGCCGCCCTTTGTCTGGCCTATGGCGGCTCGGCTGCCGCCGCGGGCGACACCGACATCGAATCCCGCCTCAAGGCCCTGGAGCAGCAAATGCGCTCGCTCTCCGCGCAAAACAACGAACTGAAAAGCAAGCTCGCCACTGCGGAAAAGCGCCTGGAAGAAAGCGGCGAGCGGCTGGACAAGGTCGCGACCTCCTCCGAACAGACGTCGGCCAACCATTTCGGTGGCTACGGCGAATTGCATTACAACCGGCTCGAAAACAAGCTGACGGGAGGCGCTGACAAGAATGAAATCGATTTTCACCGCTTCGTGCTGTTCTACGGCCATGACTTCAGTTCGCGCACCCGCTTCCGCTCGGAGCTGGAAGTCGAACACGGAGTGGCGGCCCCTGGCGACCCGGGCGAGGTCGGGTTGGAACAAGCCTACATCGAACACGATATCAGCGACCGCCTTACCGCCAAAGTCGGCCTGTTCCTGACTCCGGTCGGAATTCTCAACGAGACGCACGAGCCCCCGAGCTTCTATGGCGTCGAACGCAATCCAGTGGAAACCAACATCATTCCCAGCACTTGGCGTGAAGCCGGGGTCAATCTCACGACGCGACTGGACAACGGGGTATCTTTCGACGTCGCCGCGCATAGCGGTCTGGCGGTCGCGGCCAGCAGTACCTATGCGGTGCGCAACGGCCGCACCAACGCGGCGGAGGCTCCGGCGAAAAACCCTGCCGTTACCGCACGCATCAAATGGGCCGGTATACCGGGACTGGAGTTGGCTGCGGCCTATCAACGCCAAGGCAATATTGCCCAAGGCGCCGACCCCAACGTGGGCGCCGGCTCGTTGCTCGAAACCCACGCGACACTCAATCGCGGGCCCTTCGGCCTTAAGGCGCTGTGGGCTCGGTGGACGCTCGACGGCAGCGGACCTAAGGCAGTTGGCGCGGATCGGCAGGAAGGGTTCTACCTCGAGCCAAGCTTCAAGCTATCCGAGCAATGGGGCGTGTTCGCCCGCTACAACCGCTGGGACAATAAGGCCGGCGATTCCGCGGACAGCCGCAATCAGCAGACCAATGTCGGTGTCAATTATTGGCTTGATCCCCATGTGGTGGTCAAACTCGATGTGCAACAGCAGCGCGTGCCTGCCGGAAATAGACGTCTCGATGGCCTGAACCTGGGTATCGGCTACCAATTCTAGGTGAATGCCACCATGCGAAAGCGGTCACTGTTGCTGGCAAGCCTGCTCATCACAGCGACTGCATTCGCACGCGCCGACACGATGTATTTGCGCCCCGAGGAGTTCCTTAAACAAGTCTTCGGCGGTGCGCCGCCAACACCGAGCGTGCTCGATCTCGACCCGGCTCTGCGCGACCGCCTGGAACAGACGCTGGGCCACCCGCCGCGCGTCCGGCGCCTGCGCTACTGGGCCGACGGTCGCAGCACGGCGTGGCTGCTCGACGAAATCGGCAAGGAACGGCCCATTTCCGTCGGCGTAGCGATAGAACGCGGCAAGATCGCCCACATCCGGGTGCTGGTGTATCGCGAAAGCCGCGGCTGGGAAATCAGCGGCAAGGCGTTCCTGGAACAGTTCCATGGCGCAAGCCTTGGCACCGACCAGCGCCTCGACCGCGGCATCGACGGTATCGCCGGCGCCACGCTGTCGGTGCGCGCGATCGATCGGATAGCCCGTTTCGCCTTGCTCCTCGATGAAAGGATCACCCGTCAAAACCGTCGGCCGTAAGATATTCTCGCTGTATCTTTGGCACCGCCTGGTCGGGCTGCTGGCCGCTGTCGGCGTGGTCTGGCTGGCGATCACCGGATTGCTGATAGCGCATAGCGGCGACCTCGGGCTGGAGTCCCGCTACCTGTCCAGCGATCTGCTGATCGACGGCTATGGCCTCCAACGCGACCTCGATTTCCTTGTGTTCGCCGCCGACGGCCAGGTTTACAGCGGCGACCGTCATTGCCTATACCGTGGCACAGTTTGCCTGCCGGCCGAAGCGGAGGACATTGCCGGCGCCACCGCGCTAGCCGATGGAATAGCTGTCGCCACCACCGATGCACTGTATCTTTTCGATCGCGACGGGGCGCTGATCGAACGTTTCGACCCGGCATCCTCCGGCCTGCCTTCCCCGCTACGACGAATAGGCATCGATGCGGCCGGCAAGCTGGTCATAGACAACGGCACGGCACGCCACGCCGCCGATGTTGCCATGGCAACGTGGACGCTCTCCCCGGCCGAGCCGATCCAATGGTCGGCGCCGGCCACCCTTGCGCCGGCAGAAATTGAAAACCTAGCGCAGGCTCGGCGCCGACACGCCATCAACTGGCTGCGCGTGGTGCGCGATGCCCACTCAGGATGGCTCGGCGGTCGCAGCGGACGCTGGTTGCTGGAAGGAGTCGCATTGCTCATGCTGACGCTCGTCGCCAGCGGCCTCGGTCTCTGGATCGCGCGACGAAGAAGGGGGGCGTCCCGCGGCGCGGGAAGCCACCGTCCGGGCGCCGGCGCCGCGCGCTCGAATGTACCGCGCTGATGCCGACCCGCGCAGTCAGTCCATTCCAATCCAAGTTTGAGTCTGAGCGATCGGTTTTGACGTTGAATCCGAAATCAAAAAGGTTGGGCGTTTGGCGGGGCTGTGGGTATGTGGGAAGGTCGCCGTCAGGCAAGCTATCCACATATCCAACCCTTCGCTTTACGCTTTTTGTCGGGTCAGGCCGCCTTTCTCGATCGGTTGAAAATGGTTTTGAAGAGCCTGGAAACCGAATAAACGCTGTTCCGCCAACGCCGACTTTCGCAACTTGACCTGACCGACCGGCAGGCTAAACCGCCGCACCATGGAGCCCATAGAGTCGGCGCTGGCAACATTGCGATTTCCCCGATCGCCCCGCCACGAAACTTTTCCCCGGTGGATATTCATTTGATAGCCCACGCCTATTAAATCCATTTTGACAATCAATTAGACGTTTGTGATTGCGATAATTAATATTCACTCCATCGCAGCAAAACATCTCAACCACCCCAAGGAGCCACACCATGAACGCCAGCCTGATCAATACCGAAATCCTCCCCTTCAAGGCCACCGCCTACCACAACGGCAAGTTCGTCCCGGTCACCAGCGACGACCTCAAGGGCAAGTGGTCCGTGGTGTTTTTCTACCCGGCCGACTTCACCTTCGTCTGCCCGACCGAGCTGGGCGACCTGGCCGATCACTACGCCACCTTCAAGTCGCTCGGCGTCGAGATCTACGCCGTTTCGACCGATACGCACTTCACGCACAAGGCCTGGCACGACACCTCCGAGACCATCGGCAAGATCAAGTACCCGATGATCGGCGACCCGACCGGCACCATCACCCGCAACTTCGGCGTGATGATCGAGGAAGCCGGCCTGGCCGAGCGCGGCACCTTCGTCATGGACCCGGCGGGCAAGATCCAGATCATCGAGATCAATGCCGGCGGCATCGGCCGCGACGCCACCGAACTGCTGCGCAAGGTGCAGGCTGCGCAGTACGTTGCCAGCCACCCGGGCGAAGTCTGCCCCGCCAAGTGGAAGGAAGGCGAAGCCACCCTGGCGCCGTCGCTCGACCTGGTCGGCAAAATCTGACGACAAGCCCCTGACCCCAAGCATCCCGCCCCGGCGATCCCGGGGTCGGGATTGCAGCGGCAAGGCAGATCACACAACGGCTGCCTTCCCATTGCAATCCACACCAGGAGAACATCATGCTCGACAGCGCCATCAAGACCCAGCTTGCCGCCTATCTCGAAAAGCTCCAGGCCCCGATCGAACTCGTCGCCTCGCTCGACGCCAGCGATGCCGCGCGCCAGATGCGCGAACTGCTGGCCGACATTGCCGCGCTCTCGCCCAAGGTCTCGGTCCGCGAGGACGGTGGCGATGCCCGCAAGCCCTCGTTTTCCGTCGGCCGCCCCGGCGAAGCCGCGCGCATCCGCTTCGCCGGCATCCCGATGGGCCACGAATTCACCTCGCTGGTGCTGGCCCTGCTGCAAACCGGCGGCCACCCGCCCAAGGTCGATGCGGCGGTGATCGAGCAGATCAAGGGCCTGACGGGGACGATGCGCTTCGAAACCTACATTTCGCTCTCCTGCCACAACTGCCCGGACGTGGTGCAGGCGCTCAACCTAATGGCCGTGCTCAACCCCGGCGTCGAGAGCGTGATGATCGACGGTGCCTTGTACCAGAACGAAGTGAGCGCACGCAAGATCATGGCCGTGCCGACCGTGGTGCTGAACGGCGAGAGCTTCGGCCAGGGTCGCATGACCATCGAGGAGATCCTCGCGAAAGTCGACACCGGCGCCGCGGCCCGCGATGCCGGGAAGTTGAGCGCGAAAGACGCCTTCGACGTGCTCGTGGTCGGTGGCGGTCCTGCCGGCGCAGCAGCGGCGATCTACGCCGCGCGCAAGGGCATCCGCACCGGCGTGGTGGCCGAACGCTTCGGCGGCCAGGTGCTGGATACGCTGGGCATCGAGAACTTCATCTCGGTACAGCGGACTGAAGGCCCCAAGCTCGCCATGGCGCTGGAGCAGCACGTCAAGGAATACGAGGTCGACATCATGAACCTGCAGCGCGCCGAAGCGCTGATCCCGGCCGGCGACGACGGGCTGGCCCAGGTGAAGCTCGCCAACGGGGCGACGCTCAAGGCGAAAAGCGTGATCCTCGCCACCGGCGCGCGCTGGCGTGAGATGAACGTGCCCGGCGAGAAGGACTACAAGGCGAAAGGCGTCTGCTTCTGCCCGCACTGCGACGGGCCCTTGTTCCGCGGCAAGCGCGTGGCGGTGATCGGCGGCGGCAACTCCGGCGTCGAGGCGGCGATCGATCTGGCCGGCATCGTCAGCCACGTCACGCTGCTCGAATTCGACAGCAAGCTGCGCGCCGATGCAGTGTTGCAGGCCAAGCTCGGCAGCCTGCCCAACGTCACCATCATCACCAGCGCGCTGACCACCGAAGTCACCGGCGACGGCGAAAAGGTCAATGGCATCGTCTATCAGGATCGCATCGGCGGACAAACCAAGCGCGTCGAACTCGAAGGCATTTTCGTGCAGATCGGCCTGTTGCCCAATACCGACTGGCTGAAGGGCACACTCAATCTTTCGCCGCGCGGCGAGATCGAGGTCGATGCGCGCGGTCAGACTTCGCTGCCCGGCGTCTTCGCCGCCGGCGACGCGACGACCACGCCTTTCAAGCAGATCATCATCGCCATGGGCGACGGCGCCAAGGCGTCGCTCTCCGCCTTCGACCACCTGATCCGCAGCCCGGCCGTCAAGGCGACATCGCCGACCCTTGATCTGGGTCAGCCGGCCTGAGCTGTACTGAGGTATTCTTTCCGCATTACCCAAGCGACCGAACCAACGAAGGAGACAAGCTCATGAAAGCCAACAAAGCCGTCAAGACCGCCAAGCTCGACATCGGCATTTCCGACAAGGACCGCACCGCCATCGCCAAGGGTCTCTCCGGCCTGCTGGCCGACAGCTACACGCTCTATCTGATGACACACAACTTCCACTGGAACGTCACCGGGCCGCAGTTCAACAGCCTGCATCTGATGTTCATGGGTCAGTACACCGAGCAGTGGAACGCGCTGGACCTGATCGCCGAACGCATCCGCGCACTGGGCCATCCCGCACCCGGCACCTACAAGGAATTCGTCAAGCTGGCGACCATCAAGGAAGTCGAAGGCCAGCCGAAAGCCATGGACATGGTGCGCCACCTGGTCGCCGCGCAGGAGGCCACGGCACGCACCGCGCGCAAGTTGTTCCCGCTGGTGGACAAGGCCAACGACCAGCCCAGCGCCGACCTGCTGACGCAGCGCATTGAAGTCCACGAGAAAACGGCCTGGATGCTCCGCAGCCTGTTGGAAGAGTAATCGCCCGCCCATCATTTGCCGCAAGGAGAACTAGCAGTGACCAACGAAGCCAAATGCCCCTTCGCCGCGCAACACGGCGCGCGCACCACGGCCGCCGCGCAATCGAATGCCGACTGGTGGCCGAAGCAGCTGAACCTGAAGATCCTGCATCAGCATGGCGAGAAGTCGAATCCGCTGGGCAGGGATTTCAACTACGCCGAGGAATTCAAAAAGCTCGACCTGGCCGCGCTGAAGAAGGACCTCACCGCGCTGATGACCGACTCGCAGGACTGGTGGCCGGCCGACTGGGGCCATTACGGCGGCCTGTTCATCCGCATGGCCTGGCACAGCGCCGGCACCTACCGCATCTCGGACGGTCGCGGCGGGGCAGGACACGGCAACCAGCGCTTCGCGCCGGTCAATAGCTGGCCCGACAACGTGAACCTCGACAAGGCGCGCCGCCTGTTGTGGCCGATCAAGCAGAAATACGGTAACCGCATTTCCTGGGCCGACCTCTTCATCCTCACCGGCAACGTCGCGCTGGAATCGATGGGCTTCAAGACCTTCGGCTTCGCCGGCGGGCGCGAGGACATCTGGGAACCGGAAGAAGACGTCTACTGGGGCGGCGAGGCCGAGTGGCTCGGCGACAAGCGTTACAGCGGCGAGCGCGAGCTGGAGAACCCGCTGGCCGCCGTGCAGATGGGCCTGATCTACGTGAACCCCGAAGGTCCCAACGGCCAACCCGACGTGCTCGCCTCCGGCCGCGACATCCGCGAGACCTTCCGCCGCATGGCGATGAACGACGAGGAAACTGTGGCCCTGGTCGCCGGCGGCCATACCTTCGGCAAGTGCCACGGCGCGGGCGATCCCAAGCTGGTCGGGCCCGAGCCCGAAGCTGCTGCACTCGAAGAAATGGGCCTTGGCTGGAAGAACGCCTTCGGCACCGGCAAGGGGGGCGACACCACCAGCAGCGGCATCGAGGGCGCCTGGACGCCGAACCCGACGCAGTGGGACAACGGCTACTTCGACATGCTCTTCGGCTACGACTGGAACCTGGTGAAGAGCCCGTCAGGCGCCTGGCAATGGGTGCCGGCGAACGTGGCCGACAAGGACCTCGCGCCGGCCGCGCACGACGCCTCGAAGAAGGTCACCACCATCATGACCACGGCCGACCTCGCGCTGCGCATGGACCCGATCTACGGCCCCATCTCGCGCCGCTTCCACAAGGACCCGCAAGCCTTCGCCAATGCCTTCGCCCGGGCCTGGTTCAAGCTCACCCACCGCGACCTCGGCCCGCGCTCGCGCTACCTCGGCGCCGAGGTACCGAAGGAAGTTCTGACCTGGCAGGACCCGGTGCCCGCCGTCGACCATCCGCTGATCGACGCGAAGGACATCGCCGAGCTAAAGGCGAAAATCCTCGCCACCGGCCTGTCGGTCTCCGAACTTGTCGCTACCGCCTGGGCGTCCGCATCGACCTTCCGCGGCTCCGACAAGCGCGGCGGCGCCAACGGCGCGCGCATCCGCCTCGCACCCCAGAAGGACTGGGAAGCCAATGAGCCCGCAAAGCTTGCCAAGGTGCTGGCCGCACTCGAAGGCGTGCGGAAAGCCTTCGGCAAGAAGGTCTCGCTGGCCGACCTGATCGTGCTCGGTGGCGCCGCCGCCGTGGAAGCGGCCGCCAAGGCTGCCGGCCATGCCGTCACGGTGCCCTTCACGCCGGGCCGTACCGACGCCACGCAGGAGATGACCGACGTCGACTCCTTTGCCGTGCTGGAGCCCGTCGCCGACGGCTTCCGCAACTACAGCCGCGCCACGGGTGTGCCGGCCGAGGAACGCCTGCTCGACAAGGCGCAACTGCTGACGCTGACCGCGCCGGAAATGACGGTGCTGATCGGCGGCCTGCGCGCCATCGACATCAACGTCGGCCAGTCGAAGCATGGCGTCTTCACCGAGCGCCCCGGCACGCTCTCCAACGACTTCTTCGTGAACGTGCTCGACATGGGTACGACGTGGGTGCCCACCTCCGAGGCCAGGGAAGTATTCGAAGGCCGCGACCGCGCCACCGGCAAGGCGAAGTGGACTGCGACGCGCGTCGATCTGGTGTTCGGCTCGAACTCGCAGTTGCGGGCACTGGCCGAGGTCTATGCCCAGGCCGATGCGAAAGAGAAGTTCGTGCACGACTTCGTCGCCGCCTGGAGCAAGGTGATGGACCTCGATCGCTTCGACGTGATGTAAAGGCGAACGGGCGGCGCGGTGTGATGCTTCGGCCCTGATCGGAACCCCCGGTCGGCCCTGCAGGGTCGACCGGCCGGCGCGGGCACGAAGCAATGCTTCGTGAGATTCCCCGCGCCGTCCCGCCAGCGCCGACTCTTGATGCCATGAGTACGGAACTCGCCCGGACAGTTGCCAACCCCGCGCCAGGCTGGCCTGACGCGTTTCGCCGCCACGCCCGGGAACACCGGCTCGCGGCACTGGGGCTGGGCATCGGACTGCTCACCGTCCTCGCACTGCTGACGCAGAGTCTCTACCTCGTACTGATGGGCGAGGCGCCGGCCGGCTTGCGCTACGCAATGATCGGCGGCGCGGCCGGCTTCGCCACCACCGCACTCGGCGCGCTGCCGGCCTTGGTCTTGCGCCGCATTCCGCAGCGCGTGGAGGACAGCCTGCTCGGCATGGCCGCCGGCATGATGCTCGCCGCCAGCGCGTTCTCGCTGTTGCTGCCGGGACTCACGGCCGGTGCGGAGATTCTCGGCAGCAAGCCGATGGGCGCCGCGGTGGTGGTGATCGGCATGGCGCTGGGCGTGCTGCTCATGCTGGGGCTCGACGAATTCACGCCGCATGAACACGACAAGACGGGGCCCTGCGGCCCCGGCCACCAAGAATGCGGCCGCGTCTGGCTGTTCGTCTTCGCCATCGCCCTGCACAACCTGCCCGAGGGAATGGCGATCGGCGTCAGCTTCTCGCAGGGCGACATGAGCGTCGGCCTGCCGCTGACCACCGCAATTGCCTTGCAGGACATTCCGGAAGGCCTCGCCGTGGCGCTGGCGCTACGCGGCGCCGGCTTCGCGCCCTCGCTCGCGGTGCTGGTCGCTTCCGCCAGCGGCTTGCTCGAACCGCTCGGCGCGCTGCTCGGCGTCGGGCTCTCCAGCGGACTCGCGGTCGCCTATCCGGTCGGGCTTGGCCTGGCCGCCGGCGCGATGATTTTCGTCGTCTCGCACGAAGTGATACCCGAGACTCATCGCAACGGTCACCAGACCCCGGCGACGCTCGGCCTGATGGCCGGCTTCGCCTTGATGATGGTGCTCGATACGGCGCTGGGCTGAACGCGCGCCTACGCGGCGTCGAAACCGGCGTCCTCGATCACGGCCTTGAGCCGGTCGCGCGTGACCTTGGCCGCATCGAACTCGACCACGGCCTGCTTTTGCTCCAGCGAGACCTCGGCCTTCGCCACACCGTCCAGCGCGGTCAATACGCCGGTCACGCTTTTCACGCAGCCGCCACAGGACATGCCGTCCACTTTGATTGTCGTCGTTTCCATGTCATCAATCCTTGTTTGATTGCCACCGGCGCAGCAGCAGCGAGTTGCTCACCACCGACACCGAACTTGCCGCCATCGCCGCACCGGCGATGACCGGATTCAGCATGCCCAGCGCTGCCAGCGGAATGCCGAGCACGTTGTAGATGAAGGCGAAAAACAGATTCTGCCGTATCTTCGCCAGCGTCGCGCGCGACAGCGAGATCGCATCGGCCACGCTGCCGAGGTCATCGCGCATCAGCGTCACGTCGGCGGCCTGCATCGCCACGTCGGAGCCCGCCGCCATGGCGAAGCTGACGTCGGCCGCGGCGAGTGCCGGCGCATCGTTGATGCCGTCGCCGGCCATGCCGACCTGGCGGCCGCTGTCCTTGAGCTTGTTCACCGCCGCCGCCTTGTCGCCGGGCAGCACTTCGGCCTCGAAGTGCGTGATGCCGGCTTGCAGCGCGACAGCCTGCGCCGTACCGGCGTTGTCGCCGGTGAGCATCACCACCTCGATGCCGAGCCGATTCAGGCGCGCCACCGCCGCGCGCGAGCTGGCACGCAGCGGATCGGCAATGCCGATGAAACCGAGCAGGGCGTCGTCGGCCACCACCGCGACGACACTGCGCCCGGCTTGCGCCAGCACCTCGGCCGCGGATGCCGACCATCCCAGCTCCTTGATCCACGTCACGGCGCCGAGCTGCACGCGGCGGCCGTTGACGTCGCCCTGCAGACCGCGGCCCGCGGTTGTCACGACATTTTGCGGCGTCGCCAGCGCCAGCCCGTCCGCCTTGGCCCGCGCCACGATCGCGGCAGCCAGCGGATGCGTCGAGCCCTGCTCTAGGCTCGCGGCAAGTTGCAGTAAAGCCGCCGTATCCCCGGCGCCGACTCCTACGACATCGGTGACCACGGGTCGCCCCTCGGTCAGCGTGCCGGTCTTGTCCACCACCAGCACCTTGAGCTTCTCGGCCAGTTCCAGCGCCTGGGCATTGCGGATCAGCACGCCGGCTTTGGCGCCCTGCCCGGTGCCGACCATGATCGCGGTCGGCGTCGCCAGACCCAGCGCGCAGGGACAGGCGATCACCAGCACCGCCACGGCATTCACCAGCGCCTGGGTGAAGTCGCCGGCCAGCGCCCACCAGCCGATGAAGGTCAGCAGCGCAATCGCCACCACCACCGGCACGAAGATTGCCGACACCCGGTCGGCCAGGCGCTGCACCGGCGCCTTGGAGCCCTGCGCTTCTTCCACCAGACGGATGATGCCGGCCAGCAGCGTGTGGCTGCCGACGCCGGTGGCACGGCAGCGCAGCAGGCCGTCGCCGTTGATCGTAGCGGCGAAGACGCTGTCGCCCGCGGCCTTGGTCACCGGCAGGCTCTCGCCGGTCAGCATGGCTTCATTGGCCGACGATGTTCCCTCGATTACCTCGCCGTCCACCGGCATCGCCTCACCGGCACGCACCACGAACACGTCGCCCGGAATCAGCGTCGCCACGGCAACATCGACCAGCTTTCCATCGCGTTCGATGCGCGCCGTCTGCGGCTGCAATTTCGCCAGCGCCTCGATCGCCGCCGAGGTTTTGGCCTTGGCCCGCGCTTCGAGGATCTTGCCCAGCAGCACCAGGGTGATGACGGTCGCCGAGGCCTCGTAATAGACGTGGTGGTGTTGCAGCCCGGCGACGGTGACGACCACGCTGTAGGCCCAGGCCATGGTCGTGCCCAGCGCGACCAGCACGTCCATGTTGCCGGCGCCGCCGCGCAATGCGTTGAAGCCGCCAACGTAGAAACGCCAGCCGATCCAGAACTGTACCGGCGTCGCCAGCAGCAGTTGCAGCCAGCGCGGCAGAACATCGTCATGAGCGCCGGAGCCGAACATGAAAACCATCTGCGCCACCAGCGGCAGGGTCAGCGCGGCGGAAATCCAGAAGCGGCGCAGCTCTTGGTGATACACGGCGAGCTTGCGCGCCTTTTCCTCGCCGCGCGTGTCGCTGCTGGAAACAGTGGCGGTGAAGCCGGTCTTGACCACGGTCGCCACCAGCGAGTCCGGATCGGCCAGGCCGGGCACGTAGCGGATGTGCGCCCGCTCGGCGGCGAGATTCACCGCCGCCTCGACGCCTTCCAGCTTGTTCAGTTGCTTCTCGATACGCGTCGCGCAGGTGGCGCAGGTCATGCCGCCGATGGCCAGGTCGAGCGTGGCCGGCGGCACCTCGAAGCCGGTCTTGCGGATGGTCTCGACCAGCTTCGCCGCCGTGGTGCCGGCGGTCGCATAACGTATCGTCGCGCGCTCGGTGGCGAAGTTCACCGCCGCTTCGACGCCCGGCAGCCTGTTCAGCTGCTTCTCGATCCTTGCCGCGCAGGCGGCACAGGTCATGCCCGCCAGGGGCAGCTCCAGCGCCTGTTTTTCGTCCTTGGTACTTGCGTTCATGTGGCTCACTCCAAATAGGCCGTCGGTACGGCTGGAAGTTTCATGGCAGCAAGTCTAAACTCCGTACCTAAGTACAGAGTCAAGGGATTTTTGATGAAAATTTCAGAAGCGGGATTCACGATCGGCAAATTGGCGAAAGAAGCCGGGGTGGGCGTCGAAACCGTGCGCTATTACCAGCGCCGCGGCCTGCTTGCCGAACCGCCGGCGGTGTCGGGCTATCGCCGCTACGATGGACTGCACCTGGAACGCCTGAACTTCATCAAGCGCGCCCAGGGCGTCGGTTTCACGCTGGACGAAATAGCCGAGCTGATGACGCTCAACGACACCCGCGACCACCGCCTGGCGCGCAGCCTGGCTGCCGAAAAGATACGCAATATCGAGGTGCGTATCGAGCAGCTGAACAAGGTGGCAGACGCCCTGCGCCAACTCGTGCATCGTTGCGAATGCGGCGGCCAGGACATGCCCTGCCCCATCATCCGCATGGCGCTGACGCCTTGAGACGATCCGCCATCGCCGTGGCGCCGGCGCCGACCTTCAGACATGGCAGACCACGCCCTGCCACAACTTGCCGCCCAGGGTTGCGGCATTGAGCAGGCCATATACGCCGAAGCCCAGCACCAGCAGGCCTGAGCCCAGGCGCAGTGCACGCCCCTGGATCACGCTGCGAAAGCGCGCCAGCAGCAAACCGGCGAGCATCAGGTTGGGCAGGGTGCCAAGGCCGAAAGCCAGCAGCGTCGCCGCGCCGCGCAACGCGCTGCCGGTGAGCAGGGCCATCGCCAGTACGCTATAGACCATGCCGCAGGGCAGCCAGCCCCAGAGCAGGCCGAGCGGATAGGCTTGTGCCGGTCCGCGCACCGGCAGGAAGCGTTTGGTCACCGGCTGGATGCGCCGCCACAACCATTGCCCGGCGCGTTCGGTGAAAGCCAGCGCACCGGTAATTCCGGTCAGGTAAAGACCCAGCGCGATCATCATCAGGTTGGCGGCGACATACAGCGTCAACTGCACCGGCAAGGCCTTGTTGAGCAACAGGCCGAGGCTGCCCAGCGCACCCATCAGGGCGCCCGCCACGGCATAGCTGCTGATGCGGCCGAGGTTGTAGGCGAGATGGATGGTCCACGCCGGCGCTGCAGCGCGGGGCTTGTCGGGCACCTGCAGGCTGAGCGCGGAAACGATGCCGCCGCACATGCCGGCGCAATGCACGCCGCCGAGCAGGCCGATCAGGAATACCGCAAGAAAACCGCTGTCAGGCACCGCCGCGGCTTAGATGACTTTGGAATAGCGGACGCGCTCGCGGTCGGTGCGCAGATACTTGTCAAAGGCCATGGCGATACCGCGCACCAGCAGGCGGCCGCGCGGCAGCACGCTGATCCACTGCTCGTCGATGGTGAGCAGACCGCCTTTTTCCATCTCGCGCAGATCGTCGAGTTCCGCTGCGAAGTAGGACTTGAAGTCGATCAGGTGGGCGATCTCGATCGACTCGATGGAGAGCTCGAAGTGGCACATCAGGGCCTGGATGATGCTGCGCCGCAGAAGATCGTCCGCATTCAATTCGATGCCGCGGAAAATCGGCAGTACGCCCTGGTCGAGGCTGTCGTAGTACTCGTCGAGCGTGCGCACGTTCTGGCAATAGCTGGGGCCGACCTTGCCGATGGCGGAAACGCCGAAGGCCATCAGGTCGGCCTCCGCGTGCGTCGAGTAGCCCTGGAAGTTGCGATGCAACCGACCCTGGCGCTGCGCCACGGCCAGTTCGTCGTTGGGCTTGGCGAAGTGGTCCATGCCGATGAAGACGTAACCCGCCTCGGTCAGGCGGCGAATGGCGAGTTGCAGGATCTGCAGGCGTGCGTCGGGCGTCGGCAGATCGGATTCGTTGATGCGTCGCTGCGGTTTGGCCAGGCTCGGCAGGTGCGCGTAGTTGTAGATGGAAAGACGATCCGGATCGAGCTTGAGAACTTCGTCGAGCGTATGGTTGAAGCTGATCACGTTCTGCTTGGGCAGACCATAGATCAGGTCGACCGAGATGCCCTTGAAACCGAACTCGCGCGCCGAGTCGATCACCAGTTTGGTTTCCTCGAGGCTTTGCACGCGATTGACGGCCACCTGCACTTCGGGTGAGAAGTCCTGCACACCGACGCTCATGCGGTTGAAACCGAGATCGCCGAGCAGTTTGACTTTGTTGCGGTCGACCTTGCGCGGATCGACCTCGATCGAGTACTCGCCGCCGGGCAGCAGGCGGAAGTGCTGGCGGATGATGTCCATCAGGCGAACCATCTCGTCGTCGCTGAGGAAGGTCGGCGTGCCGCCGCCGAAGTGCAGCTGGACCACGTCGCGGCTGCCATCGAGGGCGGCTTCCTGCATGGCGATTTCCTTGCCCAGGTACTTGATGTACTTGGCGGAACGGCCATGATCCTTGGTGATGATCTTGTTGCAGGCGCAGTAGTAGCAGATGGTATTGCAGAAAGGGATGTGGACGTATAATGACAAGGGTCGTCCGATGCCGCCCACCGTCCTTTTGCCGAGCCAGCGTATGTAGTCGTCGGCGCCGAAGGCCTCGACGAAGCGGTCGGCGGTCGGATACGAGGTGTATCGCGGGCCGTTTACGTCAAAGCGCCGAATGACCTCCGGGTCGAAAATGAGTTCCTGATAATCCATTGGCTGAAGGTTGGGGATTGCGGTAGGCACAGCATATTCGCTGCTAGTGTATACCATGTCGCAATCGCGAATTAGTTGCATTGATACAGATCAAAGGGGTGCCCCGAAACGGGTAACGCAACAAGCGTGCATGCAAACGTCAAGCAGAATGTAATTCCGCTCATCACCCCGGGACTCAAGGTCGCGTGCTCTCAATGCAATCTGCGCGAGCTGTGTCTGCCCTTCGGCCTTTCCGAAGAAGACATGGGACGACTCGACAGCCTGATCGGCGGCGGGCGCAAGCTGAAGCGCGGCCAGCACCTCTACCGCGCCGGCGACCCGTTCGAATCCATCTTCGCGGTCCGTGCCGGATTCTTCAAGACCGACGTGCTCACCGAGGACGGCCGCGATCAGGTCACCGGCTTCCAGATGGCCGGAGAAATTCTCGGCATGGACGGCATCAGCACGGAAGTCCACACCTGCAATGCCGTGGCCCTGGAAGACAGCGAAGTCTGCCTGATCCCGTTCACCGAACTGGAAATGCTTTCCAGCGAAATCCACTCGCTGCAACATCACCTGCACAAGGTCATGAGCCGCGAGATCGTGCGCGACCACGGAGTCATGATGCTGCTCGGCACCATGCGTGCGGAAGAGCGCCTGGCGGCATTCCTGCTCAACCTGTCGCAGCGCTTCAGTGCCCGCGGCTATTCGCCTGCCGAGTTTCACCTGCGCATGACGCGCGAGGAAATCGGCTCCTATCTTGGCCTCAAGCTGGAAACCGTGAGCCGCGCCTTCTCTCGCTTCCAGGACGAAGGCCTGATCTCGGTGCAGCAAAAGCACATCCGCATCATCGACATACCCCGGCTCAAGGCCCTGCTGGCGCCGCCGGACGGCCGCCTCGGCTAGACCAGCACCGCGAAAAAGCCCAGTGGCTGGCGGGTCAGGGCCACCGACACGATCCAGCCGAATACCGCCATCGATGCCAGCCAGCAGGCGACCCGCATGGCGCGCGTGCTGGCCTGGCGCAGCGCCAGGGTACCGAGAATGATGTAGGCGATCACGCCGAATACCTTCGCCGTGACCCAGTCGACCACGAAGGGATACTGGTGGGTCATGGCAGCCAGGGTCAGGGCCGCAATCAGCAACACGGTGT
>JAPTVL010000445.1 GCA_028065725.1 Betaproteobacteria bacterium
CTATGGCAGGAAAACTGATCGTCCGTTTCCTGCGCAGCATGCCGGGCCGGATGGTCACCGGCATGCTGCTGATGAATTTCGCGATCGGCGCCATCCTGATCGCGGGCGTCATGCATTACGTCAAGCGTGACTACCAGGAGCAGTTCATCAACCACGTGCGCAGCCAGGCGCAAATCCTCTCCAGCCTGGTGGGACAGGATGCCCGGCAAGACCGGGTCGCCACCCTGCTGGCCGACGTCCAGTTGTCCGGCGAAGTGACGTACGCGCGCTTCGACCCGACAGGCGCCGCGGATCCTGCATTCAAGGAAGACCTCGCGTTCGGCGACCATGGCGACAACAGCTACTGCCTGGCCGTACCGGTCACCACCCAGAACGGCGAAACGCACGGCATCCTCCGCTTGTGTTACGACGAATCCTTCCTCGGCGAAAAAATTCGCAGTCTGTACCATCTCGGCTTCGCCGTTGGATTCATCTACTTGTGGCTGCTGTTGCTGCTGTCCGCCGCGCTGGCCATGCGCCTGACCCGGCCGCTCACCGAATTGCGGCTCGCTTCCCGCGAGATCGCCGGCGGCGACATGCGCCGCACCCTCAGCGTCAACACCAACCTCGACGAGGTCAGCGACCTGGCCAGGGACCTGGAGTTCATGCGGGGCGAGATCGTCAAACGCAGCGAGGAAGCGGCGGCGCATGAATCCCGCCACCGCGCGGTGCTGGAGAACCTGGCGGAAGGCGTGATCATCATCAACCAGAGTTGCCAGATCGAGGCCCTCAACGCCTCCGCGCAGCGCATGTTTGGCTACGACGCCGGTGAGGCGGCGGGCATGCCCTTCTACCACCTGGTGGAAGACGAGTCCGGGCTGCGCGAATCCTGCGCCCGGCTCCTCGACGGCGACGTGCTTTCATTCGCTGCCCGCAGAAAGAATGGCGAATCTTTCCCCATGCTACTGTCCGTCAGCGCCTTCAAGCATGGCGCGCAGCAGCTCATGGCGGCGGTGGCGCAGGACGTCAGCGAGCGCAAGGCATTCGAGGAGCAGCTGACGCAGTTGGCCTACTACGACATGCTCACCGGCCTGCCCAACCGCCGCCTGTTCCTCGACCGGCTGACCCAGGCGGTGGCCCTGGCGCAGCGCCATCCGAAACTGCTGGCGGTGATGTTCCTCGACCTCGACCACTTCAAGAACGTCAACGACACGCTCGGCCACGAAACCGGCGACGAACTGCTGCGCTTGGTTGCCGAACGCCTGCGCGACGTGGTACGCAGAAGCGATACGGTGGCCAGGCTGGGCGGCGACGAATTCACCATCCTGCTCGACGATGTCGTCCATATCCGCGATGCGGAAATGGTGGCCGAAAAGATCATCGAACTGTTCGCCGAGCCGTTCCATATCGGCGAACACGAGCTGTTCTCCTCGACCAGCATCGGCATCACGGTGTTTCCCCTCGACGCGGACGATACGGACGTCCTGCTGAAGAACGCCGATGCCGCCATGTATAGCGCCAAGCATCATGGCCGCGGCGTCTACCGGCTTTATGCGCCGGAAATGAACGCCGCCCTGGCCGAGCGTGTCAGCATGGAAGGTGCGTTGCGCAAGGCCATCAACCGGGAAAATCTGCGCTTGCATTACCAGCCGCAGATCCTGCTGCAATACCAGCCCCAGATCGGGCAGATCAGTGGCGAAATCGTCGGCATGGAAGCGCTGGTGCGCTGGCAGCATCCCGAACTCGGGCTGATCATGCCAGACCGTTTCATTTCTCTGGCGGAGGCCAGCGAGCTGATCGTCCCGCTCGGCGAATGGGTGCTCCGCCAGGCATGCGACCAGGCGCGTATCTGGCAGGATGCCGGGCTGCCATCCATCCGGGTTGCGGTCAACCTCTCGCCGCGCCAGCTCCAGTATCCCCACGTGCTCAAGCAGGTCAGCCAGGCCCTGGAGCGCAGCGGGCTGGATCCCTCCTGCCTCGAGCTGGAAATTACCGAAAGCACGATACTGGAGCACACCGACGCCGTGATCGGCACCTTGCGGGCCCTGCGCGAAATGGGCATCACCATCGCCATCGACGATTTCGGCACCGGCCATTCATCCTTGTCAGCCCTGCAGCGTCTGCCGGTGGATGTGGTGAAGATCGACCGCTCGTTCGTACGCGACGTCATGACCGATGCCAACGACGCATCCATCGTGGCGGCGGTGATCGAAATAGGGCAAAAAATGGGCCTGAAGGTCATCGCGGAAGGCGTGGAAACGGAAGAACAGATGACACTCCTGCAATCCATGAAGTGCAATTTCATGCAGGGCTACTACTTCAGCAAGCCGCTTCCCCCCGCCGAATTCGAGGCCCTGTTGACGCGCGAAATCGCAGCCCGCAGTCCGTTGAGGGTGGAATAAGTGGTGGCGCGACGATGAAGCTGCGTCGAAATTCCCAATTGCCCATATGGATGCTTGTCGGCGTCATGCTCGCCATGGTGGGCGCGCTGCTGACATGGCACACCGATGTTCGTTACGAGGAGTTCCGGCGCAACCAGGAAAGCCTCATGCGCAGTTCGGTGAGCGGTACCGCTGGCGAGATTGGCGCGTATCTGACGGAACTGCGCCGCTCGGTACATCTGTTCGCCAACAGCGAAAAGGCGCTGCTGGACAAGCTACGCTCCCATCCGGAGGACTTGGCCCTGCACGACCAGTTGAACAAGCGCGTGCGGTTTTATTTTCCCGAGGCGTTCGCCTTTACCCTCGCCGACCGCAGCGGCAATCCTCTGCTGGAGGACTTCGATGGGCTGGTAGGCGAAGTCTGCCAGCTCGACATCAGGCAGTTCGCCGCCGACCGGGCGCACAGCGAAGTCTACGTCCATCCCCACCCGGAGGTTTACCACTTCGATGTCATGGTGGACTGGGAAAAGGGCGGCGTTGCCCAGGGCATATTCTTCGTCAGTTACCCTGCCGATCTGCTGGCGCGCGCTCTGCGCCATGGGCAGGTTCCCGGCCATCGCCTGATGCTGCTACACAAAAGGATTCCCGGCCTCATCGAGATCACGGATAGCGGCCCGCGCATCCTGCTCAAGCGAGATTTCAAACTCAGCGCCGAAGAAATGCGGCACATCGGTTACAGCCTGCCGGTGGAGGGAACAGCCTGGAACCTGGTCGATCTGCCCGAAGCCGGCCTGTTCGAGAATGCGCGCCGCAAGATGGTGCGCGACGCATACCTCACCATGGGCGCTTTTCTTGTGGTCACTGCCGTGATGATGGGGTTGTTGTATCTCTCCCGGAAAAAGAACCGGGAACTTGACTACCTGTACCGCCACGACCCTGTCACCGGCCTGCCCAACCGCTATTTTCTGCTGGAGCACATGCAGACGCTCATCAACCGGGCAAAGCG
>JAPTVL010000520.1 GCA_028065725.1 Betaproteobacteria bacterium
GCATCGAGATGGACCACGTGGGTTCGGCCGGCGATCCACAGTCCGCCCGCGCCATCGGCGGCCATCGGTCCTGCCGCCATCGTGGGTCGCGGCGCCTGCAGGGTTTGCCGGCCGCGCGCGGTGTAGCGCGCAATCTGGTGGTTCGCGAACGCCAACCAGATCTGTCCGGAGCCGTTGTCATACGCCATCGCAGTCGGCACTTCGGGCAACGCAAACGACGTCATGGTCCGGCCATGCGCGTCGTACTCAGCCAAGCGATGGTCACTCGCCAGCCACAGCGTGTGCTGCGCGGCATCCTGGGTCCACGCGACGACGCCCGCAGGCAGCGGCGTTCGTTGGCTCTGCGCCGATCCCAGCGCGACGGTGATCAGCTGCTCCGGGGAGATCACCCAGGCCACGTCCGCCGCGCCATCCACGGCAACGCCCAGCGGTTGTGCCGATCCCAGCGCAGGCGCGAGATCGAGCGGTTTTCCGACCGCTCCATCGGCACCCAGTGCGACCAGATGATCCTGTCCGTCGAGCAGCCACAGCCCGCCTGCTGCGGCATCGGTGGTCAGCCAGCCCCCGCCCATCAGCAGCGTGGAAAGAGCCATCGTGCCATCGGGCGAAACGCCCAACTGCGCCACGCCCGTATCCGAGGACAGCCAGACTTGTGCGCCTTCGGGCAGACCCCACGAGGTCAGCGCCCATGCAGCACCCGCGACCAGCACCAGCGCGAGAAACCCCAAACCCGACGCAAACCCGCGTCCCTGCATCCGCCTCATGACACCCCCCTGTAAGGTGCTGAACTGCGCGCGTGCTTACACTCCGCTTTTTACGCTAGGCGGCGGTGGCGCAACCTGTCAAGCTCCGCAACCTCAATTCACACACACTGTGACAATTGCTTCGAGTCCGACCCGTGGCTGCAGCGTTGCACCATGGCGCCGCAATCGTCATCGTGTAGGCTTGCGTCGAGGGCGGTGAGAGGGGGCCATGACCGAGGGATCGCGCATGCGCGCCGGGCTGGGCGCGGTACACGGTTGGATGACCGTGCTGGCCGTACGCTGGCGCCACTCGCGCGGCCCGGCGCTGCTGCACGCGTGGCGCCGACACCTGATCGCCCCGCTTCCCATCGCGCTGCGACGGCGCTTCTTGCCGCCCCCGCGAGAAGCATGGATCGTCCCGGTCGAGGACCACCTGACGATCCGCGCGCCCGGTTCGGCGCACCCCTCCGATCAGGTGCGAATCTTCCCGGCCGCGACACGCGACGCGGATGCGCGCAACGTCGATGCATCCGATGTGCGGCGGATTCTGATGCTGCCGGAATCGTCGGGCCTGCGCCGGCGGCTGTTGTGGCCGGCGGCAGCCGTGCGCCAGCTGTCCTCCGCGATACCTTTGCAGATCGAGCACCTGACCCCGTTCACGCCCGAACAGGTGGTGTGGGATGTCCAGGTCCGGGAGCCCATGCCCGCAGGCAAGGTCGCCATCGAACTGGCCGTGCTCCCGCGCAGCACGCTGGCGCCGTGGCTGGAGCGCGCGCGCGCCGACGGCATCGGACTCGATGGCGTGGATTTCGCGCTGGGCGCCACGAGTCGACACGGCTTCAATCTCCTGCCGCGTACCGAGCGGGCACGCGCGACGCGGCCTTGGGCGCGCATTGACGGCGGACTCAAAATCCTCGCTGCGGGGCTGCTCATCGTCCTGAGCGTCGAACTTCACCATGCCGTGCGCCATCGGCTGGCCTTGAGCGAAGCGCGATTGCACCGCCTCGAATCGCATGCTGCGCAGATTCGCCGCGCAGAACACGCGCTCTTGGCGCAGCAGACGGCCCTGCAAGCCCTGCGTCAGCGCCTGGATCGGCAACCGCGCATGGATGTGCTGCTGAACGACCTCAGCCACAGGCTGCCGCGCTCGACCTGGATCGAGCATCTGAGCATTCACGCCTCGGGACGCATCACCCTGCAAGGCGAAAGTCCGGATCCGCCGGCGCTGATCGATGTCCTGAAGGCCTCACCCTATCTCACCCATCCATCACTGGAAGGCACCGTCCAGCCCGATATCCAGACCGGCAAGGAGCGCTTCCTGATTGTTGCGGCGCTGCGCGCGCCGGCCGCGCCACGCCATCATGCGTAAGCTCCGTCCCATCGAAGCACAGGTGCTGGCCTGGTCCGCACTGCTCGGCGTCTTGGCGCTGATGATGCTGGTGATCGTTGATCCACTGTTCATTGCGCCGTTGCGGCAAGACCATGCCGCGCAGGCGCGCATGGCGAAAGCGGAGCGCGCGGCGATTCAGGAAATTGCCCGTGGACGGATACTCGCCCGCGCGCACCACGCCGCAGGCGCGTCCGCGGTGATGCAGGGCATCGAGTTGCCCGCACACGCCGGCAACGCCGCCGCCGCCGAGCTGTTGCAGACCGTCCAGAGCATTCTGTTGACGTCCACCCGGCAGGGCGCGGGCTGCGTCAGTCTGTCGGAGTCGCCATTGCCCGCCCGGGACTCGGGGTCGGCGCCCTACCATACGGCGCGGCTCTCCGTGGTGATGAGCTGCGGCACCGTGGACCTGGTGAACGTCCTCGCGCGCATCGAGCGCAGCCGTCCGCTGCTGATCATCCCGGTGCTGGACGCTTATCAGGCGCCGGTGCTCGACACCACGCCCAACGCCATTCCGCGCCCGCTCGAGGCGCACTTGATCGTCGAAGGCTTCTGGCAGCCATCCATGCATCCATGAGCGCAGCCGCCCGCCCACGTCTTCGCCTCAGCCTCGTGGCCCTGAATACCGCGCTGGTGCTGCTGCTCATCGGCATCGCATGGTGGGCGCGGCGCCCCTTGCCCCCGCTTCCGACGCCTTCGCCGGTGCCTGCGGACGCAGTCCACCTCGCACCGTTGACGGTTCCGCCGATGCCCCCGGACCTCCGCGGCGCGTATGCGCGCGCGCCCTTGTTCAATCCCGATCGCAAGCCTGATCCAAGGTCGGCGGCAAACGCCTCCACACCGGCGACGCGAGGAACGCCGATCCTGACCGGCGTCGTCCAGGCCCCCGGGCTGTCGCTGGCCTTGATCCGAGTAGGGACACGACGTGCGACTGCTTTGTCCAAAGGCGATCTCGTTCCAGGAACGAACTGGCTGGTGCAGGGCATCCAACCCCATCACGTCTATCTCGATGACGGCGGCCAGCGCCTGCGCCTGGCCCTGAAGGTGGCGGCGCCGGCCGATGCGGCCGAAACACCCGCTGCCCCCATCGCGGCGATGCGGCCGCCGATGCCGCCGCATCCCCTCGCGATCCGGCTACCCATGCCCAAGCTCCAGGTCCCGCCTGTGCCGCCCCCGACCGCAGTGCGACCAAGTGTTCGCGTCGCACCCGCGTCCTCGCGCCCCATTCCGCCCTTC
>JAPTVL010000539.1 GCA_028065725.1 Betaproteobacteria bacterium
CGCGAACGCCCCTTAGGGGCTTTATCAAGACCCGTTAATATGCACATAATGTATATTATGTTAAATAATATGTCATCCACGCTCGATACCCCCTTCAAGTTCAGGTTACCTGGGCAGAAAAAATTCTTCCTCGGCAAGTCGCCCCACTTTCACATAAACGTAACGCTTTCCCAATATTGTTGTCGTGGACAAAAATAATCGCCCCCTCCATGAGTCATCAAGAATTACGTCTGCATCTGGAAGACATACTGGCCAATGCGCGGCTGGTGACACTGCTGCAACCATTGCTCGATCTCGTTGAAGGACGGGTGATGGGCTACGAGGCACTGTCGCGCGGTCCATCCCAAAGTCCACTGCATGGCCCGCAGACGCTATTCCGTGTGGCTGAGCTGCACGGCCTGCTGACGGCGCTGGACTGGGCCTGTGTGCGCATGGCGCTCAAGACATTTGCGCAGCTGAATCTGCCGGGGCGGCTGTTTGTAAATCTCTCGCCCAACAGCCTGCTCGACGCAAGCTTTGCGCCAGACGCGCTGCTGGCGGCGCTGCGCGAGGTGGGCCTGAGCCATCACCAGGTGGTGATCGAAATTACCGAAAACGCCAACGCGCTCGATTACAGTGAGCTACGACAGGCAGTCTCGCGACTCCGCGCAGCAGGGATCGAAGTGGCCATTGACGACCTCGGGGAGGGGTTTTCCAGCCTGCGCCTTTGGTCGGAATTGAAGCCGGCCTTTGTCAAGATCGACAAGCATTTCATTGCCGGAATCCACCAGGATCCTCACAAGATGCTGTTCGTTCGGTCGATCAAACAGATGGCCGAGAGTGCCCACTCTTGTGTGATTGCCGAAGGCGTGGAAAACCTTTCCGAACTGGCAATATTGAAAAATATCGGCATTCGCTTTGCTCAGGGTTACCAGATTGGCCGTCCTTCACCGGTACCGATCCGAGTGCCGTCAGGTGAGGTTCTGGCGTGCCTGAAGTCTGGTACGGTGAGCGTGTTTCCCATCCCGCAGGGGCGTGCCGGCCTGTACCTGTCAGCCGACAAACTGGTCATGGCCGCGCCGTCTGTCACCCCCCAGACAACCAGTCAGGCGGTGCTTGACCTGATGCAGTTGCATCCTGATTTGCATGCCGTGGCAGTAGTCGATCAAGGCATTCCTGTCGGCATTATTCACCGCCCCGCCCTGCTCAATCGCTTTATCGGCCTGTATCGGCGAGAACTCTACGGCAAGAAACCCTGCTCCGAATTCATGGACACTGATCCGCTGATCGTAGACAAGTCCACGCGCATGACCGAGTTGTCCGAACTGGTGGTAAAAAAAGGCAAGGAAACCTTTACCCAGGGCTTTATCGTCACCGGCGAAGGGCGTTATCTGGGTATGGGATCAGGCTTTGATCTGATCCGTGAAGTTACCGAGATGCAAATCGTCGCTGCGCGCTATGCCAACCCGCTGACTGGCCTGCCCGGGAATGTGCCGATCCAGGAACACATGGAGCGCCTGCTGATCAACGAACAGACTTTCGTCACCGCCTATTTCGATCTCGACCAGTTCAAGCCTTACAACGACGTCTACGGTTTCCGCCGCGGTGACGACATGATTCATCTGCTGGCGAGCATTCTTCGCGAGGGTTGCAACGCCGAACTCGATTTTGTTGGCCACATCGGTGGCGACGATTTCGTGGTGCTGTTTCAAAGCCCGGATTGGGAGATGCGCTGCCACAGCATGCTGGCGCAGTTCGACCGCAAACGACTGGCCCTGTTCAACCCCGAGCACGTGGAAGCTGGCGGCTACCGCAGCGAAGACCGGCGCGGCGGCATGGCTTTTCATGCCTTGGTGACGCTCTCCATCGGTGCGCTGCTGGTCGATCACGCACACTTTCACCACTATCATGAAGTGGCACGCGCGGCTTCCGAATCCAAACGCATGGCCAAACGCATCGATGGCAGCAGCCTGTTCATCGACCAGCGCAAGCTGCCTTTTGGCCGGCGGCTGGTGGAGGAAGCATGTCCCGTCGGACTTGATGTACCAACAGAAGTCGCCTCTCCGCCTGTTACCTGCGCAATTTGATCAGGCGAGAAAATGTATTCCAGCGACCTTTAACAAGACGGTCACACTTGTTTCTTATGATGGGCACACATCTGCAATAAACCCCGACTGGAAGCTTGCCATGTGCATCGCCCGCTCCTCTGTTTCGATCTCGCTGTCGCGTGGCTTCACCCTGCTCGAACTGCTGGTGGTGCTGGTCATTCTGGGCTTGCTGGCGGGCTATGTGGCACCGAAGTATTTTTCCCAGGTCGGCAAGTCGGAAGTGAAGACGGCACAGGCGCAGATCGGCGCGCTGGAAAAGGCTTTGGATCAATACCGCATCGACACCGGCCGTTACCCCAGCACCGAGCAGGGACTGGCGGCGCTAAACGCCAAGCCGGCCGACGAGGCGCGCTGGGACGGTCCCTATCTTAAAAAAGCGGTGCCCAACGATCCCTGGGGCAAGCCGTATCAATACCGCATGCCTGGCGAGCGCAGCGAAGTGGATATTTTTTCCTTCGGCCGCGATGGCGCCACTGGCGGTAGTGGCGACGGCGCCGACATCGGCAACTGGTAAATGCGCTATCGAGTAAAAGCCCTGCGCCCCGGAACGGGCGTAACGGCGCTGACGGTGGAGGCGCTCGACGAGGCCGAAGTCGCTGCGCGCCTGCAGCGCGCAGGCGCGCAGGTGCTGTCCATTGATGCCGAACACGGCAACTGGCTGGCGGCGCGGCGCGCACGCTTTCCATTGCTGCTGTTCACGCAGGAACTGATCGCCCTGCTCGACGCCGGACTGACGCTGACCGAAGCGCTGGAAACCCTGGCCGAGAAGGAAAGCCGGCCTGAGTCGCGCCAACTGATCGAACGCCTGCTCGCCACCATGCGCGAAGGGCGTCCATTTTCGGCTGCACTCACGGCGCAAGGCGATGCGTTTCCGCCCCTGTATGCCGCGACGGTGCGCGCCGCCGAAAGCACCGGCGACCTGTCGCCTGCGTTGACCCGCTACGTCGGCTATCAAAACCAGATCGACACAATAAAGAAGAAAGTCCTGTCGGCATCGATTTACCCCTTGCTGCTGATCGGCGTCGGCACGCTGGTGATCGGCTTTCTGCTCGGCTATGTGGTACCGCGCTTTGCCACGGTCTATGCCGACTCGGGGCGCGATCTGCCGTGGATGTCGAAAATGTTGCTGGCCTGGGGCGAAGCGGTCGAGGTGCATGGCGGCTGGATCGCGCTGGGGGCGGCGGGTTTCATCGCCATCCTCGTCCTGGCGCTGGTGCAGCCCGCCACCCGCGCGGCGCTTACTCGTCTGGCCTGGCGCACCCCGGCAATCGGCGAACACCTGCGCACCTTCGAACTGGCACGCTTTTACCGCAGCCTCGGCATGCTGCTGACCGGCGGCATTCCGATCGTCTCCGCGCTCGGCATGGTGTCGGGCCTGCTTTCGGCCCATCTGCGCAGCGGCGCTGCGACGGCGATGGAAGCGATGCGCCGCGGTGAAACCATCTCGGCTGCGTTTTCCCGCGGCGAGCTGACCACGCCGGTGGCCGCGCGGCTGTTGCGTGTCGGCGAGAAAAGCGGCCGCATGGGCGAAATGATGGAGCGCATCGCCATCTTCCACGACGATGAAATGGCGCGCTGGGTGGACTGGTTCACCCGCCTGTTCGAGCCACTGCTGATGGTATTTATCGGACTGACCATCGGCCTCATCGTGGTGCTGCTCTATATGCCGGTCTTCGAACTGGCGGGGTCGATCCAGTGAACGCGCCGCACCCTGCCCTCTCTCCGGCCACACTCGCCACGCTGCGCCAGGAAGCGCACGCCGCCGGCCAGGCCGTGATGCTGCGGGTGCAGGAACAATTCGGCCTCGATGCCGATGCCACGCTGCACCTGCTGGCCGCACACAGCCGCCAGCCGGCCTTCGACATGGCCGCACTGAATGCGCTGACGGTCGACTTCAACCGCTTGAGTTTCAACGAAGCCGCGCGGCGGCATTGCCTGGCCGCGCGCGATGCCGAGGCGCACCTGTGGCTGCTGCTGACCGACCCATGGGACAGCGCCAGCCGCGCCTATGCCGCCCACGTGATGGGCGTGCCATTCAAGACGGGGCTCGCGCATCCTGCCGATCTTGCCGCCCTGCTTGCACGCCACGAAGAAGGCCTGCGCGCGATGGAAGGCGTAGGCGATAGCGGTGCGCTGTCGGTACGGGACTCCGGCGCCGAGGCGCTGTCGTTTGCCAGCATCGCCGAGGACACCAGCCCGGTGGTGCGACTGGTCCGCTCGACGCTATACGACGCATTGAAAGCCGGCGCCTCCGACATCCACCTGGAAACCGACCCCCGCGGGCTGACGGTGAAATACCGCATCGACGGCGTGCTCTCGCACATTGCCCACGCCCCTGGGTTGGAGGTGGCCGAGCAGGCGGTGTCGCGCATCAAGGTGATGGCCGAACTCGACATCGCCGAGCGCCGCGTGCCGCAGGATGGCCGATTCAAGGTGGCGATCCAGGGTCGCGAGGTCGACGTTCGGGTGTCGATCATGCCGAGCGTGTTCGGCGAGGACGCGGTGCTGCGCATATTGGACCGGCAGGCGCTATCGGAGGAACTCGCCGGCCTCACGCTGGAAGGCCTGGGCTACGCCGGGGCAACGCTGGCGCGCATCCGCAAGCTGGCGGCCGAGCCCTACGGCATGCTGCTGGTGACCGGCCCGACCGGGTCGGGCAAGACGACCACGCTGTACGCGGCGATCTCCGAAATCAATCACGGCCGCGACAAGATCATCACCATCGAAGACCCGGTCGAATACCAGCTGCCCGGGGTGCTGCAGATCCCGGTCAACGAGAAGAAGGGGCTGACCTTCGCCCGCGGCCTGCGCTCGATCCTGCGCCACGACCCCGACAAGATCATGGTCGGCGAAATCCGCGACGCCGACACCGCGCAGATCGCGGTGCAGTCGGCGCTCACCGGACATCTGGTATTCACCACCGTGCACGCCAACAACGTGTTCGACGTCATCGGCCGCTTCATCCACATGGGGGTCGATCCCTACAGTTTCGTCTCGGCGCTCAACGGCATCGTCGCGCAGCGCCTGCTGCGGGTGATTTGCCCGCATTGCGCAGCGCCCAATGCGCCATCGGCTGAAATCATGGAGTTGTCAGGACTGACCCCCGAAAAAACCCGTGATTACACGTTCCGCCAGGGCAGCGGGTGCGGCCACTGCCGCGGCAGCGGCTACAAGGGGCGGCGGGCAATCGCCGAAATCCTGCTGCTCACCGACGAACTGCGCGAGTTGATCGTGGCACGCGCGCCGATCGGCCAGATCAAGGAAGCCGCCGAGCACGGCGGCACCCGGAGCCTGCGCGAGGCTGCGCTCGCGCTGGTGAAGTCGGGCGACACCACGCTGGAGGAGATCAACCGTGTCACGCTGGTCGGCTGAAACGCTGCGCATCGCGCTTGCCCCCGGCGAGGCGGCCTTGCTGAATCCGCGCGGCACGCGTGTGCTGACCACGCATGAGCGCAGCGCGGCGAGCCTGCTGCCGCTGCTGGACGAGGCGCTCAGCGACCCGGACTGGCACGGCCGCCGGGTCGAGGTGGTGCTGTCGCAGCATTTCGTGCGCCACGTCCTGACACCGCCGCCTGGCAAGGCGTTGCGCCGGAACGAGGAAGCCGCGCTGGTGGCGGCCAGCCTGCGCGAGATATACGGCGACGAAGCTAATCAATGGAACGTGCAGGTGCACAGCCAACCGCCGCAGGCCGGTCTGGTTGGCGCCGCAGTGGACGAGTCGTTCGCGCAGCAGCTGGACGCGCTGCTGGCACGTCACGGTTTTCGCGACGTGGCCATCCGCCCGCTTGCCAGCATCGCCGCACGGCGTCTGCCGAAGACGTTCGATGGCTGGTGGGCACTCGTCGAGACGGGCTGGCTGAGCCTGTTCGGCGCGACGAACGGCGTCTGGCAGCACCTCGCCGGCCAGCCGATTGACGCCGACTGGGTAGCGGCGCTGCCCGAACTGATCGAGCGCGAGGCCGCCTGGGAAACGCTGCCCACCATGCCCACGGTGTGGATCCAGGCATTGGGCGTCGGCGCGGTTTCAACGCCTGGCTCCGTCAACGCGCGCTGGCAAGTGCTGCCGCACGACAGCCAGACACACGGCGCACTGGCGCTGGCGAGGATTTAGGATGGCGCGACTCGATTTCGATTTTCATGCGCGCCCTGAGCGGCCCGGCAGGTTGGGCATCGCGCTGGCGCTGGCCGGGGTGGTCGCCCTGGGCTGGGCCTGGAGCAATCTGCAGGCCGCGCGCGCAACCGAAGCCGGCCTGACGCTGCAGATTGCCGCGCTCGAACAGGCCCGTCCGCGTGCAGCGGCCAAACCTGCCGCGCGCGCCGACACCACCGCGCAAGCCACGCAGACGAGCATCAAGGCGCAGCTCGCCTATTCCTGGCAGCCCGCATTCGATGCGCTGGCCACCGCACGCAGCAGCAGGATCGCGCTGGTCTCGCTCGATGCGGTCCAGGCCAGGTCACACATGAAGCTGGTGGCCGAAGCGCGGCAACTGGCGGATGCCGTCAAATTCATCGAGGTGCTGCAGCAGCAGCCGGGAATCAAGCGCGCCGTGCTCACCCAGCACGAGGTGCAGGCCGACGCCGCAGAAAAGCCGGTACGCTTCAATCTCCTGCTGGAGCTGGGTGCATGAACGCATTGCAGTGGCGCCTGCATCAATGGGGTCGGCGTCTGGGCATCCCCGGCCTGGTCGGACTCGGTTTGCTGGCGGCCGCGCTGCTGCTGCAGGGGATCCAGGTCGCGTCCCTGCAGCGGGCAGCCGCCGCACAGCATGAAAAGCTGAGCGCACTGCGTCTGGACGCTGCCACATACGAAGCGGTTCCCGCGCCGGCTCCGCTCAATCCGCTGGCCCTGCTGCCGCCGACGGGCGAAGCGTCGCAGCTGATCGGCGAACTGGAACAGCTGGCACACATGCACGGCATCGCCTTGCCGCGCGGCCAATACAGCGTATCGCCGCTGGCAGGCACGACGCTTGCGCGCTGGCAGCTGGTGCTGCCGGTCGAGGCGCCCTACCCGGCGCTGCATGCGTTTATCGCCGCCAGCCTGGAACGCCTGCCCAACCTGACGCTGGACGAACTGAAGCTCAAGCGCGAACGCATCGAGACCAGCGAACTGCAGGTTGAACTGCGCATGAGCCTGTTTGTGGAAGCCGCGCCATGACCGAAGCCGCGAATAACACACTGCGGCGTCCGGTTTTGTATATCGCGCTGGCGGGCGTCGCGGCCTGGTCGGCCTGGCTGGCGTTCAACGAACCGGCGAGCGATGCGGAGACCGACCTGGTCGAGGTGGCTGAGCCCGTGACGCGCGCAAACCCGCCCGCCCCCGCAGTCATCGGCATGACGCCCACCCGAGCGCCGGCGAAATCGCAGGAGGCCGCGCCGCGGCTGGCGCTTTCCCGCGCCAATCTGTTCCCTGAGCAGACCTGGTACGTTGCACCGCCCCCGCCTCCACCGCCGCCCTATGTGCCGCCCCCTCCACCCCAGGCGCCTGCATTGCCGTTCAGCTACATGGGGCGCTGGCAGGACGCCGGACAGACCACCTATTATCTGGCGCGCGGCACGTTGCCGGTCAGCGTGCGCGCAGGCCAGGTGCTCGACGGCGTGTGGCGGCTGGAACCGGTGACCGGCGGCCAGCTGAATTTCACTTACCTACCGCTGGACCAGACGCGCAGCCTGCGCACAGGAGATTGAGTTGCAGCACATCCGCCATTCCATTCTGACCACCGCGCTGCTCGCCCTGAGTCTGGCCGGCTGCGCCGGCACCGGCCTCAAAGAAGGGCGCGAACTGATCGCTGCCGGGCAGGCCGAAGCCGGCATCGCCCGCCTGCGCGCGGGACTGGCCAAGGAGCCCGACAACATCGAGCTCAAGGCCTATTACCACACGCAGCGCGAGCGTCTGACCAGCAATCTCCTGATCCAGGCGCAGCAGGATCTGGACGCCGGCCACTTCGATGCCGCCGAAGTCACGCTGCGGAAAGTGCTGGCACTGCACCCCGAAAATCCACGCGCAGGCACGCTCCTGTCCAACCTCGCCACGGCACGCCGGCACAAGCAGGACCTGCAGGCTGCCAGCCAGGCGCTGGCGGCAGGCCGACCTGACGAAGCGGCACAGGCTGCACGCCTGATTCTGGCGCAGGCGCCCGGCCATGCCGGCGCACAGGCGCTGCTGCAGCAGATCCAGGCGACGCGCACGCCCGACGAACTCAGCCCGCGCGAACTCGGCGCGGCCTACCGCAAGCCGATCACCCTGGAGTTCCGCGATGCGCCCCTGCGCAACGTGTTCGACATGATCGCACGGCAGTCGGGCATCAATTTCATCTTCGACAAGGACGTGCGGCTGGATGTGAAGGCCACGCTGTTCGCGCGCAACACGCCGATCGCCGATGCGGTG
The DNA here is from genome assembly GCA_028065725.1 of Betaproteobacteria bacterium. The sequence goes on from JAPTVL010000539.1 coordinate 8,473, forward strand.
GACATGCTGCTGATGACCGGCCAGCTGACGAAAAAGGTGGTCAACGCCAACACCTTGCTGATCTATCCCGACCAGCCGCAAAAGCAGAAGGCGTATCAGGAACTGATGGTGAAGAGCTTCTATCTGGGCAACGCCGACGCCAAGGCCACCATGGCGATGCTGCGCACGCTGATCAAGGCCCGGGATCTGTACGTGGACGAGCGCCTGAATCTGCTCATCATGCGCGACACGCCCGATGCCATCCGCCTGGCCGAGAAGATCATCGCGGTGCAGGATCTGGCCGAGCCGGAAGTGATGCTGGATGTCGAGGTGCTCGAAGTCAAGCGCGGGCGGCTGCTTGATCTGGGGGTGCAGTATCCGAACCAGTTTTCGCTGCTGAACTTAGCGCCTGCGACGAGTTCGACCATTGTCGATGGCATCGTCACCAACACGACCCCCGCCGCTTCTGTGCTGACTGTCGAGAGTTTAAAAAACATCGTCGCAAGCCAGATTGCCATCAGCCCCACCCCCACAGTGAATTTCCGCAAGGACGACAGCGACGTCAACATTCTGGCCAACCCGCGTATCCGCGTGAAGAACCGAGAAAAGGCCAAGATCCATATCGGCGACAAGGTTCCGGTCATCACCTCCAACGCCACGTCGACCGGCGTGATTTCGGAATCGGTGTCGTATCTGGACGTGGGACTCAAGCTCGACGTCGAGCCCAGCGTGCTGATGCGCGATGACGTGCAGATCAAGGTCGGGCTGGAAGTGTCCAACATCGTGCGTGAAATCCGCAGCAACAGCGGCACGCTGACCTACCAGATCGGCACCCGCAATGCCGGCACCACGCTGCGCCTGAAGGACGGTGAAACCCAGGTTCTGGCCGGGCTGATTTCTGACGAGGACCGCAGCACCGCCAGCCGCGTGCCGGGGTTGGGCGACCTTCCTCTACTGGGGCGGCTGTTCTCCAGCCAGCGCGACGAACGCAGCAAGACGGAGATCGTGCTGCTGATTACCCCGCGCGTGCTGCGCAGCGACGCCACCCGCCAGCCGGCGCTGACCGAGTTCCGTGGCGGCACCGAGAATTCCATCGGCGGCGGATTGAGCGCCCCCTTCACCGCTGCGCTTGAGCGGACGCCACCGGTACCGTCGGACTTGCCTGCCGACACGCAGGCCGAGCCGACGGTTGAAAATCCGGCCGTGCCGGCTGCTGCCGCGCCTCAGATTCCGCCACCACCGGTAGCGGACGAGTAAACCATGCGCGCACGACACGCTGCCGGCTTCAGCCTGATCGAACTGGTGGTGACCCTGGCCATCCTCGCGCTGCTCGCCAGCATGGCGGTTCCGTTCGCTCAACTGGTGCAGCAGCGCCACAAGGAAACCGAGCTGCGCGAGGCGCTGCGGCAGATTCGCACGGCGCTTGACGTCTACAGGCAAGGCGTCAGGGAAGGCCGTATCGAATCTCCTGCCGATGGCAGCGGCTACCCGCCCGACCTCGATGCGCTGTGGCGTGGCGCGGCCGACAAGACCAAGCCCGACGCAAGCAAGCTCTATTTCATCCGCCGCCTGCCGCGCGACCCGTTCTACCCTGACCCTGCCGCACCCGCCGCCGAAACCTGGGGGCTGCGCAGCTACGCCAGCCCGCCCGATGCGCCGGCGGCCGGGCGCGACGTGTTCGACGTCTATTCGCTGTCGCCAAAAACCGGCCTTAATGGCGTGCCGTATCGTGAATGGTGACGCCATGCTGAAACAGCCAAAACGCGGATTCACGCTGGTCGAACTCATGGTCGTGATGGCTATCATCGCGCTGCTGCTGGCGCTGGCGCTGCCGCGCTATTTCAATCACCTGGAAAACTCGCGCGAAACCATCCTCAAGCAGGATCTCGCCGTCATGCGCGACGCCATCGACAAATACCACGGCGACCGCGGCCGCTACCCGGACAGCCTCGACGAACTGGTGAGCGCACGCTATCTGCGCGCGCTGCCGGTCGACCCGATCATCGAGCGCGCAGACACCTGGCAAGTCGTGGCGCCCACGGGCGACGAAGCCGGCGCGGTGTACGACATCAGGAGCGGCGCGCCCGGCACTGCGCGCGACGGCAGCGCCTATGCCGACTGGTAAGACCGCCCAGTCCGGTTTCACCTATCTGTATGTGCTGATGCTGATCGCGCTGATCGGCATGGGCCTCGCCGCCGCAGGCACGCTGTGGCGTACCGATGCGCAGCGCACGCGCGAAGCCGAGTTGCTGTTCATTGGCAGCCAGTATCGTCAGGCGATCCACAGCTACTACGCGCTAGACCCCGCACAGCCCCGCCTGCCGCAAAGCATCGACGATCTGCTGCAGGACAACCGCCGCCCCACCATCGTGCGGCACCTGCGCCGCGCGTACCGCGATCCCCTGACCGGTGGCGAGTTAGCGCTGATCCGCGCGCCCGACACCCAGGGCCTCGTCGGTGTCATGAGCCGGGCAACGGGGCGCCCCTTCAAGATCGCAGGATTCCTGCCCGAAGACGAGGCGTTTTCCGGTGCGGCCAGCTATGCCGACTGGCGCTTTGTCTTTAGCCTTCCAGCCACCCAGCCCCAGCAGGCGAAGCCGTCACCATAACGAGCCCATCAAGCAAAAGAAACTATTTTGACTTTTTGGCGGGACGCCCTGTCTTGATGACTTCCAGGCGACGTACCGCGGCAACCACCGAGGCGTCACCCAATTTCGCCAGACTCGCAACTGCCGCGCGCAGGATCTCGCTTTTCTTTGCCGCCACCCCCGCATCAAGGCAGCGCTTTTTGAGCGCTGCGATCAGCGCGTACTCCCCTTCCGGCATGGTAAAGCTGTCGCGAATCAATTTGGCTTTTTTCACCTTGGGAGTTTTGCCTGCCTTCTTGTCCCTGGCAGCAAACGGCTCTGGCTCGTGTGCACCTTTCTTGACCGGGGGCGATTTCCTGGCCACCGAAGGACGCGTAGCGGTTTTCTTTGCCGCTGCCGTTGCTGTCCTGGCAGTGGCCGGTGCCCTTTTTCTGGCTGCAGGAGCAACAGCGGGGGCTGTCCTTGTCCGTGCTGCCGGCTTGGCGCTGGCAGCAGTTGCGGTGCTCGCCCCGGGTGTCGAGGGTTTTGCTTCGGCTGGCTTCTTGGTGTCGTCGGCCATGACAAATCTCCTGAAATGTACATACTGTATAAACAGTATATTTAGTTAATTTCAATATTCAAGCGATTGATCCGTTGAAATAAAAAATTCACAAATCCCGGAAAAACGATCGTGGCCGTTCTTACCTCAGGTACGCCTCTGTGGCGTAGCGACGCATCATGCGATGACTGTTGAAGTAGGCGGCATTCTTGCTGATGGCGCCTTTCATGACGGCGATCCAGCCAGGCCGGCCGTCATACCAAAGCGGCAGTACCACTTGCTCCAGCTTGTCGTACAGGGCCACGGCATCATGGCCGTTGGCGGTAGGAGAATCATCCCCCACCGCCCATCCAGTAACTCCCTCGATGCATCCCTCAATCCACCACCCGTCAAGCACCGAGAGCTGAGGTACGCCGTTGAAGGCGGCCTTCATTCCGCTGGTGCCGGAGGCTTCCAGGGGCCGCAGGGGGGTGTTGAGCCAGACATCCGAGCCGGACACCATGAGTTGGGCCAGGGCCATGTCGTAATCGGGCAGGAAGGCCATGGGGACTACCCCAGCCAGGTCCCGCATGTGGGCGTGCAGTGCTTCGATGAGCTGTTTTCCCGCCGCATCTCTCGGGTGGGCCTTGCCGCCCATGACGATCTGGAAGGGACGTTCCCGGGCGAGCACCTTGAGGCGCGCGAGATCGGTAAACAGAAGATCGGCCCGCTTGTAGGCGGTCATGCGCCGCGCAAAGCCGAGGATGGGCTGATCCGGATTCAGCACCACCCCGGTCAGTTCCCGTACCTTGTCCACCAGCGCCTGTTTGGCCTCCTGGTGGGCAGCCCAGAGCTTCTCGTCCGGAATGCGGTCGGCGCGGGAAAGCAGTTCCGGCTCATGGCACCAGCCCGGCACATGCTGGTCGTACATTTTTGCGAGGGGCGCGCTGGTCCAGGTGGCGGCATGCACCCCGTTCGTCACCGCGTGCACCGCATACCCCGGGAACATCTGCCGGGAAACCTCGGCGTGGCGCTTGGCCACCCCGTTGACGTACTCGGACAGGTTCAGCGCCAGGCGGGTCATGTTGAGCTTGTCCTCGCCGGCCAGCAGCTTCACCGTGCCCGGATCCAGCAGATCGCCGTAGATGCGCCGCACCAGCTCATAGTCGAATTTGTCGTGGCCTGCTTCCACCGGCGTGTGGGTGGTGAAGGTGCACAGCTCCCGCACCCGGGGCAGGTCGTAGGGACTCTCGCCGGATCGCAGATCTTCGCTGGGATGGGCGAAGCGCTGGAGCAGGGCCAGGGTGAGGAAGGCCGAGTGGCCCTCGTTCATGTGATACCCCATGAGATTGAAGCCCAGGGCCTGGAGCATGGCAATGCCCCCCACGCCCAGCACCACTTCCTGTTTCATCCGGTAGGTCTCGTCACCACCGTACAGGTAGTGGGTGATGTCGCGGTCGCGCGGGTCGTTCACCGGCAGGTCGGTGTCCAGCAGCAGGACGGGCACGCCGCCGTCGACCAGCGAGCTCAGCACGTAAAGCCAGCCCCCCACCCACACCTGGCGATCTTCCAGCTCCAGCGCCACGGTGGCCTGCAGCCGCGTCGCGTAGCGGGCGGGATCCCAGTCGTCGGCATGCTCGATCTGGCGGCCCTGCGGGTCGATCTCCTGGCGGAAATAGCCAGCCCGGGACACCAGGGTCACCGCCACCATCGGCACACCGATGTCCGCCGCAGCGCGCAGGGTGTCCCCTGCCAGCACGCCGAGGCCGCCGCTGTAGGTGGGGATGTCACTCTCCAAGGCGATCTCCATGGAGAAATAGGCAACCCGGGGTTTGTGGGTAAATTCTTCGGTCTTCTTCGCGGCGTCTGCCATGGGGTGTTCCTGTGCTTGGTGATTCCTGGAGCGGGCGCGGCTACTGCCTCAAGGCCAATCCGGAATCCGCCCCTGGACGGCACCCGGACATTACGGTGTATCGGCCACAAGCCCGCCATACGCATTTCCATGTTGGCGTGGCCCCGGCCTGCCGATTGTCTAGGAGCATGGTTTCGATGCGGGTCAGTGAAACAGAAAGCCTGCTGGTCTCTTGCGGAAGCGTACGGTACTACCATTTTTCGCGGCTGCGAGCATACGCACTGGATGTGCCGAGTAAATTTACAGGCCCGTCAAGCGCACACCCAATCATCGAGGGCAGTTGCAATCAGTGTTTGACCTCGGACTCGCGACAGCCCGGTTACTTGGCTTTCGTCTTTTTCCTTATTTCAGCCATCTTCCCTCGCCATTCGTTCAGTTCCTCATCCTCTATCTCAAGCTGTATTGCCACAACTTCCGACACACTCATTTTTTTGTCTTCCAGCCTGCGCATTAATTTTGCTCGCATTCTCGACAGCAGACGCTCGGTTTCTTCCTTGCTCAAAAGCCTGGATTTATCGAGATACTCAACAGAAGGCGCTTTTTTCATCGCGACTCACCCTTGGCTTTTTGAAAATAAACTCCAAAGCTACACCCATTTTTGTTTGAGCCGCTACCTCGGCCAGAGTCCTGAGGCCGGTTTGAAAAAACGCCCCTGAATCGCTTTTCCCCAGGCACTTTCGGGTGCACGAAAATTTAACTTTCCCGTCACAGGCCGTTCATTTTCCGGGGTCAGAATAATAGACCCTCGGGAGCATTCCCAGACCATAATTGATGGAGGCCCATCATGGCGACATCACACAGCCTGCAGGCGAGAAGTCCTTTGGCAAACACGCACGTTTCGTCCTGCGTTCCCGATGCTGAAAAAATCGATCTGGCGGTGCTCACGCTTGACGATCTTGGCGTGATCCGCGACAGCAGCCGGGCGTGTGAACAGGTATTTGGCTACCTGCCGGATGAACTGGCGGGCCGTCATGTTTCCACCCTCCTCCCGCAGCTGCCGGACACCGAACTGGTGCAGGAAGGCCGCATCAACTCGCGACTGGCCTATCTCTGCCACTGCGCCACGGTCTTTCAGGCCCGGCGCCGCGATGGTCAATGCTTCGCAAGCGAATTATTCATCAACCGCCTCGATGTCCACAACGTGGTCGTCCTTGTGCGCTGCCTCAAATCCACGCTATTGAACGGCGGCACAATTACCGCCTAGCCTGTCCGCTGGCAGTAATCCCTTTCACCCTGCATAGCGGGGCAATCGAATTGACTCGCGCGTACGCACGATCAGGCTCGAGACCTCGATCAGCTCCTTTCGGAAATATGCACCGATCCTGAAAAACCGGATTTCATGCGGCACCGATGCTTTCCAGGAAAGCAGCGGCGATAAAGGAGATGATGTTCGTGACAAACAAAAACAGCACCGAAGACGTTTGTCCGAAAAGTGCGGACATCGAGCGCGTCCTGAGCGAGCTCATGGACATCCGGGCGGACATGATTGCCGGCCTGGTCACATCGCAGCCACATCTCGCCAAGGTTCACGCGAACTACCGGGACAGCGCCCGGAACCTCCTGCATTATCTGGCCCTGCGTCGCCGCGATCTGCGCCCGTTGCAGCTGCGCCTGGCGGCGCTGGGGCTGTCCTCCCTCGGGCGGGCCGAGTCGCATGTCCTGGGTACGGTCGATGAGGTTCTTGGCGTCCTGCACCGCCTGGTGCAGCGCGCCTGGCAGCCAGCGTCCCAGGACACCGCGGTCATTGATTTCGCCCACGGCGAACGGCTGCTTGCCGAGCACACAGACGCCTTGCTGGGATCCGCGACCCCAGGGCGCAAGGTCCGGATCATGGTCACCATGCCGAGCGAGGCGGCGGATGACTACCTCCTCATTCACAATCTGCTCCAGCAAGGCATGGATTGCATGCGCATCAATTGCGCCCATGACGACGCCGCGGCCTGGTCGCGGATGATCGAGCATCTGAGGCAGGCTGAGCAGTCTCTGGGCAGGTCCTGCCGTGTCGTCATGGACCTGGCCGGACCGAAGCTGCGCACCGGGCCGCTGGAGCCGGGCCCGGCGGTGGTTCGGATTCGCCCGAGTCGCGACGTCTATGGGCGGGTCACCGCCCCTGCGCGGGTCTGGTTGACATCGGCGGAATCCCCCCAGCACCCCCCCTCACCGGCGAGCGCCTGCCTTCCCGTGCCGTCGACCTGGCTGGACCACCTTCGGATAGGGACGTCGGTGGAATTCACTGATGCCCGGGAAGCCGAGCGTGCCTTCAAGATTGTCGACGTGACCGATCTCGGATGCTGGGCGGAGTTGACCGAGACGGCTTACATGGTCCCCGGCACTGCCCTCCGCCAAGCGCGTGGCGCTGGAAAGCCGGGCGACCGTGAATGTCGCATCGGCCCGTTGCCCCCGGGCGAAAACGTCCTCTCCCTCCAGAAGGGCGACCTGCTGATCCTGACCCGCGATCTCAAGCCGGGTCGCCCGGCGACCTATGACAGCGCGGGAAAAATCCTGACCCCTGCCGCGATCGGTTGCACCATTGCGGAGGTGTTCGATGACGTCCGGGCGGGGGAGCCGATCTGGTTCGACGACGGCAAGATTGGCGGCGTCATCGAGAGGGTGGAGAAGGCACGAGTCCTCGTCCGCATCACGCAGGATCACGTAAAGCCCGTGAAGCTGCGAGCCGACAAGGGGATCAACCTTCCCGAGAGCGACCTGCGCCTCTCGGCCATGACCGCCAAGGACATCGAGGACCTGTCCTTCGCGGCCCAGCATGCCGATATCGTCGAATTATCCTTCGCCAACAGCGCCCAGGACGTGGAGTCGCTCCGGCAGCGCCTGGCGAGCCTGGGGAGTCGGCAGCCTGCCATCGTGCTGAAGATCGAAACGCGGCGCGGCTTCGATAACCTGCCGGACATGCTGCTGACGGCCATGCGTTCCCCGTGTTGCGGGGTGATGATCGCCCGGGGCGACCTGGCCGTCGAATGCGGATTCGAGCGCCTGGCGGAAGTTCAGGAAGAGATTCTCTGGCTCTGCGAGGCTGCGCATGTCCCCGTGATCTGGGCGACCCAGGTCCTGGAAACGCTTGCCAAGGAAGGAAGGCCATCGCGCGCCGAGATCACCGACGCAGCGATGGGGCTCCGCGCCGAGTGTGTCATGCTCAACAAGGGACCCTACGTCGTCAGCGCCGTGCGGGTTCTGGATGACATTCTGCGGCGGATGCATGCGCACCAGGCCAAAAAGCGGTCCATGCTCCGGGAGTTGCACCTGGCCCACACATGCTGCCGACCGAACCCGGTGTGACAGCCGACCGGGCCGACCACCCCGCCCCTGGCCGGAATGTCGGTCTTGCAGACAAGTCCGGCGCCATCCTGTAGCGGCCGCACTTTATACCTGGGTTGGCTTCAATCTCTTTCACCCAACTGGCTGCGCGCGCTCTTCAGCTGCGCCCTGTTTGCCCGTTACTCGACCCTTGTGTTGCGGCGAGCTGACCGCACAGCAGAATCAATAAATCAGTCAAGACAAACAGCCCAAGCGATTGTAATTACTTTAAAACCTCACGCTCGGATTCTTTTAAAGCTGTTTATCAGAATGCGGCCTGCCCTTACGAAATCCCGACTTCCGTCCCCACCTTCACCAGATCGAACAGCTCCGCCACATCCGCATTCTTCATGCGGATGCAGCCGTGCGATGCCGGGGTGCCGATCTTGTGCTCTTCATGGGTGCCGTGGATGTAGATGTAGCGCTTGCAGGTATCCACCGTGCCACCCTTGTTCTTGCCCGGCTCCAGTCCGTCCAGCCACAGAATGCGCGTCAGGATCCAGTCGCGCCCGGGGTTTTCGGCGTCCAGTTCGGGCGTCCATATCTCGCCCGTCAACTCGCGCGATTTGAACGCGGCACACAGCGGCACGCCGGCGCCGATCTTTTCCGCGATGCGATGCCGGCCGCGCGGCGTGCAATAACTGCCGTCCTGCTCCCCTGCTCCGTTGGCCGCCGTGGAAACCGGATACTGACGGATCAGAATGTCGCCCTCCGGATAGGGCTCCCACAGGTAAAGCTGCTGCAGGCGCGTGTCCACCTCGATCACCAGTTCGCTCATTGCACCGCCTCCCTCTTCTGTTGCCGCTTCGCCTCGAAGAAGCCCGAGATCATGGCCGCGCATTCGTCCGCCAGCACGCCCCCGGTGATCTCGCAATGGTAGTTCAGGCGCGGTTCGGCAAACACGTCGACGATGCTGCCGTGCGCCCCCGTCTTGTACTCGCGCGCGCCGTACACCACCCGCGCCACCCGTGCATGCAGGATCGCCCCCGCGCACATCACGCACGGCTCCATCGTCACATACAGTGTGCAGCCCACCAGACGGTAATTGCCCAGGCGCGCAGCCGCGTCGCGCAGCGCCATCACCTCGGCATGCGCCGTCGGATCGTGGCTGGATATCGGCTGGTTGAACCCGCGCCCGACGATCTCGCCGCCGCACACCACCAGCGCGCCCACCGGAACCTCGCCCGCGTCCCAGCCCTGGCGGGCCAGTTCCAGCGCGGCGCGCATGTATTCCTCGTCTTCGGTCATGTCTTGCATATCAAAAAGTATTACGCTAGTGTAAATGTAATACGTTTAGGAGAATGTATGAATACCGTCACCGTATCACCCAAATTTCAGGTCGTCATCCCACGCGACCTTCGCCGCCTGCTCAACATCCAACCAGGCCAGAAACTCAGGGCCCGCGTTCAGGACGACCGTATCGAACTCATCCCGGAACAGCCCATGACGGCTGCGCGCGGTTTTCTCGCCGGCATTGAAACCTTGGTTGAGCGCGAAGGCGACCGCGTATGAAGGGCCCAAATGTCGTCGACTCCTGCGGCTGGCTGGAATATTTTGCCAACGGTCGCAATGCCGGTTTTTTTGCCCCCGTCCTGGAGGATACCGAATCCCTGCTCGTTCCCAGTCTATGTGTGTTCGAGGTCTGCAAGCGCGTGGCGCTGCAGCGCGGCGAAGCGGCTGCCCACCAGGCGGCCGAATTCATGAGACAGGGAACACTGCTGCCCCTTAATGCGGACACCGCACTGGCGGCCGCGCTCTATTCCGCCCAGCACCAACTCCCCATGGCCGACAGTTTGATCCTGGCCGCCGCACGCGAACATCAAGCCACCTTGTGGACCCAGGTCGCCGACCTGAAAGGCCACAAGGGCGTGAAATTCAAAGCCAAACCCGCCTGAATCCGTCTTGCCTGTCCAGTGGGCTGGTCACGCCGCGCCCGCCCTTGTTCAACACATGGGTGTAAATCATCGTCGTCGCCACGTCCTTGTGGCCCAATAGTTCCTGCACCGTGCGGATATCGTAA
>JAPTVL010000090.1 GCA_028065725.1 Betaproteobacteria bacterium
GCGGCTTCGCGGTCGACGACCTGGCGATCACAGAGGAAGAAACCGAAGAGGCCTTTCTCGGCTGGAAGAAGCTGTCGTCCGACAGCCTGTCGGTCAGGCTCGGTCCCAATCGCCTGCGCATGAACGAACTGGTGGCGCTGAATCCCTTCGGCAAGATCATCATTTTCGAGGACAGGACGATCAACCTGCAGCGCGTCCTGCGCACCCAGCCGTCGGTCACGCCGGCTGCCAGGGACGCGCCCAAGCCCCAACCCAAGCCTGCCGATCAGCCCGCTGCCTTTCCGGTGGCCGTCGAGCGCGTGCGCATCGTCGGCGCCAACGCGGAATTCGCCGACCTCTCGCTGACCCCGCAGTTCGGCACCCGCATGCACGACCTCGACGGCGTGGTTACCGGCCTGTCGACCGACCCGGCGACGACGGCGCAAGTGGAGCTCGACGGCAAGGTCGACGATTATGGCTCGGCGCGCGTGCGCGGTTCGATCCAGCCATTCCGCGCGACCGACTTCACCGACCTCAAGCTGACCTTCCGCAACCTGGAAATGACCAATCTGACGCCGTATTCAGGCAAGTTCGCCGGGCGCAAGATCGACTCGGGCAAGCTCTCGGTCGACCTCGAATACAAGATCAAGGACCGCCAGCTGGCGGGCGAGAACAAGTTCATCGTCAACAAGCTGAAGCTCGGCGAACGGGTCGACAGCCCCGATGCGATGAAGCTGCCGCTCGACCTCGCCATCGCGCTGCTGGAAGACAGCAACGGCATCATCGACCTCGACCTGCCGGTATCCGGCAGCCTCGACGATCCGCAATTCAGCTACGGCAGGATCATCTGGAAAGCCATCGTCAACGTACTGACCAAGCTGGTCACCGCACCCTTCCGCGCGCTGGGCAGCCTGCTCGGCATCAGTTCGGAAAAACTCGAGTCGGTCGACTTCGATCCGGGCAGCAGCGCGCTATTGCCGCCCGAACAGGAGAAGCTCAAAGCCGTGGCCGAGGCGCTGGCCAAGCGGCCAGCGTTGACCCTGACCCTGGAGCCGGGCTACGACCCCGCGACCGACCGGCGCGCCTTGCAGGAGCAGGCCATGCGCCACAAGGCCGTCACGGTGGCCGGCATCAAGCTCGCCGCCGGCGAAGCGCCTGGCCCGGTGGACGTCAACAACTACACGATCCAGACCTGGCTCGAAGACAGCTACGCCGAGCGCGCCGGCAAGGAGGACTACAAGAAGCTGCGCGAAAGCTTCCGGGACAAGGGCGCGGGTGCCGCCGCACGCGTGCTGGAAAGTGAATTCGTCGAGCGTCTCGGCCGCCGCTTCAAGACCCGCGACGAAGGTCCTGCTTCCGCCTTCCACGCCGAACTGCTGGAGCGGCTGACCCGGCAGACGAAAATCGAGGACGATGCCCTGATCAAGCTTGCCGAGGCGCGTGGCCAGGCCATGCGCGACGCCCTGCTCAAATGGGGTCTCGATGCCGGCCGCGTCGGCGTTGCCGCGCCTGCCCAGCAGACCGCCAAGGACAATCTGGTGGGCTGCAAGATGAGCCTGGGAGCGGGCAAAAAACCGGCCGCCGAGCCCGTTCCGGCCAACGCTACGCCCTCATGACGTTTCGCCGAATTCGAATCCTGCTCCTGCTGGGCGTGCTGGTCGGCGCTGCAGGCCTGACCTGGCTGGAGCAGACCATGGTGCGCGCCTGGCGTATACCGCTGGACGTGGCGGTGATTCCGATCAACGGCGACGACTCGCCCGAGGCGCGCGATACGATCCGCGCGCTGCAGGCGAGCGATTTCGACGACATCAACGCTTTCCTCGAACGCGAATCGGCGCGTTACGGAGTGAGGTTTTCGCCGGCCATGCAGGTCAGCCTGCTGCCTGAGTCGAGTGAGACACCCCCCGCACCGCCGCGCGACGGCAGCGTGCTGAGAACCGTGTTCTGGAGTTTGCAGCTGCGCTGGTGGGTGTACCGCCAGTCAGGCGAATGGTTACCCCAGCTCGGCACCGTCAAGCTGTTCGTTCTGTATCACGCGCCGCAGGACGGCGTGGCGCTTGAGCATTCGCTGGGATTGCAGAAAGGCCTGATCGGGGTGGTCCATGCGTTCGCCAATTCGCGGCAGGCGCGGCAGAACAATGTCGTCATTGCGCACGAACTGCTGCACACGCTGGGGGCGACGGACAAGTACGAAGCCGGGGGCAGGCCCATCTATCCGCAGGGATACGCCGAACCCGAACTGCCGCAGCACCTGCCGCGCCGCGAGGCCGAAATCATGGCGGGGCGTCTGGTGGATGCCGCCGGCCGCCTGGTGATGCCACCCAGCCTGGAGCAATGCGTGATCGGTGCGATGACCGCCCACGAGATCAATTTTGACGAAGGCTTCAGGCGGCGCTACGCCGCATCACGCTGAATCCGCGCGCCGCTGGTTGAGGCGCGCGAGGCCGTAGTGAATGAAGGCCAGTGCGGCGAGCACCGGTGCAAACAGATTGAGCAGGGGAACGAACTGCACCAGCCCGGTCAGCAGGCCCAAACCCCACCACCCCGCCCGCTCGCTTTTGAACAGCGTCGCCATTTCGTCGGCGCTGGCATGCTCGGCGATGGCGTCGTAGCGGAACAGGCGCTGGTTCAGCCAGGCGGCCGCCACGAAGGGCACGATCACGCCGACGCCGATCAGCCACAGCGGCAGGGCGACGACCCACAAGGCAATGAACAGCAGCAGCGCGACCACGGCATTCCACAGGCTGCCGACCAGGCCGCCACCGTTTTCGCGCTTGAGTTCGGGGTAGTCGCGCCCCGCCACCATGCGGGTCAGAGACGGCATCGCAAACAGCGCGGTGATGACGAGCGCGGTCAGGTAGACCAAGGGAATGAACAGCAGCAGATGCAGCATCGCCTGGATGCCGTGGGCGATCCACACCGGCTCCAGGTCGGCCAGCCAGGACTGGATGCCGATGGCGTCGAGCCCCTGCGCAATCCAGCCGGAGAACATGCCCCAGAACGTCACCCCCAGCGCCAGCCACAGCAGCAGCGCGGCCAGCATCGGCCACACCACCACCCACAGCACGCGCAGGCTGAACAGGTCGCGTAGCGCGCGAGCGAGTGCGTCGAGGACCGCTGTCATATGCGGATCCTCAGTGCGGATTTGGGGCGGAACACGGCGATCGTGTCGGGGCGCGCTTCCAGATACGGGCCGCCGATCAGGTCGATGCAATACGGCACCGCGGCGAAGATGCCGTCGAGCGTTTCCTTGATCGCCTTGGGCTGGCCCGGCAGGTTGAGGATCAGGCTGGCGCCGCGGGTGACGCCGGCCTGGCGCGACAGGATCGCGGTCGGCACGTATTTCAGCGATACCGCGCGCATCTGCTCGCCGAA
>JAPTVL010000096.1 GCA_028065725.1 Betaproteobacteria bacterium
CGGAATGATGACGAAGTTCATCGCCCGCAGCAGTTCCGCTTTGGGAAAGGTGCGGATGATCGCCAGCCGCCCCACCGGCATCATCATCGCTGCGCCCACGCCCTGCAGGATGCGCCCCGCCACCAGCATCGGCGCGTTCTGCGCCAGCCCGCACAGAATCGAGGCCAGGGTGAACACCGCCACCGCGATGCCGAACACGCGGCGCGTGCCGTAGCGGTCCGCCATCCAGCCGCTCACCGGGATGCACACCGCCAGGCTCAGGATGTAACTGGTCACCACCGCCTTCAGGCTCAAGGGCGTCACCTTGAGGCCTTCCGCGATCGCCGGCACCGCGGTGTTGACGATGGTGGTATCGAGCCCCTCCATGAACAGCGCCACGGCCACGACCCAGGGCAGGTAGGTTTTGACGGTGGCGCTGTTCATCTGTGGGTGTGGTGGTGGCGGCGGACAGCGTGGATGTTGCTGCCCAGGGGCGATCGTTTTGGATATTGCCTACAATACGGCACTGCCGTATCCTTGTCCAATGTACACTGTCATCGAAACGGACGTTTTCGTGCGTGCGGCAGCCCAGGTCTGGACCGATGCCGAGCGTGTCGCGTTCATCGACTGGCTGGCCGCCAACCCGGATGCGGGCGACGTCATTCCGGGTTCCGGCGGGTGCCGTAAAGTCCGGTGGACGCGTCCCGGCATGGGCAAACGCGGCGACGCGCGGGTCATTTATTTCAATCGCCTGGAACAGGGCGAGATCTGGTTGTTGATGGTGTATGTGAAAGCAAAGTTCGACAACCTGCCCGTATCTTTTTTGAAACAACTGCGAGAGGCCATAGAACATGGATAAGGAAATGGAACAGTTCCAGAAGGATTTACTGAACTCCGTCCGTCAGATGAAGACGGGCAAGGGCGCCCGGAAAACCCAGGTCGCCCTGTCGCCCATCGCCGAGGCACGTAGCCGGCTGGGCATGTCGCAAGCCGAACTGGCGAGCTTGATGGGGGTGTCTACCCGCACGCTGCAAGACTGGGAGCAGGGCCGCCGCAAACCCACCGGTGCAGCGCAAACGCTGCTTCGTGTCGCGATTGCGCATCCGGAAGCCTTGCTTGATTTGAAGGCTGCGTAGTGAAGCTGCGCAATGCCCATGCCATCATGACAAAACGTCAAATTCCGCTCGCCACCCCCGGCGAAATCCTGCTGGAAGAATTCCTCAGGCCATTGGGCGATTAACTACGCTGCGCGATGTTGCTCAATATACTCGCGCAAGGCTTCATCCATGCGCGATTGCCACCCCGCCCCCGTGGACTTGAAATACGCCACCACCTCGGGGCTGTAACGCACCGAAACCAGCAACTTCTTGTTGTCCGACTTGGGCCGGCCACGCAGCGTACGCATCGGCACCATTTCCTTCAACTGCTTCGGCGTGAGTGGTTGCGCATTCCGATCGCTGCGGGCAGCCGAATTGATCGCCTTGTCTTCTTCCACCGTGGGCATCGCCACGGCAGGACGTTTAGATATTTTGGACATAATGTTTCACCTCGCGACGATTGGCACGGCGCAGGCTGATGATTCTTCTCGCCCTGCCGCGATCAACAAAGGCCACGTAGTAGAGCGTGCCGGTTTTCGGCGCAAGCGCGATCATGCCTCTCGCCGTATTCGATCCGTTCATCCATCCACACCAGCGCGGCTTCCCAATCGAGTTCGCCCGCCATTGCCAGCGAAACGCCATGTTTGTCCTGGTTCGCCAAGTCCTTGGCCGGATCGAAACTCGATGTGCATGGAATTTAATGTAGCTACATTAAATAGGCTAGTCAAGCCTCAGGCTGGGCAGCCTTGTGCGAAGCTCATCCGGTCGGCTATCCGGGCAACATGTCTGACCCTGAGTGTGTTTGCTGAGTGCGTGTTTCTAGACCCTGAGAATGCATGCTGAGTATGCAGCCGCTAGGCGCTTGACCATCTGTTGGGCGGGACACATCGGAGATCATCAGTTTCCTGTTCGTAGCAGCGGCATCGCGCCGTGCTCCATCAATCCGAGAATTCCGCCGGCTGGAGCGGTTTGCGGTTCACCGAGAGCGAGAAAATATCCGGCCGGGCGTAGTGGCCGCAGACGTCCAGTGAGCGGCGCGCCCGCCGCGCCGCTTCAACATCGATCTCGGCATAGAGAATGCCTTTTTCGCGGTGGAGCGGCCCCGCGATGACTGACCCCGCTGGACTGACCACGACAGCGTCACCGTCATTGATCCATTCATCGGGCTTGTAGAGGCTGTCGCGCTCCGGAAAATCCTCGGGTAGGTCGGAGCCCTGCAGCGCGGTGGCGGTGCCGATCACCCAGCAGCCAGCCTCCCTGGCGATATGGCGCAAGGTTACAAGACAGGCTTCGCCGTTGTCCCAGGTCGGATTGACGAAGATCTCGAGGCCCTGCGCATAAAGCGCATAGCGCGCCAGCGGCATGTAGCTTTCCCAGCAGATGAGGGCGCCCAGCCGGCCGGCGGGCGTATCGACGACTCTCAGGCCGCTGGCATCACCCATTCCCCAGACCATGCGCTCCGGATTGGTCGGCATCAGCTTGCGATGGCGATTCAGAAGCGTGCCATCGGGGCCGATGACGACCACGGTATTGAACAGCGTGGTGCCCGAAAAGCGGCTGTCGATCTCGTTGATCCCCATCACGACGGTCACAGCATGCCTGCGCGCCGCATCTTGCAGTGGGCGCAAATCTTCGCGATTCAGGTCAACAGCGTTCTGGCGCAGCCGGGCATGAATCTCGCTGGACAGCGCCATGTCTCCGCCGGGCTTGAGGCGCCAGATCCACGTCGGGTAGCCAGGGATATAGGCCTCGGGAAATATCAGCAGTGCGGCACCCGCGCCGGCGGCCTCGTCGATCGATCCTATCGCCTGCTCAATCGTTTTATCCCGATGGAGCAGCACCGGGGGTTTTTGTATGACAGCGACGTTGGTGGACATGGGGCATTCTCCTGTCTCATTCGGGCAGCAAGACACCGGATCCGCCCATCTCGGCAGGAATGTCCCGCTGTTTCGGCAGACCGTCCCTGATTGGCAGAACCGTCTCCTGGTAATTCACGTGCACGGAAGGCTTAAAAGCAAGCTGGGGAATGATGGCAGCATAGACATCAATCACGCCCCATGTGGGATGCTCGGTCAGAAGGTGGCCGCCGCAACGCTTGCACCATTTGCGAATGCTTCTTTCGGTCTTTTGAAACGCACCAATGTGCTCGGCGCCCTGCGTGATCTTCACCGCGTCTGGCTTCCACAGCGTGAAGGCATTTACCGGGCCGGCCGACCAGGCGCGGCACGATTCGCAGTGGCAGTAACCCATCGCGACGGGCTCGCCCGT
>JAPTVL010000393.1 GCA_028065725.1 Betaproteobacteria bacterium
CTGGTGCAGATCGCTTCTTTTTGTCGGCGTAGCGGGTCAAGTACAGATCAACGAAGTCGGCGACGCTGGGCGAAAGCAGTTCGGCCTGTTCGCGCTGGCGCTTTTCTTCTGCCCGGCGTTTGCGTTCAGCTTCACGCTGGGCGGCGGGGTCAAGCTCGGGGTCTTGCTTGATCCTGCAATCGGCGGCGCCGCCCAGCGTGTCGATGTGCGCCTTTTGGGCGTCCGCCAAGCTCATGGCCGGAAACGCGCCGTGATACAGCCATCGGCGGACGCCGTTGATCGTGTACCGCGTGCAGAACGACATGCTCCCTGCCGGACTCACCTTGACGTACAGGCCGGTGTTATCGTGGAGCCATTGCGTCTTGCCGTTGGCCTTAATGCCCTTGAGCTTGGAATCTGTGAGAAGCTGCTTTGCCATGTCGCACCTGTCGGGTGGTATCTAGGGCCTCTAGGGTACCTTTCCAGATACCACTTGGGCAAGATACTACAAGATGCTGTTGGACGACGATGGACGGGAAGCCCCTGAATTAGCGGGGTTTGCGGACGGCTCTGGATTTTGCTGGATGTGGCAAATACCGCCTTGTAAGCGGTAGGTCGTCAGTTCGATTCCGACAAGCGGCACCACCTACAAATTGAAAAACCCGCATCCGTCGACGGATGCGGGTTTTTCATTGCGCGCGGGGTTCGGGGCGGGCGACGCTTTATTCGATCCCCAGCCGCTCCAGCCGGTAGCGCAGGCTGCGGAAGGTGACGCCGAGCACGCGGGCGGCGGCAGTCTTGTTGTAGCGCGTCTGTTCCAGCGCTTCGAGAATCGCGGCACGTTCCATCTGGTCGAGATAATCCTGCAGCGGATATTTGTTGCCTGTCGCAGCGGCACCGACAGCGGGCAAGGCAGGAGCCAGATTGAGGTCGTCTGCGGCGATGTGCTGGTCTTCGCAGAGCGCCAGCGCGCGCTCCAGGGTGTTCTCGAGTTCCCGCACGTTGCCTGGGAAGGCGTAGGCGCACAGCGCCTTTTCGGCGTCGCGATCCAGCTTGACGTCGGCGCCGCCCAGCTTGTCGAGCAGGAAGCGCGCCATCTCGGGGACGTCCTCGACGCGGTCGCGCAGGCTCGGCATGACCAGATCGATGACGTTCAGCCGGTAATACAAATCCTGGCGGAATCGCCCTGCCTCCACCAGCGCGGCCAGATTCTGGTGGGTGGCGCTGATGATGCGCACGTCGACCGGTTCTTCTGCGGTGGCGCCGACCTTGCGCACCTTCTTTTCCTGCAGCACGCGCAGCAGCTTCACCTGCATCGACAGCGGCAGGTCGGCAACCTCGTCGAGAAACAGCGTGCCGCCGTCGGCCGCCTGGAAAAAACCGTTGCGGTCTGCGTCGGCACCGGTAAATGCGCCTTTTCTGTAACCGAAGAATTCGCTTTCCATCAGCGTTTCTGGAATCGCGCCGCAGTTGACCGCGACGAAGGGCTTGTCGGCACGGCTGCCCAGCCGGTGGATCAGCCGCGCCGCGAGTTCCTTGCCGCTACCCGATTCACCGGCGATGTGCACCGGCGCCTGGGTGCGTGCCAGCTTGGCGATGCGTGCGCGGATGTCCTGCATGGCGGCAGACTGACCGATCAGGTCACGCGCCGGGCTGTCCGTCTGCGTGGCCTCCGGAATTTTCAGCGCGGACTTTATCAGTGCGCGCAACTGGTCGAGCGCCACCGGCTTAGCCAGGTAATCGAATGCCCCGGCTTTCAATGCAGCCACCGCGTTGCCAGCATTGCCGTACGCCGTGATGACCGCCACCGGCACCGGCGCCGGCAACGCGCTGGCATAGTTGATCACCTCCAGACCTTCACCGTCGCCCAGCCGCATGTCGGTCAGACAGAGGTCGTAATGCGTCTGCGCCAGCCGGGTTTGCGCGTCAGCTACGCTCACCGCGCGGTCGGTTTCCAGCCCCATCTTGACCAGCGTAAGCTCCATCAGATCAAGCAGATCGGGCTCGTCGTCCACCAGCAGAATGCGCGGGGAGGCCGTCATGCTTACTCGCTTCCCAGCAGGATCAGGCGGAAGCGGGCGCCACCCGTGCCGGGAACATAGGCCAGCTCGGCGTGGTTGGCCTCGGCCAGTTCGCGTGCGAGGAACAGGCCAAGGCCGGTACCCTGCGCATGGGTGGTGAAAAACGGCTCGAAGAGCTTGCCCTGGTGTTCCGTGGACAGGCCTGGTCCGTCGTCCTCGATCTCCAGCCGCATGCTGTCGCCCTGCATGTGTGCGCTGAAGTGGATACAGCCCGCCTGTTTGCTGCTGTAACGCCAGGCGTTGCGCAACAGATTCCACACGATCTGGCGCAGGTGGTCGGGGTCGAACTGGAAACGCAGGTTATCGGGCATGCTCACTATGACGGCGTCCACCGGGATTTCTTCAGTTTGGCGCAACTCGTCGATCAGGTTGCCGAGCGCCGCGGCATCGAAACTGACCGGATTGAGGCGGTCGCGCCGGTTGAGCGTCAGAACCTCTTCCACCAGGCGGTCAAGTCGCTGCGCGTTGTTTTCGATAATTGCAGTCAGCCTCGCCTGGGCAGCGTCGTGGGTGTCTTCGTGCAACAACTGCGCCGCGTGACTGATAGCCGACAGCGGGTTGCGTATTTCGTGCGCGATGTTGGCGGTCAGCCGCCCCAGCGCCGCCAGTTTCAGCCGCTGTGCCGCCTGTTCGGCCTGACTTTTATCTTCCAGCACCAGCACCCGGCTGGCGTCGGGCGTTGCCAGCGGAATGCAGCGCACCCGCAACTGAGCAGTCGGCGTGTTCAGGGTTAGCGTCGTGCCCGGACGTACATGCTCGGACAGTCGTGCCAGTTCGGGCGCGCAGGCTTCCAGTCGGGTGATGCCAGGCTGCACCGGAATCGTGACGTCGAGCAGTGCCAAAGCACGCGGACTGGCGTGGCGAACGACACCGTCGCCGCGCACCGCCAGCAGGCCATCGGGAGAATTTTCGATCGCCAGCGCGTTGATGCGATTCAGCAGCGCAAGTTCCTCCGCCTGCTGTTGTGCCAGCATTTCAGAGCGCAGCGCTCGCTGCGTCAGCGCATGCGCCAGCATGCCGATGGCGAAGTACCCCGCGCACATCACGCCGACCTGGAAAAAGCTGTTTATTCCATGGCCGCCGCCGAGTATGCTGAAGCCGTGCTGCAGCAACAGCGCAATCGACGCGATCGCCGCATACAGCAGGGTCAGCCGGCCGCTGCCGACCAGCCCACCCGACGCGATGGATATCACCAGCAGCAAACCCATGCCGTCTGCAAGCCGCTCACTGGTGCCCATCAAGAGCATCACGAAAATGATGTCGGCAATGAT
>JAPTVL010000548.1 GCA_028065725.1 Betaproteobacteria bacterium
GCCGATGTGCGTGACCAGCCGGAACGGCGTTGCGCCATCGGTGCGCGTCACGATCAGTGGCGGCCCATCGAGGTGGGTATTGCGCTCCTGCCCGGCCCACACGGCGGAGACCGGCATCATGTGCGCGAGGTTCAGGGTCGAGACGATAGGCTGGCGCACGTTGGCGTAGGCGTGCCCCGGAATCGACGACAGCCAGGCATCGACCGCATTCAAGGTCTCGGGGATTGTCACGAAGCCACGGCCCTGGATGGTTCGCTCGATTGCGCGGAGTTTTTCTTCGGCGGCGGTCGCGTCGGAGTCGAGCACGGTGACGGTTGCGGTGACGTAGCCGAATGACACCTGGTCGCTGCCCAGTTCCTGGAGAGCCGCGTCGGCATCGGCTGCCTTGTTCGACGCGTCGGAATCAACCAGCGGACTTTCCTGCTGGAACAGGGTCTCGCGCAGCAGGGCCACGATGTTCTTGCGCTTGGCGAACCACTGCCGGCGCAAGCGTCCCAACTCGCGCTCGGACTCGGCCTTGTCGAGGCACAGGAAGCGTGTGCTCCAGCGGTAGGCGAAGCCCAGGCGGTTGAGGTCGTCGAGCAGACCGGGCCAGGTCGAGGTCGGGAAGCCACGCACCGACACCACACGCAGATGTTGATTCCCAAGCATCGGCGCAAGCCCGCCCGTCAATGGCTCGTCGGCCAGCAGCGCATCGAGGTGCATCGGCACCTCGGGCACGGCCACCGGATGCCGGCGCGTGGATACGCAGGCATGCAGATAGGTCAGGGTCTGACCATCGTCGAGCCAGCTGATCTCCGGCATTACCCCTTCGAGCAGGCCGAAGACGCGCTCGGTCTCCGACACGAAGCCTTCCAGCCGCTCGCGCCAGTCGACGCCTTCGACCTTGCTGTTCTCGTACAGCAGCTTGGCGGCGCGCGCCGTCGATTCTTCGGGCGGCAGGTACAGCAGCGTCAGGTGGTAGGCGCTCTCGAAGTGGCTATCGGCCTCCTCGAACGCGGCGCGGCGTTCTTCATCGACCAGCCAGGACAGCGGTTCGGGAAACATGGAATTAGGATAGTCCGCCGCTTCGCGTCGCTCGGCCTCGACGAACAACGCCCAGCCCGACCCAAGCCGGCGCAGCGCATTGTTCAATCGCGCAGAGGTCGCGACCAGTTCGCCATGGGTCGCGCTGTCCAGATCCGGCCCGCGAAAGCGTGCCGTGCGCTGAAACGAGCCGTCCTTGTTCAGCACAACGCCAGGTGCGACCAGGCCGGCCCAGGGCAGCCAGTCGGCCAGCAACGTGGGGCGCTTGCGGTATTCGGCGAGGTGCATCATGGGATCGTCCTCACACGTCCAGCAGCTGCCGGTGCTTGATGTGCCGGGCGAAGACCGCCATGAACTGCGCATCCAGTCGCGCGCCCCACACGGCCAGCGAGTGCCCGACAATCCACAGCGCCATGCCGGGCAGCCAGAGTTGCAGCCCGAGTCCCACGGCGGCGGCCAGCGTGCCGTTGGCAATCGCTACTGTGCGCGGTGCACCTCCCAGCAGGATGGGTTCGGTCAGCGAGCGATGCAGCGGAATCTCGAAACCATTGGTGAGGCCAGGTGTGTCAGTGGTCGGCGCGTTCATGCCAGTACTGCTCCGCCGCTGAAACTGAAGAAAGTCAGGAAGAATGACGACGCGGCGAACGCGATCGACAGTCCGAACACGATTTGTACCAGCTTGCGAAAGCCGCCGCTGGTGTCGCCGAAGGCCAGCGTCAACCCGGTGGTAATGATGATGATCACCGCGATGATCCTGGCCACCGGCCCCTGGATCGAGTCCAGCAGGGATTGCAGCGGTGCTTCCCAGGGCATGTTCGATCCCGCCGCGTGCGCGGGAATGGCGATGGCCAGCAGCAATGCGGCAAGGGCTACGAATTGCAAGGTCGGTTTTACGGAAATACGTGAAGTCGTCATGACGGTTCTCCGGGGGCTGAAGAAAGCGAATGGAAGGAAGGAATCAGCTCGCTACTGAGCTGGTAGCCGTGGCTGTCGAAGCCGGTGACACAGGCGATTTCCTGCACGCGGCGCGCACGGCCGCGCCCGGCGAGGTAGACGATGACGTTGACCGCTTCGGCGATCAGCGCGCGCGGTGGCGTCACCGCAACTTCGAGGATCAGTTGTTCGAGCCGCAGCAGCGCGCCCGCGGCGGAACCGGCATGGACGGTGGCGATGCCGCCCCGATGGCCGGTTCCCCATGCTTTGAGCAGGTCCAGCGCTTCGGCGCCGCGCACTTCACCGACGACGATGCGGTCCGGGCGCAGCCGCAGGGTCGAGCGAACCAGCTCGGTCATGGTCACGACACCCGCGCGGGTGCGCAGGGGGACGTGGTCGCGCGCCGTGCATTGCAGCTCCACCGTGTCCTCCAGCACGATCACGCGGTCACCGATGGCGGCGATCTCGTCGAGCAGGGCGTTCGCCAGCGTGGTCTTGCCGGTGCTGGTACCGCCGGCGATCAAGATGTTTCGGCGTTCGCGCACGGCATTGCGCAGAAAATCGGCTTGCGCTTCGGTCAGAATCCCGTCGGTGACATACTGGTCCAGCCGAATCAGGCCGACCGCGCGTTTTCGCATCGCGAACACCGGTCCCGGCGTCACGGGCGGCAAGGCGCCCTCGAAGCGTTCGCCAGTTTCCGGCAGCTCGGCGGACAAGAGCGGCTTGCCCGCATGCACCTCGGCATGCACATGGGCCGCTACCAGACGGATGATGCGTTCGCCGTCGGCCGGACTTAGGCTGACGCCCAGTGGCTCGCGCCCGCTGCCCATCCGATCGATCCACAGCGAACCGTCTGGGTTCAGCATCACCTCGACCACATCTGGATCGTTCAGGGCTGTGGCAATGTCCGGCCCCATCGCCGTGCGCAGCATGCGCACGCGCCGTTCCAACGCCAGTGGGGCCGACAGGTTCTGATTGTCTGGCTGGTCGCTCACGACGGTACTCCGGCGTCATCGGGCGAATCACCAGAGGGCTTGTCTTCCCTCGGGCCGAAGAACTGGCCGGGGTCGGGCTGAATTTCCTCAATTACGTCCTTCACCAGACTGCGGCCACGCAACAAATGGCGGCCGAGCTGTTCGACGAACTGCTCGAAGCGCGCGCGGCCCTGGGCGCGAGCCGCATCCTGATGCGCCTCCGGAACCGGTGTGCTGACGGTGAGGAAGTAGCGTACGTACAGTGCCATGGTCTCGATCAGGATGTTCTGGTCGCGCTCCAGCTTATCGAACTGACGCGACAGCCGGTCCAGCCGCTTGGCGATGGCGGCTTCGCGCTGGTCGCCGGAATCCGGTGACAGGAAGGAGGCCAGGGCCG
>JAPTVL010000094.1 GCA_028065725.1 Betaproteobacteria bacterium
GCTGTTCGCCATTTAAAGTGGTACGTGAGCTGGGTTTAAAACGTCGTGAGACAGTTTGGTCCCTATCTGCCGTGGGCGCTGGAAATTTGAGGGGGCCTGCTCCTAGTACGAGAGGACCGGAGTGGACGGATCTCTGGTGTACCGGTTGTCACGCCAGTGGCATCGCCGGGTAGCTAAATCCGGAAGAGATAAACGCTGAAAGCATCTAAGCGTGAAACTCGCCTCAAGATGAGATTTCCCGGGGGTTCAACCCCCCTGAAGGGTCGTCCAAGACCAGGACGTTGATAGGTCGGGTGTGGAAGCGCAGCAATGCGTTAAGCTAACCGATACTAATTGCCCGTGCGGCTTGACCCTATAACAGTGAGCTTCAGTAACCCAAGCCCTGTATAGATAGAAACAACCAAAGTCATACAATCACCTCCTATCCTTACTTCTTTCGAATCATGTGCGACGACTCAAGGCCCTCAGGGCTCCACCCGTCGCACCCCCTTCAAGTCTGGTGTCCATAGCGTCTTGGTCCCACCCCTTCCCATCCCGAACAGGACCGTGAAACGAGACCGCGCCGATGATATTGCACTTCACCGTGTGAGAAAGTAGGTCAACGCCAGACTCCCCCTCCAAAAACCCCCTCCGGATCGCCGGTAGGGGGTTTTTAACTTTGGGGCGCAGGGAATTTCCTCGGCTATATGCGACCTGCGAACCGGCAATCCTTTGCCCGGCAACTCGATCCGGTGGCTGGCTGTTAAAATGCCTCCATGAAAACAAGCTTTCTGGAATTTGAACAGCCGATCGCAGAACTCGAGGCGAAGATCGAGCAACTGCGTTTCGTTCAAGACGATTCAGCCGTGGATATTTCGGAAGAAATTTCCCGTCTCGATGCCAAGAGTCAGACGCTGACCAAGGAAATTTACGCCAAGCTCACTCCCTGGCAGTGCGCGCTGGTTGCCCGCCACCCGCAGAGGCCATATACCCTCGACTATCTGGAACTGGTGTTCACCGATTTCGAAGAGCTCCACGGCGACCGCAATTATGCAGATGACAACGCCATCGTGGGGGGGCTCGCCAGATTCAACGGCCAGTCGTGCATGGTGATCGGGCACCAAAAAGGGCGCGACACGAAGGAAAAGATCCAGCGCAATTTCGGGATGCCGCGCCCCGAGGGTTACCGAAAAGCCCTGCGCCTGATGCGCCTGGCCGAAAAATTCGGCATTCCGGTGTTCACCTTTGTCGATACTCCAGGCGCCTATCCCGGGATAGATGCGGAAGAACGAGGGCAATCGGAGGCGATCGGTCGCAATCTGGCGGTCATGACCGAACTGAAAGTGCCACTGATCGCCACGGTCATTGGCGAAGGTGGATCGGGCGGTGCATTGGCGATCGCGGTTGCCGACGTCGTGGCGATGCTCCAGTATTCGACCTATTCCGTCATCTCGCCTGAGGGCTGCGCGTCCATTCTTTGGAAAAGCGCAGAGCGTGCCGGCGATGCTGCCGAGACCATGGGCATAACGGCGCCGCGACTCAAGTCCTTGGGGTTGATCGACCGCATCATCACTGAACCGGTCGGTGGTGCTCACCGTGATCATCGCGCGATCGCGCAAAGTGTCAAGAAGGCTCTGCAGGAGGCCGTCAAGCAGCTTGCCGGCCTGTCATCCAGCGAGCTCATCGAGCGGCGCTTCGAGCGCCTGATGAGTTATGGCCGATTCAAGGAACAAGTCATCCACTGAGCTTGTGGTGGAAGGCATTGCGGCCTGTCTTTCCCGCCATGTCCGGGCGGGGCAGTCCGTTTTGGTAGGCTATTCCGGCGGCCTCGATTCCACCGTCCTGCTTCATGCGACAAGCCGACTGGCGCAAGAGGCGGATATTGTCCTTTCTGCGCTGCATGTCCACCATGGCTTGAGCAGTCACGCCGACGACTGGGCGCGGACCTGCGCGGAAACTTGTCAGGGCCTCGGCATCCCGCTGAGCATACGCCGGGTGGCTGTTCCAACAGACACCGGCGAAGGTCTCGAGTCGGCGGCGCGCAGCGTGCGCCACCAGGCGCTTGCAGATTGCCCTGCGGACTGGATTGTTCTTGGACATCACGCCGACGACCAGGCGGAAACCGTTCTGCACAATTTGTTGCGTGGTGCCGGGATTCGCGGGGCGGCCGGGATACCCTCGGTGCGGGGAGGCATCCTGCGGCCCTTGTTGGGCGTGTCGCGCGACAAGCTGTTGACCTATGCCCAAGAGCATCAGCTGGCCTGGGTAGAAGATGAAAGCAATTCTGACATCCATTACACGCGCAATTTTTTGCGGCGGGAGATTCTGCCGCTGATGGTCTCGCGCTTTCCAAGGGCACGCGATCAGCTTGCTGCCGCTGCTGCCCGCTTCAGTGAAGCCGAGTCGCTGCTTGATGATCTGGCCATCGTCGATCTGGGGGGCGGTTCCCGCGACTTTCCCGTACCGATGACTCTGCTGCGCAATTTGTCCGACGCTCGCGCCAGAAACCTCCTGCGGGCAATGCTCGCCTGGCATCGGGTGCAGCCACCTGACGAGCGTCGCCTGAAAGAGTTCGTGCGGCAACTGCGGATGGTTGGCAATGACCGGCATCCGCGCATCGATCTGGCAAACTATTCGCTTTGGTGCGAAGCGGGACTGCTCCAGTTCAAGCGCACGCCCTAGCCGTTTGCCCTGTTTCCCAGCACGCTGAGTACCTGCGACAATTCGACGGCGGAGCGAACCTGCATTTTTTCGAATATATGCGAACGGTGGACCTCGACGGTACGCATGGCGATGTCGAGTTCATCGGCGATCACCTTGTTCAGCTTGCCGGCCAGAATCAACTGCATTACTTCATGCTCGCGCTGACTGAGCAGCGCTAGTCGTTGCTGCAACGACTGGATTGAGTTCTCCCTGGCGCAGCGTTTGCTGTCGTGCTCGATCGCCGCCAGCACCTTGTCCACCAGTGCATTGTCATCGTAGGGCTTTTCGATAAAGTCGAACGCACCGTCCTTGAGGGCCTGGACGGCCATCGGTACATCGCCGTGACCAGTCAGGAAGATGACCGGAAGCCGGCATTCCATGGCTCGCAGCCGGTCAAAAAGTTCTATCCCGCTCATCCCCGGCATGCGCACATCGAGCAGCAGGCAGCCGCAGAGATCACGATGCGCGGATGCAAGGAAGCCCTCTGCGGAATCCCATGTCTCCGAGGCGACTCCGCGCGACTGCAACAGCCATTGCAGGGCATCGCGTACCGCCGGGTCGTCGTCGACAATCTGCGTTATGGCGCTCATTGCGGCGACAATGGCAACAGAATGCGAAACACCGTTCCTCCTTCGGGATTGGCCTCAAATGAGAGCCGTCCGCGGTGATTCTCCATCACCGAGCGGCAGATTGCCAGCCCCATGCCCATGCCTTCGGGTTTGGTCGTGAACAGCGGGTCGAAGAGTTTATCGGCCACGTTTTCATCGATTCCGCAGCCGCGATCGGCAATCGTGAGCAGAGCGTAGTTTTCGACACGACCGAGGGCGACGACGACCTGCCTCTGTTCCAGAGCAGTATCCCGCATAGACTCGACGGCATTGCGCAAGATATTGAACAAGGCCTGTTCGAGCAGTACCGGATCGCCATCGACCACGGCTGGCCGCGAGAGATCAAGTGAGACGCGGATTCCGTTCTGCCGGATGTCGCTTTCCATCAATGCCAGCGCCGCGGTGACGCGCTCGCCGAGGTCGACCCGCTCGAAGCGGCTTTCACTCGGCCTGGCGAGACTGTATATGCGGCGGATAACCTGGCCCGCGCGGCGTGCCTGCTCGACAGCCTTGTCCAGCGCGGGCAATACATCCGCTGCGGATGTCTGGCTGCGCAGCAGATTGGCGGCGGCGGTGCAGTAGCTGGAAATGGCCGCCAGCGGCTGGTTCAGTTCGTGCGCGATGCTCGATGCCATTTCCCCCACGGCAACCAGCCGCGCAGTGGATTGCAGGCGGTCCTGCTGCCGTCGCGCACGCTCCTCGGCCTGTTTCCGCTCGGTAATATCCACCATCGATCCCATCCAGCCGGAGTGTCGTCCGTGGGCATCGATCAGCGGCGCTTCATGGATCAACACGTCGATGACTTCTCCGTTACGGCGCTTGAACTTCAGCTCGAAGCCTTCTTCTGGCCCCTCGCCGGCGAGAACCCGATCATGCATGGCGCGGGTTTCATCGAGATAGTCATCAGCCCAATAGGGCATCGGTGGCCGACGTCCGATCAATTCGGCAGCCGACAAGCCGACCATGCGACAAAAGGCCGGATTGACGTAGATGATTTCACCGTCGAGATTGCGCGCCCGCATTCCGGTGTCGAATGAATCTTCCATCGCCTTGCGGAACGCATGTTCCTGCTGCAACTGCTCCTCCACGGCCTGCCGCCGCAGTACGTGGCGACGCAGAATCCAGAGGCTCCACAATACGATCAACGCCAGGATGACCAGACTGGCGGACAGCAGCACGCTGGCAAGGGGACGTGGTGCATGGTAGGGCACCGCGTGCAGGGCCAGCCCCCACCCGGGAGGATCAAAGTCGACCTGATAGCCCTCGTCGGTGACCGAGGACTCTATCTTGGAGCGGGTTCCTATAACCTTGCCGGAACTATCGATGATACTGATGCGATAGCGCTCTGCCAGCCACCAGGGAACGCTGTCGCCAAGAATGCTGCGAATTCGGTAAATACCGACCGCGACGCCGACAATTTGTCCCTCGCGCGAAACCGGGACGTGCACTTCGAACTGCCAGTCGTTGGTGAAAAAAGGGTAGGCCGGGCTATAGACCGGCCTGCCCAGGGACTTGGCTAAACGAAAGCTTTGCAGCGATGGCGAAACCTCCATGATTTCGCCGACCAGGCTGGGGTTAATGATGGTCGGATGGGCTAGTCTCATCCGGCCGTCCGCATCGAGCCAGATCAGTTGCCGCAGGCCGCTTTCAAATCCAAACAGGGTGCGGACAAATGATTCGAAAGCTTTGGGGCTGGCGGTATGAGCCAGGTCAATGCGTCCGAGAAGTTCCTCGTTGCGTGTCAGGTGGAAGCGGAGGTTCTGCTCCAGCCACAGCATGTCGCTGATGAGCGTCGCGCGCCGTTCCTCCTTGTCGGCGCGATCGGACATCCAGAGCAGTAGAGCGACACCCCCGACAAAGAGTATGAAAGCCAGGCGCGGCAGAATCCACAGCCAGCGTCCGCGGCGGGTACGCTCGGAAGCAGGCGCTTGAGTTGCAGGTTCCATTGCGTGATGTTAGCGCGCCTCTTCGCCGTGGGTGCATGTTTGCGGAAATCCACAATAGCCACGGGACTGCGAGCCGCGGAAAATTCGCGACGCCGCAGCGTGCGGAGTGGTAACCTTTTGCGCACTATATCTAGGAGGATGAAAAAATGAAGATTCGCACAGTACTCGTTGGCCTGGTCGCCGCCACTTTCTCGATGATTGCGATGGCCCAGGCGCCGATCGTGATCAAGTTCAGCCACGTCGTTGCGGCCGATACGCCGAAGGGCAAGGCCTCGGAGTTCTTCGCCAAGCGGGCGGCGGAACTGACCAAGGGCAAGGCCAAGGTCGAGGTCTATGCCAACAGCGCCTTGTACAAGGACAAGGAGGAGATGGAGGCCTTGCAACTGGGGGCCGTGCAGATGCTCGCGCCGTCGCTGGCGAAGTTCGGCCCGCTCGGCGTCAAGGAATTCGAGGCCTTCGATTTCCCTTATATTTTTGACGATACGGCTGACCTTCACAAAATCACCCAGGGTCCGATCGGGGCCGCCATGCTGGCCAAACTGGAGCCCAAGGGCATCAAGGGTCTGGCCTTCTGGGACAACGGCTTCAAGTCCTTCTCGGCCAATACGCCGATCAAGGTGCCGGCCGACCTCAAGGGCAAGAAGATGCGCATCCAGTCGTCCAAGGTGCTCGAAGAGCAGATTCGTTCAATCGGCGGCTTGCCCCAGGTAATGGCCTTCTCGGAGGTTTACCAGGCATTGCAGACCGGCGTGGTGGATGGTACCGAGAACCCGATCTCCAACCTGTACACGCAGAAGATGCACGAAGTGCAGAAGCATCTGACTCTGACCAATCACGGTTATCTCGGCTATGCGGTGATCGTTAACAAAAAGTTCTGGGAGGGTCTGCCCGCTGACGTTCGCGGCCAACTGGAACAGGCCATGAAGGAAGCCACCGCCTATGCCAACAAGATCGCCCAGGATGAAAACGACCAAGCACTCGAAGGCGTGAAGAAGAGCGGCAAGACAACCGTCTACGTACCCACCAAGGAAGAGAAGCTGGCATTCAAGAAGGCCATGGCGCCGGTGCATGTCAAGATGGCTGACCGTGTCGGCAAGGACTTGCTGCAATCCATCTACAAAGAGACCGGCTTCGATCCGACCAAGCTGTAAGTCTTAACGTAATACACCGCCGGCGCGAGAAGCGCCGGCGGCCCTTGTCCCCGACATTTCGCCCAGTAGACCTGCTGCCAACCCCGGGAGAGTCTTTCATGAAATATCTTGATCACCTTGAGGAATGGATCATCACCTTCCTCATGGCTGCAGCGACGCTGATCATATTCGTCGCCGTGGTCCATCGCTACGCAGCCAGTGCGAACATTCCCGGTCTGCAGGACTGGCTGCTGACGATTCACCTGAGTTGGGCTCAGGAACTGACCATCATCATGTTCGTCTGGATGGCCAAGTTCGGCGCCGCCTACGGTGTGCGTACCGGCATCCACGTCGGCGTCGATGTGCTGATCAATCGACTCGATGACAAAATGCGGCGCAAGTTTATCGTTTTTGGCTTGCTCTCCGGAGCGCTGTTCACCGGCATCGTGGGAACGCTGGGGGCCTACTTCGTCTGGGAAAACGGTGCTCACCATGCGTTTCTGACACTGACTGGAATGCCGGTCGGCGATATACCCGAAGGGCCGACGACACCGGACCTCGAATGGCCGACATGGATGGTGTATTCGGCGATTCCGCTGGGCACCAGCCTGATGTGTTTTCGCTTTCTGCAAGTGCTGGTTGTCTTCCTCAAGACCGGCGAACTGCCGCATCACAATCATGGTCACGTCGATGGTCTCGAAGACGAGACGCCGCCGGTTGATGTCGATGTCTACGGCTTGGATGACAATCTGCACATGCGCGATCTCAAACATACGATGGTCGGCACGGACCGCCGCAAGGAGAATGTGCCGACCGATCCCGACCGCCGCAAGACCGACCTCGGAGGCGAGTCGAAATGAATGCTGTCATCATATTCTCGCTGCTGCTGGTCCTGATGCTGACGGGCATGCCAATCTCGATCTCGCTCGGCCTGACGGTGCTCAGCTTCCTGTTCTTGTTCACGCATGTACCGCTGGAGTCGGTGGCGCTGAAGTTGTTCACCGGCATCGAGAAGTTCGAGATCATGGCCATCCCGTTCTTCATCCTGGCCGGCAACTTCCTGACCCACGGCGGGGTGGCGAAACGCATGATTCGATTCGCCTCGTCGATGGTCGGGCACTGGTACGGCGGTCTCGGCTTGTCCGGCGTGCTGGCCTGTGCCTTGTTCGCGGCGATTTCCGGCTCGTCGCCGGCGACGGTGGTGGCGATTGGTTCAATCCTGCTGCCGGCCATGGTCAAGGCGGGGTTCCCCAACAAGTTCGGCGCCGGCGTGATCACCACCTCGGGCGCGCTGGGTATCCTGATTCCGCCGTCGATCGTGATGGTGATGTACTCGGTGGCGACCAATACATCGGTCGGCGCCTTGTTCATGGCGGGTGTCGTGCCCGGCATCGGCTTGGCGCTGGTTCTGGGCGGGGTGACCTATTACCGCGCGAAGAAGTTCGACTATCCGCGCCTGCAAAAAGCAAGCTGGACCGAGCGCCTGAAGACTTTCCGCGAGTCGGCCTGGGGGCTGTTGTTGATCGTCATCGTGATGGGCGGCATCTATTCCGGGATGTTTACCCCGACCGAAGCGGCGGCGATGAGCGCGGTCTATGCTTTCTTCGTTGCGGTCTTCGTTTACAAGGATCTGGGTCTCAAGGACGTGCCGCGGGTGCTGCTCAATTCGGCCAACATGTCGGCGATGCTGCTCTACATCATCACCAACGCCGTATTGTTTTCCTTCATCATGACCAACGAGAACATTCCGCAGGCGCTGGCGGACTGGATGCTGGGCCACGGTCTCGGCATGATCACTTTCCTGCTCGCCTGCAACATCATTCTCCTGCTGGCCGGCAACTTCATGGAACCGTCCTCGATTGTGCTCATCTTCGCGCCGATCCTGTTTCCTGTGGCGGTCAAACTGGGTATCGATCCGGTGCACTTCGGCATAATGATGGTGGTGAATATGGAAGTTGGCATGTGCCATCCACCGGTCGGCCTCAACCTCTATGTGGCATCGGGCATCACCAAGATGGGAATTACCGAACTGACGGTGGCGGTCTGGCCTTGGTTGCTTGCCATGCTTTGCTATCTTGGTGTCGTGACCTATTGGCCTGGCTTGTCGCTCTGGTTCCCAAGGTATCTCGGGATGATGTAGCGTTTGCCAGTTTTTGCGACAAAGGCCCGGCGATGCCCGGGCCTTTGTTTTTGTGGCCAGACCCTGTCCTTGCGCGGTTTCGGGCAAGAAACTGAGTTAAAATATCTAGTTAGCTTTTAAGCCCCAAAATACTGTAATTCAACCTGTTCTGGAGAAAGTAATGGCTGTCGAACGCACCCTGTCGATCATCAAGCCCGATGCAGTTGCAAAGAACGTGATCGGCAAGATTTATTCCCGCTTCGAGACCAACGGTCTCAAGATCGTTGCCGCGCGCATGATTCATTTGTCACGCCAGGAGGCCGAGGGTTTCTACGCGGTGCACAAAGCGCGGCCGTTCTTCAAGGATCTGGTCGAGTTCATGATTTCCGGCCCGGTCATGGTCCAGGTGCTGGAAGGCGAGGGCGCCATCGCCAAAAACCGCGACCTGATGGGCGCCACCGATCCGAAAAAGGCCGAGGCCGGCACGATTCGCGCGGATTTCGCTGACAGCATCGATGCCAACGCGGTGCACGGTTCGGATGCCGCCGAAACCGCCGCCGTCGAGATTGCCTATTTCTTCCCGGCGCTGAACGTCTATTCGCGTTAAGAGCCGATGGCCGTCAATCTCCTCGATTTCGATGCGGAAGGCCTGAGCGCCTGGTTCGCGCAGCAGGGCGAGAAGCCCTTCCGCGCGCGCCAGGTGTTGCGCTGGATGCATCAACGCGGGGAGAGTGATTTCAATGCGATGACCGATGTCGCCAAGTCGCTGCGCGAGAAGCTCGGCACCTTGGCCACCGTGTCGCCACCGCCGACTGTCAGCGACAAGCTGTCCGACGACGGCACGCGCAAGTTTCTGTTCGACGTCGGCAATCGCAATGCGGTGGAAACCGTCTTCATCCCCGAGGACGACCGCGGCACGCTGTGCGTTTCCTCGCAGGCCGGCTGTGCGCTCGAATGCGCGTTTTGTTCGACCGGCCGCCAGGGCTTCAACCGGAACCTGGGCACGGCCGAAATCATCGGCCAGCTCTGGCAGGCCAATCGCGCCCTGAAGCATGACCTGGAACCCGGCCAGTCTGATGAGCGGGTCATCAGCAATGTGGTGCTGATGGGCATGGGCGAGCCGCTGGCCAACTTCGACAATCTGGTGCCGGCGCTGCGTCTGATGCTCGACGACAATGCCTACGGCCTGTCGCGGCGGCGCGTCACGGTATCGACCTCGGGCATCGTGCCGGCCATGGACCGGCTGGCCGAGGCCTGCCCGGTAGCCCTCGCGGTATCGCTGCACGCGCCGACCGACGGCCTGCGCGACAAGCTGGTGCCGATCAACCGCAAGTATCCGCTGGCCGACCTGATGGCCGCCTGTCAGCGCTATCTGATCCATGCGCCGCGCGATTTCATCACCTTCGAATACGTGATGCTGGATGGCGTCAACGACAGCGATGCCGATGCGCGGGCGCTGCTGCACCTGGTGCGCGACGTGCCCTGCAAGTTCAATCTGATTCCGTTCAACCCCTTCCCGGCTTCCGGCTTCCATCGATCCCCGGCGGAGCGGGTCCGACGCTTTGCCTCGATCCTGATCAATGGCGGTATCGTCACCACGACGCGCAAGACGCGCGGCGACGACATCGATGCCGCCTGCGGACAACTGGCAGGCAAGGTGCAGGATAAATCGCGGCGCGTTTCGCGCAGCGCTGGTTTCACCATCGCGTCGGCCGGTATTCCTCCAGGAGTGGAACTGCACTTATGAACAAGACCATCGTCGCGCTTTCAATGGTGCTGTTGACCGGTTGTACGGCGACCGGTTCCGGTTCCGGGCAGGGAGCGCAGCAGGCCGTTTCGGCGCAGCCGGCGGCAAGCGAGCAGCAGCAGCGGGCCAAGGTGCATACCGAACTCGGGTCGCTGTACATGCTCGACGGCCGTTTCGCGATTGCGCTTGAGGAAGCGCGCATTGCGCTTGCGGCGGATTCGGGCTATGCACCAGCCTATACCCTGCTCGCCCTGACCCACATGATGATGGGCGAAAATTCGCTGGCGGAGGAGAACTTTCAACAGGCCTTGCGCCTGGCGCCGGGCGATCCCGAGATCAGCAACAACTATGGCTGGTTTCTTTGCCAGACCGGCCGCGAGCAGCTTTCGATCAATCACTTCATGGCGGCGGCGAAGAACCCGCTGTACACGACGCCGACCAAGCCGTTCACCAACGCGGGCATTTGTTCGGTGCGCCTGAAGAACGACAAGGCCGCCGAAGACTATCTGCTGACGGCATTGCGCCTGTCGCCGACCAATACCCAGGCGCTGTACTTTCTGGCGGACATTGCCTATCGCAAGGGCCGCTATTCCGAGGCGCGCCAGTGGGCCACCGATATTGAAAAAATGATCGAGCCCACCGCCGAAGTGATCTGGCTGGCATTGCGCATCGAGCGCAAACTGGGCAACCGCGAAGCCGAGGCCCGCTATGCGTCGCAGTTGCGGCGCCGCTTCGCCGCCTCCCCGGAACAACGTCTGCTGACGCAGGGACAGTATGACTGACGCACAAATGGCGGCAGGCCCCGAGACCGGATCCGACTATCCTGCTGTGGCTGAGATGACGGAAGGGCTTGCGCCGATCGAGCCGGACTCGCCGGGGGCCGTGCTGCGACGTGCGCGGGAAGCGCGCGGCCAGTCGATTGCCGATGCCGTGCAAGTGATCCGTTTCAGCGCACACCAGATCGAGGCTCTGGAGCGCGATGATTACGCCAGCCTGCCGGGACCCACCTCGGTGCGCGGCCTGGTGCGCAACTATGCCAAGTTCCTCAAGCTCGACGCCACGCCGCTTCTGGCGCAACTTGAACCGGCGGTGCCGGTTGCCGAGGCCGACGTGCGCCCGCCCACCAATATGGGCGAAGCCGAACAACCGACCATCGTTGAACGGCTGTCCTTCAGCCTGATTCTGACGGGCATATTCATTGTGGCGCTGGTGCTGGCAGGCTACTGGTATCTCAGCTTGCCCGACCATGATGGCTTGGTTCCGGGTGCGCGCAGCCCGGGTGATCGCATTCCGGTGGCAGCGCCCAGTCCGCTAGTCGCTCCTGCTGCGGTACCGGTTATTGCGCCGACGCCAGCGGTGGTTGCCGAAGACCAGCCCGCCAGCGCCGGGGTGGCATCCGTGATGCCGCCTTTCGCCGGCCTGCGCGTCGAATTCGACGATCGCTCATGGATCGAGATCCGCGATGCGACGCAAAAGATCGTGTATGTCGGCGAGTATCCGGCCGGTACGCGGCAAAACGTCGAGGGCAAGGCGCCGTTCCAGGTCTGGATCGGCAAGGCCTCCGGCGTGCGCCTGTTCATGGGTGAGCGCAGTATCGATCTCAAGCCGCATACCCGCGAAGAAGTCGCCCGGTTCAGCCTGGAATGAGCGAGATGGACAGAGTTTCGCGGGTCCGGCGTGCCAGCCGGCTCGCCATGGTGGGGAAAGTCGGCGTTGGCGCTACGGCGCCGATCGTTATCCAGTCGATGACCAATACCGATACCGAGGATGTGTTTGCCACCTCGATGCAGGTCGCGCAACTGGCGCGCGCCGGTTCGGAACTGGTGCGCATCACGGTCAATACGCGCGAAGCCGCCGCTGCGGTACCGAAGATTCGCGAACGCTTGGCGCAAATGAACATCGATGTGCCGCTGATCGGCGACTTCCATTTCAACGGCCACAAGTTGCTGGCCGAGCACCCGGCGTGCGCCGAGGCCCTGGCCAAGCTGCGCATCAATCCGGGCAACGTCGGCAAGGGCGCCAGGCGCGACGAGCAGTTCGCCCAGCTGATCGAAATCGCCTGCCGCTTCGACAAACCGATTCGCATCGGGGTGAACTGGGGCAGCCTCGATCAGTCGCTGCTCGCGCGCATCATGGACGAAAACGCCCAGCGTGCCGAGCCCAAGGATGCCACCGAGATCATGCGCGAAGCGATGGTCACGTCCGCCCTGGAGTCGGCGGCACGGGCCGAGGAACTCGGTCTGGTCGCCAACCGCATCGTGCTTTCGTGCAAGGTCTCGGGCGTGCAGGACCTCATTGAGATTTATCGTGAACTGGCGGCGCGCTGCGACTACCCCCTGCATCTGGGGCTGACCGAGGCCGGCATGGGCAGCAAGGGCATCGTCGCCTCGACCGCGGCACTCAGCGTGCTGCTGCAGGAAGGCATCGGCGACACGATACGCGTCTCGCTGACGCCCGAGCCGAACGGCGACCGTACGCGCGAAGTCATCGTCGCCCAGGAAATCCTGCAGACCATGGGGCTGCGCGCCTTCACGCCGCTCGTGGCGGCCTGTCCCGGTTGCGGCCGCACCACCAGCACGGTATTCCAGGAACTGGCGCAGGACATTCAGGGCTATGTGCGCGAGCGCATGCCGGAATGGCGCCTGACGCGCGTCGGCGTCGAGAACATGACGCTGGCCGTGATGGGCTGCGTGGTCAATGGCCCCGGCGAAAGCAAGCATGCCAGCATCGGCATCTCGCTGCCCGGCACCGGCGAGGCGCCGGTGGCCCCGGTCTATGTCGATGGCGAGCGGGTCATCACGCTGCGCGGCGACAACATCGCCGCCGAGTTCCGCCAGATCGTCGACGACTATGTGGCAAGAAAATATCCGGAAAGAGCGAGTCATTGATCACGACGGGCACCGAGTCAGCGTGCCTGCCGGGATAACAAAACCATGAGCCAGACACTGCAAGCCATCCGCGGCATGAACGACATCCTGCCGGTCGACGCCGAACTCTGGGAGCAGTTCGAGGAGACCGTGCGCGACTGGCTGCGCGCCTATGGCTATCGTCCGATCCGCATGCCGATGGTCGAGCCGACGCCGCTGTTTGCCCGCGCCATCGGTGAAGTCACCGACATCGTCGAGAAGGAAATGTATTCCTTCGAAGATGCCCTGAACGGCGAAAGCCTGACGCTGCGTCCGGAAGGCACGGCGTCCTGCGTGCGCGCCGTGCTGCAGCACAATCTGCTTTACGACGGACCCAAGCGCCTGTGGTACATGGGGCCGATGTTCCGCCACGAACGGCCGCAGAAAGGCCGTTACCGCCAGTTCCATCAGGTGGGGGTGGAGGCCATGGGCTTTGCCGGCCCCGACATCGATGCCGAGCAGATTGCGATGTGCGCGCGCCTGTGGGACGACCTCGGGCTGGAAGGCATCCGGCTCGAAATCAATTCGCTGGGGCAGAGCGAGGAGCGCGCGCGCCATCGCGCTGACCTGCTCGCCTATCTCGAAGCGCATCGCGACCAGCTCGATGCCGATGCCCAGCGCCGCCTGCACAGCAATCCCCTGCGCATCCTGGACACCAAGAACCCGGCGCTGCAGGCACTGGTCGAGGCGGCGCCGAAGCTGATCGACTATCTCGGCGAGGAATCGCTCAAGCATTTCGAGGGCGTGCAGCAACTGCTCAAGGATGCGGTGGTTCCCTACCGCATCAATCCGCGCCTGGTGCGCGGCCTGGACTACTACAACCTCACCGTATTCGAGTGGGTTACCGATCAGCTCGGCGCGCAGGGCACGGTCTGCGCCGGCGGCCGCTACGACGGCCTGGTCGCGCAGCTTGGCGGCAAGCCCGCGCCGGCCTGCGGCTTCGCCATGGGCATCGAGCGCCTGCTGGCGCTGTGGCAGGATCAAGGCCATCGCCACGAAACGCCGGTGCCCGATGCCTATCTGGTGCATCAGGGCGAGGCCGCCGGACGTTTTGCCTTTCGCGCCGCCGAAGCCCTGCGCAGCGCCGGCTTCGCGATCCATCTGCATTGCGGCGGCGGCAGCTTCAAGTCGCAAATGAAAAAAGCCGACAGCTCCGGCGCGCCGATTGCGTTGATAGTCGGCGATGACGAGACGGCGGCCAACGAGGTCAGCGTGAAGCTCCTGCGCGCTGGCCTCGACCAGCCGGCCGCGCAGGTGCGTGTGAGCTTCGACGATCTGGCCGATCATCTCGGCGAAATTCTTTTCCCCCTGGAAGACGACAATGGCAACTTATGATCTGGAAGAACAGGAACAGCTCGACGAGCTGAAAACCTGGTGGAAGATGTACGGCAACCTGGTGACCGGAATTCTGGTCGCGGTGGCGCTTGCGGTGGCTGGCTGGCAGGGCTGGAACTGGTGGCAGCGGCAGCAGGCGGTCAAGGCCTCGGTAGTGTTCTCCGGTCTGCAAACGGCGGCCATGCAGCGCGACGCCAAGCGTGCGCGCGAACTGGCGGGTGAGTTGATCGACAAGTACTCCGTTACGGCCTATGCCGGCATGGGGGCGCTGCTCGCGGCGAAGATCCAGGTCGATGCGGGAGACGCGCAGAATGCCCGGGCGCAACTGGCCTGGGCGGCGGAGAACGCCAAGGATCCCGGCCTGCGTGACCTGGCGCGGCTGCGGCTGGCCACGGTGATGCTCGATGCCAAAGCCTACGACGATGCCATGAAGCAGCTTGCCGCCGAACCGGGCGCGACATTTGCGCCACGCTTCGCGGAACTGCGTGGCGACGTGTTTGCCGCCCAGGGCAAATCCGCCGAGGCACGCAACGCCTATGACACGGCGATCGCCAAATTCGATGCATTGGCCAAGGACGACGAAACCCGGCAGCGCGCCGGATACAAGGAAGCAGTCCAGGCCAAGCGCGACTCGCTCGGGGCGGCCAAGTGAAAATGCGGACCGCACCATGGCTGGCGCTTGGGGCAGGCCTGTTGCTCGCCGGGTGCTCGACCGTGGAAAAACTCAATCCATTCAGCTCCAGCGCACCGAAGGTCAAGCCGACGGAACTGGCGGCGATCCAGCCGACGGCCGAGCTGCGGAGCACGTGGCAGGCCAGTGTCGGCAGCGCCGGTACCTACACCTTGTCGCCCGCCGTGGTGGATGACAGTGTCTATGCGGCGGCCAGAGACGGCACCGTGGCCCGCTTCGATGGCGGCCGCCAGGTTTGGCGCATCGCCGCCGGCCAGCCGATCTCCGGCGGCGTTGGCAGTGACGGCAAGCTCGTCGTGGTGGGGACGCCCAAGGGCGAAGTGCTGGCCTTCGATGCAGCCACCGGTCGCGAGACATGGAAGGCCCGCGTGAGCTCGGAAGTACTCGCCGCGCCGGCGGTGGCCGACGGTCTGGCGATCGTGCGCTCCGGAGACTCGCGCATCTTCGGCTTCGACGCCGTGGATGGCAAGCGGCGCTGGGTGTATCAGCGCAGCACACCGACGTTGTCGCTGCGCTCCAACGTCGGCGTGCTGCCGGCCGGAAAAGTCACGCTGGCCGGTTTTCCCGGCGGCAAACTGGTGGCGATCGCCAACAACAACGGTGCCGCCGTATGGGAAGTGACGGTCGCCCTGCCCAAGGGGGCCACCGAACTGGAGCGCGTCGCCGATGTCACCAGTTCGCCGGTGATCAGCGGTACGACCGTCTGTGCCGCGGCCTTCCAGGGGCGCGCCGCCTGCTTCGACAGCAACAGCGGCAACACGCTTTGGTCGCGCGACATGTCGTCCAGCGCTGGCCTCGACATCGATACCCGCTACGTTTACGTCACCGATGACAAGGGTGCGGTGCACGCGCTGGACCGCAACAGCGGCGCCAGTGTCTGGAAGCAGGACAAGCTGGCCCTGCGCGGACTTTCGCGCCCCCTGGCGATTGGCGGCCAGGTGGCGGTCGCCGACTATCAGGGCGTGGTGCATCTGCTGCGTCACGAGGATGGAGCGTTTGCCGCGCGCGCCACGACCGACGGCAGCCCGGTGCGGGCCGATCCGGTACGCTTCGGTGCCGGCCTGCTGGTGCAGACCGCGAATGGCGGGCTGTATGCGCTGGAAGCCCGGTAGCCGTTCGATGATCCGTTTTGCAGTCAGGGCCGCGGGTGTCGGCCTAGCATGAAACCTACTCTGGTGATCGTCGGCCGGCCCAACGTCGGCAAGTCGACCCTGTTCAACCGTCTTACGCGCTCGCGCGATGCGTTGGTGGCCGACCAGCCGGGCCTGACCCGGGATCGCCATTACGGACACGGCCGGCTGGGGAACAAACCCTATCTGGTGGTCGATACCGGCGGCTTCGAGCCGCAGGCCAAAGAAGGCATCGTGCACGAAATGGCGCGCCAGGCCGAGGCCGCGATTGCCGAGGCCGACGTATTGATCTTCGTGGTCGATGTGCGCAACGGTCTGGTGCCGCAGGACAAAGTCATCGCCGAGCTGCTGCGTCGCAGCGGGCGCCCGGTGCTGCTTGCCGCCAACAAGGGCGAGGGCATGGACCGCGCGGTGGTCGCTGCGGAGTTCTTCGAGCTTGGTTGCGGGGCACCCTGCGTGATTTCGTCGGCGCATGGCGAAGGCGTGCGCGAGCTGGTCGAGCTTGCGCTGGAGCCGTTTCCCGAGCACAGCGAGGCCGATGATGATGCAGCGGGACCGAGGGTGGCGATTGCCGGCCGGCCCAATGTCGGCAAGAGCACCCTGATCAATACCCTGCTCGGCGAAGAGCGTGTGATCGCCTTCGACATGCCGGGCACCACGCGCGATGCGATCGAGGTGCCGTTCGAACGCAACGGCCGCGCCTACACGCTGATCGATACGGCGGGCCTGCGGCGCAAGGGACGGGTATTCGAGACCATCGAGAAATTTTCGGTGATCAAGACCCTGCAGGCCGTCGAGGAAGCCAACGTGGTGGTGCTGATGGTCGACGCCACCCAGGAAATTTCCGATCAGGATGCGCACATCGCCGGCTTCATCATCGAGGCCGGGCGCGCGCTGGTGGTCGCCGTGAACAAGTGGGATGCGGTGGACGCCTATCGCCGCGAGCGCGTCAAGGAAGACATCACGCGCAAGCTGAACTTTCTCGGATTCGCCCGTGTGCATTACGTTTCGGCGCTCAAGGGGCAGGGCATCGCGGGCATTCTGTCTTCGGTGGATAAGGCCTATGCCGCTGCGATGGCAAAGATGTCCACGCCCAAGCTGACCCGCGTGCTGATCGCTGCCCAGGAAAAGCAGACGCCGCCGCGTCACGGGGCCTTCCGTCCCAAGCTGCGCTATGCCCATCAAGGCGGCAGCAATCCGCCGATCATCGTGATTCACGGCAACGCCCTGGACCATGTGCCGGATTCATACACCCGCTATCTCGAGCGCTATTTCCTCGAGGCCTTCAAGCTGCAAGGCACGCCGCTGCGGATTCAGTACAAGACCAGCAAGAATCCCTTTGCCAACGAAGATCGGCCGGCAAAGAAAAAGCTGCGGCGCGAAAAGTGAAAGTCGGCGCCGGTGGCACGGCGCCACAAAATCGATTACAGTATTTGACTGAAAAACCAGCAATCCTCAAAGGATCACCAACATGAGTAATAAAGGGCAAATGCTACAAGACCCGTTTCTGAACACGCTGCGTCGTGAACACGTTCCGGTTTCCATCTACCTGGTCAATGGCATCAAGTTGCAGGGGCAGATCGAATCTTTCGACCAGTATGTGGTTCTGCTCAAGAATACGGTGACCCAGATGGTGTACAAGCACGCGATTTCCACCGTCGTTCCCGCGCGTCCGGTCAATTTTGCCCAGGAAGCCGACGCCGATTGACCGCCCCGTGCCGCGGTCGGCGATCGCCATGAGGCGCTCGCCCTGATGTTCGAGCGTCCCGCCAGTGGCGAAAATGCGGTTCTGGTGCAGCTCGATTTCGGTGAAGGCGACTTCGCCGAGCGTCTTTCCGAGTTCAACCTGCTGGTCGGCAGCGCCGGCGCGCGGCCACTGGCCGTGATTTCCGGCAAACGGGCGCGACCGGATCCGGCGCTGTTCGCCGGCAAGGGCAAGGTGGCCGAGATCGGCGAGGCGGTGCGTCTGCATGCAGCGGATGTCGTGGTGTTCAACCATGAATTGGCGCCGGGCCAGCAACGCAACCTGGAACGCACCCTGGAATGCCGCGTCGTCGATCGCAGCAGCCTGATTCTGGATATCTTCGCCTTGCGCGCCAAGAGCCATGAAGGCAAGCTGCAGGTCGAGCTGGCCCAACTGCAGCATCTGGCCACCCGCCTGGTGCGCGGCTGGACCCACCTCGAGCGGCAAAAGGGCGGTATCGGCTTGCGCGGCCCGGGTGAAAAGCAGCTCGAGACCGACCGGCGTCTGCTCGGCAAGCGCGTGTCCCTGCTCAAGGATCGCCTGAAACAGCTCGAACGACAGCGTGCCGTGCGCAGGCGCGCGCGTACGCGCGGCGAGGTGCTGGCGATTTCCCTGGTCGGCTATACCAACGCCGGCAAGAGCACCCTGTTCAACGCCCTGACCAAGGCCGGCGCCTATGCCGCCGACCAGTTGTTCGCCACCCTGGATACCACCTCGCGCCGGTTGTTTGTCGAAGCCGCCGGTCCGATCGTGATTTCCGATACGGTCGGCTTCATTCGCGATCTGCCGCATGCGCTGGTGGCGGCATTTCAGGCCACGCTGGAAGAGACCGCGCAAGCCGATCTGCTGCTGCACGTGGTCGATTCCGCGAGCCCCGACCGCGATCAGCAGATTCAGGCCGTCGATGCGGTGCTGCAGGAGATCGGTGCGCGCGAGGTGCCGCAGATTCTGGTGTGGAACAAGATCGATCTGACGGCGGCCGGCCCGGCAATCGAGCGTGACGACTGTGGTAACATTTCCGCCGTTCGACTCAGTGCCCGCAGCGGAGCGGGGCTGTCCATGCTGCGCGAGGCATTGGCCGAGGTGGCAAGCCGGCATCATGACCTTCCCGCTGCCGCCGCCTGAGAAATCTCTTACCGTTTCCCCTTCTTCTACTACCCAAACCATATACACGTGATAGCCGGAATCCTCATGTCTCTCAACGACCACGGCTGGGGCAATCAGCCCGGTGGCGGCAAGCGCGGTGGCGGCAATCAAGGCCCTCCCGATCTCGAAGAACTCTGGCGCGATTTCAATCGCCGCCTGTCCGGCCTGCTTGGCAAGAAGGGCGGCAACGGCGGTGACAGCGGCGGAGGCGACGGCGGGAACCGTATGCCCACGCTCAGCCCGAGGCAGTTCGGCGGCGGCATCGGCATTATCCTGATGCTGGTCGCCGTGGTTTGGCTGGGCAGCAGCTTCTACATCGTCGATGCCTCGCAGCGTGGTGTGGTGCTCCAGTTTGGCCGGTTCAAGGAGACTACCGAACCCGGATTGCGCTGGCGCCTGCCGTGGCCGATCCAGAGCCACGAGATCGTCAACCTGACGGGAGTGCGCACGGTCGAAGTCGGCTACCGCGGTGCGGACAAGAACAAGGTTCTCAAAGAAGCCTTGATGCTGACCGATGACGAGAACATCGTCATGGTGCAGTTCGCGGTACAGTACCTGCTCCGGGATCCCAAGGCCTATCTGTTCAACAACCGTCATCCCGATGATGCAGTCATGCAGGCGGCGGAGACGGCGATTCGCGAGGTGGTGGGCAAGAACAAGATGGACTTCGTGCTCTATGAGGGACGCGACCAGATCGCCGCGAACACGCAGAAGCTGATCCAGGAAATTCTCGATCGCTACGACACGGGGATTCAGGTGCGCTCGGTCAACATGCAAAGCACCCAGCCGCCGGAACAGGTGCAGGCCGCCTTCGACGATGCCGTCAAGGCCGGACAGGATCGCGAGCGGCAGAAGAACGAAGGCCAGGCCTACGCCAACGACGTGATTCCCCGCGCGCGCGGCGCCGCCTCGCGCTTGATGGAAGAGGCCACCGGCTATCGGCAGCGCATCATCGTGACTGCCGAAGGCGATGCCTCGCGCTTCAAGCAGATCCTGACCGAATACAGCAAGGCGCCGGAAGTGACGCGCAGCCGCATGTACCTCGAAACCGTGCAACAGATCTATGCCAACACCAGCAAAGTGATGCTCGACGCCAAGGGATCGGGCAATCTGCTTTACTTGCCGCTCGACAAGCTGATGCAGGCGGCCGGGGCACCTATGGCCGTACCGGCGGCAACCGAAGCGGCGCTGGTGCCGCAGCGTAGCCCGCTATCCGGATCTGCGGCTGCCGCGCTGGATGCACCGCCACAGACAGAGCGTTCGGCACCGGGTGACGCGCGCTCGCGCGGCAACCTGGGCTCGCGCGAGCGGGGAGAACGATAATGCAGCGCCATATGTCTTTCGTCGCCTCGTTCATCTTCGGCCTTCTGGCGCTGTTCGCGATGACGATCTTTACCGTGGACCAGCGTCAGTTCGCGATCATTTTCCAGCTCGGCGAGATCAAGGAGGTCGTGTCCGAGCCAGGCCTGGCATT
This sequence comes from Betaproteobacteria bacterium, assembly GCA_028065725.1. The sequence goes on from JAPTVL010000094.1 coordinate 20,659, forward strand.
CAAATGGCCGTTGATCCAGAACGTGCGCATATTCGACAGGCGCATTCTGACTATGGATACCCCCGAACCGGAGCGTTTCCTAACCGCAGAGAAGAAGCCGGTGCTGGTGGACTCCTTCGTCAAGTGGCGCATCCATGACGTCAGGCAGTATTACATCTCGGTTGGTGGCGATGAAACCCTGGCCAGGACGCGCCTTTCGCAGACGGTCAATGCCGGCTTGCGCGAAGAATTCGGCCGGCGCACGGTGCATGACGTGGTCTCCGGTGCGCGCGATGACATCATGGTCGTGGTGAAGAAAAAGGCTGACGCGGACATGCGCGCGATCGGCGTCGAAATTGTCGACGTGCGCCTGAAGCGTGTCGATCTGCCGCCGGAAGTGTCCGAGTCGGTCTATCGGCGCATGGAAACCGAGCGCAAGCGCGTGGCCAGCGAACTGCGCGCCGAGGGTGCTGCGGAAGCCGAGAAGATCAAGGCCAACGCCGACCGTCAGCGCGAGGTGATTCTGGCCGAGGCCTATCGCGATGCGCAGAAGATCAAGGGCGAGGGCGACGCCAGGGGCGCCGCGATCTACGGGCGCGCCTTCGGCGAAAACCCGGAGTTCTATGCCTTCTATCGCAGCCTCGAAGCCTATCGCGGCAGCTTCAAGAACAAGGGCGACCTCATGGTCATCGAACCCAATTCCGAATTCTTCAAGTACTTGAAGAACAGCGGCAAGGGAAAGTGATTCGGATCGGTGCCAGTTCGAGATGGTGACTACCCTGCTGCTGGCCTTCGCTCTGATGCTGGTCATTGAAGGTTTGATGCCCTTTCTTGCGCCAAGGGTATGGCGCGAGACCTTTCGCCGCGTGACCGAACTGAGCGATGGTCAGATTCGCTTCATCGGTCTGTCCTCGATGCTGGTTGGCGTTGTCCTGCTGACCGTGTTCCGCTGAACGTCATGGCCAATCAACGCTGGCTCCTGCCCGAAGCGATCGAAGACGTTCTCCCGCGCGACGCGGCACGCATAGAACTCCTGCGGCGCAGTCTGCTCGACGAGTTTTCCCGGCATGGCTACGACTTCGTCATTCCTCCGCTGCTGGAGTATGTCGAGTCCCTGCTCACGGGCAGCAGTCATGACCTCGATTTGCGCACCTTCAAGTTGGTGGACCAGCTCTCCGGGCGCAGCATGGGGGTGCGCGCCGACATCACGCCGCAAGTCGCCCGCATCGACGCCCACCTGCTGAACCGCAAGGGCGTGGCGCGCCTTTGCTATTGCGGCAGCACGCTGCATACCTTGCCGGCCGGTTTCAATGCCACACGCGAGCCGCTGCAGATCGGCGCCGAACTCTATGGCCATGCGGGGCTGGAGGCGGACATCGAAGTGATACGTCTGCTTGCCGCAGCGCTGGATTCAAGCAACATCGCTGCATCGCGCTTCGACCTGGGCCACGTCGCGGTATTTCGCGCCCTTGCGCGAGAGGCCGGCCTGGCGGCCGGGGCCGAGGAGGAATTGTTCGACGCGCTGCAGGGCAAGGACGTGCCGGCTGTGCGCGAACTGGTGGCCGGGGTTGCCGAGCCGGTACGTTCGGCGCTGCTGGCCCTGCCCGAGCTGTACGGTGACCGGCGGGTGCTGGAACGCGCGGCACAGGTGCTGCCGGCATTGCCGGAGATCGCGGCCGCGCTGTCCGACTTGCACCGCATTGCCGACGCCTTGTCCGACTTGCCGCTGAGCTTCGACCTCGCCGATTTGCGTGGCTACCATTACCACAGCGGCGTGGTCTTTGCCGCCTATTGCGCCGGTAGCGCCGGTGCCGTGGCCCTGGGCGGTCGCTACGACGATTTCGGCCGGACCTATGGGCGGGCCCGTGCGGCGACCGGTTTTTCCATGGACTTGCGCGAACTGGCTCGATTGTCGTTGCCGGATGGCGCGGCGCGGGGTGCGATTCTCGCTCCCTGGCCCGAGGACGATGCGCTGCACGCCGAGGCCCTGCGCCTGCGCGCGCAGGGCGAGCGCGTGGTGCTGGCCCTGCCGGGGCATGAAGGCACCTGGCGCGAAGCCGGCTGCGACCGGATTCTGGTACGCAGCGGCGATGACTGGATCATTGAATCCCTGAAGGAAGACTGAAATGGCAAAGAACGTCGTGGTCGTCGGCACCCAGTGGGGCGACGAAGGCAAGGGCAAGATCGTCGATTGGCTGACGGATCATTCGCAAGGCGTGGTGCGCTTTCAGGGCGGACACAACGCCGGCCATACGCTGGTGATCGGCGGCAAGAAGACGGTGCTGCATCTGGTGCCCTCCGGCATCCTGCGCGCCGGGGTCACCTGCTACATCGGCAACGGCGTCGTGCTGTCGCCCGAGGCCCTGATCAAGGAACTCGACGAACTGACGGCGGCCGGCATCGATGCCGAGGCGCGGCTGAAGATATCCGAAGCCTGTCCCCTGATCCTGCCTTACCATCAAGCGATGGACGTCGCGCGTGAAGTGGCGCGTGGCAGCAACAAGATCGGCACCACCGGGCGCGGCATCGGCCCCGCCTACGAAGACAAGGTCGCGCGGCGCGGGCTGCGCCTGCAGGATCTGACCAAGCCCAAGCGTTTCGCCGAGCGTCTGGGCGAGATTCTCGAATATCACAACTTCGTGCTGAAGAATTTCCATGGTGCACAGCCCGTGGATTTTCAGCAGGTCTATGACGGCGCGATGGCCATTGCGCCGCGCCTGACCAAGATGATCGCCGATGTGCCGCGGGCGCTCTATGATGCCCACAAGGCGGGCGCCAATTTGTTGTTCGAGGGCGCGCAGGGCACCTTGCTCGACATCGATCACGGCACCTATCCGTTCGTCACCTCGTCCAACTGCGTTGCCGGTGCAGCGGCAGCAGGTGCGGGAGTCGGGCCGGGCATGCTGCACTACATCCTGGGCATCACCAAGGCCTATACCACGCGCGTCGGCGGTGGACCGTTCCCCACCGAGTTGTACGACGCGGTGGACAAGCAGGATCCGGTGGGCAAGCACATGGCCACCAAGGGTCACGAATTCGGCGCCACCACCGGACGTGCGCGGCGCTGCGGCTGGTTCGATGCCGCCGCCCTGAAGCGCGCGATCCAGATCAACGGCGTTTCTGGCCTGTGCATTACCAAGCTCGACGTGCTGGATGGCGTCGAGGAACTCAAGATCTGCACCGGCTATCGCATCAACGGCGGGATCTCCGACATCCTGCCGGTGGGCGCGGATGATCTTGCCTCTTGCGAGCCGATCTACGAGTCGCTGCCCGGCTGGAAGGGCAGCACCGTCGGCGTCAAGGCGCTGGAGGGTCTGCCGGCCGAGGCCCGTGCCTACATCAAGCGCATGGAGCAACTGTGCGACGTCCCGGTGGACATGATTTCCACCGGTCCGGACCGCGAAGAAACCATCGTGTTGCGGCATCCCTTCGAATAAGGGGCTTGGCGCGGCCCGGATGGAAGGGCGCATATGCCCCAGGGCATTCGGTTCCCGCTTCCAGCGGAGACATAAAAGAAAAGGCCGCCAGAAATCCTGGCGGCCTTTGCTCATTTCTTTTTTCGCGTACCATGCTTGGTGCCCAGGAAGGGACTCGAACCCCCACGCCTCGCAGCGCTAGTACCTGAAACTAGTGCGTCTACCAATTCCGCCACCTGGGCAGGCGCGAAACGAGGCGCGAATTCTAAAGGAAAAAACCAGATTGTCAAACAAGCCGCATAGCACCCCCAAACTTTCGAAGATTCGCCGCGCCGATCCGCAGTTCGAGCGCGAAAAGGCGCAGTACGAGCATCCCCTGCCGAGCCGCGAGTACATTCTGCAAACGCTGACGGCGCAAGGGGCGCCACTGGAATTCGGGCGCCTGGTGGAGCTGCTCGACGTGCATCCGTCTGAGCTTGAGCCGTTCCAGCGCCGGCTGGGCGCCATGGCGCGCGATGCGCAACTGATGCAGAACCGGCGCGGCGACTGGCTGATTCCGGACAAGGCCGATTTGGTGCGCGGCCGCGTCACCGGTCACCCGGACGGCTTCGGTTTCCTGATTCCCGAGGAAGAGGGTCCTGACCTGTTCCTGTCGCCCAAGGAAATGGACAAGGTGCTGCATGGCGACAAGGCCATCGCCAGGGTCATCGGCATCGATCGCAAGGGGCGGCCGGAAGGCAAGATCGTCGAAGTGACCGAGCGCGCAAACCGGTTCGTGGTGGGGCGTGTGGTCGAAGAGCACGGCGTGCGCTTTGTGGTCGCCGAGAACAAGCGCATCAGTCAGGACATCTTGCTGGCTCCGCCCGAGAAGGGTGCAAAGAAGGCGCTCAAGGCCCAGTCCGGCCAGGTGGTGATGATCGAACTGATCGAGCAGCCGAGCAAGCATGGTCAGCCCATCGGCCGCCTGGTCGAGGTGCTCGGCAACTATGCCGATCCCGGCATGGAAATCGAGATCGCGTTGCGCAAGCACGAACTGCCTTACGAGTTTTCGACCGCCGCGCTGGCCGAAACCAAAAAACTGCCGGAGGCCGTACGCAAGTCGGACTGGAAGGGGCGCGAAGACGTGACTCGCCTGCCGCTGGTGACCATCGACAGCGAAACGGCACGGGACTTCGACGACGCGGTGTATTGCGAACGCCAGGGCAAGGGTTTTCGCCTTGTCGTGGCCATTGCCGATGTTTCGCACTATGTGACCGCGGGCGGTGCGCTGGACCGGGACGCCTATGCCCGTGGCAACTCGGTTTACTTTCCGCGGCGCGTGATTCCGATGCTGCCGGAGAAACTGTCGAATGGCCTGTGCTCGCTTAATCCGCAGGTGGAGCGCCTGTGCATGGTGTGCGACATGGCGATCAACGCCCACGGCGCGATCAGCCGCTATCGCTTCTATCCGGCAGTGATGTTCTCGCATGCAAGGCTGACTTACACCGAGGTCGCCGCCGCCCTGTATGACAAGGACGGTCCGACTCGCAAGCGCCTGGCCTCCTTGCTGCCGCATCTGGAGGTACTGGACACGCTGTACAGGCAACTTGCGAAGGAACGCGTCAAGCGCGGCGCCATTGATTTTGAGACTACCGAAACGCGGATGGTTTTCGATGATCACGGCAAGATCGAGCGCATCGAGCCCTATGAGCGCAACGAAGCGCATCGCCTGATCGAGGAATGCATGCTGGCGGCCAATGTCTGCGCCTCGGAATTTCTGCGCGAACGGGAGCATCCCTCGCTCTATCGCATCCATGAGGGGCCGACGCCGGAACGCCTGATCAAGCTGCGTGACTTCATCGGCACCTTTGGCTTCCAGCTGGGGGGCGGCGACGCACCCAAGGCGCAGGATTATGCCAAACTGCTGGAAAAAATCGGCCAGCGCCCCGACCGGCAGTTGCTGCAGACGGTGATGTTGCGATCATTGCGCCAAGCCATCTACAGCCCGGACAACGTCGGCCATTTCGGCCTGGCTTACGAGAGCTATACACACTTCACTTCGCCGATCCGCCGCTATCCCGACCTGCTGGTGCATCGCGCCATAAAGTCGGCGCTGGCGGCACGGCGCTATGAGCCTGCGGGAGGGGTAACTACGTGGGAGGAGATCGGCCTGCATTGCTCGATGACCGAGCGCCGTGCTGACGAGGCGACGCGCGACGTCGAGGCGTGGCTCAAGTGCTTCTACATGAAGGACCGCGTCGGCGAGGTCTTCGAGGGCAGCATTTCTTCGGTGGTGCCTTTCGGCATCTTCGTCGCACTCGATGGTGTGTTTGTCGAAGGCCTGGTGCATGTTTCCGAACTCGGTCAGGACTATTTCCATTTCGACGAGAAGTCGCATGCCATGGTCGGCGAGCGCAGCGGTCGGCGTTTTCGCCTGGCCGATCGGGTGCGCGTGCAATTGACCCGGGTCGACATGGAAGCCAACAAGATCGACTTCCGGCTTGCAGAGGAGGTTCCGTCGCGCGCCAGGACAAGGCGTTGATATGGAGCCATGCTTGGATTTCGGATACAGTTTTCCTTGCGGGTAATTTCGTCATGTATGCCGGACTTGTTGATCTTCCCTGGTGGGGCTATGTGCTGGTGGCGCTGGGTCTGACCCATGTCACGATCGCCGCAGTCACCATCTTCCTGCACCGCCACCAGGCGCATCGCGCGCTGGATCTGGGTCCCGTGCCGAGTCATTTTTTCCGCTTGTGGCTCTGGCTGACGACCGGCATGGTTACCGGGGAATGGGCGGCGATACACCGCAAACACCACGCCAAGTGCGAGACGCCGGAGGATCCGCACAGCCCGCAGGTGGTCGGCCTCAATCGCGTGCTGTGGACCGGGGTGTTCCTTTACGTGAAGGAGTCACGCAACGCGGACACCATCGCGCGCTATGGGCACGGCACGCCTGACGACTGGCTGGAACGGAAAATCTATTCGCCGCAGCACAAGCTGGGCATCGTTGTCATGCTGGGCATCGATGTCGCGCTATTCGGCATCTGGCCGGGGCTGCTGATCTGGGGTGTGCAAATGATCTGGATCCCCTTCTGGGCGGCGGGTGTGGTCAATGGCATCGGCCATTTCTGGGGTTACCGGAATTTCGCCTGCGCGGATGCATCGACCAACTTCTTTCCGCTGGGCATCCTGATCGGCGGCGAGGAGTTGCACAACAATCATCACGCCTTCGCCACCTCGGCCAAGCTGTCGAACAAATGGTACGAGTTCGACATCGGCTGGCTGTACATCCGCCTGATGGAAATGCTGGGTCTGGCCCGCGTGAAGAAGGTGGCTCCGATTCCCCGTCTTGGCGCGTTGCGTGCAGCCATTGACTTGGACATGCTGCAGGCTGTGATGACGCATCGTTACGACGTGCTGGCGCGATACCTCAAGACCCTGCGCCAGCTTGCCGCCGAGGACTTCAAGCAGTTGCGGATCGATGCGCGCGAGGGCCGCAGCATGAAACGTCTGCTGGGCGAGGACGGCGCGGCCTTGCCGGCTTCGCAGAAGGAGCGTCTGACGGCACTGCTTGACCGCAGCGAGCGTCTGGCCAAGGTCTATGCCATGCGTGCCGATCTGGAGGCGCTATGGGCCCGTTCCTCGGCTTCGCACGACCAGCTGGTGACCCAGTTGCAGGACTGGGTGGCACGCGCCGAACAAAGCGGGATCCGTCAGCTGGAGGAATTTTCTCGGCGTCTACGTTCCTACGCGGTTTGAGACGGAAGCAAATGAAAAAGCCCGCCGCGGCAGTACCGGGCGGGCTTTTTTGGGTGATGCGGAGATTACTTCAGCTTCACTTCCTTGTAGGCGACATGCTTGCGCGCCTTCGGGTCATATTTCAGAAACTCCAGCTTTTCCGGCGTGGTCTTCTTGTTTTTCGTAGTCGTGTAGAAGTGTCCCGTACCGGCTGTGGATTCCAGCTTGATCTTTTCGCGTCCGCCCTTGGCCATGATGCTTTCTCCTGTTAGACGCGCTCGCCGCGCTCACGCAGCTCGGCGAGGACAACGTCGATACCCTTCTTGTCGATGGTGCGCAGACCGGCGTTTGACACGCGCAGGCTGACCCAGCGGTTTTCGGTTTCGATCCAGAAGCGGCGGCTGTGCAGGTTAGGCAGAAAGCGACGCTTGGTCTTGTTGTTGGCATGGGACACATTGTTCCCTACCATCGGGGCCTTGCCCGTCACTTGACATACGCGAGACATGTGTAGTGCTCCTGAATGCTGATTTCGCAAAGCTCGCTAGTTTACCAAACAATCACCTAAAAACTCAATCCTTTTGTCAAATCAGTCCGCGTTCGGCGAAGGACAAGGGATTGGCGCTTCCGGTGACGATGAAATGGTCCAGAAGCTTGACGTCTATCAGGGCCAGGGCCTGCTTCAGCGATGAAGTGAGCACTTCGTCCGCACGCGATGGCTCGGCAAGACCGGACGGGTGGTTGTGAGCGAGGATCACGGCGCCGGCATTGTGCGCCAGAGCCCGTTTGACGACTTCGCGCGGATAAACACTGGTTTGCGTCAGCGTTCCGCGGAACAACTCCTCGCTGGCGATCAGGCGGTTCTGGGCATCCAGCCACAGCGCGATGAAAACCTCGTGTGGCAGGTTGCCCAGCGACAGGCGCAGCCAGTCGCGAACCGCCTGCGGTGACGCCAGCGCATCCCTGGTTTTCAGCGGGTCGACGAGCGCACGGCGCGCAAGTTCCAGTGCGGCGGCGAGCTGCGCGGCTTTGGCCGGGCCGATACCCGGCAGGCGGGCAAGTTCCCGGGTGCTGGCGGCGGCGAGATCCGCCAGGCTGCCTTGAAAATTCGCCAGCAGTTCGCGCGCCAAATCCACCGCACTTTTGCCGCGAATCCCGACGCGCAAGAAAATCGCCAGCAGCTCTGCATCCGAAAGCGCGGCCGCACCCTGCTGGGCAAGCCGTTCGCGCGGACGTTCCGCCGCGGGCCAATCGCGTATGGCCATGGTTTAGAATCTCCGCTTGGTTGCCGATCGACTGGATTTTAATGTCATGAACGAATTTCAGGGCAAACGCATTGTGTTGGGGGTGACTGGCGGCATCGCGGCCTACAAGGCGGCGGAACTGGTGCGCCTGCTGGTCAAGGCCGGCGCCGAAGTGGACGTTGTCCTGACCGAGGCCGGTGCGCAATTCGTCGGCCCCGCCACTTTCCAGGCGCTCACTGGGCGCCGCGTGTGGCAGGCGCTGTGGGACCCGCGCCTGGATAACGGCATGGCGCACATCGACCTTACGCGCGGCGCCGCAGCCTTGCTGGTGGCCCCGGCGACGGCAGACTTTTTGGCCAAGTTGGCCCATGGTTTTGCCGATGACCTGCTTTCCACGCTTTGCTTGGCGCGGGATTGCCCTCTGCTGGTTGCTCCGGCCATGAACCGCCAGATGTGGGGGAACCCGGCGACCCAGCGCAACGTGGCCCAGCTGCGCGCCGACGGGGTGAGCATTCTCGGCCCCGCGCATGGCGAGCAAGCCTGTGGCGAGGTGGGTGCCGGCCGCATGCTGGAAGCCGTTGAACTGTTCGATGATCTGCATGCCTCGCTGCAGGTGAAATACTTGGCAGGCAAGCGTGTCCTGTTAACTGCCGGTCCGACCTTCGAGGCGCTTGATCCGGTACGCGGGCTTACCAATTCAAGTTCCGGAAAGATGGGTTTTTCCCTCGCCCGCGCCTGTGCTGTGGCGGGCGCCGAGGTGATGCTGGTCGCCGGACCGGTCGCGCTGGCGACCCCGCGCGGCGTGCAGCGGATCGATGTCCAGAGCGCGTTGCAAATGCACGAGGCGGTAATGCGGGCTTTGCCAGGGCAGGATGTGTTCATCGGTGTCGCGGCGGTGGCCGACTATCGGCCGCGTCAGGCGGCTGCGCACAAGCTGAAGAAACATGCCGGCAGCTTGACGCTGGAACTGGATGCCAATCCCGATATCCTCGCCGAAGTGGCGGCGCGACCCGATGCGCCTTTCTGTGTCGGTTTCGCCGCCGAGAGCCGGGATCTGGCGAACTATGCGGAAGGCAAACGCGTGGCAAAGAAGCTCGCGCTGGTGGTGGGCAATCTGGTGCAGGATGGGCTGGGCGGCGACACCAATGCGGTGACCCTGTTCGATGCGGCCGGGGCGCATGCTCTGCCGCCAGCCGACAAGTCCGAAGTGGCGCGCGGAATCGTCGCGCATATCGCCAGCCTGATGGAGAAGTCACGTGGCCAGCATTGACCTGAAAATACTCGATGCGCGCCTGAAGGACGATCGCTATGCGCCGCAATACGCCACACCGGGCGCGGCCGGAATCGATCTGCGCGCCTGTATCGAAATGGCAATAAAAATTCACCCCGGAGAGACCATCCTGATTCCGACCGGCATTGCCATACATTTGTCCGATCCGGGTCTGGCGGCGATGATCCTGCCGCGTTCCGGCCTGGGTCACAAGCACGGCATCGTGCTCGGCAATCTGGTCGGGCTGATCGATTCGGACTATCAGGGCGAAATATTCGTGTCTACCTGGAATCGGGGCCACGACACCTTTACCCTGAATCCGCTGGATCGCCTGGCACAACTGGTCGTGGTGCCGGTGGTGCAAGTGGCCTTCAACGTGGTGGACGAGTTTCCCCTGAGCGAGCGCGGTGCGGGAGGATTCGGCAGTACCGGGCATCATTAGGATAGCGCGGCAAGGGCCCGCAGAAAAACAAACCCCGCCAGTTGGCGGGGTTTGTTTTTGAGGCTGACAACTGGTCAGGTCGACATTTCGGTCAGGATGTTCCGCAACCAGCTTTCGGCGTAGATCGCTTCCAGCTTTGCGGCCGAGAAATCAGCGGGAGATACACCGCCGGAGTTGGGCACGGCAACAATCTTGCCTTCCTTGACCGCATACACCGAGGCGACACTGACGGCATCCTTGTCGGTGATGTAGCTGTAGCAGGTGTTGATGCCCGACAGGTCGGTGATTTCCTTGCCATTCATCAGCGCCACGATGTTGGTGGCGCAGACTTTTGCTTCGGAATTGGCCGAGTAGCCGGACTTCGGCATGGCGCCGGCAACGCAGGCATCGCCGATGACATGAATGCCGGCTTGCTTGGTTGACTCGAACGTCGTCGCGTTGACCGGACACCAGTTCTTGTCGTCGCCGACGAGTCCGGCGGCAACCGCGATCTGTCCGGCGCGCTGCGGCGGAATCACGTTGATGACGTCACCCTTTACTTCCTCGATGCCCTCGACCATCACGGACATGGCTTGGGCATTGACCTCGGTAACCTTCTTTGCCGGACGATAGTTGATGATGCCTTCGTAGTTGTCCTTCCAGCCCTTCTTGAACAGACCGCCCTTGGACGTGATGTCCGGGTTGGCGTCGAGCACGATCAGCTTCGACTTCGGCTTGTTCTTCTTCAGGTAATGGGCAACCATGCTGGCGCGCTCGTAGGGTCCGGGCGGGCAGCGGTAGGGCGCCAGCGGCACGGCCATCACCATGTTGCCGCCGTCCTTCATCGCCTCCAGCTGCTTGCGCAGCAGAACGGTCTGCGGGCCGGCCTTCCAGGCGTGAGGCATTTTTTCCATGGCCGCGGCATCATAGCCCTTCATCTCCTCCAGACGGAAGTCGATGCCGGGAGAAACGATCAGGCGATCATAACTGACGGTGCCCTTCGAGGTCGTCACGACCTTGGCGGCCGGGTCGATTGCCGTGACCTCGGCCTGTACGACCTTGACGCCGTGATTCGAGGCCAGCTTGTCGTACTTGATGGTCAGCGGCGTAAGATCCTTGAGGATGCCGCCGATGTAGAGATTGCTGAAGGGGCAGGAGACGAAATGATCGTTGCGCTCGATCATCACCACTTCGATGCTCTTGTCCATCATGCGGATGTACTTGGCAGCGATGGTGCCGCCGTAACCGCCGCCGATCACTACCACACGCTTGGCGCCCTTGGGCATCAACTCGGCGGCACGGCCGATCATCGGCAGTCCTGCGGCGCCGGCTCCTGCGCCAACCAGTTTCAGAAAGCTTCTGCGATCCAGTGTCATGTCATGTCTCCCCGTTATTTAACGCTGGCGTAGAAGTGCAAGAGGGCGTCGATATCTTCTTTGGACATCGGGTCGACCTTCTCCTTCATTTTTTCTGGCATCTTGCGCTTGCCCGACAGATAGTCGGCCATCTGCAGCTGCATGTAGGACAGCCACTGGCTGGCCATCACCGGGGTATCGTCCTTGCCTTCCTTGCCGTCCTCGATATGGCAGCGGCCGCAGTTGGATTCCTGCAGGCTGGCACCCTTGGCGATTTTCGCCTTGTCGAGGGTCTGCGTCGTGACGTGGAGCTTCTGCTTGGAGAAGAACTCGGCCATGGCGGTGATTTCGGCATCGCTATAAGCTTTCGCCAAGCGGCCCATGATCGATGAAGGCCTTTCCCCGCTCTTGAACTTCTTCATGGCGGCTTCAATGGCTTCCTTGGACTGGCTGGCCAGGCTGGGCATGGTCGGACCTGCGCTGCCACCGTTGGTGCCGTGACAGCCGGCGCAAGCGTTGGACAACATGGCCGGCGAAGGCGGTGCGGCCTGCGCCAGCGCGGATATTGTCAGGACGCCAGCGGCCAGCGTCCATCCTTTCCACTTCATCGTCATTCTTGTCTCCTCCTTGGTAATGATGAAAATGCTGCTCGCGAAAATATCTTATTGCTTTTGTACGTCTATGTAGTTCTTGACGCCGGGATTGGGCTTGTCGAGACCGAACTGGTAGCCCAGCGACACATAGTGGAAGCGGGCGTTGGTGAAGTCCTCGTGAATCGCGAAGCCGAAGTTATACACCTTATCGCCAGTAATGGCATGGTCTCCCTTGCCCCCTCCGGCCAGGTTGCGCTCGAAGATCACGACCCACTTGTTGCTTTCTTTTTTGCCTTCGGCCCTGAGCTGGCTCTTGCCACCCTGCATATGGCGTTCGCTGTCGACCCAGCCGTCGACCGGGCCTTGGCCCTTGCCGCTGCGGAACTGGATCAGGTCCATGAACTTCCCCGCAGCAAGGTCGGCGTCCTTGATGTACTTCGTCTTCTTGTCGTCCTTGGCGTCCTTCATGGTGCGCAGGTCGGTATGGCAGGTGGCCCAGCAACCATTCAGTTCGCTGCCATCGACGGTGCCGCCGCCGTCGAACATCATGGTCAGCTTGACCTCGTTCTTCGGATCCAGCTTCTTGTCGCCGTTTTTCGGCGGTACCCATTCGAAGCGGAAATAGATCTTGTTGTCGTCATGGGTTGACTGGAAAGTCACCGGAATAAAGCCGACTTTGCCAGCGGGCGGGTTTGGCTCCATCACGGTCTTGGAAACACCCACCGGCTTGCCGGCCACGATAGCGGCGCCGACTTCGTTGGCGTCGCCTTCGTGGCACTTGGCGCAGGCGCGCTTCTTCTCGATGATGTCTGCTGCGGATGAGTGGTCAGCTTTGTTCATCACCCACTCCAGACCAGCCTGACCGGGGTAGAAGACCTTGATCTGGCGTGCCGGGACCTTGCTCCAGTCCAGTGCAGTGACCGTTCCCCCGGTTGCTGCGGCCGGAGCAGCGGCACTCGCCGCCTCGGCTTTGACAGCTTCAGTCTTTGCCACATCGGCCTTCGCTGCCGGCTTGGCCGTTTCAGCGGACACGGCGGCAGGTGCAGCGGGCAATGCGACGGCGGTTGTCGGACCGGTTGCGACTTGGGCAGGTTTGTCCTCGGGTTTGGGTGCCGCGGTTGCTTCGGTTTGTGCCGGCGGCGTGGGTGCGCCTTCCTTGGAAGCAACGGCCTGACCCTGCTCCTTTTCGAGCAAATGGTGCACCGGCTTGTGGGCGATGCCCTTGTGGCAGTCGATGCAGGTCTTGCCGTCCATGACGGCGCCTTCGTGCTTGACGACGGAACGGTCCTTCTGTTTCGTCGTGTCCATCTTGTCGAACTTGTGGCAGTTGCGACATTCCTTGGAATCCGTCTCCTTCATGTGCGCCCAGACTCGCTTGGCCATGGTCAAGCGATAGGCCTCGAACTTTTCCGGCGTGTCGATGGTGCCCAGGATTTGACCGATCACATCCTTGGAGGCGAAGACTTTCTGCGTCAGCTTGCGCGCATAATCGAAAGGATCCTTGCTGCTGGCGACGTGGCAGTCGGCACAGCCGACGCTGGTGCCGGTGCGGTTGCTGTAATGCACCGTCTTCTTGAGTTCCTCGTAAGGCGTTTGCATGGTGTGGCAGGAGAGGCAGAACTCGGTGCGGTTGGTGAATTCGACGCCGGTGTTGAGCCCACCCCATATGATGATGCCCCCGATCACGCCGATAACTATCATGCGCAGCATCGAGCACTGGGGAGGGCGCTTGAGCCAACCAAAGAGGCCTTTCCCCGCCTGTGGAGGCATGCCGTCGGGTGAGTTGTCTGCCATTTGTCTTCCCAATTAATACGATATTACGAGTGGCCGGAGCGAACATCCGGCTGCTATGTCTTATAAAAGACTGCTTCGTTCACTACGAGATCGGACCGGCGCTGCGCGTAGGCAATGCGACGGCGCGAGTTTCGCCAGTGTGCTGCAGAGGATCTCCCCGAATTGTCCGGTTTTGGACTATGGTTTTTCGCGCGATTATTGCAGGACCGTCGATTCCCGTAAAATGATTATTGTGATTAGTGGATCAAGCTGGCTTTTAACAGGAAGCGCTAATCCAGCACACGGCTTCAAGCCTGTTTTTGCAGGCATTCGAACTCAGGCAAAGCGTCCTTCAGAAACAGGAACGGCGCTCCGCAGAGCGCCGTTCCGCCGGCGCCGACTATGCGGCCGGCGCCGGGATGAGTTCCGTGTGAAAACTTACTCCATTGCTTCGTACAGAGGCAGGGTAAGGAATTCCGGGTATTCCGGGGTCAGGCTCATCTTGTCGAAGATCACCGCGGCCTGGTCATAGGTTTCGGTTTTTTCGCCTTGTGCGCTTACCGTCGCCTTCACCTTGGCAAGTTCCTCGGCGATCATCGGCCGCACCATCTCGGCGGTCACCTTGCGGCCATCGTCCAGCTTGCCCTTGGGGCTGACGACCCACTGCCATACCTGCGAGCGGGAGATCTCGGCGGTGGCGGCGTCTTCCATCAGGTTGTGGATCGGGACGCAACCGTTGCCGGCCAGCCAGGAGCCGAGGTAGTGGATGCCGACGTTGATATTGTTGCGCAGTCCGGCTTCGGTGATGGGTTGCTCGGGCTGGAAGTTGAGCCAGTCCTTGGGGCCGAACGTGCCGCTGACCTGCTTTCCCCACTGGTTGGGGCGGTCGCCCAGCACCTTCTGGAATTCCTCGGCAGCGATGGAGACGAGGCCGGGGTGGGCCACCCAGCCGCCGTCGAAGCCGTCGTTGGCGTCGCGGGTCTTGTCGTGGCGGATGCCGGCGAGAGCTTTTTCATTGGCCACCGGGTCGCCCTTGATCGGGATCAGGGCGCTCATGCCGCCCATCGCGGGGGCACCGCGCTTGTGGCAGGCCTGCACCAGGGCCAGTGCATAGCTGCGCATGAAGGGCACTTCCATGGTGATGGCACCACGTTGGGCCAGGCAGAAATCCTTGTTTTTCTTGAACTTCTTGATGCAGGAGAAGATGTAGTCCCAGCGCCCGGCGTTGAGACCGGCGCTGTGATTGCGCAGTTCATACAGGATTTCTTCGAGTTCGAAAGTGGCGAGGATGGTCTCGACCAGCACGGTGGCCTTGATGGTGCCTTGCGGCAGGCCGATGTGGTCCTGCGCCATGACGAAGATGTCGTTCCATAAACGGGCTTCGAGGTGGCTTTCCATCTTCGGCAGATAGAAGAAGGGGCCGGCGCCGCGAGCGATCTGCTCCTTGGCATTATGGAAGAGGAACAGGCCAAAATCGAAAATGCCGCCGGAAACGCGTTGGCCGTCGATCAACACATGCTTTTCATCGAGGTGCCAGCCGCGCGGACGCACTTGCAGCGTGGCGATCTTGTCGTTCAGCTTGTATTCCTTGCCGGCTTCGTTCTTGAAGCTGAGTTCGCGGCGAATGGCCTTGTAGAGATTGACCTGGCCCTGGATCTGGTTGTCCCACTTCGGACTGTTGGAGTCCTCGAAGTCGGTCATGTAGCTGTCAGCACCCGAGTTGTAGGCGTTGATGATCATCTTGGCCTCGACCGGGCCGGTGATTTCGACGCGACGGTTTTCCAGGGCCTTCGGCAGCGGGGCAATCTTCCAGTCGCCCTCGCGCACATGCTTGGTTTCCGGCAGGAAATCGGGCATCTCGCCGGCATCGATGCGGGCCTGGCGGGCGACGCGGGCCTTGAGCAGTTCCTGACGGCGCGGCTCGAAGGCGCGATGCAACTTGGCGACTAGCTCTAGCGCTTCGGGGGTGAGAATCTTGGCGTAGTCGGCGGTGACGGGGGCATTGATCTGAATGCCGGCGGGCAGGTTCATGTTTGGGACTCCTTGATGAGGGGTGCGACGATGATGGAATTCTATTCTTGCCTGTTTCAGGATAGAAGCTATGATTCGATCAATTGATTTTGGACGAATAGTAATAAATGGATCACTTCAAGCAAATTTCTGCCTTTGTCGGAGTCGCAAGTCGCGGCAACATGTCGGCTACGGCCCGAGCCGAGGGCGTGACGCCGGCTATCATCGGCCGGCGGCTCGATGCCCTGGAAGAACGGCTCGGGGTCAAGCTGTTGTTGCGCACCACGCGGCGGATTTCATTGACGTTCGAGGGCGCCGCCTTCCTCGAGGATTGCCAGCGCATCCTGCGCGAGATGGCTGATGCGGAAGCGGCGGTGAGTCTGGGCGGCATCCGTCCCGGCGGCCATTTGAAGGTTTCGGCGCCCGCGGGATTCGGTCGGCGTCATGTGGCGCCGTTGCTGAGGCGTTTCGTCGAGAGCAATCCGGATGTCACGGTCCGACTGGATCTGTCGGATCGCCTGGTCGACCTGGTGGAAGAGAATGTCGACTGCGCGATTCGCATTGGCGATCTGGCGGATTCCAGTCTGATCAGCATTCGCCTGGGAGAGATGCGGCGTGTGGTCGTCGCCAGCCCGCACTACGTTGCGGAATTCGGCGTGCCGCCAGCGTCGACTGCGCTGTTCGAGCACAACTGCCTGTCATTGCGCCAGCAACGCGGCTGGACGCTGTATGTCGATGGCGAAGTACGGGTGGTAAAAGTGAGCGGCAACTTCGAATGCAACGATGGCGCCGTATTGCACGACTGGGCGCTTGCCGGGAAGGGGCTGGCCTGGCGCTCGCTGTGGGAGGTTGGCGCCGATATCGAGGCAGGCAGGCTGGTAACGGTACTCGATCAATTTGCCGCGCCGCCGGTGGGTATCCACGCCGTGGTGCCCCAGCGCCGGCATCTGCCGCTGCGCGTCAGGCTGTTCGTAGATCTGCTGAAGGCAAACTGGCGCGATCCGGCTTATTGGGCCGAATCGGCAGGTGCCTGAGAGTGGCCCAATGCTGGCTGGTTATGGCAAGGTTTGCCGCAGAAACCCGTCGAGCTGCCTGACCCAGTCTTCCCGGCCAAAGACGAAACCTTCATTGTGGCCACCCTCGATCTCCAGGAACTGTTTCGGCGGGCGGGCTGCGGCGAACAGCCGCTGGCCATGGGTGTAGGGAATGATGTCGTCGTTGCGACTATGGATAACCAATAGCGGGCGGTTGATTTGAGCAAGACGCGCCAGGCTGTCATAGCGGATGTGAGCCAGCAGCCGTATCGGCAGCAGCGGATACAACTCGGCGCCGATGTCCGGTACCGAGGTAAAGGTCGAGGCCAGCACCAGCGCCGCAGGGCGATTTTTCGTAGCCAGATGCACCGCTACCGCACCGCCCAGCGATTCGCCGAAGATGACAATCCGGCTGGCGGGAAAACCAAGCACTTGCGTGGCATGGCGCCAGGCAGCGTCGGCATCCAGGTAGGTGCCTTCCTCCGACGGACGGCCGCTGCTGAGACCGTAGCCACGGTAGTCGATGATCAGGGTCGCCAGGCCAAGATCATGGAACATGCGCAGATAGTCGAGCCGATGCGCAATATTGCCGGCATTGCCGTGAAAGAACACCACCAGGCCGCGCGCCTCGCGTTGCGTGCCGGGCGGCACAAACCAGCCGTCGAGGGTTTCGCCATCGGTGGTAGCCAGTTTCAGCGGAGTGAATGACAGGCCGATGGCCGCCGGGCTGGCGCGGAACCCGCGATCCATTTCGGGCAGGAATACCAGAGAGGACTGCTTGAAGTAGATCAGGGCCATCAGGCCCAGATAGACCAGCAGAAGAATCTGGAGCGCCGACCAGAGCATGGAAAAGCCTTTAGATGAACGTCGCGTAGCCATCAGTAGGATGCCGCTGGCAAAAGGTTCGAAGGCAGTTTGTGTGGCGATACTTTAGTCCACATCGCCGGGATACCGTCCTCGCCCAGAGGGACTCGGACATAAAAAATGCCGCACCGGTTTCCCGGTACGGCATTTTTGCGAACGTCAGGCGATTGCTGCTTAGTGGAACTGTTCTTCCTCGGTCGAGCCAGTCAGCGCCTTGACGCTGGACGACCCGCCCTGGATCACGGTGGTGACGTCGTCGAAGTAGCCGACGCCGACCTCCTGCTGGTGCGAGACGAAGGTGTAGCCCTTGTCGCGTGCGGCGAATTCCGGCTCCTGCACCATGTTCACATAGTGCTTCATGCCTTCGCCGCGGGCGTAGGCGTGGGCGAACTGGAAGGTGTTGAACCAGTTGATGTGGATGCCGGCCAGGGTGATGAACTGGTACTTGTAGCCCAGCGCCGAGAGTTCTTCCTGGAAGGAGGCGATTTGCGAGTCGGACAGGTTCTTCTTCCAGTTGAAGGACGGCGAGCAGTTGTACGACAGCAGCTTGCCGGGGCAGGCGGCGAGCACGGCCTGGGCAAATTCGCGGGCGAAGCCGATATCCGGCACGCCGGTTTCACACCACACCAGGTCGGCGTAGGGAGCGTAGGCAATGCCGCGGCTGATCGACTGTTCGAGACCGTTCTTGACGCGGTAGAAACCTTCCTGCGTGCGTTCGCCGGTGATGAAGGGCTTGTCATTGTCGTCGTAGTCGCTGGTGATCAGGTTCGCGGCTTCGGCATCGGTACGGGCCAGGATGATGGTCGGCACGCCCATGGTGTCGGCGGCGAAGCGGGCGGAGATCAGCTTTTCAACGGCTTCGCGGGTGGGTACCAGCACCTTGCCGCCCATGTGGCCGCACTTCTTCACGGCAGCCAGCTGGTCTTCGAAGTGCACGCCGGCAGCACCGGCGGTGATCATGTTCTTCATCAGTTCGAAGGCGTTGAGCACGCCGCCGAAACCGGCCTCGGCGTCTGCCACGATGGGCAGGAAGAAGTCGATGTATTCCTTGTCGCCCGGATTGATGCCACGGCTCCACTGGATTTCGTCGGCGCGCTTGAAGGTGTTGTTGATGCGGCGAACCATGGTCGGCACGGAGTCGTAGGCGTAAAGCGACTGATCCGGATACATGGTTTCCGACGTATTACCGTCGGCAGCGACCTGCCAGCCCGACAGATAGACGGCCTCAAGGCCAGCCTTGGCCTGCTGCATGGCTTGACCGGCGCTGATGGCGCCGAAGGCATTGACGTAGCCCTTTTTGGCACCGCCATTGACCTTGGCCCACAGGGTTTCCGCACCGCGCTTGGCCAGCGTGTACTCGATCGGGAAGGAGCCGCGCAAACGCACGACGTCCTCAGCGCTGTAACCGCGCTTGACGCCTTTCCAGCGGGGATTCTCTTTCCAGTCCTTTTCCAGGGCTGCTACTTGTGCTTTGCGGTCGGTCATGTTCAATCCTCTGAAGGGTCGTTGTCGAAGGGGCTGCTCCAAACAGGAGCGGAATCGACAGTATAAAGAGGATTTTGCGTTGCAGCAATAGTCTTATATAAGACTAGTAGATAATTTTTATTATTATTTAACAGTGTGTTGGGTGATTATTTTTATAATACGAAATGCTGTTTGTTATCGTGAAACTGCGATAACAAATATCTTATATAAGACTTGGTGCTAATGTAGGGCAGCGGTGCTTAGTATTACGCCATCCTCGTCCGCGTAAAGCCATTCACCAGGTGTGAATGTGACGCCACCGAAAGTTACCGGTACGTTCGCCTCGCCGACATTTTTCTTCACTGTCTTCATCGGATGCGTGTCGATCGCCAATACGCCAATGTCCATTTCACCGATGGCGCGGGAATCGCGGATGCAGCCATATACGACGACGCCCACCCAGCCGTTCTTGACTCCGAGCGCAGCTAGTTGATCGCCGACCAGGGCCCGGCGCAGGCTGCCGCCGCCGTCGATGACCAGCACGCGGCCTTCGCCGGGGGATTCCAGCGCTTTTCTGACCAGCGAGTTGTCTTCAAAAAGCTTAAGCGTGGCAATCCGGCCAAAAAAAGCTGCACGGCCGCCAAAACTGCTGAACATGGGTTCGACGACGCGCACCTTGTCTTCATGCGCGTCGCAAAGGTCGGTGGTAAGCAAATCCATGGGCAATTGAAATCCGAAAAGGCCGAAGCTCCAGTTCCGTGTCAGGTGGCGGTGAGTCCGGCCTAGATTGGCGACGTAATGGCTGGAGAACTGGCGACCTCTTCGAAACTGAGCGTGATCTTTTCGTGCTCGTCGACGTCGATGATGACGTGACCGCCGTGCACCAGTTTGCCGAACAGCAGTTCATCCGCAAGGGCAGAGCGGATCGTGTCCTGGATCAGGCGGGCCATCGGCCGCGCTCCCATCAGGGGATCGAAACCCTTTTCAGCCAGCCAGGCGCGCAGGCTATCGGTGAAGATGACCTCGACCTTCTTCTCGTGCAATTGGCCTTCAAGCTGCATGAGGAATTTATCCACCACGCGCAGGATGATCTCGGCATCGAGCGCGCGGAAGGAAATGATGGCATCGAGCCGGTTGCGGAACTCCGGTGTAAACATGCGCTTGATATCGGCCATTTCATCGCCCTGGCCCTTGTTGGCGGTGAATCCGATGCTGGTTTTCTGCAAAGCCTCGGCCCCGGCATTGGTCGTCATGACAATCACCACATTGCGGAAATCCGCCTTGCGGCCATTGTTGTCGGTCAGGGTGCCATGGTCCATGACCTGGAGCAGGATATTGAACACCTCGGGATGAGCCTTCTCGATCTCGTCCAGCAACAGCACGGCGTGGGGCTTCTTGGTCACCGCCTCGGTGAGCAGTCCGCCCTGATCGAAACCGACATAGCCGGGAGGGGCGCCAATCAGCCTGCTGACGGCATGGCGCTCCATGTATTCCGACATGTCGAAGCGGATCAACTCGATGCCCATACCGTAGGCCAGTTGACGTGCCACCTCGGTCTTTCCGACGCCCGTCGGCCCCGAAAAAAGGAAACAGCCGATAGGCTTCTGCGGATCGCCGAGTCCCGAGCGCGACATCTTGATCGCCTTGGCCAGCGCGTCAATGGCGGCTTCCTGGCCGAAGACCATGTTCTTCAGGTCGCGGTCGAGATTCCTCAAGGCCGATCGGTCGTCGGCGGAAACGTGCTGCGGCGGGATGCGCGCAATCTTGGCGACGATATCCTCGATCTCGAGCTTGCCGATGGTCTTCTTTTGCCTGGATTTCGGCAGGATGCGTTGGGCGGCACCGGCTTCGTCGATAACGTCGATCGCCTTGTCCGGGAGGTGACGATCATTTATGTACTTGGCGGCCAGTTCGGCCGCGCTGGAGATTGCGGCGGCAGAATACTTGACACCGTGATGCTCCTCGAAGCGGGACTTGAGGCCGCGCAGAATCGAGACGGTTTCATCCACCGACGGCTCATTCACATCGACCTTCTGGAAGCGCCGCGACAAGGCATGGTCCTTTTCGAACACGCCGCGAAACTCGGTATAGGTGGTGGCGCCTATGCACTTGAGTGCACCGGACGACAAGGCGGGCTTGAGCAGGTTCGAGGCATCCATCGTTCCACCTGAGGCCGCGCCGGCTCCGATCAGGGTGTGAATTTCATCGATGAACAGGATTGCATTCGGATTGTCCGCCAGTTGCTTGAGAACGCCTTTCAGGCGCTGCTCGAAGTCGCCCCGGTACTTGGTTCCGGCGAGAAGTGCACCCATGTCCAGGCAATACACGGTGGCATTGGCCAGAATTTCGGGAACGCGTCCTTCGACAATGTGACGGGCCAGGCCTTCCGCGATTGCCGTCTTGCCCACGCCGGCTTCGCCGACCAGCAAGGGATTGTTTTTACGGCGCCGACACAGCGTCTGGATGACCCGCTCCAGTTCCCTGTCGCGGCCGATCAGCGGATCGATCTTGCCCGTCAGCGCCAACTGGTTGAGATTCTGGGTAAAGCTCTCGAGCGCACCACCCTTTTCCTGCGATTCGACCTCGGTTTCGGCCGGTTCTTCCTTGCCTTTGGTTTGCGGCGTCTTGGTGATGCCATGGGAAATGAAGTTCACCACGTCCAGCCGCGTGACGTTCTGGCGTTGCAGGTAGAACACCGCATGGGAGTCCTTCTCGCCAAAAATGGCAACCAGTACGTTGGCACCGGTAACTTCCTTCTTCCCGGACGACTGCACGTGCAGGATCGCGCGCTGAATCACCCGTTGAAAGCCGAGCGTTGGCTGGGTATCGATTTCGTCGCTGCCAGCGACGGTAGGCGTGTGCTCGTTGATGAAGGTCAGCAGCTCCTTGCGCAAGGCTTCGATGTCTACTGCGCAGGCGCGCAGGACTTCCGCCGCCGAAGGGTTGTCGAGCAGCGCCAGCAGCAGATGCTCGACGGTAATGAACTCGTGGCGCTTCTGCCGCGCCTCGACAAAGGCCATGTGCAAGCTGACTTCCAGTTCCTGGGCGATCATCAGTTTTCCTCCATCACGCAAGCCAGCGGATGCTGGTGTCGGCGCGCATACTCGCTTACCTGTTCAACCTTTGTCGCGGCGACATCGCGAGGGTACACTCCGCAGGCGCCTTTTCCTTCGCGATGCACCTTCAGCATGACTTGCGTCGACTGTTCGCGCGACAAACCAAAAAACTTCTCCAGCACGACCACTACGAAATCCATCGGCGTGAAATCGTCGTTGAGCAGTAGCACCTTGAACATGGGTGGCGGCTTGGTGCGGCTCTGCTCTGGCGCCAATGCAGCGCCGCCCTCCGGTCCGACTTGCTTGCGTGTAGCCATGATTCGATTCTAATGTGATTCCGGCACAGTTCAACACCTCGAAAAGGAGGGGAATACGGCGCCCGACTTGAAGGTATTTTGGGATGGTCGACCAATATGCAAGTGGTCGCGATGTGCGATGCAGCATAGAAAGTTGTTGACGCTGCTTGACAATGTGCGTAAAACGCGAAACGTGTTTAGTTCAAAATCCCCCGCAGTGACCTACGGTCGTCTCTCAGCCTGTCAAATAGCAGCTCCTCTGAATCGCCGCTTGGCCCCCTCTGCTCGTCCGACTTTGAAACTCAAACATGCCCCGGCCGGGGTGCGGTGTTTTGCAGCCCGCAGCGGTGGCCGATTCGTTCGTTTTTGATTAAGGATAAAGTTACATGGCAACTGGTACTGTTAAGTGGTTCAACGACGCCAAGGGTTTTGGTTTCATCACCCCGGATGACGGTAGCGAAGATCTTTTCGCACATTTCTCGGCTATCAACATGGCCGGCTTCAAGTCGCTGAAGGAAGGCGACAAGGTAACGTTTGACGTGGTGCAAGGCCCCAAAGGCAAGCAGGCGTCGAATATTCAGAAGCCCTGATGTTGAGTTTATCGGCGGCCGGGTAAACCGGCCCCGAAAGAACAAAGCCCGCCAGATGCAACTCAGGCGGGCTTTGTTTTTGTTGCGACCGGGTTTGCGAATTACATGCGGTCGATCATGGCCTGGCCGAAGGCCGAGCATTTGACTTCCTTGGCACCTTCCATCAGGCGCGCAAAGTCGTAAGTCACAACCTTGTCGCCAATCGCGGCTTCCATCGATTTGATGATGAGGTCCGCCGCTTCGGTCCAGCCCATGTGACGCAGCATCATCTCCGCAGAAAGGATCAACGATCCAGGATTCACGTAGTCCTTGCCCGCATATTTGGGCGCAGTACCATGGGTCGCTTCGAAACAGGCGTAGAGATCCGAAATGTTGGCCCCCGGGGCAATGCCGATGCCGCCCACCTGGGCAGCCAGTGCATCGGAGATATAGTCGCCGTTCAGGTTGAGTGTGGCGATGACGTCATACTCGGCCGGGCGCAAAAGAATCTGCTGCAGGAAAGCGTCGGCAATGGCGTCCTTGACGACGATACCGTTGGGCAGCTTGAGCCAGGGGCCACCGTCGATTTCCGTGCCGCCGAATTCGTTCTTCGCCAGGGCGTAGGCCCAGTCACGGAAGCCGCCTTCCGTGTATTTCATGATGTTGCCCTTGTGTACGATCGTCACCGACTTGCGCTTGTTGGCAATCGCGTAGTTGACGGCGGCCCGCATCAGTCGTTCGGTTCCTTCGCGGGAGACCGGCTTGATGCCGATGCCCGAGGTGTTCGGGAAACGGATCTTGCTGACCCCCATCTCTTCCTGCAGAAACTTGATGAGCTTTTTCGCCGGCGCCGATTCGGCCTGCCACTCGATGCCGCAGTAAATGTCTTCCGTGTTCTCGCGAAAAATCACCATGTCGGTCTTGCTCGGATCCTTCAGCGGCGAGGGGATGCCCTTGAAATAGCGTACCGGGCGCACGCACTGATACAGATCCATTTCCTGCCGCAAGGCGACGTTGAGGGAACGAATGCCCCCCCCTACCGGCGTCGTCAGCGGTCCCTTGATGGAAACCGAATAATCCTTGCAGGCCGTGATCGTTTCGGCGGGCAGCCAGACATCGGGTCCGTAGAGCCGGGTCGCTTTTTCTCCGGCATAGACCTCCATCCAGGAAATCTTGCGCTTGCCACCGTAGGATTTCTGGACGGCAGCATCTACCACTTTCTGCATCACCGGCGTGATGTCCACGCCAATGCCATCGCCCTCGATGAAGGGAATGACAGGATTGTCGGGAATCGGTTGGCCAGGAATAATTTTCTGGCCCTGTGCGGGAACCTTGATAAGGGAAGTGCTCATGCCTGCTCCGATATTGAGTGTGTGGAAAGCCAAGAGAAATGTGGGAAGAATCGCAGTGAATTATCCTCCAAAAAGCCACCGGGCTCCAGTTGCGCCCCGCGCTCAGTGGCGGTGGAGCCCGCTGGTAGAATCCCGCCGGTGAAGCTACCGGGATTCTGCGACATGAATGCTGGCCCCACTGATGACCTGATCGCCGCATCCATCGCCAGGGTTCTGGTCGATGGTTTCAACAGGCACTACCACCTGTTTCACGAGAGTTCGGCACTCGCCAAGCAGCGCTTCGATGAGGCGCGTTGGCAGGACGTTCAGCAGGCGGTGCGCGACCGTATTCAGTTCTATGATGATCGTGTCCGGGAAACCACCGAGCGACTGCATCGCGAGTTTCATGCCGACAACCTGGGCGATGCCGTATGGCGACAGGCAAAGCTGCAGTACATAGATTTGCTGACGAACCACAAGCAGCCCGAGCTTGCCGAGACTTTCTTCAATTCGGTGTTCTGCCAGATCCTGCACCGCACCTATTTCCACAATGATTTCATCTTTGTGCGACCGGCGGTCTCAACCGAATATATCGAGTCGGATCCTCCGACCTATCGTTGTTACTACCCCAACGAATCAGGCTTTCGCGCATCGATTCGCCAGGTGTTTGTCGATTTCGGCTGGACGCGGGAGTTCGACGATCTGGATCGTGACGTCGACTTCATTGTGCGCAGCATCAAGGCTCATCTCGGCGCCATTCCGGCCCGTGAAGCAAACCTGCAGATACAGGTGCTGAACTCGGCCTTCTATCGCAACAAGGGTGCGTACGTGATCGGCAAGGCGGTAAATGGCGCTCAGGAGTATCCCTTTACGGTCCCCGTGTTGCATACGCCGGAAGGTAAGCTCCACCTGGATACGATCATCCTCGATGCTTGGCGGATTGCGGTGCTGTTTTCCCTGTCACGCGCCTATTTCATGGTGGACATGGAAGTGCCTTCTGGCTATGTCCAGTTCCTGCGCTCCATCATGCCCAACAAGCCGCGCTCCGAGCTTTACACCATGCTGGGACTGGGCAAGCAGGGCAAGACCATGTTCTTCCGCGACCTTATTTTTCATCTTCATCACTCGGCGGACCAGTTCATCATTGCACCGGGGATTCCGGGTCTGGTCATGCTGGTGTTTACGCTGCCGTCCTACCCTTATGTATTCAAGGTCATCAAGGATGTTTTCGGAGCGTCGAAGGAGGTCGATCACGAAACCGTGCGACGCAAATATCAGTTGGTAAAGCAGGTGGATCGGGTCGGCCGCATGGCCGATACGCTCGAATTCTCCAAGGTTGCCCTGCCTCGCAAGCGATTTTCCCAAGAGCTGATTGATGCGCTGTACAAGGAGGTTCCGTCGCTGATGGAAGAGGACGGCGGCGACCTGATCATCAAGCATCTGTACATCGAAAGACGCATGGAGCCGCTCAACCTTTATCTGGAAAAAGCTGAAAAGGCGGGGCGTAGCGATCTGGTGGAACATGCCGTCAGCGAATACGGCAACGCCATTCGGGAGCTTGCCATCGCCAATATCTTCCCTGGCGACATGCTTTGGAAGAATTTCGGCGTCACTCGCTACGGTCGCGTGGTGTTTTACGATTACGATGAAATCGAATACATGACCGACTGCAAGTTTCGGCGCATTCCGCCACCGCCGAATTTCGAGGCCGAGATGTCAGGGGAGGTCTGGTACTCGGTGTCGCGGCTCGATGTGTTTCCGGAAGAGTTCGAAACCTTTCTGCTGGTGTCGGACAGGATTCGAGATGCTTTCATGCGCTACCACCCGGATCTGTTCGATGTTGCGTTCTGGCAGAACACCCAGGAGCAGATTCGCAATGGTGCAGTGCAAGATTTCTTCCCCTACCCGGAATCGCAACGCTTCTGTAACCTCTTTGGCAACGGTTGTCCCGCTTGAGTCGTCTCATATTGTTCAACAAGCCCTATGGCGTGCTCACCCAGTTCACGGACGCGGAAGGGCGGCCGACCCTTGCCGACTACATTCCGGTCCCCAAGGTCTATGCCGCCGGCCGACTGGATGCCGATTCCGAGGGATTGGTCGTATTGACCGACGATGGAGTCTTGCAGGCAAGGATTGCCGACCCCGGCCACAAGTTGCCCAAGCGCTACTACGCGCAGGTTGAGGGTGTAGCTGCGGATGATGCCCTGCTGAAACTCGCCGCCGGAGTCGATCTGGGCGATTTCGTCACGCGACCCTGCAAAGTGCGCCGGATTGCCGAACCGGAGAATCTTTGGGAACGGAAGCCGCCTATCCGCCATCGGCAGCTGATCCCGACCAGCTGGCTGGAACTGGTGCTGGCCGAGGGCAAGAATCGTCAAGTCAGGCGCATGACGGCACGCGTCGGATTCCCGACGCTAAGGCTGATTCGCTGGGCGGTAGGGGATTGGACGCTGGAGGGGCTTGCGCCGGGCCAGTGGCGCGAGCTTCAAATCCAAGGTCAACCAGATGTAAGGCGGCGCGTTAATTCATCTAACGCCGCGAAACGTCGTGACGTTCATAACAATCCATCTACTCGAAAATGAAAGGAAATACCTTGAACAAGCTACTCGTGACCCTGGTTGCCGGCCTGATCGCCACCTCCGCTTTTGCTGCTGACGCGCCGAAGGCTGCCACTCCGGCAACTCCCGCTACCCCGGCAACTCCGGCTGCCAAGGCTGCTCCGGCTGCTGCTCCGGCTGCTGCTCCCGCCGCCGCTCCGGCTGCTGCTCCCGCCGCTGCTGCCAAGGCCGACGCGCCGAAGGCTGATGCCGCCCCGGCCGCTGAAAAGAAGGGCAAGGGCAAGGCCAAGGCCAAGGCCAAGGGCAAGGCCAAGAAGGCTGAAGCCGCCAAGTAATTCCCGCAGTCCGGGATGGAAAATGGCAGGGAAACCTGCCATTTTTTTGTCCGTGATTTCGGGGTTATCAATTAGGATTTTGATTCACTTTGAATCAATACCTTGCACTAAGGCCTGCATTATGGTGGTTCATGCCTGATTGGAGTGTCCCGCGATCCCGCGGCGGTGAGCTTGGCGAAGGAGGTTCATGATGTTGTTGAAAGCAGTGTTGTTGGCGCTGCCGCTGATCTTTTCCATGTCGGGGTGGGCACAGCAGCCGCAACTGCCGATACTCGAATTGTTTGCCGGCATGCACCGCATCGAAGCCGAGGTCGCCGCCACTCCTGCCAGCCGTCAGACCGGGATGATGTTACGCACCTTCATGGCGCCCCAGCGCGGCATGCTGTTCGTATTCCCCGAGGCCGCAGAACACTGCATGTGGATGCGCAACACGCTGGTGCCGCTGTCGGTGGCCTTCCTCGACGAGAAGGGGAGGATCATCAACGTCGAAGACATGAAGCCCAGGTCGGAGGACAACCATTGTTCCCTCAAGCCGGCGCGCTATGCGCTCGAGATGAACCTGGGCTGGTTCAGGAGCCGCGGTCTCGGTGCCGGATTCAGCATCGGCGGGATCGACAAGGCGCCCTCCGGCCGCTGACAAAGCCCGGAGGCGGGCGGCCTGCGCCTTGCGGCACCAAATAATGCATGGCACCATTCGGCAATGCCGCGCGTCGATTCAGTAATGCGGAGGGATCTCGTCGCGCAGATTGCGCGGTTCGCCGGGTTCCGCCGCCTGCATTATTCGGTAGAGCTCCCGAATCTGCTCCTGTAGCAGATCGATCTGCTGCTGTTGACGAAACACCGTGCGATTCAGTTCTTCGAGATGATCCTCGCTGAGATTGAGCTTGAGTTCGAGCTCGGCAATTCTCGATTCCATTCGATTTCCCGGTCATCCAGCGGCAAAGGGCGCCTCAGTGGCGCCCTTCGTTGATTCAATTCAATCCTGTGACACGGTACTCGATCAGGCGAAATTCTTGGCCGCGAAATCCCAGTTTGCCAATGCAGCAAGGAAGGTTTCGACAAACTTGGGGCGTGCATTGCGGTAGTCGATGTAGTACGCGTGTTCCCAGACATCGATAGTCAGCAGCGCCTTGTTATCGGTGTTCAGCGGCGTGCCGGCGCCCGAAGTATTGACGATATCCACCGAGCCATCCGGCTTCTTCACCAGCCAGGTCCAGCCGGAGCCGAAATTGCCGACGGCCGAGGTCTGGAAGGCTTTCTTGAACTCGTCGAAGCTGCCCCATTTCTTGTTGATTGCATCAGCCAGGGCACCGGTCGGCGTACCGCCACCGCCGACTTTCATGCTGTTCCAGAAGAAGCTGTGGTTCCAGACTTGTGCCGAATTGTTGAAAATGCCTCCGGCGGGAGCCTTCTTGACGATGGCCTCGAGGTCGAGGTTCTCGTACTCGGTTCCCTTGATCAGGTTATTGAGATTGGTGGCATACGCTTGATGGTGCTTGCCATAGTGATATTCGAAGGTTTCCTTCGAGATATGCGGAGCGAGCGCGTCCATCGCGTAGGGCAGGGGCGGGAGGGTATGTTCCATTTTGATTCTCCTGTTGCGGTGAAGTGAAGTGCGAGAAGTTGACTATTATAGTCAAGAATAATTCAAACGGCAATTAATTCGGAGGTGTGGCGCAGGTGACAATGCTGGCTTCAGCGCTGCCACGCGCCAGATGCAGGTTGACGGACTGGCCGGCATGCAGCGTGGCGGCGTCGGTGATCAGGCGTCCGCCGGTATCCCGAACGATGGAATAACCGCGCGCCAGCGTCGCTTCGGGATTCAGGTGATTGAGCGCGACGGCAACATTCTCGAGTGCGTTCATGCGTCGCTGCTGCTGATCGCGCAGCGCCGTGCCCAGCCGCTGGGATAGCAGCCCGAGCTGTCCTCGGCGGCGCTCGGTGCGCGGAATGTTGCGGCCGAGAGCAAGGGCCGCATGGTTTAGCCGGTCCCGATGCCGACGCAGGCCGTAAGCCAGCGTGGCATCCAGACGCGAACCCAGCAGTGCAAGCCTGTCTCGCGCCTGCGCCAGGCGTGTTGCCGGGTGCACCAGGCGCAACGCGATGCGATCCAGCTGTTCTTGCTGCCGGCCCAGGCGATATTGTATTGCCCGACCCAGGGCGGCACCCAGATCCCGAATTTCCTCTGCCGCTTCGTACCATCCCTGGGTTGCGATCTCGGCGGCGGCAGTAGGCGTTGCGCCGCGCAGGTCTGCAACAAAGTCGGCGATGGTGGTGTCGGTCTCGTGGCCCACTCCGCTGATCACCGGTACTGGACAGGCCACTATGGCGCGGGCGACGGCCTCTTCATTGAAGGCCCACAGATCTTCGATGCTGCCTCCGCCGCGCACGATCAGCAGCAAGTCGCATTCATGGCGCCGGCCAGCCGCTTCCAATGCTCCGGCAATGTTCGTGGCAGCCTCCTCGCCCTGTACCAGGGTCGGGTAGATGATCGCTGCGAGATGGGGTGCCCGGCGCTTCAAGGCCACCAATACGTCACGCAAGGCCGCGGCACGCGGTGAGCTGACGATCCCGATGCAATGCGGAAAGCGCGGCAAGGCGCGTTTGCGCTCGGCAGCAAACAGTCCCTCGGCCTGCAGGCGTTCCTTGAGTCGGGCAAAGGCTTCGAACAGCCGCCCGAGGCCTGCACGACGCAAGGTTTCGATGTTCAGCTGGAATTCACCGCGGGCTTCGTAGAGGGAGACCAGCGCTCGTGCTTCCACTTGCTGTCCGTTTTCCAGCCGCCAGGGAATGGATTGCGCGCGCACGCGAAACATCACGCAACGCGCCTGTGCGCTCTGGTCCTTGAGCGAGAAATAAACGTGACCGGACACGGCTTTGGTCAGGTTGGAGATTTCTCCGGCCACCCACAGCAGCGGGAACGCGCGTTCCAGGCTCTGGCGGGCCAGTCGATTGAGCTCGCTGATGCTGATGACGGTGGCAGGATCGAGCATTGGGCAGTGGGATTGATGCAGGACGGATTCACAGTATAGACACCTGCCAGGCCAGGCGGCGTAGATCCCATGGTCATGGGCAGGGGCAGGTCGCACGAAACGCCGGATCTGGCGTTGAGCAAAAAATGGCAACAAGCCGCGACGGGCCGGCTGCACGAAAAACTCACAAGGTGATCCACAGGCTTATCCACAGATCTTGTGGATAAGCCTGTGCCCTGTGCTTCATTCTGGATAATTCCGCGTCTGATGCCCGGGCGTTCGGTAGTGGCGTGCTTTCTGGTGTAACGAATATTCCTGGAGCGGCAGCGCTATTCGCTTGCATCCGCACTTTGTGTTGCCGAATCTGTCCACTCGGGCTAAAGTTCGCGCTTTCCCGCTTACCGGAGTTGCTCCTCGTGTTTTCCATCATTCAGGCTGCCGGCTGGCCGATCTGGCCGCTGCTGTTCGCGTCCGTCATCGCTGTTGCGCTGATCATCGAGCGCGCTGCGGCGCTGCGTCGCCCCAAAATCGTTCCGCTTGGCTTGCTGCAAAGCACGGTCGCCGACTATCGTCAAAACGGAGTCTCGGACGCGCAACTGGCACGGCTCGAAGCGCATTCGCCGCTGGGCAGAGTGCTTGCCGCCGGCGTGCGCAATGCCAGGAGCTCGCGCGAGATCATGAAAGAGGCCATCGAAGAAGCGGGGCGCGGCGTGGCGCACGAACTCGAACGCTTCCTCACCACGCTGGGCACCATCGCCTCGATTGCGCCCTTGATGGGCTTGTTTGGCACCGTCGTCGGCATGATCGAAATCTTCGGTTCGCCGACCTCGTCCGGCACCAATCCCCAGGCCTTGGCGCATGGCATCTCGGTGGCGCTCTACAACACCGGATTCGGTTTGATCATCGCCATTCCGAGCATGATCTTCTACCGCCACTTTCGGGCGCTGGTGGATGGCTTTCTGGTCGAAATGGAGCAGGAAGCCGTCAAGCTGGTCGAAATCATCCAAGGCGAGCGGAAGTAGGAGCCGGATACCATGAACTTTCAGCGGGGTCGGGTGCGCGAAGAACCGGAGATCAATCTGATCGCGATGATCGATGTGTTGCTGGTGATCCTGATTTTTCTGATGATCAGCACCACGTATTCCAAGTTTTCCGGGCTGGAGATCAATCTGCCCACCGCCGACGCGCCGCCGAACAAGGAGCAGCCGAACGAAATCAACGTGGTCGTTACGGCTGCCGGAGAAGTCCTGGTGAACAAGGCGCCGATCGGTGCGCGCGACATTTCGTCGATTGCGGCGGCGATGACGCGTTTCACGGGTAGCGGCAAGGAGCCGGTGGTCATCATCAATGCCGACGCCAAGGCCGTGCATCAGAGCGTCATCGATGTCATGCAGGCCGCGCAGCAGGCCGGGCTGTCGCATATTTCCTTTGCCACCCAGCAGGCGCAACGCTGACGGCGGTTTTGCCGCCCTGTGGCGGCGGCGCGGCCCGCTGGCCTGCCTGTTGTTTCCATTTTCATTGCTGTTCCGGGCTCTGGTCGCCCTGCGGCGGGGGCTTTACCGCAGCGGGCTTTTGCGCAGCGAACGCCTGCCGGTGCCCGTGGTGGTGGTCGGCAACATCACTGTCGGCGGCAGCGGCAAGACGCCGCTGGTGATCCATCTGGGATTGGGCCTGCGCAAGCTTGGACGCCGCCCCGGGATTGTCAGTCGCGGCTATCGCGGCGGTGGCACGGAGGTGGCCGAAGTGCTGCCGGGCAGCGATCCCGCGGTGTTCGGCGACGAACCCGTGCTGCTGGCACGGCGCAGCGGCTGCCCGGTGTTTGTCGGCAGGGACCGCCCGGCCGCCGCCCGCGCCCTGATTGCCACCCATCCGGAATGTGACCTGATCCTCGCCGACGATGGCTTGCAGCACTATCGTCTGCAACGCGACATCGAGCTTGCGGTGTTCGACCGGCGGGGAGTGATGAACGGCTGGTGCCTGCCTGCCGGGCCGCTGCGTGAGCCGGTTTGGCGCC
This sequence comes from Betaproteobacteria bacterium, assembly GCA_028065725.1. Next base: position 52,927 of record JAPTVL010000094.1, read on the forward strand.
TGTCGCAGGTGGATGCCGTGGTGATCAACGGCAGCGCCGTGGCGCCAGCGCCGACTGTTGACTGCCCGCTGTTCCGGATGAACTTGCTGGGCGAGAAATTCCACAGGCTCGACAACCCGCAAATCGAGTACAGCCCTGCCGATCTGGCAGGCAGGAACTTGCATGCGGTCGCCGGCATCGGTGCGCCCGAGCGCTTTTTTGAACAGTTGCGGACCATGGGCCTGAACTTCATCGCGCATTCCTTCCCTGATCACCACGATTTCTGCCCCGCCGATCTCGACTATGCCGGCGACGCCATCCTGACGACGGAGAAGGATGCCGTAAAATTGGCGCAAATTTCCTTGCCTCTGCCGGTCTGGGTCCTGCCCGTGACGGCCGAGGTTAGCCCCGACCTTGCTGCATTCGTTCTGGAGAAGCTCAATGGACGCCCGCCTGCTTGAAATACTCGTTTGCCCTGTCTGCAAGGGACCGCTGGAGAACCGCAAGGCGGCCGCCGAACTGGTGTGCAAGGCTTGCAGGCTGGCCTATCCGGTCAAGGACGACATTCCGGTGATGCTTGAGGACGAGGCGCGGCAACTGGGTGCAGAAGAAGCCTGATGGGATTCATGGTCGTCATTCCGGCACGTTATGCCTCGACGCGACTGCCGGGAAAGCCCTTGGCCGACATCGCCGGCCAGCCGATGATCGTACGCGTGGCAGCCGCAGCCAGGCGCTCCAGCGCGGAAGGCGTATGGGTGGCCACCGATGACGAGCGGATTGTCAGTGCTGCCCGGCAGCATGGCTTCGATGCCGTGATGACAGACGCAAATCATGTCAGCGGCACCGACCGTATCGCTGAAGTGGCCGACCGGCTGAAGTGGGATGACACTGAGATAGTGGTCAATGTCCAAGGCGATGAGCCGCTGCTGGCCCCCGGCCTGATCGATCTGGTCGCCGGTGCACTGCGCAGCGACCCGGATGCCGCAATGGCGACTGCGGCGCATCCCTTGGCCGCGGCCGCCGACTTTTTCAATCCCAACGTGGTCAAGGTGATCTGCGACGCACGCGGCCGGGCGCTGTACTTCAGCCGTGCACCGATTCCATGGGACAGGGATCGATTCGCCGACAGGCGCGATGCGCTGCCGGCCGATCTTCCGGCGCAGCGGCACATCGGCCTCTATGCTTATCGGGTGAGCTTTCTGCGTCGCTTCGGACAACTCGCTGCCTCGCCACTGGAGCGCTGTGAATCTCTCGAGCAATTGCGTGCCCTCTGGCACGGTTATTCGATTCAAGTCGTCAGTATCGAACATCCCCCGGCCGCTGGCGTCGATACGCCCGAGGATCTCGAAAGGGTGCGCCGAATGTTTGACGCCGATAAGGATTCGGAGTAAGTTTTGCTCGGCTAAAAATTTATAAAAATACTTTTAAATCATTGGGATAAACTTTGCTTTGGGAGGTAGATGTGAAACTGATTCTGTTGGGAGGGCCTGGGGCCGGCAAGGGGACGCAGGCGGGGTTTATTACCGAGAAGTATGGGATTCCTCAGATATCGACGGGCGATATGTTGCGTGCGGCGGTCAAGTCGGGCAGTCCGATGGGGCTTGCCGCAAAAAAAGTCATGGACGCCGGTGGTCTGGTATCCGACGACATCATCCTCGGCCTGATTGCCGAGCGCTTGAAGCAGCCCGACTGCGCCAAGGGCTTCCTGTTGGACGGGTTCCCGCGGACCATTCCGCAGGCGGAGGCCTTGCGCACGCAGGGCGTCGAACTGGACTTCGTGCTGGAGATCGACGTCAGCGACGAGGAAATCATCCGGCGCATGAGCGGACGTCGGGTGCACCCCGGTTCCGGACGCACCTATCATGTCGTGTTCAATCCGCCCAAGGTCGAAGGCAAGGACGACGTCACCGGCGAACCGCTGATTCAGCGTGACGACGACAAAGAGGAGACAGTGAAGAAACGCCTGGCCGTGTATCACAGCCAAACCAAGCCGCTTATTGATTACTATTCCAAGTGGTCCAATACCGGAGCCAAGGGCGCACCGAAGTATAAAAGGGTTTCCGGGATCGGTTCGCTCGATGCCATCAAGAGCGCGGTGTTTGCCGCGCTGAGTTGATGGATTCCTGAGTCCCATCGCCAAAGCGGAGGTTGCCATGACCGGCCATATCCGACGCATCGCTGTGTGCACCGGCGGGGGCGATGCCCCGGGACTGAATGCCGTGATTCGGGCCGTGGTGATCGCCGCCGCCAACCGGGGCTGGGAGTGCTACGGGATTCGCGACGGATTCAACGGCATCCTGTTCCCGGAGCGCTACGCCGAAGGCGGCGTGTCGCGCCTTACCCGGGAACGGGTGCGCGGCATCGGGCATCTGGGCGGTACCATTCTCGGCACCACCAACAAGGGCAATCCGCTGCATTTCCCGATGAAAATGCAGGACGGCACGACCAAGGACGTGGACCTGTCGGGGGAAATTCTCGAGTATTTCGCCAGGAAGGAAATCGATGCCCTGGTTTCCATCGGCGGCGACGGATCGCTCACCATCGCCAACGCCCTGCACAAGAAGGGGCTGCGTGTCGTCGGAGTGCCCAAGACGATCGACAACGACCTCGACAAGACCTTCACCACTTTCGGCTTCGATACGGCAGTCGCATTTGCCACCGAGTGCCTGGACCGTCTGCACAGCACGGCCGAAAGCCATCAGCGGGTGATGGTGGTCGAGGTCATGGGCCGTTATGCCGGATGGATCGCACTGCATGCCGGCATTGCCGGCAGTGCCCACGCCATCCTGATTCCGGAAATTCCCTTCGACGTGGACAAGGTCGCGGCAAAGATTCGTGACCGGGATGCCGAAGGGCGCATGTATTCGCTGGTCATGGTCGCCGAGGGAGCCGAGCCCATCGACGGTCATCGGGAAGTGCTGGCCCCCGCCGAGATCGGCCATGCCGAGCGGCTGGGCGGCGTCGGCGAACAAGTGGCCCGGATCCTCGCCGACCGTACCGGCAAGGATGTCAGGGTCGTGGTGCTGGGCCACCTGCTGCGCGGCGGCAGCCCCACTTCGTTCGATCGCCTCGCCGCCATGCGCTTTGGCACTGCCGCGGTCAGGGCCCTGGACGAAGGGCAGTCCGGCATCATGGTGGCGCTCGGCTTCCCCAACGTGAATTACGTGGCGCTGGAGGAGGTCGCCGGCCGCATGAAGGCGGTTCCACGCGACAGCGACACCCTGCAAACCGGCAGGGACGTGGGAATCTGCTTCGGCGATTGAAGCCCGAGCCGTCCGGCTCGGGATCTGCATTATCGCTGCAGGCAGGTTTATTTCCCCGGGTTCAGTATCTTGTCGACCTTGTTGAGTCGCAGCCGATAGGCGTCCGGCATGCCGGATCCCAGCAGGGGGCGCAGATACAGCCGGAAGGCGTCGGTGACGTCGGTACCGTTGGCAGCGATGAATTCGTCTTCCATGACACGGGTCTTGCCTGCCACGCTGTCGAGCGGGACCAGCTGGTAATCGACGGAGTAAAAGCCGGTGCGCTTGATCGCGACGGATCCGTCGCGGTCGCCCCACATGGCGTATTGCACGGCCTTCTCGCCGACCTCGCGCGCCTCGCGCTGATCGACGTCCGATACGCAGCCCATGAACGAGCGCTGCAGGTAGCCGAAGGTGTCGCCCCGCACCCGCTTGATGCCGAGCTTGCCCTTGATTTCGTCGCACAGCAGGTCGGCCAGCGCCCCGGTACCCGAGAGCTGGACGTTGCCATGGGCATCGTGCTCGACCTGGGTGGCCAGCTGGGTGATGATGGGCGTGCCCTTGTCGTCATGGATGCCTTCCGATGCGGCGATCACGCAGCGGCCGTACTTGTCATAGGTGGCCTTGACGTCCGTCAGGAATTTTCCGACGTTGAAGGTGCGCTCGGGAAGATAGATCAGGTGCGGACCATCGTCGGGGAATTTCTTCCCCAGTGCCGACGCCGCGGTCAGGAAGCCGGCGTGGCGGCCCATCACCACGGCCAGATAGACCCCGGTCAGCGCAGCATTGTCCAGATTGGCGCCCATGAAGGCCTGGGCGACAAAGCGGGCCGCCGACGGAAAGCCCGGCGTATGGTCGTTGCCGACCAGATCATTGTCGATGGTTTTCGGAATGTGGATGCAGCGCAGGGCGTAGTTGGCCCGTCGCGCTTCCTCGCTGACGATCCGCACCGTGTCCGAAGAGTCGTTGCCGCCGATGTAGAAGAAATAACCGATGCCGTGCGCCTTGAGCACCTTGAATATCTCCTGACAATATTTCAGGTCAGGCTTGTCGCGCGTGGAACCGAGCGCGGAGGATGGCGTATTGGCCACCATTTCGATGTTGTGGCTGGTCTCCTGGGTAAGGTCGAGGAACTCCTCGTTGATGATGCCCGATACCCCGTGATAAGCGCCATACACCAGCTCGACATTGCGAAACTTGCGGGCTTCGAGCACGACTCCGGCCATCGACTGATTGATGACGGCGGTCGGACCACCTCCCTGCGCGACCAATACTTTCCCCTGCGGCATATTCGAGTTTCCTTTCGTTTGACCGGATCGATGATTCGCGACGCGAATCAGCCAACATTCAGGTTGCGACTATATCCCCGAACTTGTGGACACAGCATCCATCAGGCCGATTCGTCCATTAACGAGTTTTAGACACAAAAGAAAGGCAAGGAGGAGAATGCATCAGGCATCCGAACCGGTAGCCCCTGAGCCTGGGAAATACTTAATCCTGAAGCAAGAAAAGTTGTGCGGGCTGTGGCCGAGCGATTCGAATGCCGTGATAAAATTATCAATTGAGTTCATCAATCATATCGGGGGGGGAGTTTATGTCAGCAGGACTGATGTTTGCACTGATCTGCGCGGTAGCGGCAATCGCCTACGGCTGGATCATGAGCCAGTGGATTCTGGCCCAACCGGCAGGCAATGACCGCATGAAGGGCATTGCCGCGGCGATCCAGGAAGGCGCCCAAGCCTATTTGAATCGCCAATACACCACCATCGGCATTGTCGGCGCGGTACTTGCGGTGCTGATTCTGATATTTCTCGGGTCGAAGACCGCCATTGGTTTCGTGATTGGCGCCGTGTTGTCCGGCGCTGCCGGCTACATCGGCATGAACGTTTCGGTGCGCGCCAACGTACGCACGGCGCAGGCGGCAACCGTCGGCCTCAACGAAGCGCTGAACGTGGCCTTCAAGGGTGGCGCCATCACCGGCATGCTGGTGGTTGGTCTCGGCCTGCTGGGTGTCGCCGGCTACTACGCCGTGCTGAAGATGATGGGTGGTCCTGCCGTAAAGCTGGAAGACATCATCCATCCGCTGGTCGGCCTCGGTTTCGGTTCTTCCCTGATCTCGATTTTCGCCCGACTCGGCGGCGGCATCTTCACCAAGGGCGCCGACGTCGGCGCCGACCTGGTGGGCAAGGTGGAAGCCGGCATTCCCGAGGATGATCCGCGCAACCCGGCGGTGATCGCCGACAACGTCGGCGACAACGTCGGCGATTGTGCCGGCATGGCGGCCGACTTGTTCGAAACCTACGCGGTGACGACGGTGGCAACCATGCTGCTCGGCGTGCTGTTGCTGAAGGCAAATCCCGCCTTTGCCGAACAGGCTGTCATTTATCCGCTGGCCCTGGGCGGCTTCTCGATCATCGCTTCGATCATCGGCGTGATGTTCGTCAAGGCGCGTGACGGCGGCAAGATCATGAACGCGCTGTATCGTGGCCTGGCGGTTGCCGGTGTGCTGGCGCTGGTGGCCTTCTACCCGATGACCACCATGCTGATCGACGACCATCTGCTCGACGGCGTGCTGAACATCAGCGGCGGTTCGCATATGCGCCTCTACGGTGCGGCGGTGATCGGTCTGGTTCTGACCGGCCTGATGGTGTACATCACCGAGTACTACACCGGCACCGAGTTCAAGCCGGTGCAGCACGTCGCGGAAGCCTCGACCACGGGCCACGGCACCAACATCATCGCCGGTCTCGGCGTGTCGATGAAGTCCACCGCATGGCCGGTGCTTTCGGTGTGTGCCGCGATCTGGGCCTCGTACGCGCTCGGCGGCCTCTACGGCATCGCGATCGCTGCCACGTCCATGTTGTCGATGGCCGGCATCGTCGTCGCACTTGACGCCTACGGTCCGATCACCGACAACGCCGGCGGCATTGCCGAAATGTCCGAACTGCCGCCTTCCGTGCGCGCCATCACCGATCCGCTCGACGCGGTGGGCAACACCACCAAGGCGGTGACCAAGGGTTATGCCATCGGTTCCGCCGGCCTTGCCGCGCTGGTGCTGTTCGCCGACTTCACGCACGGCCTGGAATCGCTCAAGCCGGGGATCAAGTTCGCGTTCGACCTGTCCGATCCGGCGGTCATCATCGGCCTCTTCGTCGGTGGCATGGTGCCCTATCTGTTTGCCGCGATGGGCATGGAAGCCGTCGGTCGCGCTGCCGGCTCCGTGGTGGTCGAAGTGCGCCGCCAGTTCAAGGAGATCAAGGGCATCATGGAAGGCACGGCCAAGCCGGAATACGGCACCTGCGTCGACATGCTGACCAAGGCGGCCATCAAGGAAATGATGATCCCGTCGCTGCTGCCGGTACTGGTTCCGGTCGTGGTCGCTGTCGTCGTGAATTTCCTGATGCCTTCGCTGAACGGTGTCGGCGCGGGCGTTCGCGCCCTCGGCGGCGTGCTGATGGGCACCATCGTCACCGGCCTGTTCGTCGCCATTTCGATGACCACCGGCGGTGGCTGCTGGGACAACGCCAAGAAGTACATCGAGGACGGTCACTACGGCGGCAAGGGTTCCGAAGCGCACAAGGCGGCGGTGACCGGCGACACCGTGGGCGACCCGTACAAGGATACGGCGGGCCCGGCGGTGAATCCGCTGATCAAGATCATCAACATCGTGGCTCTGCTGATCCTGCCGCTGGTGGCGTGATTCTTCGCATGTTCGATCGAACGGGCAGCCTGCGGGCTGCCCGTTTTACCTTGGCGCTGGCGATCCTGGCGAGCGCTGCGAGCGCTGCGAGGGCTTGGGGACAGGCCGGGCAGCCGGAAGCCGGCAGCGGCTTCGCGTCGCGTCCGGCGTCAGCCGGCACTGGTTTCATGGCCGTCACCGCGAATCCCTACGCCACCGATGCCGCCGTCGAAATCCTCCAGCTTGGCGGCAATGCACTGGATGCAGCGATCGCTGCCCAATGGGTATTGAATCTGGTCGAGCCTCAATCGTCAGGCATCGGCGGCGGTGGTTTCCTGCTGCATTGGGACCAGGGAAACCGTCAGGTGTTAGCCTGGGATGGTCGCGAGACGGCTCCCCGTGGTGCCAGCGCCGACTTTGCACGAAATTCTGACGGTACGCCGGCGACGTTTTCCGAAATTCTGGCGACCGGCAAGGCAGTCGGCGTGCCCGGTTTGCTGTCGATGCTCGAAGCGGCGCATCGGCGCCATGGCAAGCTGAACTGGGAGCGGCTGTTTCGTCCGGCAATCCGGCTTGCCGAAAATGGCTTCGCGGTTTCGCCGCGTCTGCATCTGCTGTTGCGCAACGACAGTTTGCTGAAAGACGACGCCGAGGCGCGAGCGCTGTATTTTGACGAGAGTGGCGACGCCAGGAGGATCGGCGCGATCCTGCGCAATCCGAAACTGGCGGAGACCTTCAGGGCGATCGCCAGCGTCGGTGCGCAAGCTTTGCGGCGAGGCGAACTCGCAGCGAGCATTGCCGGCGCGGTCGGCCAACGCGGCGGCAGCCTGAAGGCAGCCGACCTGGAACAGTATCAGCCGAGGGCGCGCCGCGCGGTTTGCGGTCCATATCGTCAGTGGCGCATTTGCGGCATGCCACCGCCCTTGTCCGGAGGCATCGGCGTGCTGCAGCTGCTGGGTTTGCTGGAACGCGTTGAATCGGTGGCGCACGACCCGGCATCGGCTGATTCCTCACACCTGTTTGCCGAGGCCGGGCGGCTGGTCTATGCCGATCGGGCACGTTATCTGGCCGATACCGATTTTGTCGCCGTGCCACAGGCGGGCCTGCTCGACCTCGCGTATCTGGACAAACGTGCGCGCCTCATCGATCCGCTGCGCAGTATGGGCGTTGCGGCGCCCGGCGAACTCCCGGCCGGCCATGCGCAGGCCGACGACGATGCTCCCGAACTGCCGGCGACCACCCATGTTTCCATTGTCGATCGGGCCGGCAATGCGGTGGCTCTGACCAGTTCCATCGAAAGCGCTTTCGGCAGCCGGATCCAGGTCGGCGGTTTTCTGCTCAACAACCAGCTCACCGATTTCGAGCTGACGCCGGAACTCGACGGCAAGCCGGTCGCCAACCGGCTGCAGCCCGGCAAGCGGCCCTTGTCGTCGATGGCCCCGACCCTGGTCTTCGACCGCCACGGACGCTTGCATGCGGTGTTGGGATCGCCCGGCGGCGGCCGCATCATCAACTATGTCGCATGGACTCTCGCCGCATTGCTCGATGGCAGGCAGTCGGCGACTGCTGCGGTTTCCCAGCCGTATCTGGGTAACCGCAACGGGGCTACGGAGGTGGAGCGCGGCCGCGTATCGGAGCGACTGGTGAGCGAGCTCGAACAGCGCGGGCATGTCGTGCAGCGTGTCGAACATGACCAGCGGTCTGCATCTGATCGTGCGCGTCGGCGAACAATGGGTCGGCACGGTCGATCCGCGCCGCGAAGGCGTCGCTCGCGGCGACTGATCGATCAGGCCGCTTGCCGGCGAAAATCGCGCAAGCGGAAGCCAAGCAGCCAAAGCGTGGCGAAGTAGCTGGCGATGCCCCCCAGCACGACCGCCGACAGCTGCAGCATGCGCTGGCCGCCGCTCATGGCCAGCCAGGCCGCATCTGCGGCGCTGGCAAACCGCAGCACGCTGCCCAGAACGACCAGGGCCGCCAGCAGCTTCAGCATGAATAGTCCCCAGCCGGCTTGCGGCAGGTACACCCCGCGCCGGCGCAAGCCGCGCCACAGCATGCCGGCATTGAAGCAGGAGGCCAGTCCGATCGACAGGGCAAGACCGGCATGCTTGAGCCAGCCGATGAAGGCGAAGTTCATGAGTTGCGTCAGTGCCAGCGTGACCAGGGCGATTTTGACCGGGGTACGGATGTCCTGCCGGGCGTAGAAGCCCGGTGCCAGCACCTTGACCAGGATCAGGCCGGTAAGGCCGATCGAATACGCGACGAGGGCTTCGCGGGTACGCAGGACGTCGCTGGCGGCAAAGGCGCCATACTGGAACAGGGTCGCCAGCAGCGGCACGGCCAGCATCGCCAGCGCCAGCGATGCCGGCAGGGTCAGCATCAGCGTCAGACGCAGGCCCCAGTCGAGCAGCGCCGAAAACTCCTCGCTCTTGCGGTTGGCATGGCTCTTGGCCAGGCTGGGCAACAGGATGGTGCCCAACGCGGCGCCCAGCAATCCGGCGGGGAACTCCATGAGCCGGTCTGCATAGTAGAGCCAGGAGACGCTGCCGGTTTCGAGAAAGGAAGCGAACACGGTGTTGATCAACAGGCTGATCTGCGCCACCGAAACTCCGAGCACGGCCGGCGCCATGAGTTTGAGCACGCGTTGCACGCCCTCGTCGCGCCAGACCGGGTCGAAGCGCGGCAGCATGCCGATTTTTGCCAGGGCCGGCAGCTGGATTCCCAGCTGCAGTGCGCCGCCCAGAAACACCGCCCAGGCCAGCGCCAGCACCGGCGGATTGAACCAGGGTGCGGCGAACAGGGCCATGCCGATGAAGGACAGGTTCAGCAGCACCGGCGTAACGGCGGGCAGGGCAAAGCGGCTCCAGGTGTTGAGGATGCCCGCCGCGAGCGCCACCAGGGACATGAACAGGATGTAGGGAAAGGTGATCCGGGTCAGCTCGACGGTCAGCTGGAACTTTTCGGCATCGGCGCTGAAACCCGGCGCGGTCACGGCGATCAGTAAAGGTGCGGCGACCGCGCCCAGCGCGCTGACCACGACGAGGGCGAGGAACAGGATGCTGGCGACGCGATCGACCAGGGTTTTGGTTTCATGCTCTCCGCGGCGGTTGCGATATTCGGCAAGAATCGGGACGAAGGCCTGCGAGAATGCGCCCTCGGCAAACAGGCGGCGCAGCAGGTTGGGCAGGCGGAAGGCGACGAAGAAGGCGTCGGTCATCATTCCGGCGCCGAAGGTCTTGGCAATCACGAAATCACGGACAAATCCCAGAATGCGGGATAGCAGGGTCATCCCGCTGACGGTGGCCAGGGCGCGGAGCAGATTCATGAAGGCTATGGTATCCGGGATGGTGCAGACAGAAGCCGCTTGCAAAGGGCCGAAGACCCCCCTATAATCCCGCGCTTTCCCCAGTTATACCGGATAACGAAATGGCCAATACCGTCCAAGCCCGCAAACGCGCCCGTCAAGCCACCGAGCAGCGCGCTCACAACATGAGCCTGCGCTCCACGCTGCGTACCGCCATCAAGAAGGTACGCAAGGCGATCGACGCTGGCGACAAGACTGCGGCACAGGCTGTCTTCAAGGAATCGCAGCCCGTGATCGACTCGATCGCCGACAAGAACATCGTGCACAAGAACCTCGCTGCGCGCCAGAAGAGCCGCCTCTCGGCTGCCATCAAGGCGCTCTAAGCAACAAACCGCTGCCCCGCTTCAGGCGCAGCACGCGAAAGGCTGCCTCCAATCGGAGGGCAGCCTTTTTGTTTTGGGTTTCGCTCTGCGCACGCGTCGTCGCTGGACCAGGTCCGCGCCTCAACGTCGCGCCCTGTTCGTGGGCGCTGGTCGGCAGCGACCAACGGCATAGCCCTTTCTGAAATGTTGTTCTAGATTAGAGAAATAGGTTGAGTTTGCTGAAATCACTGCATATAATAATCAGACTTCCTTGAAGTGAAAGGGGTTTTATGCAATCCCATCAGTTCAAAAAATATGCGTTCCGGATTCGTACGCGCCTCGGGGTGGTGGTCGATAATTTGATGATCCATGGCCGCGACGAGTTCGAGGCCCAGCACAAGTTGCGGCAGGTCTACCACGGCTGCCAGATCGTCGAATGCGTATGCCACCACGGCACGGTTCGCGTCCCGGTGGCCAGCTTCGAGGAAGTCGCCAACCTGATCGTTCGCTGAGCCTGCATCAGGCTCTTACCGGGTCTGCGCTACCCGGCGCCTTCACAGAAAGCGTGCGGCGCGCAGTTCCTCCATCAGTTCCCTGTAGTCGATCGCGCCACGGCTGGTCGGGTTGTGGCGGAAGATGTCGAGGCTCAGCGCGGGGGCTTCTGCAACGGCCACATTTTCCGAAATGACGGTTTCGCACAATTCGGCACCGAACTGCTGGCGCAGGCGTGACTGGACCTCGAAACTCATCTTCCGTCGCCGGTCGAAGCGCGTCAGCAGGTAGCGGCGCTCGATGCGCCGTTTCAGGACCGGCTCCAGGGCTTTCAGCGTGTGCTCGATCTGCAGGGCGCCGCGCAAGGAGAGATAGTCCGAAGACACAGGAACCAGGATCCGGTCCGCGGCAAAAATCGCATTGAGCGACAGCACGCCCAGGAACGGGCAGCAGTCGATGATCGCGGTGCCTTCGCCACCGGCCGCCTCGAGCACCTGCAGGCCGGTATTGAGCCGGTTGAGAATCGCCGGGCCCTTGCCGAAAATCGAGTCGACCTTGATCAGTTCTGCATGGGCCGGAATCAGGCGGCCGACGCCCTCCCAGACCAGCGCCAGTTCTTCGAGCAGGCGGTTGTCCTGATAGAGGGCGAACACGCTATGATGCGATTCGCCCAGCGCCTTGCCGTGGATCGCGGTCAGATGTGCCTGGGGATCGAGGTCCACCAATAGCGTCGGCGCATTATTGGATGCCAGCGCAGCGGCAAGATTGAGCGCCGTGGTGGTCTTGCCGACTCCGCCCTTCTGATTGAAAATCGCCATCCTCAACGCCGCTTCCTCCGTGGCCACGCTCTGTACAGGGGCATCTTTTTCACTTAGTATAGAGGCGTTTCTAAGCACGGCGGCCGCGTTGCTCTTCGGCCGCCGTATGTTTTTCTGCGTGGAGTTTCGCGGAGCGCTTTCATGCCGCATTTAATGAATACCTACGGGCGGCTGCCGGTCGCCTTTACCCACGGTCAGGGTTGTCGGCTGTTCGACGAGCAGGGCAAGTCCTACCTCGATGCCCTGGCCGGAATCGCCGTCAACACCCTGGGCCACAATCATCCGCGCCTGGTCGAGGCGCTCAACGCGCAAGTCGCGCAGCTGATTCACACCTCCAACCTGTATCGCGTCCGCGAGGCCGAGGCCGCGTCGGATCGTCTGGCGGCGCTGGCGGCCATGGACGAAGTGTTCTTCTGCAATTCCGGTTGCGAGGCGAACGAGGCCGCGATCAAGCTGGCGCGCATGTACGGCCACCAGCAAGGCATCGAACAGCCCGCCATCATCGTCATGGAACAGGCCTTCCACGGGCGTACCCTGGCGACGCTTTCCGCCACCGGCAACCGCAAGGTGCAGGCCGGCTTCGAACCGCTGGTCTCCGGCTTCGTGCGCGTACCCTTCGACGACCTGGCGGCGATCGAACAGCTTGCCGAGCGCAATCCCAACATCGTCGCCGTGCTGTTCGAGCCGATCCAGGGCGAGGGCGGCATTAACCTGGCACACCAGGATTTCATGCGTTCGCTGCGGGTGATCTGCGACCGCAAGAGCTGGCTGTTCATGGTCGACGAGGTGCAGTGTGGCATCGCACGTACCGGCGCCTGGTTCGCCCATCAGCATGCCGGCATCGTGCCGGATGTGATGACCCTGGCGAAAGGCCTTGGTTCGGGCGTGCCGATCGGCGCCTGCCTTGCCGCGGGACGTGCGGCCGGCGTGTTCAAGCCCGGCAACCATGGTTCCACCTTCGGCGGCAATCCGCTGGCCTGCGTGGCCGCCCTGACCACCCTCGATGTCATCGAGTCCGACGGCCTCATGGCGCATGCGGAAAAACTGGGCGCGGCGATTCGCGGCGGCCTGCAGAGCGGCCTGTCCGGCGTCGCCGGCTTTGTCGAAGTGCGCGGCGATGGCTTGATGATAGGCATCGAGCTCGACCGTCCCTGTGGCGACCTGGTCAAGCGCGGGCTGGAGGCCGGCCTGCTGATCAACGTCACCGCCGAGAAGGTGGTGCGCCTGCTGCCGGCGCTGGTGATGAGCGATGCCGAGGGCGCCGAACTGGTTGCCGCGCTGGTGCCCCTGATCAAAGAGTTTCTCGGGGCCTGATCATGGCGACGCCGCGGCATTTTCTGCAGTTGAAGGATCTTTCCCGCGAGGAACTCGACTACCTGTTCGAGCGCACGCGGACGATCAAGGCGCGCTTCAAGGCCTACCAGCGTCACTGGCCGCTGCAGGACCGGACCCTGGTGATGATCTTCGAGAAGGCCAGCACCCGCACGCGGCTGTCCTTCGAAGCCGGCATGCATCAGCTCGGCGGTTCGGCGATCTACCTCAACACGCGCGATTCGCAACTCGGTCGCGGCGAACCCGTGGAAGATGCGGCGCAGGTGATTTCGCGCATGAGCGACATCGTCATGATCCGTACCTTCGAGCAGGAGATCATTGAGCGCTTCGCCAGCCACTCGCGGGTGCCGGTGATCAACGGCCTGACCAACGAATACCATCCCTGCCAGATCCTGGCCGACATTTTCACTTTCGTCGAACATCGCGGCGCGATCCAGGGCAGGACCGTGGCCTGGATCGGCGATTCGAACAACGTCTGCAACACCTGGCTGCAGGCCGCCGAGATCTTCGATTTCCGGGTGCAGGTGTCGACGCCGCCCGGCTACGAGGTCGAAGCCGAACGTGCCGGCCTGCATGGCACGGCGCATTTCCGGCAGTTCGCCGATCCGATGGATGCGGCGCGCGATGCCGACCTGGTGACCACCGACGTGTGGACCTCGATGGGCTTCGAGGCCGAAAACGACGAGCGCCTGCGCGATTTCGCCGACTGGCAGGTCGATGCCGAGATGATGCGGGCGGCCCGTCCCGATGCGCTCTTCATGCACTGCCTGCCCGCGCATCGCGGCGAGGAGGTCGCGGCCGAAGTGATCGACGGCGCGCAGAGCGTGGTCTGGGATGAGGCCGAGAACCGGCTGCACACGCAGAAGGCTTTGATGGAATTCCTGCTCCTGGGCAGGGTGAACGACTGAAGGAAGCGCAATGAAAGCAGCAGCACGCAAGGCAAAGAACGACAAGGTGGTCCTCGCCTATTCGGGCGGACTGGATACCTCGGTGATCCTCAAGTGGTTGCAGGACACCTACCACTGCGAGGTGGTGACCTTCACCGCCGACCTGGGGCAGGGTGAAGAACTCGAACCGGCACGCGTCAAGGCGCTGAAAATGGGCATCAAGCCGAAAAACATTTTCATCGACGACCTGCGCGAGGAATTCGTCCGCGATTTCGTCTTCCCGATGTTCCGCTGCAATACCGTCTATGAAGGCGAATACCTGCTCGGCACCTCGATCGCACGGCCGCTGATCGCCAAGCGCCTGGTCGAGATCGCCCGCAAGACCGGCGCCAATTCGATCTCGCACGGTGCCACCGGCAAGGGCAACGACCAGGTGCGTTTCGAACTCGGCGCCTACGCCCTGATGCCCAACGTCCGGGTTATCGCGCCGTGGCGCGAGTGGGACCTGCTCTCGCGCGAGAAGTTGATGGCCTATGCCGAGAAGCACGGCATCCCGGTCGAGATGAAGCACAAGAAGGGCGGCTCGCCCTACTCGATGGACGCCAACCTGCTGCACATCTCCTACGAAGGCCGCCATCTCGAAGACCCGTCGGCCGAGGCCGAAGAGTCGATGTGGCGCTGGACCGTGTCGCCGGAGAAGGCGCCCAACCAGGCCGAGTATCTCGACATCGAATACCGCAACGGCGATCCGGTGGCCCTGAACGGCAACAAGATGAAGCCCCACCAGCTGCTCGCGGCGCTCAATCAGCTCGGCGGCAAGCATGGCATCGGCCGCCTCGACCTGGTGGAGAACCGCTACGTCGGCATGAAGTCGCGCGGCTGTTACGAAACCCCGGGCGGCACCATCCTGCTCAGGGCGCATCGCGCCATCGAGTCGATCTGCCTCGACCGCGAAGTCGCCCATCTCAAGGACGACCTGATGCCGCGCTACGCCAGCCTGATCTACAACGGCTACTGGTGGAGCCCGGAGCGCAAGGCGCTGCAGACCCTGATCGACCATACCCAGCAGACCGTGAACGGCTGGGTCCGGCTCAAGCTGTACAAGGGCAACGTGATCGTGTCCGGTCGCGATTCGAAGACCGATTCGCTGTTCGACCCGACCATCGCCACCTTCGAGGACGACGCCGGCGCCTACAACCAGAAGGACGCCCATGGCTTCATCCGCCTCAATGCCCTGCGCATGCGGATTGCCGCCAATCGGGCGGAGAGCCGGGCGGTCAAGAAGAAGGGCTGATCGCGCAGCGAAGGCGGAGGGTAGGCGCCGATGTTCGGCATTTCGGAGGAGCAACTGGCAGGGTTCGGCATGACGTTCGGCCTTGGCGCCTTCATGCTCTACATGCTGTTCATCATCGGCGAACTGGCATGGAAATCCAAGGCGGGCAAGCTCGGCACCTTCGTCCTGTTCTTCGTCCTGGCCTTCGGCATGCTGGGTTTCGTCGCCAAGTTCATCATCCAGAAAATGTGGGGGATCTGATATGTCGCAATTCGATAACGTCGCAGTGTTCAAGAAGGCCAACGTGTACTTCGACGGCAAGTGCGTCAGCCATACCGTGCAGCTTGCCGACGGCACCAAAAAGAGCGTTGGCGTGATCCTGCCGTCGACCCTGACCTTCAACACCGGCGTCGCGGAAATCATGGAATGCGTTTCCGGCACCTGCCGCTATCGCATCAAGGGCGAGGACTGGAAGGCCAGCGGCGCCGGCCAGAGCTTCCAGGTGCCGGGCAACTCCAGCTTCGAGATCGAAGTCAGCGGCGAGCCGTATCACTACGTCTGTCATTTCGCCTGACGCTTGTGAATAAATCTACTGCGCGTGCCGTATCGGGGCTTGGGCGGTGCTCGCTATCCTCATGTACAACTACGTACATTCCGGTAGCTGCGCTCCGGCCGCACCCCGCTGCGGCCCGCTCGCTACGATTTCTTCACAAGCGGTAACCGCAAGGAGAACCCGATGCCTTCATTCGACATCACTTCCGAAGCCGACCTGGTGGCACTGAAGAACGCGGTCGACGTGGCCGGGCGCCACATCGGCAACCGCTATGATTTCAAGGGTACCTCGGCGCGCGTCGAGCTCAACGAGAAGGACAAGACCATTACGCTGCATGGCGATTCCGAGTTCCAGCTCAGCCAGATCAAGGACATTCTGTTTCCCGAGATGGAAAAGAAGGAGCGCGAAAGCACCAAGCGGCTCGATCACGGGCCGGTGCAGTCGGTTGGCGGCAACAAGTCGAAGCAGGTGCTGACCATCAAGGTCGGCATCGAGCAGGAGTTGGCCAAGCAGATCGTCAAAATGATCAAGGACAGCAAGATCAAGGTTCAGGCCAGCATCCAGGGCGACGCCGTACGCGTCACCGGCGCCAAGCGCGACCTGCTGCAGGAAACCATCGCGCTGGTGAAGAAGTCGATCACCGACTTTCCCCTGCAGTACGGCAACTTCCGCGACTGAACGATCGCGGCGCCGTCCCGCCGACGCCGACTTTCAGGCCTTGCGCAGGCCTTCGATCCAGCGCGTGTAAAGCCGGTCCGCCACCGCGCGCATCGCGGCGATGCGCGTTTCCATGTTCTCTTCCATCTGCGCCGGGGTCTGCACCGAGGCCGAGACCGGCACGTTTTCGGCGGCCCACTGCTGGCACCAGCTGCGGATCATCGTCTCGGTCATCTCGACATGGCACTGCATGCCCAGATGCGGGCCGCGAACGAAGGCCTGGTTGGCGCAGTGGCTGCTCTGCAGCAGGTGGGTGGCGCCGGGCGGCAGGCTGAAGGTTTCGCCGTGCCAGTGGAAAGCCTCGAAGCCGGCCGTATCGCCCAGCCAATCCCGCGCCGCCTCCGTCGCCGTGACCTGGCCCCAGCCGATCTCCTTGACCGGGTTGCGTCCCACCGTGCCGCCGAAGGCCTTGGCCATCAGTTGTCCGCCGAGGCAGTGGCCGATGACCGGGATGCCGCGCGCGTCGGCCGTGCGGATCAGTGCCAGCGTCGGCGCAATCCACGGCAGCGCGTCATTGACGCTCATCGGCCCGCCCATGAAGCACAATCCGGAAAAGTCCTCGGGAGTCGGCGGTGGCGCCACGCCGTCATCGATCCGGAACAGCGTCCAGGGCAGGGACTGACGGTCGAGGAATGTGGCAAAATAGCCCGGCCCCTCGCCGGGGCTATGACGGAAAATTGCGATCGGTTTCATGCCGGAGTCTCTTGTTAACGCAGGCCCGAATTCTAGCGGAGGCCTGCTTTCCCTGATGCGTCGTCGATTCAGCGAAGGCCTTGCTGCGTCTCCGGTATATGAATCCTGGATCGGCACTGAAAAAGACCCGATCGCCGCCGCCGTGCTGGTCCCCGTGATCGCGCGCGAAACCGGCCCCACCATGCTGCTGACCCAGCGTACCGCCCATCTGCGCGACCATGCCGGCCAGGTCAGCTTTCCCGGTGGACGTTGCGAGCCGGACGATGCCTCGCCCGAGGCGACCGCCCTGCGCGAGGCCGAGGAGGAAGTCGGCATCGCCGCCTGCCAGGTCGAGATTCTCGGCCGCCTGCCGGAATACCGTACCGGCACCGGCTTCGTCATCACCCCGGTGGTGGGTCTGGTGACGCCGCCGCTGAACCTGAAGCTCGACGATTTCGAAGTCGCCGAAGTTTTCGAGCCGCCGCTCGAATTCCTGCTCGATCGCGCCAACCACCAGCGCCAGAGCATCGAGGTGCGCGGCACCCGACACGAATACTGGGCCATGCCCTGGCAGGGTTATTTCATCTGGGGCGCCACCGCCGGCATGCTGGTGACCCTGCAGCGCTTCCTCTACGGCGAGACATGAACCGATGACGCTCGTTTCGATCATCATCGCACTCGTGCTCGAACAGCTGCATGCGCTCTCGGCGCAACGCATGGTGCGCGATCCCCTGGCGCGGCTGGCCGGTTTCCTCGAAGACAAGTTCAACGACGGCGGG
Source organism: Betaproteobacteria bacterium (assembly GCA_028065725.1). The sequence continues at coordinate 71,013 of JAPTVL010000094.1, forward strand.
CGCAGTCACGGCGCGATTGCCTGGGGCCTCGGCGTGGCGCTGCCGGCCACCCTGCTGTCGATCATCTACGCCGCGCTGATGGTTTACCAGCCGGTGCCGGGTTTTCTGCTGGGCATCGCCGTGCTCTACCTGACCATGGGTTTCCGCCAGTTCAGCCATTTCTTCACCGGCATCCACCTCGCCTTGCGCGCGGGCGAGATCGACGAGGCGCGCCGCCTGCTGGCCGAATGGCGCGGGCGTGGCGGCGAGCGCCTGAACAGCGGCGAGATTGCGCGCCTGGCGATCGAGCAGGCGCTGCTCGATTCGCACCGGCATGTCTTTGCTCCCCTGCTGTGGTTCGCCGTGCTGGGCCCGGCCGGCGCCCTGTTCTATCGCCTCGCGCATTCCTTCGACGAACTCTGGGGCCGGCGCAGCGAAATGGAGTTCGGCGAGTTCGGGCAGTTCGCCCGGCAGGCGTTTGTGCTGATCGACTGGGTGCCGCTGCGGGTGACGGCGGCCGCCTTCGCCGTGGTCGGCGATTTCGAGGATGCGGTGCATTGCTGGCGCACCCAGGCTGTAAGGTGGCCGGAAGCCAGCTCCGGTATACTTTTGGCCAGTGGTGCCGGCGCCCTCGGCGTGCGCCTGGGGATGCCGGTACATGACGTAATTCAAGACACGGGCGGCGCTAGCGATCGCCCGGAACTGGGATTGGGGGAGGACGCCGATCCCGACTTCATGCAGAGCACCATAGGCCTCGTTTGGCGCAGTCTCGTGCTCGGTTTGGCAGTGCTGGCCCTGGTCGCCGTTTCCGGCTGGGTCGGCAGTTGATATCTAATCAAGGAGTTTCGTAATGGCTGACAAGAGAGAAGTTGTTGTACTGAGTGCCGTTCGTGCCGCGGTCGGCACCTTCATGGGTTCGCTGTCCGGCATGGAACCCGCCGACCTGGGCGGTCTGGTGGTCAAGGAAGCCATCGCCCGTTCCGGCGTCGATCCCAAGGCCATTACCTTTGCCACCGTCGGCAACGTGATCCCCACCGAAGCCCGCTACCCCTATGTCGCGCGCAATGCCACGATCCAGGGCGGCATGAGCATGGAATCGGTCACCTTTGCCGTGAATCGCCTCTGCGGTTCCTCGCAGCAGGCCATCGTCAGCTCCGCCCAGGCGATCCTGCTCGGCGATGCCGACTTCGCCATCGGCGGCGGCGTCGAAGTCATGTCGCGCGGTGCCTACCTGTCGCCGGCGATGCGTTCAGGCGCACGCATGGGCGACACCAAGATGATCGATGCCATGGTCGCCGCGCTGACCGATCCATTCGGCGCCGGCCACATGGGCATCACCGCCGAGAACCTGGCCAAGAAGCACGGCCTGACGCGCGAAATGCAGGACGAGTTCGCCTGCGAATCGCAGCGCCGCGCCGCTGCCGCCGTCGCCGCCGGTTACTTCAAGGAACAGATCGTGCCGATCACTCTCAAGACCCGCAAGGGCGACGTGGTGTTCGACACCGACGAGCACATCAAGGCCAACACCACCATGGAAACCCTGGCCAAGATGAAGCCGGCCTTCGACAAGGCCGGTACCGTGACGGCAGGCAATGCCTCCGGCATCAACGACGGCGCCGGCTTCCTGGTGCTGGCCGATGCGGCCAAGGCCGCTGCCGGCGGCCACAAGGCGATGGCCCGCCTGGTTGCCTACGGCATCGGCGGCGTGTCGCACGAGATCATGGGCGAAGGCCCGATTCCCTCGACCCGCATCGCGCTGGCCAAGGCCGGCCTCAAGATCGACGACATCGGCGTCGTCGAATCCAATGAAGCCTTTGCCGCCCAGTCGCTGAGCGTGGCCAAGGTGCTCGGCCTCGACCCGAAGAAGACCAACCCGAACGGCGGCGCGATCGCTATCGGCCACCCGATCGGCGCCTCTGGTGCGGTGATCATCACCAAGGCCCTCTACGAAGCACGTCGCGTCGGCAGCAAGTACTGCCTCGCCACCATGTGCATCGGCGGCGGCCAGGGCATCACCACGATCTGGGAAATGATCTGATCGAGCTTCGTCCGCTGCATCAAAAAAGCCCGGCTTGCCGGGCTTTTTTGATGGCCGCCGTGTCGCCGGCACCGACTTTCCGTGTCCCTGCGGGAGCTTTCAGAAGCCGGCCATGCGTGCCAGCGCCGCCTGTTCGTCGAACCCGGGCAGGGCGCCCGTGCCGGCCAGCGCCGGCATCGCCGCTGTACATCAATTGACTTGGGCGCGGCTGCCGCCGATACTGCCGCTTCGCCGGCGGCGGCCGACTGGATCCGCGACCGGCCGGGAACAACTACGTGGATGGAGTGGAGATGGACACGAACAAGAAGCAGAAGCCGATTTCGGAATTGATGACGCGCACGGTGTGCGAGGTGACGACCGCGTATTCCGCGGCGCAGATACTGGAGCTGATGCAGCGCATGTCGGTCAGCTCCGTGCTGGTGGTGGAAGACCGGCTGACGCTGGGCATCGTCACCGAGCGCGACGTGGTGCGCAACCTGCACCGCACCGGCGGCCTCAAGAGCCTGGGCTGCACCGACCTGATGCAGGCGCCGGTGGCCACCGTCGAGCAGGACGAGAACGCCATGGAGGTCTATCACATGATGGACGGGCGGCGCATCCGGCACGTCGCGGTGACCGATGCGGATGGCCTGCTGGTCGGCATCGTCAGCGAGAGCGACATCCTGCGCGATTTCGGCATCGAGCATTACATGCAATTCAAGGATGTCGGCGGCGCCATGTCCGCCGATGTCGTCCTGCTGCCGGCAACGGCCAGCGTCGGCGAGGCGGTGAGGCTGATGGACGAGCGGCGCCAGAGCTGCGTTTTCGCCGTTGACGCGTCGCGTCGCCCGCTGGGCGTGCTGACCGAGCGCGACATCGTGCGCCTGTGCCATGCGCACGACGATCCGCGGGAGCTGACGCTGGGCGAGACGATGAAAAGCCCGGTGCGCACCACGCACCGCGCCGAACATCTCCACGACGTGGTCAAGTCGATGGACGCGGCCCGCATCCGTCGCCTGGCGGTGGTCGACAGCGACGGCGGAGTCTGCGGCGTGCTGACGCACCACGAAGTGGTGCACGGCCTCGAAGGCCAGTACGTGAGCTATCTCAAGGACATGTTGCAGCAGCAGGAAAAGGCCTTGATGAGCCGGCAGGTGGCGGTAAGGGAAAAGAACCTGCTGGAAAGCATCCTGCGCTCCGCCACCGGCACCGCGGTGATCGCCACCGACATGGAATGCCGGGTCATCTATTGCAATCCGGCCGTGGCGGCCATGCCCAAGCTGCAGGCGCTGGCGACCGCGGGGCAGGATCTGCGCGAGACGCTGGCGCGGCTGGGCTGGACCGACTGTCGCGCGGTGCTGACGCCGGAGACCCTGCGCGACGGGCGCATGCACCGCCAGGAACTGCAATGGACGGCCGGGGCCGACAGCCTGCGCGTCGAGTTGCAGGTGTCATTGCTGGTCGACGACGGGAACCAGCCGCACGGCTATCTGTTGCTGGCGCGCTGAGCGCCCGTACCGCCGCGCCGGAAAGTCGGCGCTGGCGGCACGGTGGACAGGGAAGGCCGACGGGGAAACTTAGAAGTTATCCGTAAATAATGTTTATCTTGAGGTGGACCTTGCGGAACGCAATGATGGCGGCGGCGAGATGATTGAGGGCGAGAAAGCTGCGCTCCAGTTTCTCGTACCGTACCAGGAGCTTGC
>JAPTVL010000219.1 GCA_028065725.1 Betaproteobacteria bacterium
CCGATGGACCCCCTGAAGGATTCGGACCCCCTTCCGATCACCCTGCTCACCGGATTTCTGGGCAGCGGCAAGACCACGGTACTGAATCATCTGGTGCGCACCCTGCCGCGCACCGCCATCCTGATGAACGAGTTCGGCGAAGTCGCGCTCGACCATCAGCTGCTGCAGAAGATGGAAGGCCCGATGGCGCTGCTCTCCGGCGGCTGCGTCTGCTGCTCGATCTCGGGCAGCCTGTCGCCCACCCTTAAAAACCTGTGGATGGCGCGGCAGAAAGGCGACATCCCGCCGTTCGAGCGCGTCATCATCGAAACCACCGGCATCGCCGACCCGGCGCCGGTGCTCGACAACCTGCTGCACGACAACTGGGTACGCGCGCGTTTCCGCCTCGATGGCGTGGTCACCACGGTCGACGCGCTGTTCGGCATGGGCCAGATGGACGAACATTTCGAAGCGGTAAAGCAGGTCGCGGTGGCCGACCGGCTGCTGCTGACCAAGACCGACCTCGCGCCGGCCGACAGCGTGGCCACGCTGCGCGAACGGCTGGCGGCACTGAATCCGGCCGCCGACATCGTGACCGTGACGCACGGCGAACTCGACCCGGCCCTGATCCAGAACCTCGGGCTGTGGAACGCCGAAACCCGCTCGCTGGAAGTGGCACGCTGGCTGAAGCCGCAGCGCTACCAGCCCGCCAGCGCCGGCAAGCTCGGGGGCAAGCCCACCGCCGCCTTGCACGACGCGCGCATCCAGGCGTTCTCGGTGGTGCTCGACGCGCCGCTCGACCGCTACGGCCTGCAGTCGGCGCTGTCCATGCTCACCTCGTTTCGCGCCGAAAACCTGCTGCGCTTCAAGGCGATCGTGAACCTGCAGGGCGAGGAGAAGCCAGTGGTGCTGCACGGCGTGCAGCACGTGCTGTATCCGGAAGTGACGCTCGACGCCTGGCCCGACGAGGATCACCGCAGCCGCTTCGTCTTCATCGTGCGCGACCTCGACCCCGAATTCGTCGGCAAGCTGCTGGCCGATTTCTCCGGCGCTGCACAAAGTCATGCCGGGGCGATGCCATGAATCTGGCGCAAAAATTCCTCATCGGAATGATTCGCGTGTATCAGCTCGCCCTCTCGCCCTGGCTCGGACGACAGTGCCGCTACCTGCCGACCTGCTCGGAATACGGCAAGGAGGCGATCGAAAAACACGGCGCGCTCAAGGGCAGCTGGCTCGCCGCCAAGCGTATCGGCCGCTGTCGCCCGGGTTGCGCGCACGGCTACGACCCGGTACCGCCGGGCGAGCCGCGCAAGTAAAATGCGGCTCATGTTGCCGCGCCGTCTGTTTTCCTGGCTGTTTGCGCTGACCCTGCTGTTCGGCCAGGCGGCGGCGTTCGCGCATGCGCTCGGCCACCTGGACCCACACGACTCTGGGCTGCCCGACAAGGTCTGCGAAGTCTGCGTCGCCCAGGCCAGCCTCGGCAGCGTCGCCCCAGCGACGGTATTCAGCCTGCCCGTCGAGTCCGCCTGCCACATCGAGTTGCCGGCCGGGATGCGGCCGCCCGCCGCCGTCTCGACCCACCACGCGCAAGCCCGCGCGCCGCCCGACGCCATCTGAAATCCAGACCTGAAGCCGGCTGCCGAGAGGCCTGCCGACCGCGTTCTCATTCTTGATGGAGTTCCACCATGTTACGACCCGCCCTGCTGGCGGCCGCGCTGACGGCCGCCTTTCCGGCCCACGCCGACCCCCAACTCGACGCCCTGCGTGCTGAATTGCAGGAACTGAAAACCGCCTACGAGGCGCGCATCCAGGCGCTGGAAGCGCGGCTGCAAAAGACCGAAGCCCAAACCGCCGACGCCGCAATCAAGGCAGAACCTGCGCCCGTTCGCGCCAGCTTCAACCCCGATGTTTCGCTCATCCTGCAAGGCAAATACGCGCACCTGGAAGACCGCGCCGACCGCGGCATCACCGGCTTCTTGCCCTCTGGCGCGGAGGGTCCGTCACGCGGGTTCTCGGTGGACGAAAGCGAGCTGGTGATGTCCGCCAGCATCGACCCCTGGTTCCGCGGCTACCTGATCGCGGTGTTGGCCGACGGGGAGGTCGGCGTCGAGGAAGCGTGGTTCCAGACCACCGCCCTGGGGCAGGGTCTGTCGATCAAGGGCGGACGCTTCCGTTCCGGGATCGGCTACCAGAACGAACAGCATCCGCACGCCTGGGATTTCGCCACCAACAGTCTGGTCTACGACGCCCTGTTCGGAGAAGGCTACGGACAGGACGGCCTGCAAATGAAATGGCTGGCGCCGACCGACACCTTCCTCGAATTCGGCGCTGAAGCCGGACGCGGCGGCGATTTCCCGAGTACCGAACGCGACAGCAACGGCTTTCCCAGCCTTGCGCTGTTCGGCCACGCCGGCGACGACGTCGGCGCGTCGAACAGCTGGCGCGCCGGCTTGGCGTATCTGCACGCCCGGCCGCAGGCGCGCGCCTTCGAAGGCCGCGACCTCGGCAACGCCGACGTGACGGGCGCTTTCTCCGGAAAGAGCCGCACCTGGCTCGCCGACTTCGTGTGGAAATGGGCGCCGGATGGCAACGCCACGCAGCGGAATTTCAAGTTCGCCGCCGAATACTTCCAGCGCCGCGAATCGGGCGCGCTATTCTGCGACGATGCCGATCCAGCCAACCTCAGCGGCTGCACCGGCGGCGTCACCGGCCCCTATTCGGCCGACCAGTCGGGCTTCTACGCGCAAGGCGTGTATCAATTCATGCCGCGCTGGCGCGTGGGTTACCGCTACGACCAGCTGTTCCGCGGCGACGTCGTGTTCAACGGTGAGGATGCCGGGGCCACCCTGGCTTCGCTCGCCGATTACGACCCGCGCCGCCACAGCCTGATGCTCGACTACAGCCCGTCGGAATTCTCCCGCCTGCGCCTGCAATACTCGCGCGACGAAGCGCAGCAGGACATCGACGAGAACCAGTTCTACGTGCAGTACATCTACAGCCTGGGCAGCCACGGCGCGCACAAATTCTGAGGAGCGCAACATGAAAACATCTCTTTTCAAGGCCCCATTCCTGCGTCGCCTGGCGGGCCTGCTGACCGCCGCCATCCTGTTGCCGGGCATAGCACACGCGGCGCTGAAAGTCTTCGCCTGCGAACCCGAGTGGGGGGCGCTGGCCAAGGAAATCGGCGGCGCACAGGCAAGCGTCTACACCGCCACCACGGCCATGCAGGACCCGCACCACATCGAAGCGAGGCCCTCGCTCATCGCCCGCGCACGCAGCGCCAACCTGCTGGTGTGCACCGGCGCCGAGCTGGAAATCGGCTGGCTGCCGGTCGTCATTG
>JAPTVL010000228.1 GCA_028065725.1 Betaproteobacteria bacterium
CGCCCGATTGGCGCTCAGCCGACATTCAGCACGACGTTGCCGATGGCGGCGCCGCGCTCGACCATCTCGTGCGCCGTCGCAATGTCGCCGAGGGGCAGCCGAGCCGCGATGTTGTGCTGCAAACGGCCATGGACCAGCAAGCTCGTGAGCGTGGCCACGGCGCGTTCGCGATCCGCCGGTGCGAGGTTGTAGACGATGAAGCACTTGAGCTGCAGGTTCTTCACAATCAGCGGGTAGAAGGGAAGTTGCAGAGGACTCGCACTGCTGCCGTAGGCCACGCACTCGCCACCAGGTCGCAGCATGTCAAGGTCTGCCTGACCATTGACGCCCAGGTCGACCTCGATGATGCGGTCCACGCCCCGACCGCTGGTCAGAGCGGCCACGCGCTCGACGAGGGGCTCGGTCTTGTACATCACGATCTCGTCTGCCCCTGCCGCGTGAGCTAGCTCCGCTTTCTCGGGTGTGCTGACCGACGCGATGACACGCGCGGCACCTAGCAAGCTCGCCATCTGCACCGCATAGTGGCCCACCGCGCCGGCGCCGCCGGCCACCAACACGGTCTTCCCGGCCACCCCACCATCCATCAGTACGGCGTGCAGCGCCGTGAGCGCCGGAATGCCCAGGCAGGCACCTGCCTCTGCAGCCACGCCGTCGGGAAGCGGCACGGCCTGCTCCTGCGGTAGGCAGACCAACTCACAGGCTGTCCCGTGCGGGCGTCCCCACGCGGCATTCCACGTCCACACACGCTGGCCGAGGCGGGAAGTATCCACCCCATCGCCGACCGCGTCGATCACGCCCATGCCATCGCTATGGGGGATAACGCGTGCGAACGGCATCGTGCCACTGCGCAGGCCGAGACGCGATTTGACGTCAGAGGGATTGACGCCGGACCACTGGACACGCACGCGGACCTCGCCGGGAGCGGGCACTGGATCGGGGAGGTCGCCGATCTGCAGCACCTCGCGCGCCGGGCCCAGACGGTTATAGAAAGCAGTTTTCATGGGAGCAGTATATGGGCGGGATGCCTCGGGCAAAAGTTGTGGGACCGTGCCGGGCACGCTCACTTCCGCTCCTCCCACTTTGCTCCGAGCGTCCCTTCATCCTTGCGATCCGGCCACCAAGCACCCTTGCACGCGCTGCATCGGTAGTAGGCCTTGCCGGTCTTGGTTTCACTCTTGAGCGTCGGCTTCTTGCAGCTTGGGCATTTCGGACCGTTGGCAGCAGCGCTCGATGTCTTGTGCATGCTCTCGCCAGCCGGCTTGTCCTCGAATCGCTTTCCCGGTTTGCCGCCTTCATCCCCGAACGCCACCTCGCAGTCCAGACAACGGTGGTACGCGCTCCCGGCTTTGCTGATGCGCCGTGCGCAGCGTGCACCGCCACAGGCTGGGCAAGCATGCATGATCAGCTGCGCTTCCGTCAGCTTACCCTCCAGCAGCGTCCGCGAAAATTCCCGCGTTGCATCCGTCTGCGCCTGCATGAATGCAGCCAGCAGTGCACGGCCTGCCGCGATGTCCGCCAGCGCATCCTCCTGCAATGCCGTGTAGCCTGGATCGGCCAGATCAGGCGCCACCTTGCGCAACATGTCGATCAGCTGCACACCCCGGTCGGTCGGGTGGATTTCCTTCTTGCGGCGCTCGGCGTACTCGCGGGTGATCAGCACCTCGATCATCGAAGCACGCGTCGCCTCGGTTCCCAGCCCTGAAGTCTCCTTCAGGCGCGCCTTGAGCTTCGGATCCGTGACCAGCTTGTGCACACCGGTCATGGCAGCAATCAAGGTGCCGTCGGTGTAGGGCTTCGGCGGCGCGGTGCGCTTGGACATGATCTGTGCGGCCAAGCAGGTCAGCACCTGCCCCTCGGCCAGGATCGGCAGCTTGCCTGTCGTTTCGGCAGCATCTCCCTCGCCTTCGTCCTGCGCGCCTAGCTTCGTCCAGCCCGGCTCGAGCACGATGCGCGCCGCAGCCCTGAAGTGCTCGCCACCCGGGAAGACGAAGAACGCCTCTCGGGTCTCGAATTTCTCGGGCGGCATGAACAGGCGGATGTAGGACTCGCGGATCAGATCGAACACCCGCTTGGCATTGGCGGAAAGGCTGGCCGCGTCCGGATTCTGCCCTGTCGGGATCAGGCCGTGATGCGCCTCGACCTTGCCCGTATTCCAGGCCGCATGCTTGCGCTCCGGGTCGAGTCCCGCAATGCCCTCGCCACCGATGGCTTTCAGAATGCCTGCCGCTGCACCATGCATCTCCACCGGCAGGTAGGGGCAATCGGTGCGAGGGTAGGTGGCGACCTTGGCCTCATAGAGTTCCTGCGCCGCCGCCAGCGTGTCCTTGGCGGACAGGCCCAGACGACTGCTGGCGGCCTTCTGCAAGGCGCCCAAGGTGTATGGCAGCGGGGCGGCCCGCTCACCGGTCTTCCGGGTGAATTTTTCCACCGTGGCATTCTGGCCCTGCACAGCGTTGGCAACCGCCTCTGCCGCACCCTTGTCCAGAAGCAGCCCATCGGTGAGCAAGTCCTCCGGGATCTGCCACAGCGCGCGCGTGTCGCCATCCAGTGCCGCCTCCACCTGGTAGTGATCGCGGGGTTTGAAGTGGTCGATCTCGCGCTTGCGGTCGACCAGCAGGGCCAGGGTCGGGGTCTGCACCCGGCCGACACTCCAGGCCCCCTGGACACCCACGGCTTGCAGATTGCGGCTCAGCGCAATCGAGCAGTTCATGCCCATCAGCCAGTCGGCGCGCTGACGCGCCAGCGCGGATTCATAGAGCGGACGCATGGCGTCATTGCTCTTGACGGTGACCAGCGCGCGCTGGACGCTTTCGTCGTCCAGGCTGGACAGCCACAGACGCGATGTCTTGCCTTTCCAGCCCAGATACAGCAGCACCTCGTCCACCAGCAGCTGCCCTTCGCGATCCGCATCGCCAGCGTTGACCACCTCGGTGGCGTCTTTGAGCAGATCGCGGATCACCTTGACCTGCTTGCCGGCCCCGCCAGCACGCGGCTGCAGTTGCCAGCGATCCGGGATGACAGGCAGGTGTTTGGAGTCGACACGTCCGCCGACATAGTCCTCGGGCTTCGCCTGCTCCAGCAGATGGCCGAAGCACCAGGTCACGCGGGTCTTGAGACTTGGGCAGTCAATGTAGCCGTCAGCTTTCTTGGCACCGCCCAGCACGCCAGCAACGGCCTGGGCGACGGACGGCTTCTCGGCAATGATGAGGCGCATGAAATCTCCTGTGTGCGCCCGCCAAAAGCAGGCAGGTCTACAGGAGTTCTGCGGAACGTCGCAGGCGCGCTTACGACTGAGGAATCGGGCGGAAATAGCCCCTG
>JAPTVL010000028.1 GCA_028065725.1 Betaproteobacteria bacterium
GCTCCACTTCGACGAGTCGATCATGATCGGCACCCGCGCGATGTCGGGCTCGGAGGCGATCAGGTGGAGGAAGCGCACCATCGCCGCCTCGGCGTCGAGCATGCCCTCGTCCATGTTGATGTCGATCACCTGCGCGCCGTTTTCCACCTGCTGGCGCGCGACCGACAGCGCGTCGTCGTAGCGGCCTTCGAGGATCATGCGGGCGAAGGCTTTCGAGCCGGTGACGTTGGTGCGCTCGCCGACGTTGACGAAGAGACTGTCCTTGCCGACGTTGAACGGCTCCAGTCCCGACAGGCGCATCGCCGGTTCCAGCTTGGGCGGCACGCGTGGCGCGACGCCTTCGACAGATTTGGCGATGGCGGCGATGTGGACTGGCGTGGTGCCGCAGCAGCCCCCGACGATGTTCAGGAGTCCCGAGCGCGCCCATTCGCCGATGTGGATCGCCATCTCGTCGCCGCCCATGTCGTATTCGCCGAAGGCGTTGGGCAGGCCGGCGTTCGGGTGGGCGGAGATGAACACGTCAGCCTTGTTCGACAACTCCTCGACGTACTGGCGCAGGAGGTCGGGGCCGAGCGCGCAGTTCAGGCCGATGGATAAAGGCCGGGCATGACGCACCGAATTCCAGAACGCCTCGCCGGTCTGGCCCGACAGCGTGCGCCCGGAGGCGTCGGTGATGGTGCCGGAAATCATCACCGGCAGCCGCAGGTCGTTTTGTTCGAAGTACTCCTCGATGGCAAAAAGCGCCGCCTTGGCGTTGAGCGTGTCGAAAATCGTCTCGACCATGAGGATATCGGCGCCGCCCTTCACCAGACCGTCGATCGCCTCCAGATAGGCCACGCGCAGTTGGTCGAAGGTCACGTTGCGGAAGCCGGGGTCGTTGACATCGGGCGAGATGGTCGCGGTGCGCGAGGTGGGTCCCAGCACGCCGGCGACGAAGCGCGGCTTGGCAGGATTCGCGGCGGTTGCTTCGTCGGCCGCCTCGCGCGCGAGTTTGGCGGCGGCGAAGTTGAGCTCCGGCACCAGGTGTTCCATGTGGTAGTCCGCCATGGAAATCGCGGTGGCGTTGAAGCTGTTGGTCTCCAGGATGTCGGCGCCCGCGGCCAGGTACTTGGCGTGGATTTCCTTGATGATGTGCGGCTGCGTCAGGCACAGCAGGTCGTTGTTGCCCTTGAGGTCGTGCGCGAAATCGGCGAAGCGTTCGCCGCGATAGTCCGCTTCGCCGAGCGTGTACGACTGGATCATCGTCCCCATCGCACCGTCGAGAACGAGGATGCGCTGGGCGAGCAGGGAATTGAGCAGGTCGGCGCGGGACATGGCAGGGGGCGTAGAAAACGGCAGAGGGCAATTGCGCATTATATCGGTTGGCGCGGGGCGCGCCGGCGGTGCTATCGTGCAGGTATCGAGCCTGACCGGTGCCTGCCATGAAACATCTCGAACCCGCCGAAGCCCATGACTTTTTGCAGGACCACCCCGAGGCCGTCTTCATCGACTGTCGTTCGGAGATCGAATACCTGTTCGTCGGCCATCCCGTGGGGGCGATCCACATCGCCTGGCAGGACGGTCCGGACTGGGACGTCAACCCCGATTTCCTCGGCCACGCGCGCAAGGCGGCGTCGGCCAACCGCCCGGTGGTGCTGATCTGCCGCTCAGGGCGGCGTTCGGCCGACGCCGGGCGCTATCTCGAAAAATACGGTTTCCCCGCGGTCTACAACGTCAAGCATGGCTTCGAGGGCGACATGGACGAGACGCGACATCGCAGCACGAAAAACGGCTGGCGGTTCGATGGCTTGCCATGGGAGCAGACTTGACAGGGTTTCACCGCCCGGCAACACCCCCAGCCTGACGCATGGCGGTGGCCGCATGCATTGTGCTCGCCGGCGCCGGCTGTGCAAGCCTCCCCGACGCCGCGCGCGGTCCTGTCTCAGAAAGCTGAAGCGACGCCATCATCGAGAAACGCCAGAGCACATCCGGCGATATCGACATCCTGCAGAAGCACTTGGCCATGGAGCATGGCGATCGATGTCGATAGTCCGTTGGTGCTGGGCAATAGGCTGACCCTGCTGGAGGACGGCCCCGCAAGCTGCCGGGCCATGTTCGCGGCCATGCGGGCGGCCAAAGATCACATCCATCTAGAACCTGCATTTTTGAAGACGACGACATCGGCCAGCAGTTCGCCGACCTGCAGTGCGCTGCTGCACATGATCGAAAAAAGGTTCTTCTTCGGTCATGCAAGGTAAATGCGGGCAGGGGGGCGGACAACAATGAGCAGGTGGGAATGCCGGCCCCTCACCTCGCTTTATCACTTGCCTGTACTAGCCTTAACGATGTGCGGTAGAGAACAAACTGCGTCTACATAGTGCAAACCGCTGCATCCTTGAATGACGTAGTGTCTTTTCCAGCCGAACCTTGAAGGTGCCACCATGAAGCCATTCAGCAAATTCATTTCCGCAGTTTTCCTGGCCGTTTCGCTGGGGACCGTTGTCGGATGCGCGTCGACATCCACACAGCAGGGAACGGGCGAGTTTGTCGACGACGCTGTCATCACCACCAAGGTGAAGGCCCTCATCATCGAGGATCCCCTGACGAAGGTTCTGGAGATCAAGGTCAAAACCTTCAAGGGCGAGGTTCAGTTGAGTGGCTTCGTGAGCTCACGGGCTGCAGCGAACCGGGCAATCGAGCTGGCACGCAGCGTCAAGGGCGTGACCTCCGTCAAGGACGACATGCAGATCAAGTGACGATGAATCGCCCCGTCGCCAGCCGGCCCGGCGAAAGCGGTCAACCATGAATGCGACTTTGTTTTTCAAGCTGGAGCTCAAAATGATGAAAATTCGCAACCTGATCCTGGTGATGGGGGTGCTGATGTCCCCGCTGGCTGCTTCTGCTGCTCTGGTGAGCGTCGCGATCGGAACACCGCACGTCAGCATCGGGATCAACGTGCCGGCTTACCCGCGTCTCGTCCGCGTTCCGGGTCACCCGGTCTACTACGCGTCCGGGCTACAAGCGAACTTCTTTTTCTACGACGGGCTGTACTGGGTATTCCATGGTGACAACTGGTACGCGAGTTCCTGGTACAACGGGCCCTGGTGGTTTGTCGAGCCCTATGCCGTTCCGGTGTACATCCTGAGGGTTCCTGTGCGCTACTACCGACAGCCGCCTTCGTATTTCCGCGCGTGGCGCCCCAATACGCCGCCACATTGGGGCGATCACTGGGGCCGTGAGTGGGAGCGGCACAGAAACGGCTGGGACAAAGGAGACCGCCGCGCGGCCCCGCCTCCTGCGCCCTTGCCCAGCTACCAGCGGCAG
>JAPTVL010000458.1 GCA_028065725.1 Betaproteobacteria bacterium
GGTAGCGCAATTGCTGGTTCAGCAGAACCAGGTCGTGCGTTCAGGCACGCCGCTGGTACGCATTGCCAGCCCGGAACTCGGCCAGTTGCAATTGCAGTTGCTGCAAGCCAGCGCCCGCGCCACGCTCGCACGGCAAGCGGCGCGGCGCGAACAGGCTTTGTTCGATGAGGGCATCATCCCGCAACGCCGGGTGCAGGAAGCGCAGGCCGCTTTGATGGAAGCCGAAGCCCTGCTCAACCAGGCCAAGGCGGGGTTGCGATTAAGCGGCATGTCGGCCGCGACGATCGCGCGCATTGCGGCTTCCGGCAAGCCGCAGGACAGCATCACGCTGGCCGCGACGCAGGCCGGAATCGTGACCGAGATTGCGGTCAAGCCGGGGCAGCGGGTCGAAGCCGCGACCGCATTGCTGCATGTGGCCCAAATCGATTCCCTGTGGCTGGATATCCAGCTTCCGGTGTCCGAGGGCGCGAATTGGCCGGTGGGAACGAAGGTCAAGGTGCAGGGACGGGACGTCACGGCGCGCATCTTGAGCACCAGCCCGACCGTGTCGTCCGGCAGCCAGACAGTGGTGCTGCGGGCGGCGGTCGAGGGCAAGGCCGGCCTGGTTCGGCCTGGCGAGTTCGTGACGGTCGAGCTGCCTGTCGCAACCACTCAGGCGGCCACCCAGGGCAGCTGGGACGTGCCGCTGTCCGCCGTGGCCCACGACGGCAAGCAGGCGCATGTGTTCGTCCGCACTCCCGTCGGCTTTGAAGCCAGGCCGGTGAAGGTCACGGCCAGCGCCGGGCAGCGCGTGCGCGTGCAAGGCCCGCTCATGGCCGGCGAACAGATCGCTGTTTCCGGCGTGGTGGCGCTCAAGGGCGCCTGGCTCGATGCGAAGGAGAGCCAGTAATGCTTGCCCGCCTCGTTCAGTTCTCTTTATCGCAGCGCCTGTTCATCCTGCTGGCGACACTGATTGTCGCCGGTGCGGGATGGATGGCCTACCTCGGGTTGCCGATTGACGCATTCCCCGACGTGTCGAGCACTCAGGTCAAAATCATCATGAAAGCCCCCGGCATGACGCCGGAGGAAGTCGAAAGCCGCATCGCGGTGCCGATCGAAGTGGAAATGCTCGGCATCCCGAAAACCAAGATCCTGCGTTCGGTCACCAAGTACGGCCTGGTCGACGTCACGATCGACTTCGAGGACGGCACCGACCGCTATTGGGCGCGCCAGCAGGTCAGCGAACGCCTGGGCGGGCTGACGGAAAGCCTTCCTGCCGGCATCTCGGGCGGGATGGCGCCGGTCACGACCCCACTCGGGGAAATGTACATGTTCACCGTCGAAGGCGAGGGACTGTCGCTGGCCGAACGACGCAGCCTGCTCGACTGGGTTATCCGGCCAGCGCTGCGCACGGTGCCTGGCGTGGCCGACGTGAATGCGCTGGGGGGGGTTGTTCGCGCCTTCGACGTGGTGCCCGATCAGCTCAAAATGGCCGCCAGCGGCGTGACCATGGCGCAGCTCAGGGAGGCGATCGATGCCAACAACCGCAACGATGGTGCCGGCCGGCTCGGCGAAGGCGACGAAGTGTTGCTGGTGCGCAGCGAGGGAAGCATTACGAATCTGGACGATCTGCGGGCGATCGTGGTGACGATGAAGGAGGGTGCCCCGGTCCGCGTCGGCAATCTGGCCGAGGTCAAGATCGGCACCGTCACGCGCTATGGGGTGGTGACGCAAGACGGCAAGGGCGAGGCCGTCCAGGGTTTGGTGCTCGGACTGGCGGGTGCCAATGCGCAACAAGTCGTTGAAGGTGTGCAGAAGAAACTGGATGAACTGCAACCGACGTTGCCGAAGGGCGTGAAGCTCGACGTTTTCTACGATCGCGCCTCCCTCGTCGACAAGGCGGTCGGTGCGGTATCCAACGCGCTGCTCGAAGCGACGGTGCTGGTCATCATTTTACTCGGGCTGTTCCTGGGCAATGTTCGGGCGGCCGTGACCGTGGCGCTGGTGCTGCCCCTGGCGGCATTGATCACCTTCATCCTGATGCGCGGTTTTGGCATGTCGGCAAACCTGATGAGTCTGGGCGGCCTGGCCATCGCCATCGGCATGCTGCTCGATGCGGCCGTGGTGGTGGTCGAAAACGTCGTGCAGCGTCTGGCGACCGACCCCACGGCCGGCAAGCTGCCGCGCTTGCATACGGTTTATCGCGCGGTGCGCGAGGTTGCGGTGCCGGTGACGTCCGGGATTCTGATCATCATCACGGTGTTCCTGCCCCTGCTCACCTTGCAGGATCTCGAGGGCAAGTTTTTCGTGCCGGTGGCGCTCACCATCGTGTTCGCCCTGGCCGGCTCCCTGCTGTTGTCGCTGACCGTCATTCCGGTGCTGGCGTCTTATTTGCTGCGCGAGGTCAAACACGAAGACCCATGGTTGCCGCGCAAGCTGCTGGCGCTCTACGAGCCGGCGCTTGCCTGGGGCCTGCGCCGACAGCGCATTGTCGTCGGTGTGGCGGTGGCGATGCTGGTGGGCGCGGGGGTGGTCTACACCCAGGTCGGCAAGACCTTCATGCCGACGATGGACGAGGGCGATCTGATCGTCGGCATCGAAAAACTGCCCTCGGTCAGCCTGGAACAAAGCGCCGCGCTCGATCTGAAAATTCACCAGGCCATCATGAAAGCCATTCCCGAAGTCACCGGAATCGTTGCGCGTGCCGGCTCCGACGAAATCGGCCTCGATCCGATGGGGCTTAACCAGACCGATACGTACTTGCAGTTAAAGCCGCGCGACGAGTGGCGGATGAAGAGCAAGGAAGCGCTGATGGACGAAGTGCGCAAGGTGCTCGACCCGATGCCCGGCATCGAATACAGCTTCACCCAGCCGATCGAAATGCGCGTGTCGGAAATGATCATCGGCGTACGCGGCGATCTGGCGGTGAAGATTTTCGGTCCCGACCTCGACAAGCTCAATACGTATGCGAGCCAGGTCGAAGCCCTTCTCAAGACGGTCCCCGGCAATCAGGACGTGTATACCGTCCAGAACGACGGCGTGCAGTACCTGCGGGTCGCGGTAGACCGTTTGCAGGCCGGCCGGCTCGGCTTGAGCGTCGAAGAGATCCAGGACGCGCTGCGCACGCAGATCGAGGGGCAGCGGGCCGGCGTCGTGATCGAGGGCAACCGCCGCACGCCGATCGTATTGCGCGGCACCGAAGCGGTTCGCATGTCGCCGGCCGAGTTCGGCGCCCTCCGGATCACAACCCAGGACGGCAGCACGGTGCCCCTGACCAGCGTCGCCACACTGGAGCGCGCCGAGGGACCGGTCAAGATCGACCGCGAAATGGGCAGCCGCTACAGCGTGGTCATCGCCAACGTCGGCGGGCGCGACCTGGTCGGCTTCGTCGAAGAGGCCAGGGCGCTCGTCATGCAGAAATTGCCCTTGCCCACCGGCTACCGCATCAGCTGGGGCGGTCAATTCGAGAACCAGCAGCGAGCGGCCGCGCGTTTGACGGTTGTGGTGCCGGTCGCACTCGGACTGGTCTTCGTCCTGCTGTTCTCGACCTTCCGCTCGGTGCGTCAGGCTTTGCTGATTCTGAGCAACATCCCCTTCGCACTCGTCGGCGGCATCGTCGCCTTGTGGGTGACAGGAGAATACCTGTCGGTTCCGGCGTCGGTGGGCTTCATTGCGCTGCTCGGTATTGCCGTCCTGAACGGGGTGGTGCTGGTCAGCTATTTCAATCAACTGAAAAGCGAGGGGATGAAACTGAGCGAAGTAGTGGTGCAAGGGGCCAAACGGCGCTTGCGGCCGGTACTGATGACCGCCTCCATTACGGCGTTCGGACTGATTCCGCTGCTGTTTGCGACAGGCCCCGGCTCGGAAATCCAGCGGCCGCTGGCCATTGTCGTGATTGGTGGCCTGATCACCGCCACGGTGCTGACGCTGATGTTGCTTCCCATCCTGTATTTACGCTTCGCTTTCCCGAAACGAGAGGCTTCCCATGTCTGAACTTTGCTTAACACTGATTTGCCCGCCAGCGGTCGAGGAAAAATTGCTCGATCTGCTGCTCCTGTCATCTAACGTGACATTTTTCACCAGCACGGCTACTGCCGCGCACGGCATGGCTCACGATAATCTGGATCAAACGGAGCAGGTGCTAGGGCGGGCACGCGCGACCGAGATTCAGGTGATTGTTGCCGCAGCCGACAAAGCGGCGCTGCTTGACGCCATTCGCCAGCAATTCTCCGGCGCAGGTTTGCGTTATTGGGTGACGACGGTCGCCGAAGCGGGAGAGATCGCATGATGATTCGACTCCTTTTGACCGGACTTCTAACGATTTCTGGCGCCGCGCAGGCGATGGAGCCGGTGAATCCGCCGGGGCTCTTGCCAGCCGAAATTGCCCGCCCGCTGCTCGAACAGGACCCCGGCGTCGCCGCTGCGCGCGCTGGCCTGGACGTAGCGCTGCAAGAGGCGGGCATCCTGGATAAATCCCCCTATGAATGGACTGCACGTGCATCGGGACAACAGCGCAGACTGGACAACGGCCCCCGTTACAACGAATGGAACGTGGGCATCGAGCGGACCATCCGGCTTTCCGGCAAGGCCGAAGCCGATCGCAAACTCGGCAAGGCAACTGTCGAAGAGTCCCAGGCGCGCTATGGCGAGGCACTGCACGAATCGGCACGTGAACTGATGGCCTTGTGGGTGGACTGGCTGGCGGCGGAACGCGCCCGTGAGCTGGCCGGGAGCAATCATAAATCAGGTCAGGAAAGCCTTGCGGCCGTGGAAAAGCGTGTCCGCGCAGGCGATGCCTCGAAATTGGACTTGAGCATCGCCCGTGCTGAACTGGCCGAGCAAAGGCGCCTGGACAACGATGCCAAGACGCAGGCCGCCACGGCCTGGGCGCGCCTTTCCACGCGTTATCCTGGGGTGAAGCGTCAGATAATGGCATTGCCTGCGCCATTGCCGATCGGGGAGGACGCGGCGCCCTGGCGCGACCGCATCCTGGCTCAAAGCGACGAATTGAAGGTCATCCAGGCGCACATGCAGAAGGCTCAGGCACATGCAGAGCGCGCGCGTGCGGACAAGGCCCCCGATCCGACGCTAGGGGGCTATACGGCCTCGGAGGTCGGTGGAAACGAACGTATTTATGGCGTCATGCTCAGCGTTCCGATACCCGGGGGTGCGCGTGACGCGCGCAATGCCAAGGCGATTGCAGCGGTCGATGTTTCGCGCCGGGAAGTCGAACTCAAGCAGCGCCAGCTTGAGACGGAGATTGCGAGCGCGGTTGCGACTGCGCGGGGTGCCTACGACAGCCTGCAAATTGCCAACGAAGGTGCGGCGGCCATGCAGGAGAACGCCGCGCTGATGCAGCGGGCCTATGCGCTCGGCGAAGCCGAACTGCAATCGCTGCTGCTGGCGCGTCGCCAGGCGACCGCAGCAATGAACAATGCGCTGCAAGCGCAGGTCGCCGCCCTGCAATCTTATTACGGCCTGCTCGTCGACGCGCACCTGATTTGGGAGCTGAATCATGATTAAAACATTGACAATGAATTTCACGCTGCAACGAATCGAGGCCGCTTTGCGCTCCCGCTGGTTCACCTTCACCTCCCTTTTACTGCTCACCTTGATGGCGAGCAGCGTGTTCGCCCACGGCGTCGCGGAGGATGACAAGCTGTTTGTCGAACAAAGCAGCGGCATGCAGCTGATTCCGTTCATTTACCTCGGCGCCAAGCACATGGTCACGGGCTACGACCATTTGCTATTCCTGTTCGGTGTGATTTTCTTTCTGTACCGGATGCGTGAGGTCGGAACCTACGTCACGTTATTCGCCATCGGCCATAGCGTGACGCTGCTGGTTGGCGTCCTCAGCGGCACGCATGTGAACCCCTACCTTGTCGACGCCATCATTGGCCTCTCGGTCGTGTACAAGGCGCTCGACAATTTGGGTGCATTCAAGCGGGTGCTGGGCTTTCAACCCAACACCAAGGCCGCAGTCCTGATTTTTGGCTTTTTCCATGGTTTCGGCCTTGCAACCAAGTTGCAGGAGTTCACGCTGTCGCAGGACGGACTGGTCGCGAACATCCTCGCATTCAACGTCGGGGTCGAGCTTGGGCAGTTGCTTGCGCTGACTGCGATCCTGATTGCCATGGGCTTCTGGCGGCGCACCGATGCATTCGGGCGCCAGGCGTTCGCGGCCAATGTCGCTTTGATGGCCGCAGGATTCGTCCTGATGGGTCATCAAATGACCAGCTATTTCAATATCTGATTAAGGATTCAATATGTCTTCATTCAACACTTATCCGCATCCAACGTTACCCCAACTGATCAAGGCCACAGGCGTGGCCTTGATCGCCGCAGGCGCCATCCTGATCACCACCGTGCTGCCGGCCGAGCATGGCATCGACCCCACCGGGATCGGGAAGGCGCTGGGGCTGACAACGCTGAGCACCAACAGCGGCGAGATCCCATCGGCCCTTCTTCCGGTCGCTTCCGCCGCTACGCCCCCCAGGAATACGGCTGCGCCCGCACCCGTTGCGCAAAGACCGGTAGCCACCGTGGCAGAAAGCGAAGTACCGTTCCGTAGCGACCAAATGTCGCTGACACTTCAACCCGGCGAGGGCTCTGAAATCAAGGCTTCCATGCGCAAGGGCGAACAATTCGTATTTGCCTGGGTAGCCGAAGGCGGCAAGGTCAACTTCGACATGCACGGCGAGCGGCCCAATGCGGGCGACGAATTCACCAGTTACTCGAAAGCCAAGCAGCACACCCGCGCTCAGGGGATTTTTGTTGCGCCGTTTGACGGAACACACGGCTGGTATTGGCGCAACCGAGGCGATAAACCGGTTACGGTCAAAGTCAACGTGAGCGGTTTTTACGAGAAGCTTTACCGGCCGAAATAAGAACTGCCGGCCCAGTCCAATGCACTCAAGCACACCTTACGCCGGCACGGGCCGCGACCGCAGGCCGAAATACGGCGGCGTGGTGCGAGAGGTCAGGAACGTGACCTACGAACTCAAATAATTGTGATGCCCCAATGTCATCCTCTTTGAAAGATGTGCGCTCGGCCATCTGGCCCGCCCTGGCCGCGGCCGCTCTGTTCGGCGGCAGCACGCCGCTGGTCAAGCTGCTGGTGGGGGAATTGCCGACCTTGCTGCTGGCCGGGCTGCTCTATCTGGGCAGCGGTCTTGGGCTGGCTGCGATCCGCCTTCTGCGGGATCGCGGCTGGAAAGCGAGCGGGCTGGCCCCCGGGGAATGGCGCTGGCTTGCCGGCGCCATCGTCTTCGGCGGGCTGCTGGGGCCGGTGCTGCTGGTGTTCGGCCTCACCCATACCGATGCGGGCGCCGCCTCCCTCATGCTCAATCTGGAGGCGGTGTTCACGGCTGTGCTGGCGTGGGTGATCTTCAAGGAAAACGCCGACCGCCGCATCGTGCTCGGCATGCTGCTCATCGTCGCGGGGGGTGCGGTGCTCGCCTGGCCCGGCGCCGGCAGCGAGTCCCCGGACTGGATCGGTCCCCTGGCCATCGCCGCCGCCTGCTTGTGCTGGGCCATCGACAACAACCTGACGCGCCGGGTTTCCGGCTCGGACGCCCTGTTCATTGCCGGGGCAAAGGGTTGGACAGCTGGCGTGGTCAACACCAGCCTCGCCTTGTTATTGGGGGCATCCGTGCCTGCCTGGTCTACCGCGGGCGCAGCCATGGCAGTGGGCCTGCTGGGCTATGGCCTGAGCCTGGTTCTCTTTGTGCGGGCACTGCGGAATTTGGGTACGGCCCGCACCGGCGCTTATTTCTCCACGGCACCCTTCATCGGTGCCGCCATCGCCATCCTGCTGTTGGGCGAACCGACGCCTGCGCCGTTCTGGCTGGCAGCCGGGCTCATGGGTGCGGGGGTCTGGCTTCATCTGACTGAACACCATGAGCATGCGCACACGCATGAGCCACTCGAACACACCCATGCACACGTGCATGACGCGCATCACCAGCACGAGCATAATTCCGGGTGGGATGGCAGCGAGCCGCATAACCATCCCCATCGACATTCGGATTTAACGCACAAACACCCACACTTTCCGGATATCCATCATCGCCATGGGCATTGAGCCCAAGTCTGCGAATGCACCCTATTGTTTTTTGCAGCGTCCTGTCTAAACCATGAGACTGGATCGAATTGACAGGAACAATGCGCTTAATAACGTTCAAACAATCAATTGCTTATGATTGTTTCTTCAACATTCCATCACGTTTGATGAAGGCGATGATTTCATCCAGGCCTTGCTCGGTCTTGAGGTTCGAGAAGACGAACGGCCGCTCGCCACGCATCTTTCTGGCGTCCCGATCCATCACTTCCAGGGAAGCCCCGACCATGGGTGCCAGGTCGATCTTGTTGATGACCAGCAGGTCGGATTTGGTGATGCCGGGGCCACCCTTGCGCGGAATCTTTTCGCCTGCCGCTACATCGATTACGTAGACGGTCAGGTCGGACAACTCGGGACTGAATGTGGCGGCCAGGTTGTCGCCGCCGCTCTCGACGAAGATCACGTCCAGACCGGGGAAGCGTTTATTGAGGCGGTCCACGGCTTCCAGGTTGATGCTGGCGTCCTCGCGAATCGCGGTGTGCGGGCAGCCGCCGGTCTCCACGCCGATGATGCGCTCGGGCGCGAGCGCTTCGTTGCGCACCAGGAACTGCGCGTCCTCTTCCGTGTAGATGTCATTGGTGACGACGGCGATGTCGTAGCGGTCGCGCAGTGCCTTGCACAGGGCCAGGGTCAGCGCGGTCTTGCCGGACCCGACGGGGCCGCCGATGCCGACGCGCAGGGGCTGGGAGCGATGGGTCATGATCTGAACAGTCTCGTGTATTGGGTTTCGTGACAACTGCAGGCGATGGCGAAGGCCGGCAGGACATTGTGGGTGGTGTCGATCGGGCTGGCTGCGGCCTCTTCTGCGAGTGCCGTGATACGTTGCCCCAGGGCCAGCAGGATGCGCTGGCCGGCGGTCTGCCCGAGCGGGATGGCCTTCACAGCGGCCATGACCTGATTCTCTGACCAGGCCCACAGATAGCCGGCGACGGCATCCTGGACGGGGATGTCCCAGGCCGCCGCCGCGCAGCTCCAGGCCAGCGGAAAGCTCGGCTGGCTGAAATCTGCAAGCGGCATTGCCGGCCCCCCCCCCAAATCGGTCAGCAGGCGGGTCAGCGAATGCCCCATTTGCAGGGTTTCGGCGCGCAGTTCCGCGGTTTCCCTGCTGGCGATGAACTCGGCATCCAGTTCCGCGAGCCGGGTTCGGTCGCCCTGCTTCCAGGCTGCCAGCATATGCGCCAGGTATACCGCCTCGAAACGCGCAAGGCCGAACGCCAGGCAATCGCCGACCCAGGCCAGCGCGGTCGCCTCGTTTTTCACCATGCCGGCTTCCACGGCCCATTCCAGGCCCTGGGAATAGGTGTAGGCACCGACCGGCAAGGTCGGGCTGGCCAGGTGCAGCAGCCGGATCAGGGCGGGGTTCATCGCCCGCCGCGCAGCATCATGTCGTGGATGCGCGGGCCGCGCCCTTCCCCGTCGGCGCTGTGGCCGTGGGGATGGGCATGGCCGCCGTGGCCGCCATAGGCACCGCTCTCGGGATCGAAGGGGGCCTCGCTTTCGATGACCGTCAGTCCCAGCCCGCGCACCATTTCGCCCAGCACATGGTCGCGGACAAAGCGCACCAGTCCGGGCTTCAGTTCCACCGCCACGTGCCGGTTGCCCAGGTGATAGGCAGCACGCGCCAGCAGCAGGGCGTCGCCGCTGAGCACCTCCATCACGGTCTCGGGCGCCGCCGCCACCTCGACGACGCGGCCGTCGTTGGCAAGCAGGCGTTCGCCGGCGCGCAGGACGGTGCCGCGCTCAAGAAACAGACCGGCCTCTTCGCCGCTTTCGAGTTGGGTGCGCAGCCGGCTCTTGCAGCGCAGCTCGAAGGGCAGCATCAGACGCTCGGTTGCATTTGCATCCGCTGGGGCGCGTTGTTCGATGACGATCATGGTCAGAATAAAAAATACCGTTGCGCCATCGGCAGCACGGCGGCCGGCTCGCACACCAGCAGCTCGCCGTCGGCGCGCACGGCATAGGTTTCGGGGTCGACGTCGATGACCGGCGTGGCGCTGTTGTGCAGCATGTCCTGCTTGCTCAGCTTGCGGGTGTTCTTCACCGCCACCAGGGGCTTGGCAAGGTTCAGCGCGGCCACCTCGGGGTTCTCCAGCGCCGCCTGCGAAACGAAGGTGATGGCCGTCTTCAGGCCGCCGCCGAAGCTGCCGAACATGGGCCGGTAGTGCACCGGCTGCGGCGTCGGGATGGAGGCGTTGGGGTCGCCCATGGCCGCCGCGGCGATCATGCCGCCCTTGACGATCAGGCTGGGCTTGACGCCGAAGAAGGCGGGCTTCCACAGCACCAGGTCGGCCAGCTTGCCAGCCTCGATCGAACCCACGACATGGCTGATGCCGTGGGTGATGGCCGGGTTGATGGTGTATTTGGCGATGTAGCGCTTGACGCGGAAGTTGTCCGCCTTTCCGTCGCCTCGCGCGCCGTCTTCCTTCAGCGTGCCGCGCTGCAGCTTCATCTTGTGCGCCGCCTGCCAGGTGCGGATGATCACCTCGCCTACCCGGCCCATGGCCTGCGAGTCCGACGACATCATGGAGAAGGCGCCCAGGTCGTGCAGGATGTCCTCGGCGGCGATGGTCTCGCGGCGGATACGACTCTCGGCGAAGGCGATGTCCTCGGCGATCGAAGCATCGAGATGGTGGCAGACCATGAGCATGTCCAGATGCTCGTCGATGGTGTTCACCGTGTAGGGCATGGTCGGGTTGGTGGAACTGGGCAGCACGTTGGGCATGCCCGCCGCCCGGATGATGTCCGGCGCATGGCCGCCGCCCGCGCCTTCGGTGTGGAAGGTGTGGATGGCACGGCCCTTGAAGGCGTCCAGCGTGGTCTCGACAAAGCCCGACTCGTTCAGCGTGTCGGTGTGGATGGCGACCTGCACGTCCATTTCGTCGGCCACCGTCAGGCAGGTGTCGATCGCCGCCGGCGTGGTGCCCCAGTCCTCATGCAGCTTCAGGCCCATGGCGCCGGCGCGCACCTGTTCGCGCAGCGGTTCCGGCTGGCTGACGTTGCCCTTGCCGAGAAAGCCCAGGTTCATCGGGAAGGCGTCCGCCGCCTGCAGCATGCGGTGGATGTGCCACGGTCCCGGCGTGCAGGTGGTGGCGAAGGTGCCGGTGGCGGGTCCGGTGCCGCCGCCCAGCATGGTGGTGATGCCGGACATCAGCGCCTCCTCGATCTGCTGCGGGCAGATGAAGTGGATGTGGCTGTCGATGCCGCCGGCGGTGACGATCATGCCTTCGCCCGCGATGATCTCGGTGCCGGCGCCGATGGCAATCGTGACGCCCGGCTGCACGTCCGGGTTGCCGGCCTTGCCGATGGCCTGGATATGGCCGTCCTTCAGCCCGATGTCGGCCTTGATGATGCCGGCGACGGCATCGACGATGAGCGCGTTGGTGATTACCGTGTCGGCCACTTCGGCGGACACGCGCTGGCTCTGGCCCATGCCGTCGCGGATCACCTTGCCGCCGCCGAATTTCACCTCCTCGCCAGGGATCGTGTGGTCCTGCTCCACTTCGATCCACAGCTCGGTGTCGGCCAGGCGGACGCGGTCGCCGACGGTGGGTCCGAACATCTCGGCGTAGGCCTGGCGGCCGATGCGAACAGCCATGACGGTCTCCTCGCGGCCGGGTTAGCGGCGTGTCTTCCCGATGCGGGCCGCGGCGCGGCGACGGTAGAAGCGTGCGCCAGCGACGCCGACCACCACGGCGATGAGCGCCATCGCCAGATGGTCCGGCTCGCTCACAAGATGCACGACGGCATTCAGAATGTTGCCGTGATGCTCGCCCGGATGCGCGTAGGCGAAGGGCGAAAACAGCACCAGAAGCATTGCGAAGGATTTTTGTTTCATCTCGGTTTCTCCTGTTAAAGCGGTCCCATTAAAGCGGTCCCATGATCCGGCCCTGAAATCCGTATACCTTGCGCTCGCCGGCGTAGGCCACCAGCTGCACCGTGCGGGTCTGCCCCGGTTCGAAGCGCACCGCCGTGCCGGCGGCGATGTCCAGGCGCATGCCGCGCGTCGCTTCGCGGTCGAAGGCCAGCGCGGCATTGGTCTCGTAGAAGTGATAGTGGGAGCCGACCTGGACCGGCCGGTCGCCGGTGTTGGCCACCACCAGGGTGATCGTGGGACGACCGGCGTTGAGTTCGATCTCGCCGGGTTCGATCTGCATTTCGCCTGGGATCATTTTCGGCCTCATACGATGGGATGATGGACGGTCACAAGCTTGGTGCCGTCCGGGAATGTGGCCTCCACCTGGATTTCCGGGATCATCTCCGGCACGCCTTCCATCACCTCGTCGCGCTTCAGCAGCGTGGTGCCGTAGCTCATCAGTTCGGCCACGCTGCGACCGTCGCGGGCGCCTTCCAGAATGCCGGCGGTGATGAAGGCCACCGCCTCGGGATAGTTGAGCCTGAGGCCGCGCGCGCGGCGGCGTTCCGCCAGCAGGGCGGCGGTGAAGATGAGCAGCTTGTCCTTCTCGCGCGGGGTCAGTTCCATATCGATTCTTTCATGTGTTCCAGATGCGCGGCAGTTGGGCCTCGCGTCCGATCAAGGCCGGGCGCAGCACCTGCCACAAGGCAACGAACCACTGGCGCGCCGCCTCCGACGAATGCCCCAGATAACGGGCCACCAGGATTTCCGGCAAGGCCGTGATGCCATGCCGGGCGCCGGTCTCATGTATGGGAATGTCCCGGCACGCCGCCAGCAGCCCTGGCTCGACACCGGACGCCGCGGCCAGAAACGTTCCGCTGACGCTGAAACCGGCCAGCCCGGCCGCGGCGTCGAGCAGGTCGGAGCCGCCCTCCAGCAGACCCCGCTCCAGCCAGACAGGCCGCCCTGCCCGCCGGATCCGGGTATCGAGACGCAGGGCGCCCTCGGTGAATTTTTCGCCTGACGCCCGGCGCCCCAGGCACAGCACCTCCATGCCGATGAAGCGCGCATCGTCGGCGAGATCGACGGTGCTGCGCATCGCCGCGCGGGCGGCGTCGAACACGATGGTTTCCTGCGGCAGCCATTCCAGCACGCCCTGCGCTTCCACCGCGAACCCCAGGCGCTGGCTGGCCCAGGCGCCGGCGCTGCGATACCACTTGCCAGCCCCCGGCGTGGTCAGCAGCGCATGGGCGCCCGGCCCCACCGTCACGTCGATTTCCAGTTCGTCGCCGCCGACGATGCCGGAAGGGGGATGCAGCACGATGGCATGACAGACCGCCTCGCCTTCGGGATAGAGCGCCTTCTGGATGCGCAGCGGCCCCACGTGCTCGCGGCGAGCGAGAATGGTGGCCGCCTCGCGCCGCTGGAAGCCGAGGGACAGGCGGGCGCGCCAGGTCGAGGAAAGGGGTTCGGCGAGGTCCATCGGCCCATCATACGGAGAGCAATTCCCGCACGCCATCCTTGTCCATGTCGGCCCCGGCGCCGCGCTTGATGAATTCGCCGCGCTCCATCAGCAGGTACTGGTCGGCGAGCGAGCGGGCGAAATCGTAGTACTGCTCGACCAGCAGGATGGCCATGCTGCCCTCCTCGGCCAGGACGCGGATGGCGCGCTCGATGTCCTTGATGATGGAGGGCTGGATGCCTTCCGTGGGCTCGTCGAGGATCAGCAGCCTGGGCCCGAAGGCGAGCGCCCGGCCGATCGCAAGCTGTTGCTGCTGGCCGCCGGAGAGGTCGCCGCCGCGCCGCTTCAGCATCTCTTTCAGCACCGGGAACATCTCGTAGATGCGTTCCGGAATCGGCGTGCCGCCGGGCTTCGTCGCCAGCCCCATGCGCAGGTTTTCTTCGACGGTCAGGCGCGGAAAGATCTCGCGCCCCTGCGGCACGTAGCCGACGCCGGCTTTCACCCGGGCATGCGAGGCCGCCGTGGTGATGTCCCTGCCGTCGAAGCTCATCGTGCCGGTCTTCGCCGGAACCAGTCCCATCAGGCATTTCAGCAGCGTGGTCTTGCCGACGCCGTTGCGGCCGAGCAGGCAGGTGACCTGGCCGGTAGGCGCCGCGAAGGAAAGGTCGCGCAGGATGTGGCTGCCGCCGTAGTACTGGTTGAGGTTTTCCACACGCAGCATGTCAGCGCCCCAGATACACTTCGATGACGCGCGGGTCGGCCTGCACCGTCGCCAGTGCGCCCTCTGCCAGCACCGAGCCTTCGTGCAGCACGGTCACCTTGCCGCCCAGCTGTTCGATGAAGGCCATGTCGTGCTCCACCACCACCAGACTGTGCTTGCCGGCCAGCGACTTGAACAGTTCTCCGGTGCGTTCGGTTTCGTCGTCGGTCATGCCGGCCACCGGCTCGTCGAGCAGCAGCAACTGCGGCTCCTGCATCAGCAGCATGCCGATTTCCAGCCATTGTTTCTGGCCGTGCGACAGCAGCCCGGCCTGGCGGTTGGCCTCGCGGTCGAGGCGGATCTGCTTCAGCGTATCGGCGATGCGGTCGCGGCCTTCCTGCGACAGCCAGGCGAACAGGCTGGTCCAGGCGCGCTTGTCGGTCTTCATCGCCAGTTCCAGGTTTTCGAACGCCGTATGGTTCTCGAAGATGGTGGGCTTCTGGAACTTGCGGCCGATGCCGGCATGGGCAATTTCCGGCTCGGCCATGCGGGTCAGGTCCAGCGTCTGGCCGAAAAAACAGGTGCCCGTGTCAGGGCGCGTTTTGCCGGTGATGACGTCCATCATCGTGGTCTTGCCGGCGCCGTTGGGGCCGATGATGCAGCGCAGTTCCCCGGCGTCGATGGCCAGGCTGAGATTGTTCAGCGCCTTGAAGCCGTCGAAACTCACCGAGATCTCTTCCAGGTAGAGGATGACCTTGTGGGAAATGTCGACGCCGGGCTGGAGGATGTGGCCCAGCACCTGCGCGCCGTCGTCCCCGCCCCGGTTGTCGGTTTCGATCAATTTCGCGCTCATGCCGCGACCCGTTCCCTGATTCGTTTCCACACGCCCACCACGCCCTCGGGCAGCCACAGCGTCACCCCGACGAACAGCGCGCCCAGGAAGAACAGCCAGTATTCCGGGAACGCCACGGTGAAGTAGCTCTTGAACGCGTTGACCAGGCCGGCACCGATGACCGGGCCGATCAGGGTGCCGCGACCGCCCACCGCCACCCAGATGGCGATTTCGATGGAGTTGGCCGGCGACATTTCGCCCGGGTTGATGATGCCGACCTGCGGCACGTAGAGGGCGCCGGCAATGCCGCACAGCATCGCGGATACGGTCCAGATAAACAGCTTGTAGTGCAGCGGGTTGTAGCCGATGAACATGACGCGCGATTCGGCATCGCGGATCGCCGCCAGCACGCGGCCGAACTTGGACATGGCCAGATAGCGCCCGGCCAGCAGGGTCAGCATCAGCACCAGGGCGGACAGGGCGAACAGCGTCGCACGCATTTCCGGCGAGGTGATGTCGTGGCCGAGGATGCGCTTGAAATCGGTGAAGCCGTTGTTGCCGCCGAAGCCGGTCTCGTTGCGGAAGAAGAGCAGCATCGCGGCGAAGGTGAGCGCCTGGGTGATGATGGAGAAGTACACACCCTTGATGCGCGAACGGAAGGCGAAATAGCCGAAGACGTAGGCCACCACGGCCGGCACGGCCAACACCAGGAACAAGGCCCACAGGATGGAATCGGAGCCGGCCCAGTACCAGGGCAGCTCCTTCCAGTCGAGGAACACCATGAAGTCCGGCAGATGGGAATGGTAGGAGCCGTCGGTACCGATTTCGCGCATCAGATACATGCCGAAGGCGTAGCCGCCCAGCGCGAAGAACACGCCGTGGCCCAGCGAGAGGATGCCGGCATAGCCCCAGACCAGATCCATCGCCACGGCGACGATGGCGTAGCACATGATCTTGCCGCCAAGGGTGATGGCGTAGTTGGACACATGAAAGGGACTGCTTTCGGGTACGAACAGGTGCAGCGCCGGCATCAGCAGCAGGGTGACGGCAGCGAAGCAGCCCATGGCGATCCAGCCCGGGCGGGGCATGGCGGCGAGGAAGCGGAGGGTGAATGGGGTGCGCATGTCAGTTGTCCACGAAGCGGCCCTTGAGGGCGAACAGGCCCTGCGGCCGTTTCTGGATGAAGACGATGACGATGACCAGCACCGCGATCTTGGCGATCACCGCGCCGGACCAGCCTTCGAGGAACTTGGTCACCACGCCCAGGCCCAGCGCCGCCCACACCGCGCCGGCCAGCTGCCCGACGCCGCCCAGCACCACCACCAGGAAGGAGTCGACGATGTAGCCCTGCCCCATGTCCGGGCCGACGTTGGCGATCTGCGACAGCGCCACGCCGCCCAGCCCCGCGATGCCGGCGCCCAGGCCGAACGCCAGGGTGTCGACCCGCGCCGTGGGCACGCCGACGCAGCCTGCCATCGGCCGGTTCTGGGTAACGGCGCGCACGAACAGGCCCAGCCGCGTCTTCTGCATCAGCGCCCACATCAACGCCAGCACGAACAGGGTGAAGCCGATGATGACGACGCGGTTCCACGGCAGCACCAGGCCGGCCATGACCTCGACGCCGCCCGACATCCAGACCGGGTTGGCGACTTCCACGTTCTGCGCGCCGAACAGCATGCGCGCCGCCTGGATCAGGATCAGGCTCAGCCCCCAGGTGGCGAGCAGGGTTTCCAGCGGCCGGCCGTAGAGCCGGCGGATCACCGTGCGCTCCAGCAGCATGCCGACCAGTGCGGCGGCCAGGAAGGCAACCGGAATGGCCGCCAGCAGGTACCAGTCGACGTATTCCGGCAGATACGCGCGGAACAGGGTCTGCATGAAGTACGTGGCGTAGGCGCCGACCATCAGCAGCTCGCCGTGCGCCATGTTGATGACGCCCATGACGCCGTAGGTGATGGCCAGGCCCAGCGCGGCCAGCAGCAGGATGCTGCCGAGCGACAGGCCGCTGAAGACCTGGCCCAGGATTTCGCCGAAGGCCAGGCGCGCTTCGATGGCCTCGACCGCCTGCGCGACCGCTTTGCGCACCGCCGCATCCGGCTCGTTGCCCGCTTCCAGCAGGGGCAGCAGCAGGCCGCGGGTCGCCGGGCTGGCGCTTTCCGCCAGCGATTCCACCGCCGCCAGACGTGCGGCAGCATCGGGGTTCGCCAGGTTGGCCTGGGCGTGCGCCTGCTTCAGCAAGGCCCGGATTTCCGCATCGGTTTCCTTGGCGAGCGCAGCGGCTAGGACGGGCACCATCCCGATGCCGGCATTGCTCTGCAGTTCCGTCGCCGCCGCCAGTCGCACGCCACGGTCCTGGTCGTACAGCTTCAGCGCGGCCAGCGCATTCGACAGTTCGGAGCGCACCCGGTTGTTCACGGTGATGGATTCGTACGTCTCGGGCGCGGGTTCGATGGCGGCGCCGCTGGCGGCATCGACCGCGCGCTCGCCGTCGAACAGAAAGACGGCCTCGCCGGCAACCAGCAATTCGTCGTCCGCCATCGCCTTGAGCACCTTCGCCGCTTCGGCGCTGGTGCCGAGCTGCTGGATGGCCGCGATCTTGTCGTCGGATTCTTCCGCCGCCAGCTGCTTCACCAGCGCGGGATCGAGCGCGGCAAAGGCGTTCGACGCGGGCAGGAAAAATATCAGGAGCGTGAGCAGGAGGTATTTCATGGTGGGACCGATATCCGTCATTCCGCTAGACGCGAACCGTTTCGCACCTAGCGGAATGACGCCCTCTCGCGAGGGCGCCAGGCTTGTGCTTACTTGCTGTCGGGCACGTCCTTCTTCCTGTCGTTGCCGGGGATGTACGGGCTCCACGGCTGGGCGCGAACCGGACCCTTGGTCTTCCACACCACGTTGAACTGGCCGTCAGCCTTCACTTCGCCAATGAACACGGGCTTGTGCAGGTGATGGTTCTTCTCGTCCATCTTGATCACGAAGCCTGAGGGCGCCTTGAAGGTCTGCCCTGCCATTGCTGCGATGACCTTGTCGACATCGGTGGACTTGGCTTTCTCGACAGCCTGCTTCCACATGTGGATGCCGATGTAGGTCGCTTCCATCGGGTCGTTGGTCACAACCGAATCGGCGTTCGGCAGCTTCTGCTTCTTGGCCCAGTCGCGGTACATCTTGATGAACTTGGCGTTCTGCGGATTCTTGATCGACTGGAAGTAGTTCCAGGCGGCCAGATGGCCGACCAGCGGCTTGGTGTCGACGCCGCGCAATTCCTCCTCACCCACCGAGAACGCCACCACCGGCACGTCGGTCGCCTTCAGGCCGGCGTTGCCGAGTTCCTTGTAGAAGGGCACGTTGGAGTCGCCGTTGATGGTGGATACCACCGCGGTCTTCTTGCCCTCGCCGGCGAACTTCTTGATCTTGGCGATGATGGTCTGGTAGTCGCTATGACCGAACGGGGTGTACTCCTCCATGATGTCGGCCTCGGCCACCCCCTTGGATTTCAGGAAGGCACGCAGGATC
>JAPTVL010000009.1 GCA_028065725.1 Betaproteobacteria bacterium
TCAAGGATGGGTTGCATCCATTGTTTCTGTTCGTCGTTCTGGATCATGGCTTGCATGGACTTGTCCTGCGAGACCATGGTGCACACGTAGCAACCGAAGCGGCTGTCCCCGCAGCTGGGCGTCGAGGTATCGACGACAATTGGGCACTCAGCATCTGCCGTGGCGCCCCGGTAAATCCCGAACAGTTCCTGGTTGTCGATGCCCCAGGGGTTGGGGTTTGTCATCAGAAACTCCCAGACTTTGTCACTAGTCCAGCTTTCGATGGGTGGATAGACCCAGACGCGTGACAAGCGCGGATCCTTGTTCTTGCTCAAGCGATCGCGAGTGCTGCCCTTATACTGATCCATGACTTTGTCGCGCGCTTGGCTCTCGCCCCGGCGTTGTCCGAGAACCAGGATCGCTTCGCCGTTCGATTCGGAAAGCTCTTGAATAAACTTGGTCGAGGCGCTGATCTTGAGCCGGTCCGTGCACCAGCGAAATTTGGGCCGCGGCGCCGGATAGCCCTTGCCGATCAGGTTGACCCAAAAGCGGTTCTCCATTGCCGGCGTCAGGCGGTGGGGACGGATGTCGAGCCCTTGTTGCTTGGCCGCAATGCCAATACGGAGAAGCGACGTTTCGACCCAAGCCGCGATGACTGGGTTCTCAACCAGGGTATCGGTGCTGATAACATGAACTGGCTTGATCCGTTGCTCAGCAGGCAGCCGTGCGATAGCAGTCCAGATCAATTGCAAGCAAGCCGTTGAATCCTTGCCCCCGCTGTAGCCAACAATCCATGGCATCGGATCGGAGCGATAGATCGCCTGCACCTCCTCGATAATCTGATCGGCGCTAATACTCATGTGATTTTCCTTCCTGCTCGACGCTTTGTCGTGCGCGATGCTGCCCATGCCGCCTCTGCGCTGGATTCGTCGGGTGTAAGTTTTAGGCCAAGGACACGCTTGATCTCATTGCACGTGAGTGTGATGTTCTGTCCAGACTTCGCCATGGCGCCACCGACCATGGCGCGACCTTCCCAGGTCTTTGCGTTCTGGCGTGACCAGTCGACAGTGCGAAGCCGCTTGATGCGTTTGCCCCGCTCTGATGCAGGCAGTTGATACAGAGCGCGTCCAGCTCGTCCGAGCGCCTGAAGCACGATGGCGTGCGAATGGATGAAATCGCGACGCACATCGCCAGAAGTCATCTTCGACTCACGCACATAAGTCCATTCAGGAATCTGCTCGCCTACAAGCTCCCAGAACTCCAGGCATATTTGACTCGCTGTCTGAAAATCCTCCAGCTCCTTCTCGGAGAGAAATTCGGTGGTCGCGAAATGCACTGCGCTCAAGGTAAAAAGACTTCTCGACCTCGCCGATAGCGAGGAGCGCTCGGTCTCGATCAATCCCTTAAAAACGCTTGAGGTCAGACTAAGGTGCCGAGCAAGATTGGCCGCCGCGCTGCGGTGGTCGTACAAGATGCCGAGCGATGCCGATGGCTTCACGGCGTGCCGGTTAAGGTCCGCAAACATTTGCTGGCAGCGCTCAAGTCCGCGATCAATGAAGAACACCACGGCAATAGTCTCTTCACCCAGTTCCGGGGCAGCGTCAAGCGCCTGCACGATCGCAGCGCGCCGATGTTGCCCATCATTGACGATGAATTTGGCGTGCATCGAGACTGTTAGCGATCCCATGCGGAAATTGGTCGGTCCATCCGAATCAACAGGATCGAATTTCACCTCGCCATCGACGGATACCGTAATGGCCGAGAAGGTGTAGCTATTGGGATTCTCGACGATATAGCGCGCGATCTCGGGTACGCGTACTTTGTTCAACGTCCGCTGGGCGCGAAGCTCCGGCACGAGCTCTTCGTTGTCGAAGATAAAAAAACGGCGCAATAGCTGTAGCGGGCACATCGAAACGTAGTACTCACGTCCCGCTTGCACCCCACGTATCGCCGGAAAGACATAGGTAAAAGCATCAGCCATATGAAAAAAATTTTAACATGTTTGTATGGGAATACACAAACGTATGTCAGCAGGCCCAGCCGTGGCGAAAGCAGACGATGGCCTTGATCCAGATGGCGGACGTCCCGGTGTATCGCCGTCGGGCTCGCGGGCGCTGCCCCACGCCTCGTGCCGAGTCGCGGCCATGCGGCTTTGATCCCTGACGCCTCCGGCCCTTGAGGGCCTGCGCGCGCCGCTTGCCATTAAAGTAGTGGAGTGTGTGGAGGGGCGGCCTTGCTGTTCCCTTCAACGTACCACGTCGTTCTCGCCGTCAAGGGCTGCGCGCCCTGCCCTGCGGTTGGCCGCTTGCATCCTGGCGGCCGTCTGCGACCCCTGACTGCTGCGCTGCGGCGTGTTTCTCCGGTTCCGGGCAATTCCGCCCGATTCGGACTGGAGCACGATCATGTCGCAACTTTCTCTTTCCATCGATTCTTCCCTTCTCGTTCGCGATATCACGGGCGACTACCGTCTGGCTAATGCCGACGAGGTGTTGCAGGCGGCGCTGCGGGTGCTGGCCGGACAAATGCGCGGCTGCGAAGCGCTGACCTCGCCGCAGGTGGTGCGCGACTTCCTGCGGCTCAAACTGGGGACGCTGGAGCACGAGGTGTTCGCCGTCATCCACCTGGATGCGCAGAACCGCGTCATCGACTACGTCGAGATGTTCCGCGGCACGGTGAGCCAGACATCGGTGTACCCGCGCGAAGTGGTCAAGGAATCGCTTGCCCGCAACTCGGCGGCGCTGATACTGGTGCACAACCATCCGTCAGGCGTGGCGGAGCCGTCCCGGGCGGATGAAATGCTGACGCAGACGCTCAAGTCGGCGCTGGCGCTGGTGGACGTGCGGGTGCTGGATCACCTGATCGTCGCCGGCAGCGCCATCCTGTCGTTTGCCGAACGCGGGCTGTTGTAGCCCGAGGGGGCTTTGCCCCCTTTTTGCTGTGCCCTTGGTTTCGAGAAAGAACTGCGCGCTGCGCTTGCCTCCAGGGGTCGGCTGACGCCCACCCCGCCGCGCAGGCTTGGCGCCCCGCAAGACCGCCGAACAGGCTGCGCCTGATCGGCCTGCGCACGATGCTGTTTTCGCGCTGCGCGCTTCGGTCACTTCCATCAAGGCGTGCCTACGGCACGCAGTGGCGCTCGCCGCGCGGCGTTGGTCCGTCGATCATCTGGCCGCAAGCCGGTCATCCGTCTTTCCCTCTCCTTCATCGCCAATCCCGCGACCGTAGCCAGCGGTGCCTGTCCGTCAAGGCGCGCAGGGCCGTGTCCTCGCTGCGCTGCGGGCCGCACCACCCTGCGCTTTCCTCCTTGACC
>JAPTVL010000278.1 GCA_028065725.1 Betaproteobacteria bacterium
ATATCCGGTGCCTTTCGGTCCTGGTTGCGCCTGACAGCCCACATTAAATAGAGCCGCCGGGCTTGCCCGGCAGGCCGTTGGTCGGCGGCACCTGCGCGGGCCCGCACGCTTGTGAAGCTCTCGCGGGATTCTTCGCGCTCGACGTACTGCTGGATGGCTTCGAGCATGAGCCAGTGCGGCGAGCGGCGGCGCTGGCTGGCGAGGTGATGGACACGGCTTTTCAGCGTGTCGTCGATCTTGAGAGACGTTGCCATAGTGAACCTCTTGTGGTGATACCAAGGGACCCTTTGCGCGGCAAGCCCCGTCCTTTAGGGCGGGGAGGTGTCAATTTGGAAGGAGTCATTACCGCCGAGCTGGTGGCCATTGCCTGGCTGCGTGCAGCAGACGCAGCACGCGCACCAGATCGCCGGTCACGTCATAGACCAAGATCTGGATCAGGTGGTGCTGCCTCAGCTCGCAGCCGGCCGGCAGCGTGGCGGCCGGGCGCGGGAGCAGTTCGAGATCTCCGGCGGCGGCTTCATCGCCACCGGGCCGGATGATGCCGCCGTGGCGCGGATGTGGGAGTGGGTGCGCTACCGGGTGGCGTTCTATGCCTCGACGCCCGCCTACTGGCCGGTGCTCGCCTGCCACGGGCTGGAGGATCTGGGCGAAAAGCTCAACCGCATGACCAAGGCCGGGCAGTGGGAGCGGATCGCGGCGGAAGTCTCGGACGATGTAGTCGCGCTGTTCGCCGCGAGCGGCCGCCACGACCAGCTGGCCGCGGCCATCGTGGCGCGCTTCGGCGGGGCGTCGGATGCGGTGTTCGCGAGCGTGGCGACCGCGGTGCCGGCGGATCTCCCGCCCGATCTGGTGCAGGACATCCGCCGCATTCCGGCGACGTTCACCGGCTTTGCCCGGTGAACGTCCCACGCTATCGCCTCACCACTTGATGACGGTGGTGCCCACGGTGCCGAAGCTGCCCATGGACTGGATGACGTCCGAGGCCTTCTCGATCGGCAGCACGCTGGTCACCATCTCGCCGGGGCGCAGCTTGCCGCTCTCCACCATGTTCAGCATGGAGTTGTAGCGCCGCGGCTGCATGCCGATGGTGCCGATCAATTGCAGCTCCATTGCCACGATCAGGTCCACCGGCAGCGACACGAAGCCCTTTTCCGCCTGGGTGGTCAGGCCGATCTGCAGGTGGCGGCCGCGCTTGCGCAGGCTCATGATCGAGTTGAGGCAGGTGGTGGCGATGCCGAGCGCATCCACCGAGACGTGGGCGCCGCCGCCGGTCAGCTCCTTGATCGCCTCGCCGGGGTTGTCCTTGCTGGCATCCACGGTATGCACCGCGCCCATCTTGCGCGCCACTTCCAGTGACTTCGGGTTGATGTCCACCGCGATGACATTGGCGCCCATTGCATTGGCGATCTGGGTGGCGGCGAGGCCGATACCCCCACAGCCGTGAATCGCCACCCACTCGCCGGCGGCGACCTTCGCCTGATCGACGACACCGTGGTAGGACGTCATGAAGCGGCAGCCCATGCTGGCAGCGTCGACAAAGGGGACCGAATCCGGCAGCTGCACCAGGTTCAGATCGGCGTCGAGGATATGGGCGAATTCCCCGTAGCCGCCGGAGGTCTTGAAGCCGGCCAGATTGCCCTCGATGCACACGTTCTGATGGCCGCCGGCGCAGTATTCGCAGGTGCCGCAGCCCAGGTTGAACGGGCACACCACGCGGTCGCCGACCTTGAACTTGGTGACCCGGGAACCGACCTCGGCGACCTCGCCGACGAATTCATGGCCGATCACATGGGGCAGTTCGGGCTGCAGGCCGAGCCAGCCCCAGTCGCCGACGCAGACGTGCCAGTCGCTGCGGCACACGCCGTTGGCGGCGACCTTGATGATGGCATCCTCCGGGCCGCACTTGGGCTCCGGCCAGTGTTCGTGGACGACGAAGGGCTTGTTGAAGGCTTCGAGAACGGCGGCTTTCATGGTGGACTCCTCAAATTATTGTCGATTGCAAATCCTGAACAGCCATGCTGTCCCGCGGCCGATGTTAGCACGATTTTGGTAAGTGCAACGCGGGTTTTCAGCGCAAGGCCGAGCCTGAGTCGCGCGACACGGCGGGGCATGTCTTTGAAGCCGCTGCCCTGCTGCTCAACGACAATCTTCGCGCTGCATGGCCCGCCGAGTGGGAAAGCCTCGTCGGCACGTTGTGTGACTGGTTTGCGCCCAACGACGATGGCGATGGGGCCCTTCAAATGCTGCTGGCCGCCATTTCGCACCACGGCAAGCCGGTTTCGGTGCTGGATTGCAATGCGGCCGGCCTTCACGCCATGAACCGACGCTGGGTTCCACCGCATCCACACACGGGAAGCTACTGCCCCATGCAGGCGCTGGCCGATTTGGCCGCTCGGGCGCGGTCTGCCTTTGCGGCCGCTTTTTCTGCCCACGCAGCCCCTATCGCCGCCACATCCGAGTTGCAGCAGCGCTTTGCCGGCTTGGTGATGCTGGCCGACTGGATCGGCTCCGATACCCAGTTTTTTCCCTACCGTGCCTCCGGCGACGAAAACCGGTTCGAGCAGGCCCAAGCAGCGGCACAGCGGGCGCTGCGCACCATTGGCCTGAGTCCACCCGAGGCACCCGGATGGCGGCAAGCCAAACCTTTTGCCGAGGTTTTCGGGTTTGCAGCGCACCCCCTGCAACACCTTCTGGCTTACACCCTGCCTGCTGACGACGCGGCGCGCCTGACCTTGATCGAATCCGACACCGGTTCCGGCAAGACGGAGGCCGCGCTGGCTTGGTTCATGCGCCTCTATGCCAGCGGGCAGGTCGAAGGCTTGTACTTCGCCTTGCCCACCCGGGTGGCCGCGCGCGAGTTGTATGGGCGTGTGCTGCGAGCCATCGATGCGGCCTTTGACCCGCCCACACGGCCCGCGCCCGTGCTGCTGGCCGTGTCCGGTTACGCTCGGGTCGATGGGGCTCCAATCCTGACCGATCCGGTCGGCACCTTGTGGGAAGATGATGCCCAAGCGCAGCGGCGCGAAAACCAGTGGGCGGCTGAGCGGCCCAAGCGCTTTCTGGCGGCGCCCGTGGCAGTGGGCACCATCGATCAGGCGCTGATGTCGGCGCTCAAGGTCAAGCAGCGGGGATAGGAAATCCAACCGCATGAGCACAAGTATGGCACACGTTTGGGGCGTCTCAGGCATGCACACAGGGGACTGCTGGGTTGATTTCTCAAAGCCAGTTGCCCGAGATTTTTCGGTATGACCCG
>JAPTVL010000100.1 GCA_028065725.1 Betaproteobacteria bacterium
CCCCGCCGGTGGATGTGGTTCATGCGCTTGATGAACATGTCGGCCAGGTCATCGCGGGCCTGGACGCGGGCGCGATGGATCATGCTCAAGACCAGCACGCAACGCTTGGGCGGGGTGAACTTCTTGAGTTCTGCGGCATCTAGCGCCTTGGCCTCGGCCGCGAAGTGCTTGATCTTGACGTTGGGGATACCCGTCAAATGATGGTCTGCGCCAACGGTCGCCGACAACTTCACGATGTGGTCGAGCAACTCTTGTAAGTGCTCCAGGGAAGAGCGTTTGGGGAGTTGCTTGAGCGCGAAGAACAGGCTCTTCTTCTGGGGGCTGTCGCCGACTTCGAGCAAGGCGTCGAGTTGTCCGCGCTCGGCCTCGGACAGTCGCGCCATCACGGCCTCAAAGAACCGTCCATTGACGAGGGTGCGGATGCGCCTTGAGAGCCGGTCGAGGGTGCTGAAGGCCGGCAACTCGATGCGCTGGCGCACCAGTTCCTCGATGGCCACGTTGATGAGGTCCGCCGGGTTGTCCATGACCTCGGCGGCGCCCGCCATCGCTTCGCTCGCCACCCGCAGTCCTTCTTCGCCCCAAGCCGAAACGCCCAGGCGCTCCCGGATCGCTTGGTGATGCCGATACAGAGTGCGCAATTCCGCATAGAGAGGCGGGGTCTCCGCGTCGATGCCGGCCGCGATGCGAACATGCTGAACGATGGTTGCCGGGATGTCGTCCACTGCTGGAAAGTAGCCCAGGCGCTGGAATGCCTTGAGGAGCAACAACAGCCCAAATCGCGGTTGGTGCTTGCGCGCGATGATGCGTGCGAAGTGCATTTCGTCATCGGTCGGCGTGTAGAGGGCTCCGAGTTCCCGTATCGAAGGGCTGCGCTTGAAGCGTGGGTAGGCAGTTCGTTCAATGGAAGCCATGGTTGTTCATGCTGCTTGATTCAAGTTGGTTCGTCCTCTATCCGCGGCCGGCGAAATGCCGTGCAAAAAGCGCGCGGCTTGAGCCCCGCCCACGTCTGACTTCGAGACTGTTGGCTTGTAAAGACCTGAATTTTGGCGGGAAGTCGGTGTGAACATGGGCTGGGGCGCATAGCGCAAGCGATCGGCATCGTGGCTCAATGCGATATGCGCGCCTCCGGCGATGATCATGGTCGTCAGCATGAGGGCCGCAAATTTTTCTGGTCGGAGTTGCTCATGGGACTGGTATTCGTAGGCGATGGCCAATGCGGCGACCCAGGCCACGCCGAAGCTCGATCCGCCCAGCACATCCGACAGCCAGTGCGCGCCGAGATAGAGACGGGAAAGCACGATCAAGCCGACCAACGTAACGGTCAAGGAGATGACGACCTTGCGCAAACCGGCGCGCGCATTGCGGTACAGCAGAAACGCCAGGAAGCCGTAGACGACCACGCTCATCGTGGCATGGCCACTCGGGAAGGAGAACTGCTCGATTCCGCCATAAAACGGCCCTGGACGCTGCCGATGCAGCGCCACCTTCAGCACCTTGGCCAGCACTTCAGCGACCCCGATGGCGGCGAGCCAATAGCCCGCTGTCAACCACAGCCGGTGGATGAGGAACCACGCAAGCGCGACGAGTATCACCGGCAGCAGGACTTGCGCGTCGCCCAGTTCGGTGATGGCAATCATTACACTGTCCATTGCAGGGGTGCGCAGCGACTGCAGCAGGTGGTACACGAAGACATCCACGTCCACCAGCGGGTCGTGGCTGATGATATCCTCAAGTACGCCAAAAAACAGCCAGGCGCCGCCCACGACGAGCACCGCCGCAGTCACGAGGAACCATTTTGGGCTGTCCGCGCTGATTAGCCACGTCACGATGTCCCTGGCCCTCAGGGGCCGGGTTTTCATCGCCTCCCCTGGGGACTGGGCGGCGACCGCGTTGCTCCAATGCAGGACGCCGGCAGCCGCGCTGGCGATCACGGCCACGGCGAGCCAGGCTTCGAGTGGCAGGCGTTCCAGGGCAAAGAATGTGCGCAGCCATGGCACGCCGAGCACGATCACGAACGCAGTCGCCGTTCCGCCGAGAAGAAGCCACCGAGCCGGTTTGAGCGGTCGCGCCACCAGGACCAGAACCCAGCTCGCCACGGCGAACAGAGTCACCGTGGCGGCGGTACGGGCTTGCGCCAGGCTGCCGCCGGAATAAGTGTGGATGAGCGCGTAGGCGGCAAACGTCGCACCGGCGACGAACAGGCCGCTGGGCACGGCGAAGCGCAGAACGCGCCCGACGAAGCCGGGACGCGCCCGCTGGCCGTTTTGTTCGAGGGACATGAAAAAGGCGGGGATGCCGATCGTCAGCGCCCCGATGAGGGTCAGATGCCGCGGCAGGAAGGGAAACGTGACGTCGGCAACACCGACGGCCAGCGCCAGAAGCATGGCGTAGACCGTCTTGGTCAGGAACAGCGCAGCCAGCCGTTCGACGTTGCCGATTACACGGCGGCCCTCAGCGATGACCGACGGCAGGCTCGCGAACCGATTGTCGAGCAGTACGAGGTGGGAGACGGCGCGGGCGGCCCCGGCACCGGCGCCCATCGCGATGCCGATGTCGGCGCGCTTGAGCGCCAGTACGTCGTTGACCCCGTCGCCCACCATCGCGACCACGTGGCCGTTGGCCTGGAGCGACGCGACGAGTGACTGTTTCTGCCGGGGCGACAGCCGACCGAAGACCGAGCGCGTTTCCACCAGTCCGGCCAGCGCTTCCGCGTCCTGCGGCAGCGCTTGTGCATCGATGGGATCGCTGCCCTGTGCGATTCCGAGCTGTGTTGCAACCCCGCTGACGGTGGCCGGATGGTCTCCCGAGAGGACTTTGATCGTGACGCCCTGTGCGTCGAAGTACCGCAGCGTTTCGGCCGCATCGGCGCGAACTTGTTCGGTCAGCAGAACCAGGAGGGCAGGAACGAGATTGTCCGGCAGCCGGTCGGGCATGAGCCTGCTCCCGGTCTTGGCAAGAAGAAGCACGCGCCGCCCCGACCGGGCATGCTCCTCTGCGCGGCGTCGCACAGTGTCGCTGCCGGGGATATCCGCCAGCAACACATCGGGCGCACCAAGGACCCAGGTGCCCAATTCATCCAGCGTCGCGCCGCTCCATTTGCGCGCCGACGAGAAAGGCACGAAATCGGTAACGGCATGGCCTTGTTTCCTTGGGTAGGCACGCCCGATCGCCCGCAGCGTGGCATTCGGCTTGGACTCGGCTGCTGCCAGGGCCGCCAGCGCGTCCATCGCATCGGGATGGTCG
>JAPTVL010000181.1 GCA_028065725.1 Betaproteobacteria bacterium
CCTGACGGGCTCGCCAGCAAAGACGCGCCCGGCAGCGCCGGTCAATCCGCCCGTAAAGATGGTCATCGCCGGTCTTTCCCTGCCCGGGGCGGGCTTGTTCTTCGTCGCGAAAGCACAGGGTTTCTTCCGCCGGCAGGGACTCGACGTCGATCTGCAGCTTCATGCCACCGGGAAAGGCGCCCTCGATTCGCTGTTTCGGGGCGATGCCGACTTTGCGATTGCCGGCGATACGCCGATGGTGTTCTCCATCCTGGCCGGTCGCAAGCTC
The DNA here is from genome assembly GCA_028065725.1 of Betaproteobacteria bacterium. The sequence continues at coordinate 269 of JAPTVL010000181.1, forward strand.
GACATACTCTCCACCGTCTACCGTCCGAATGGCGGGATCGCCATCATCGCGCGCAAGGACAGGGCGGCGACCCCGGGCGAACTGAAGGGCAAACGGATCGGCGTAAGCATGGTCTCCAGCGGGCAATTTTTTGCCGACACCTTTCTGCTGGTCAATGGCATTCCCTCCTCCTCCGTCACCCTGGTCGATATGAGCCAGGAGGCGATGGCTGAAGCGCTGCTGGCCGGGACTATCGACGCCGCCTGCCTGTGGCAGCCCTACCTCGCGGAGATGCAAGCCAGGCTCGGGGATAAGGGAGTCACCTTTCCGAACGACGCGCTCTATACCTTCCGGCTCAGCCTGGTGGCCAGACGCGGCTATGCGGAGGTGCACCCTGTCCGGGCGCGCAAGCTGCTCGCCGCTCTGAAGCAGGCGCAGCGCTACACCATCGACCAGCCGGCGATTGCGCTCGATATCATGAGCAAGGCGAGCGGCATCGCCCGGGCGACTTTTCAGGGATTCTTCGATCCGACCGAATACGAACTGGGACTTGACCAGGGTCTGCTGCTGACCCTGGACGATCAGACCCGCTGGGCAATCAAGCACGGTTTCGTCAAGACCGGCAAGCTGCCGAATTACCTCGACTACATTTACTCGGGCGGCCTCGCCGCCGTCAGTCCGGAGTCGGTCAAGATCATCCGTTGAGCCAAGCCGTGAAACTGCGTACCCTCGTCCATGTCGTGGCCGCCATTAGCGCGGCGCTCCTGCTGCTGCTGGCGACGGGACTCGCGCGCTATTATCGGAATTCGTCCGCTGCGGTCACCGACGGCCGCGTCGTCGACAAGCTGCAGGCCGGCATCAACGAACTGCGCTTCGTCATGGTCGAGACCATACTCTACGAGACGCCGCGCTCCGAGGAGCAGTGGGGCCAGAAGCATGCGAGCCTGCTCGCGATCCTCGGGCGCAAAGCCGTCCATTCCCCGCACGAACGCCTGCTGCTGGGCAGAATACGCGCCAACCTCGCGATCGCCGGTACGCTCTACAATCGTCTGACGGCTCTTGCGTCGGGGCGCGCCGGACAGCCTTGGGCCGCCGATAGCGGTAGCGCCAAGGAGGCTCGGACGAGAACGGTGAGTTCGATGCTGCTGGTGACGCAGGACATGCTCGACGATGCCGAGGAATTGTCCCGGATCAACCAGAACACCATTCTCGCCACTCAGCGGGTCGAGGAAAAGCTGGTACTGCTCACCTTGCTGCTGGTCGGCGCGATCGTCGGCTGGATCTGGTGGTTGATCCGCTTCAGAGTTCTGTCGCCGATCGCCGCTTTGCAGCAGGGCACCGCTCTGGTCGCAGCGGGCAGGCTGGAGCACCGGTTGGGTCTGCGCGGCGAGGACGAGATCGGCAGCTTGGCGCGTGCCTTCGACGCGATGACCGAACAACTGCAATCGTCGCGCGACCAACTCAGCGCGAGCGAGGAGCACTACCGTCTGACCATGGAAGCCAGCAGCGTGGGGATGTGGGATATCGACCTGCCCAGCGGCAGGATCGTCTGCGATCCCCACTGGTACCAGATGCTCGGATTCGAACCCGGTGCCTTTTCGATGTCGCTGGATGAATGGCATTCGCGTCTACATCCCGAAGACCGGGAGGCGACCCGGGCGAAGATCAGGGACTTGTTGCCGAGCCGCGAGACCGAGAGTTTCGAGTTCCGTTTCCGCGACGGCAACGATCACTGGCGATGGCTGCAATGGCGCGGCCGCGTCGTGCAATGGCAGGAAGGCGAGCCCCTGCGGGTAGTCGGAACCCATACCGACGTCACGGCCAGAAAGACGGCGGAGCTGGCCTTGCTTGAGAGCGAGGCGCTCAAGGCTTCGGTACTCGAACATGCCGCCTATGCCATCGTCGCCACCGATGCGCAGGGACTCATCACGGTTTTCAATCCCGGTGCCGAGATCCTGCTCGGCTATCGTGCAGAGGAATTGGTCGGCAAGCAGACGCCGGTAATTTTTCACGATCCCGAGGAGGTTCGCGCCCGCGCCGAAGCCTTGTCGCGCGAACTGGGCATGGTGGTCGAACCCGGTCTCGATGCCTTCGTCACCAAGACGCGGATGACCGGCAAACCCGACGAGAATGAATGGACCTATGTTCGCAAGGATGGAACGCGGGTGCCGGCTCTGCTGTCGGTTACCGCCAGAACCGATGCGCAGGGACAACTGGTCGGTTACCTGGGCATCTCGCTCGACATCAGCGAGCGCAAGGCATTCGAGGCGAAAATCCACGACCTGGCCTACTACGACCCGCTGACCCAGTTGCCCAACCGCCGTCTGCTGCTCGATCGCCTGGGGCTGGCGCTGCCCGGCAGCGCGCGGCGGAACGCTTACGGCGCGATCCTGTTCCTCGATCTCGACAACTTCAAGACCCTCAACGATACCCAGGGCCATGAATACGGCGATTTGTTGTTGATGGAAGTGGCGAAGCGGCTGCTCTCCTGCGTGCGCACCGAGGACACCGTGGCCAGGCAAGGCGGCGACGAGTTCATCGTCATGCTCGAAGATCTGAGTCCGGAGGTTCAGCAGGCGGTGGCTCAGGCCGAGGCCATCGGCGAAAAGATCCGTGCTGCGCTCGGTGTCGAATATAGGCTCCGGGAGCATAGACACCATTGCACCTGCAGTATCGGCATCAGCCTGTTCAAGGGTTCGGATGTGGATGTCGGCGAACTCTTGAAGCGCGCCGACATGGCCATGTACCAGGCGAAAGCGGCCGGGCGCGACACCCTCAGGTTTTTCCGCGGCGAGTGAAGTCCGACCAGTTCCCAGTCCGCGACAGCCGATGCTTGTCGCCAAAATGATAAAATCGGCGCCGCGACGGAAGACCCATCGAGCGTCCGAGCCGGAGGCCGTCAGAGCCGCAATGACCCAGACCGAAACCACGCTGAGGAGCATCTTCCACCATTCGCTATTGAGCTGCGCCGCGACCACGCCGGTGGCC
>JAPTVL010000205.1 GCA_028065725.1 Betaproteobacteria bacterium
ATATAGGAACACCAGGGTGGCGGCTTCCAGCCACTGCCCCATCACGCCGGCGACGACGGCCGCGACGGACATCAGCAGTTCGATGCCAACCGCGCGCTCCTTGATCAGTTCCTCCAGCGCCTCGCGACCAAAGTAATAGCCGCCAATGATGGCCGCAACCACATAGAACAGCGTCTCGGCGGCGTGGGACAGACCCAGGTAGCCGCCGATAAAGCCCAGCGCGAGCAGGACCCCGGAAGCGGACGAGATCACGACCTGCGGGTTCTTCCATGGCTGCGGCATGGTCGCCGGGAGCGAAGCGGAGCACGAGCACGCCATCATTCGCCTCCCGCCGCCAGCTCGGGCGTCTGGATGCCGATGCGGCAGCGGCCGGCTTCCCTCAGGCACATCCGCCTGCGGAAATTTTCCAGATCGCGGGCGAACGACCCGTCGACGTCCGGCAGTGCCGTGAGCGCCTCATGTATCCGGTCGAGGTAGGGAATGCCCTCGACCAGCCGGTGATAGACCCAGCGGCCTTCCTTTTCGGCGGACAGCAAACCGGCCTGTCGCAGCACTTTGACATGGCGCGAGAGCTTGTATTGGGGCTCCAGGATGCTGTCCACCAGTTCGCAGAGACATGCCTCCTCTCGCGTTTCGGCGAGAAGACGCACGATTCGGATCCGTGTCGGATCGGCAAGGGCCTGAAATACTTCGGATGGTTTGACGTTGATTGAATGCATAGTTGCATACTAATGCAACTATGCAATAAGTTCAAACGAAGCAAGCTGTCGCTGACAGTGCAAGTGGTTTCGATGCCTGTGGCCGTATAAAAATGGAAGGCCCTGGGGCGACGCTATATTGAGGGTGACTCTTTCTAGGCGCGCCTGACTAGCGAGGTCAAACAGCAGCCGCTGAATTAGACCAGTGGCAAAAACCAAGGAGGTAACCTAATAATGTGGAACTATGGACCGTGGGGCGGGTTTCCGTGGGCGTGGATAATTCCACTGATTTCTTATCCAGCTCAGGGTCGGGTTCCCAACTAACGAAAGCGACCGTTCAGTCTCGAAAGCAGAGCCAACGACCGGTCTTCAGAGCACAGCGGACGCAGTCAATCGAAAGGCCGGTGTCGCCTTTGGCCGAACAAGAGACGGTCGGCCTCCTCAGCATGAACTTCCGCTTCTGGCCGGGTGCAGAAGTACATGGGCACCGCTGCCAGTGTCTCTTTGAGGTTCGTTGCTGCCCCAGGAGGATTCAGCGGTAATCCGGTCATCGCCATGATAACGACTGGTCAAGTGCTGTGCGATTCGCTGGTCGATTCAGTGCGATCCCGCAGCTAATCAAAGAATTCCAATAACAAAAGGTTTCTCAAGCTTGTCAGCCATGATTTGTGGGCGGAGGTGTGTGTAGCGTTGAAGGGTTTTTAGATCGGTGTGGCCCGTGATAGTGGCGATTTCCATCATGGTCAAACTTGTTCTCTCAAACAAACGAGAGGTGGCTTCATGCCTGAGATCATGAAACCGAAGATCAATGCACGTAGCATTTGTTGTGATCCGTTTGAATCCATGACTCAGATAGCTCGTACCAGACCATTGCCAGAACACCCGGTCTTCACCTGATTTCTTCGTTTTCTGTTGAGCCTTAAGAATCGCTATCGCTTTTTTAGATAGCGGGACTTGCCTAGATGTTCGGGTCTTTACAATGCTGGCAGGAATATTGATAAATCGTTGGTCTAGATGAACGTCTTTCCAGCGAATAAAGAGAAGTTCCTGCGCCCGCATGGCCGTTTCAAGGGCAAGCTGGATCAAACGCTTCCACTCCTCCTGTTTCGTCCGCATTTTGTCGCAGGCACTCAGCAGCTTTTTCTCTTCGCCATTCTCTAACCGGCGTTCTCGCCCTTTTCCCCAAGCGGGGGGTGGCTCCTGGCCTTCAAATAATTTAGGCGGCAGATCGTAAAAATGCTCCTTTATGGAATGCCACTCTAATACCGTCTTCAGTGCGTAGTAATACTTTCGGACTGTCGCGGGGGACCGTTTCCGCTTCAACCCACCGTTATATAGTGGGTGGTGGTTATTGGGTTGGAGCTTGTTCTTTGGGGGCGGAACTTCTTCTTCAAGTTTTGCCTTAATGTATTCATCAAGTCCGGTGTGGGACAACCGTAGCACCTTTACGTTTCCAAGATCGGCGCGTATAAGCCTGATGTCGCTGATCTTGTTTTTTGGAAGCAGGATGTTGTTCTTCTTATCTGTGTGCTTTTTTATGTATTCATCGACCGCATCGGCCACAGTGAATTTCTTTGCCTTGACGTTCGGTGGTGCCTTGCCTTCCGCAATATGGAATTCGATCCGAATTTTTTCGCGCTTCGCCTCTTCTAGTGTGTCAAAGCACTTACTGATTGAGGGGTATCCCTTTCGGGCCATGCGAAGCTCAAAACCATCGCCTTTCCGGCGGATGTTCCTCGGCAATTTTTCGGTACTGCCCCTCTGTTTAGCCATACCCAACCCCCTGACAACAATTTGCTCGAACTATGCCAGAAATTGGGAAAAATTTGGGAAATAGTTATGAAAAGTCGCCTCAAACGCGCATAATAACTGGAATATATGCGCCCCCTCCTAAGGGGAGGGTCGCACGTTCGATTCGTGCCGGGGGCGCCACAAAACCATTGTATATCAAGCCGTCGTGCTTACTTTCGCTTACTTTCATTTTCTCTAAATTTCTTTCATTGTCACCCATCCGGGTGACAGCAGGGTGACAAGGTGACGGGAAGCGCTTTCGTACTGCGGTGACGAAAGCAACCCTAAAATATTTTTTGTCACCACGGATTGACTTACGCATGCTCGTCTTTTATAAAGACTTCAGCAAGTCGAGGTAGCAGACGCGCGGCCAGGTAGAATCGACGCCTTGCCGCCCTGGCCGGGCCAACGGAGCCCGCCGCCGGCCAGGATCGGGCAAAACATCAAGCGGGGTGGCGCCCCGCCGGCAATCGGGCCGGCATTCGCCTCGACGAGCCGGCAGACCCGCCGGCAAATAAGCTCTTCTCTCGATGTTGAAGAGCATGACACGAAAGAATTGTCATGCTCGACACATCAACGCTCGGCCCTGTTCTCGGGCTAAACGAACTTTCTCATCTCATCAAAAAATCGCCTCGTTCGATCCTCGCTGATCGTTCGCGCGCGCCAGGCAGGTTGCCGCCTGACTGCACGCCACCCGGAACGAGAGCGCCGATTTGGCTGCTGGAGGACGTGCTTGCCTGGCTCAGGCAGCACCGCCACCAGCCGGGCGAGCGGCAGGCCGCCGCCACCCCAGCCCCGGCACCGGGGGCGCGCAGGCGCGGCCGGCCGACCAAGGCCGAGCAGCTCGCCCGCCAGGCGGCCTTAGCGGCGAAAGGGGGGGAGTGATGAGCACCGTCCTTACCCTCCGAGCCCTGGCCGCGCTGCCGCCGGACTTGCAGCAAGCTGTTCGCGCCAACCACCACCCAGCCGACGACCTGGGCGAGCTGATTTCCGAAGTCGCCCTGGCCCTCCTGGAAGCCGGCCAACACGAAACTTTCGCGAAAATCTTTAGCCGCGCCCGCTCGCGCTGCCGGCGATTTACACAAGACCCGGCGCATTACGGCGCTGCCCTCGACGTGGCCGACGCGCAGGGGCATGAGATTGATGATGCCGCCCCCGCGCCGCGCAAGGCGCGGGCGCTGGCCAGGGCCAGAATCGAGGCCGACCAGGGGGTGAGCAAGCGGACCGCTCAGCGACGCATCAAGGCGCAGCTTGAGCTGGCCCGCGTCCAGGGCGACCTGTTCGACATGGAGGTGGCGCTATGAGCCCCGCGAAGCGCACCCCGCCCCCGCCGCCGGCCCCGGCGCTGCCTTGGGCCGCTCTAAACATCGCGCATTGCATGTTTGCGCCGCCACCGGCGCTCGACTTCGTGATCCCCGGCCTGGTGGCCGGCACCGTGGGCAGCATTGTCGCGCCCGGCGCGACCGGCAAAAGCTGGCTTGCGCTGCAAATTGCCGCCCAGGTGGCCACCGGCGCGGACACCTTGGACCTCGGCCCGGTGCCGCAAGGTCGGGTGCTGTACCTGGCCGCCGAAGATCCCGCCGACGTGCTACACGCGCGCGTGCATACGCTCGCGCAAGTGTTGAATCCAGCACAGCGCGAAGCGCTGGCGGGGCAGCTTTTCGTGTTGCCGACGCTTGGCCAAACCGGCGATTTGCTCGACGACGGCCAGACCGCCGCGAAAGTGGCGGCGGCGGCAGAGGGGTGCAGGCTGGTAGTGTTGGACACGCTTTCACGCTGGCACTGCGGCGACGAAAACGACCGCAGCGATGCTGCGCGGGTAATGCGCACGCTGGAGCGCATCTGCGACAGCACTGGCGCGACGGTGCTGTTCCTGCACCATACAAACAAATCGGCGGCCCTGGAGGGCAACGGCGACAAGCAACAGGCGTCGCGCGGGAGCAGCGTATTCGTTGACGACGCGCGTTTCGTCATGACCATGACCACCTGCACCGAGGCCGAGGCCCGCGACTTCGGCATCGACGACGCGATGCGCAGCTTTTTTGTAAAGCTTACGTTTGCGAAATGCAACTACGTGCCGCCACAGCGCGGGCTGTGGCTGCGCAAGCGGGACGGCGGCAGGCTGGAGCAGGTGCCGATGTTTAAGCAGCCGAAGCGCCAGGTCAGGAAGGGGGGCGAAGATGATTTCTAAACCCTCTTTTCCGACCACCACAACGCACGCGGTGCGCTTGTGCCTGTTTCAGCCGACGCGACGCCCCAAAATGCTGCGCGGCGAGGTGACTGCTACACCCTGGGGCGTCATCAAGCGGTGGGGCAGGCTTGGGCAGCAGCACGCCGACGTACTGGAGGCAATCTGCTACGAGCGCGAAGCGCGCGGCGACCTGGAGGACGGGCGAGTCAAGCTGCTGGTTGACCCGGCCAAGGTGCGCCGCCGCAGCCGGCAGACGAGCGGGCAGCGCTTCGCTGAAGTGCTGAAAGAACTGGAGCAGGCGGTTATCGAGATCGTTGAGCCGCGCGACATTGCTTGCTCTGGCCACTTAATCGACCACATTGATCAAGCAATGCGCAGTGACGGCACAGCAATTACCCGCTTCAACCCGCTGACTGGCAAGGAACGGGCAATGTGGCGCGTAGAACTTGGTAAAGCGTTTTGCACGCTGCTGTCGCGCGACGTGTGGATAGGTTACGACCCCGAGCCGATAGCGCGGCTACAGCGTGGCATTAGCCAGGCAATCGCGCGCCACGTGTTAAGTCACAAGCGCGCGCCGGCGGGCGGCTGGACGCTGGACGGGCTTATTCGTGCGGTATCTGGTGAGTTGAGCGAGCAGCAGCTACGCGACCGACGCCGGGAAATCCGCGCCGAGGCCGAAGCGCTGACCACCGCCGGGCTGGTACTGGTCGGCGACCGGGTGCGGCGCGTGGAGCAAAGGCCCGAGAGCGTGGAGCAAAGGCCCGAGAGCGTGGAGCAAAGGCCCGAGAGCGTGGAGCAAAGGCCCGGCGCGTGGAGCAAAGGCCCGGCGTTGGCAGATACAGATTCAGATACAGAATCAGGGGCCGGGGCTGTAAGCCCCCGGCCCCCCTTGGGGCAGAAGGAAAGTCATTAGCCCACGCCCCCCCTTTATTACAGCCCCCCACAGCGGGGGGAGGGATAGGAGAGGACACATGCAAGCAAAAAAGCAGACAGATCATTTCATCGCCGCCCTGCTGCACCACGGCGGCGCGGTCGAGGTCATGGCGCTCCGCGCCGTGGGCACCGAGGCAGAGGAGCCGACCAGGGCGCGGACGGTCCGCAGCCTGGCCGACCTGGAGAGGCTGCGGGGGTGGCTTTGGCACGAAAACGCGAGCCGCGACGCGAACATTTTCGCGCGGCCAGCGCCCGGCGAGCCGCACCCATGGCTTTTCCTTGACGACGTAGCCCGGCCGGCGGCCGAAAAAATCGCCGGCAGGTGGGCGTGCCTGGTCGTAGAAACCAGCCCAGGCAATTGCCAGCTTCGCATCCTGACCGACCGGCCGTTGGCTGAGAGCGAAAGGACCGATGTGCAACGCGCCCTGGCGGTGCTGGCCAAGGCCGACCCCGGCAGCGTGGCCGGCAACAAATGGGGCCGCCTTCCAGGCTTCAAAAACATGAAGCCCGGCCGTGGCGGGTGCTGGACGAATCTTCTGCTCGATACAACCACAACCGCGCGCCCGCTCCCGGCCGACTATCCGGCGACAGCCGCCGCTCCCTCCCCCGGCGGCGCCAGCCGCCACAAAGGGGGGGGCGTGGGCTACCCCCCCGAGGATGCGGCAGGCGGCTTCCGGGCCGAGTTCGCCTGGGCCTGCCACCGTCTGCGCGATGGCCTCGATGTCGGCGATGTGGTGCGTCTCGTCGCTGACCACGCCATGCGGCGCGGCAAGCGCAAGACCTGGGCGCAGGCAGTCAAGTACGCGGAGCGCACCGTTGCCGCCGCGATGCGCAGCCTCCGCTAATCCCCCCTCCCCTGGCGGGGGTTTCTGTTTCTGAAATCTATTTCCGATTCGGAAACATATTTCCGAAACACATTTCCGAAACCGCGCCGCGCAGATTTTTGTCGCGATCTCGCAGAAGTGGATAGGCCGGCATCGTGCCGGCAGCGAAGAAGAAAGGGTTTTGCATGAAGAAAGAAGCATCTGAGCTTGCGTGGCGGACCAAGGTAACCATCGGCCTCGCCTTTGTCGGCGCCTGGGCGGGCGCCTGGGCGTGGGCCTGGTGGTTGGCCGAGGAATCGGGCGGCAGCGCGGGCTGGGGTATGGTGGAGTGGATTAGGTGGCCCTTTGCCTTGGTCGGCAAAGGCTTCGGCGGCGAGCTGCTGGCCGCCGCAGCGGCCGGCGCCGTGCTGCTGGCCGGCCCGGTGCTCTGGCTAATGCTGCGCAAGCGATCCGCTCGCCCGACGCCCGGCGCTCGCCGGCCGCTTAACCCTCTGTAAGGAGATCGAAAAATGGGAATTTTGTACGCTTTCGTTATGGCCGCCACAGCCTGGTGGCTCTGGATTGTCCGGCCCAGCCTCGAAGAGCGCGGCCGGCACGAGGCCGCAGCCTGGGCTAAATCTGCGGCTATCGCCGCCGCCCTGCTGGTCATCCCTGCCTTTTCTGCGCGGGGGGTCGGCGAGCTGCTGGCCGGCTGGGTGGCAGCCACGCTATTCATTAACTTTTGGCGCAACATTTGGGGCTGGCTGCTAAACCAGCTCAGCCTGTCTGGCCAAGAGGGCGACACCCGCGCCCACCTGCGCGGGGCGCGGCTTGTTGACGGCCCGACCCTGCAGAAGATTCTCAAAAATGAAGCGGCTGACCTGACCATCGGCGGCCAGAAATTCCCGGCTCGGATCGAGAATCTTCATCTTCTCATCACCGGCGCCACCGGCACCGGCAAATCGGTCGCAATCAGCGAAATGCTCGACGCGATCCAAGAGCGCGGGGATCGCGTTTTCCTGTCCGATTCCGGCGGGAACGCGCTCAAGCACTACTACTCGCCTGAGCGCGGCGACGTGGTGCTGAACCCGCTCGACGCCCGCGCCGTGTCCTGGTCGCCGCTGGCCGAGATGGCGCAAGCGTGGGACGCTGATTTGCTCGCAAAATCTATCGTCCCCGACGGGGAGGGTTCGAGCAAGGAATGGAACGGCTACGCTCAGGCGGTTGCGTCTGCAATCCTAAAACATTGCTGGAATCTCGACCTGAACAACGCAGAAATTTTCCGCTTGGCGGTCGTCGCCGACATCGGCGAGCTTCGCGAAATTTTTGCCTTTGCCGGCACGCCCGCTCAAGCCTTGGTCGCTGAAGGAAACGAAAGGATGTTCGGGTCGATTCGCGGGATCGTCGGCACGTACCTGACCCCCTTCCAGTACCTCGATCCGGCCGCCGGCAAAAATGCGTGGAGCCTCAAAAAATTCGTCGAGGATGACCGGGCGAAGGGCTGGCTGTTTTTCAACTTCCGCGATGACCAGCTTGCTACTCTCGCGCCAGTCATCGCCGCGATGACTGACGTTGTGAGCAAGTCGATTTTGTCGCTCGACGCCGACCCGAGCCGGCGCTTTTGGTTGGTGCTCGACGAGTTCGCCAGCCTGGGCAAAGTCACGAGCATTCTTGACTTCCTCACCAAAGCTCGGAAGGCCGGCGGCAGGGCGATCATCGGGATTCAAACGGTTGCGCAACTGCGCAGCGCCTACGGCCGAGACGACGCGCAAACTTTGCTTTCTTGTCTTTCTAGCCAGCTTGTTTTGCGCTGCCCCGACCCTGAGACTGCCGACCTCATGAGCCGCATGCTGGGCGAAGAGCAAATCGTTCGACAGGTCGGCTCAGGTGGCGAGAGCAAAAAGATTTTGGAGGCCACCACTACGACGGAAAACTGGCAAGAGCAAGTAGCGACCGAACGGGTGGTGATGCCGGCCGAGCTGCAAAACTTGCCCGATCTTCGTGGCGTCCTGAATCTGGCTGGCAACATCCCCGCCGCGCCGGTTCAGCTCCAGCCCATCGACCGGCCAAAAATCGCGGAAACCTATGTCGCCGGGCAGGCTCGCGAAATCAAAATCTCGAAGGTCGCCTCTGCCCAAGAGCAACAACAAAACCAGCCGCAGCCGGACCGCGACATGACCGGCGATCTCGACCTGATTTAACCAGCCGCGCCTCCCCCTTACCCCGGCAAGACCGGGGCTTTTTTTCGTGCACGGCCACAGCCAGCAGCGTTCAGTGTCAAGACATGCACCCTACCCACCAGGGTGCGCTCCCTGCGGGGCTGAAACCCGCGCCGTCTCTGGGTTTGTGCCGTGGTCAAAACGGACCACGCGGGGCCACGTTTTTTGTCGCGATTTTGCGGAAGTGTAGTGACAGCGGGCGTTTCCGCCGTGGTATTCCTCACAGGAGAACGGAATGGCAAAAGACACTTTCTTGAAGGTCCGGCTGGACCCGGCCGACATGCTGGAAATCGAGCGGCAGGCCAGGGTCTTGAACATGCCGAAATCGCAGTTTGCCCGCCTCGTGTTGACCGGAGGCGGTATCGCAAAACCGCAACAGGCAGACCGATCTGCTGCTGGCGGGCAACTCGACGATTCACGCCTGGCCGCGCTGGAGGCCGGACTGGAAGAAATGCGCGGGGCGCTGTCTCAATCGGCTCAGGCGTTCGATGCGCTTTTGTCTCGGCTGAACGAAATCATGCGCATCCCCACTTTTCGAGAATATCGCGGCCGGTTGGCGGCGGAAGGCATCGAGAAAAAGCAAAACGAGGGCGACGAGCAATTTCTGATCCGCTCCGCGAATCGTTATTTCATTGCCTTTTCGGTCTGGCCCAACCCGAGCGATCCCCGCGCCTTCGGCCCTGTGCCGGCCGGCGTCGATTTGTCCAAATTCCCGAAGGCGCCGCCGGCCTGAACTTGTCGCGATTTTGCGGAAGTAGGTAAGGCGGCACCCGCCGCCAGCAATCGAGATAGGAGCAAACAATGACACTCGAAAAACTGAAACAGCAGCGCGAAAACTTAAAAACCCGGCTGACAGCAATCGACGCCAAGATCGCCAAGGCCGAGCGAGAAGCCAAGGAGCGCGAAGCCCGCAATTTGGTGAAACTCATTCAGTCTCGCGGCCTGACTGCTGTGCAGGTGCAGGCAATGATCGAGCGGGGCCAGGCATGAAGCAGCAGCCATGCCCGACCCCAATTTGCCTGCTTTGGTACAAGCACATAGACAACGGAAGGCGCGAGTGCCTGGCGGGCCATAAAGCACCGGCAAATCCCTGCGCCAACTTCCGCCCGCCCTCTTGGGCTGCCGCTCAAAAAAGGGGGTAATTGGATGCTGTCAGTCAAATCCATTCCCGCAGGCGGCGCGGGCATCGCCGCCTATTACGAGAACTACCAGCTCGGAGCCGAAGACCCGAAGGCTAAGCAGCACGACGAGCCGGCCGGCAAGTGGGTCGGCTCATTCGCTGAAAAACGCGGTTTTGCAGGGGAGCAGGTGCTGCGGGGCGACCTCGAAAAGTCGCTGACCGGGTACGACCCGCGAACCGGCGAGGCGCTTTCAAACAACGCCGGCGCCGAGAAGCATAAGCCCGGCTACGACCTCACTTTCAGCGCGCCGAAGTCCGTCTCAATCGCCTGGGCTTCCGCCTCGCCCGAACTGCAACGCCAGATCAGTCAGGCCCAGCAAATCGCCGTCGAGCGCGCCTTGGTCTACGCGGAGCAATCGGGCGCTTTCATTCAGCGAGAGGGGCACGCCGGGGCGATCAAGGTGCCGCACCATGAGATCGCCGCCGCCTGCTTTGAGCACAGCTCCAACCGTGCTGGTGAGCCGCACTTGCACACCCACGCGGTCGTCTCGAACGTCAGCGAGAACGGCAAGCGGCTGGACTTCGACACCAGGCACGCCCACACCATCGGGACGGCCTACCGGGCGGAGTTTGCCCGTGAGCTGGAGCGCATGGGTTTCCAAATGGAGCGTGACGGCAAATCGTTTCGACTGGCAGGCTTCCCGCCTAACCTGGAGAAGCAACTTTCAACCCGCGCCGCTCAGATTGCCGCGCGTGAGAAAGAAACCGGCATGAAGGGCGACAAGGCCCGCGAAGTCCACCAGCTCGCCACGCGCGAGCGCAAGGCCGACAATCCTAGAGAAACGGCCCTCAAGTCGGCCCGCGAGGCTGCGGCCGAGCACAAGTTCGACGCTGAACATCTCCGGAAGCAAGACCCGCTCAAGCGCGAACCCGAGGCCGCCCTGACCGAATCGGCCTTCAGAGAAGCCTCGACCCTGACCCGGCCTCAGCTTGAACGGGTGGCCTTCGAGCTGGCACAGGTTGGCGGCGGTGGCATCGACACCGCCCTGGCCCACCTGGACGCCCTGGAGCGATCCGGCGAGCTGGTGCGCCTGCGCGACCAGGACGGCAATGAGCGCTGGGCCAGCCGCGAGATGCTCGAAATCGAGTGCGGGCTTGCCGACTATGCCGCCCGAGCCGCCAGAACCGAAACCGGCGCCCGCGTTTCGGAGCAAACCCTGGCCGCAGTCATCGAAGCACGGATGCGCGATGGCAAGCCGCTCTCAGGCGAGCAGAAAGCGGCCCTGGCACACATCACCGACAACTCCCGCAGCCTGGCGGTAGTAGAGGGCACCGCCGGGGCTGGCAAGTCGTACATGCTGGGGGCGGCGCGCGAGGCCTGGGAGCGTGATGGCAATCAGGTGATCGGCTGCGCCCTGGCCGGCAAGGCAGCCGCAGGCCTCGAAGAGGGCGCGGGCATCAAGTCTGACACTATCCACGGCACGCTTAACCGCCTGGACAAAGGCGAATTGACCCTCGATCACCGCACCGTCGTCGTTGTGGACGAGGCCGGCATGGCTGGTTCGCGCCTCATGAGCCAGCTCAAAGACCACTGCGACAGGGCCGGGGCCAAGCTCATCCTCGTGGGCGACACCCGCCAGCTCCAGCCCATCGACGCGGGCGGGGCCATGCGCTCCATGCGAGACGCAGCAGGCACCCACGCCGAGATGAACGAGATCCGCCGCCAGGAGCACGAGCAGGACCGGGAGATCGTCCACGCCCTGAAGGACGGCCGGGCCGGTGATGCGCTGGCCGGGATGCAGGAGCGCGGCTACCTGCACGAACACGCCGACACCGACACGGCCCGGCGTGAGATTGCCCAGGCGGTTGTTTCCGACCTGGGGGCCGGCAAGAGCAGCATGGCCCTTGCTGCCCGCCGTGCAGACGTGGCGGCGATCAACGACCAGGCCCGCGCCCTGGCCCGCGAGGCGGGGCTTCTGAAGGGCGAGGATGCCCGTTTCACCACCCAGGCGAGCAAGGACGCGGCCGAGAAGGACAAGCAATTCGCCGTTGGCGATAGGGTGATCACTCTGCAAAACGACCGGAGCCTGAACGTCAAGAACGGCCAGACCTGGACGGTCAAGGAGGCGAGCGACGGCCGGCTGACCCTCAAGCGCGACGGCGACGGCCGCGAGCTGAGGATCAGCGAGCAGCAATACAAGCATATTGATCATGCTTATGCTGCCACCGTCCACAAGTCGCAAGGCGTCACCATCGACCGCGCTCATGTTGTACATGACTCAGCGATGAGTGATCGCAGCTTGTCGTATGTTGCTGCCAGCCGCCACCGCGAGAGCATGACCTATCACCACACCACAGCCCAGCGCGACGAGCTTCAGAAGGAGATGGGCCGAGTTCGTGACAAGGACAGCTCCGCTGACTATCGCGCCGACCCCAGCGACCCGCCGGGGCCAGAGCGCGAACGTGAGACTGAGCGTGACAGCCGCACCGGCGACGAGCGCCAGCGGGATGCCGATCTTGCGCGCCGCGCCCTGGGAACGCAGGGCCGGATGCCGCCGCCGGCCAAGATCGGCCGCGACATCGAGCGCGGTAAAGCTCGCTGGGAGTTCGACAGCCAGGGCGAGCGGTATTTGTCATATCGCAACGGAAAGACCTACCACCCTGAGCTGCATGGCCGCGTGCGAGAAGTCCAGCTTCGCCAGGCCAAGACCCTCGGCCTCACCGCCAAGACTGCGAAGATTGTGGACAAGAAGATATTCGGCCTCAAGGTCGGCGAGAAAGTCATCGTCGGCCGGGAAACCAGCCTTCAGCGCATGGTTGGGCGCGACCGCGCCGAGCTGCGGGACCGCATGAAAGACCCGGAGCGCGGCGCGGTCGGCAAAGCCTGGGCGAAGGCGCAGGACAAGGTTTACCAAAGCCTGAACGCCGAAGGCTGGCGCGGCGCGAGCTTGCAAGAGTCGATCCGCGCCAAGCTTGGCGCGGCTATCGAGGGCGCGAAGATGCGAGCAGAGACGCGCGAGCGCCTCGAAGGAATCGCCAAAGCTGCCTCGAACGACCGGGGCCTTGAGCGATGAATTGTCGCGATTTGCTCGAAGTGGATAGGCCGGCATCGTGGCTGGTCGGAAAGGGAACAAACAATGTTTGATGAGTTTTTGAAACTTTTCGGTCGCGTAACCTGCGGTCAGGCGCTCGCCTGGAGCGTTGCGATCAACGCAGTCCTCGCGACTGTTCTGTTTATCACTGTCGCGAGCTGGCCGGGCGGCGGGCTGGATGTCCCGGCCAAAGCCGCTCGGCTCGAAGAACTGCGCAACCAGAAGTGAAGGAGAAGCAAATGAACAACCCTCGCAAAAAAAGCAAGTTGACCCCCTGGCTCATCGCCGGCGCTTTTCTGCTCGTTCTGATAACAAGCATCGACAGCTACAAGCAGCACGCCGATGCGGTCAAGGCCAAGCAGGCCGCCGCCGAAACTCGCGCCAAATAAGGAGGAACACATGAAAAAAGCGATCCTCACCCTGATCCTGGCCGCCGTGGCCACCCCGGCCCTGGCTGCCACCGCAACCGAAACCGCTGTCAGCATCGAGCCAGTGTTCAGCTCGACCACCCGCACCGAATGCGTCCAGGCCAGCGCCCCCGGCTGGCTTGGCCAGGCCCTCGGTGGCGTCCTTGGCGCAGCAGTCGGCAGCCAGCTCGGCAGCGGCAAAGGCAACACCATCGCCACCGCCTCGGGCACAGTCCTGGGCGCGCAGGCTGGCGGCGCCATCGCCGGCAACCAGGCGCAGCCGGCGCAGACCTGCCGCGACATCACCGAGCGTCGCCTCGACGGCTACCAGGTCCAGACTGATCGTGGCCGGCAAGTGTTTGTGCCGCTGCACCTGGTCCCGGCGGTGCAGCGATGAGACTTTTCGCCGCCATTCGAGAAATCCGGACAGACGTGAAAAGGAATCGTCTTTTCGGGCTGCCCATCAAGGCCGAGCCCAGCCAGCGGCCGGGCGTCGATGGTCTGGAGGATGCGCCGGTCTGGCTAAAGGACTGGCTGAAAAAGTGGCTGCCAATCCTTGCGGACTTCACCATCGCCGCTTTCGCACCTCGCGCGAAACTGGCTGCAATTTATGTTGAGCCAGGGCTTCGCCCTCGTGGTCGGCGTGACAATCGCCGCGATTGGTGCGGCCAGCATCGAAAATTACACTGACCTTATGGCGCAAATGAGCGACGACCCAAACCTGTCCCTGGTCGGAGAAATCGGGGCGAAGTTGGGCGGTTTTCTCGCCAGCTCGGCGGTAATGGTATTCGTCGGCCTGATGCTATTTAAGGCCGATGAACTCGCCGCTGAGATGATCGGCGGCGGCGGGGCCGGCAGCGCGGGCGTGGGCGCCGTCATCATGAACAAAGTCATGCCGCGCGGCGGCCCGCGCCGCGACAAGACCGAGGCCAAGCCGAGCGGCGACAAGTAAGGAGAAGAATCATGCCGAAAGTAAAACACTCTCACAGCCTCACCATCGTCCTCGGCCGCGAGGCCCTGGAGATGGCGGACGGCGACTTGCAAACAGCTTATCGCCAGACCGATTTGCAGCCCGAAGTGCTGCTGGCCTGGCTGGAGCGTGAGATTCGCAAAACGCCGGCCGAAGCGCTGGCGCTGGTGCATCTGGCCGCGCAGGCGCTCGACGATTTCAATGAGACGATCCTGACCCCGCTGCCGGCCACGGCCAGCAGCAGCAGGTGAAAAGATGATGTGCGCAGACTCGCAAGCGAGACTGCGCACCCGCCGTGGTGTTGGATGAGGCTAATTAGGAGCAAGAGGTACGAATGATATCTATCAAAGAGCGTTTCTTTAAACATTTCTCGAAACTCAAAACAGAGGCAAGACAGCCGGCATCTAAAATCTGGGTGTTCTTTTTCTACACGTACCTTTGTCTGCTCTTGGCGGGCGGGGTGTACTGGAACCTCCACAACGAGCAATTGCTGGATGAGCGAATTAACAGGATCGAGTTCGGCCCCCAGGTGACAAAAGGTGAGTACGACCTCCACACCTATAAGATCAAAGAGGTTGCTCATGCTCACTACGAGTTATCGAAGCGGGTCTGGATTGCCGAGCAAAAACTGGCCACTGCTGAGAGGCGGATCGCCGAGTTAGAGAAGCGGCAGGGCAAGCTGCCGACGCAGATGTTTTTTATTCCGCAGCCTCCGATGTCGGAGCAGGCGAAACCACAACCCAAGCAGTGAGTGAAAGCATGAATAAAATCCCATCTTTCCACCCAAACTTCCGCCAGCGCCAGGGCGGCTTCACCACGGTCATGTCGGCAGTCCTGGTCGGCCTCCCAATGATGGCGATGCTGATGATTCATTACGCCTACGTTGTAACCGAGCAGGGCTACATGGCCAAGGCGCAGAACGCGGGCGGCAAATCCGATCTGATCAACAAGGCCACCAACACCTATATGTCCACGGCCTATCTGGTGCTGACCGATTCGACACCGGACGCCGAGGTGCAGAAGATGATCGCGGCGGGCAATTTGCCGGACTGGGTGGCCAACGTGAAGCGAATCGGCGATCCGGCCGGGGCGGACTACAACCTCTGCCCGGCACACGATTGCATCCGTATCACCACGGCGGACTTGCGGCAGGCCGGGCTGCCGAGTATCGGGACGACGGATACGGATGTCTATGGCAATTCCTTCGACATCATCATCCGTCGCACTGGCACGCCGGGCTTCTACGACCTCGGGGCGATCATTGCGACGAGCGGCACTTTCAAGCGGGTGAATGAAGGGCCACAACCGAACCTTACCGATCTATGGACGGCTGTTGGGGTGGTTGGCACGGATGGCGCGATCACTGCTCGCGCTACCCAGTCGCATGTCAATGGCGGTTACACGGGCAGTATCGGCGATCTGGCGGCCTTCGGTATCGGCGACAAGGAGAACAACAAGGTCGGCTGGTTCGCCAAGGCTTCGGACTGGCCGAATATCAAGTCCGAGGGGCAGCTTGTGACCAAGGCAGGGTATTTGTCGAGCGCGTGGGCGAGCTATGTGAAGAGGGATGGCACGACGCCTTTTACCGGGCCGGTGAACTTTGGCGGGAATGTCTACGGGAACTTGAAGAAGGTGAACATGGGCGACCTTTGCGACGGCGACGCCGGCTCACCGGATACCACCGACTACACCGGAAAGACGGCCTACACCCAGGACGGCCAGCTTACGACGTGCCGAAAGATCAATGTCACTACCCCGTCAGGCCCGGATAATCGCGCCCGCTGGGCCAAGGCTACGCCGGGCTATCTGACCAACTCGGATCTTATTGCCGGCGTGCTCGATGGCGCGTTGTCATCGCAAATGCTCATCTATCTCGGCCCAGAATGGGATGGGCAACCTATTGGTTGGAAACCGATCCGGTTCTTGATCAAGCGAGTACCACAAGGCGGCCTGGTCACCATCCCACCCGTCAGCGGGGATGCAAATGTTGGCCCGGTGATTAAAGTGCCGGTGACCGATCCGAAAGGCGAATCAGCCGTGGTTATCGTCGAGGACTTCGGTGGCCAGCTTAGAATGGTCGGAGACGGCCCGTACCGTATCGTCGATCCGGCCACCTATCAGCCAGTCAGGTGGTATTCGACGAAAGCAGCGAATTTGCCGAATAGCCGGAATACGCCGGCGTCGATAGTGCCGGATAATGGATACCCACCCAAAAATTGGGTTTTCTGGGAATGGGTCTTTGCGGCTGACGGCCTGAGCTTCAGCGCCTATGCCAGCACGCCGTTGACCTTGCTCGATGGCGATCACAACTTGCAGGCTGGCACGGCCACGGTGACGGTGCCTGCAACATGCCCGACGTGTTCTCCGGTGACGGTTACCGTGGATGGCGGCAAGATTCAGGGCACCACCTATACCCCGCAATCGTACAGCTTGCGCTATGCGTGGAACTCCAACTACTACGGCCAAATCTGCCATTGGCAGACAGGGCAATGTCTCAACTAGCTTCTTTCGTGCGCCTGCGGCGCGTCTCTATGGCGCGGCAGGCCGCGCCGTGGTGCCGGAAGCGCGTTTGTTTGTTCGGCCCTGGCGAACCTGTCCTGCTTTTCGGAGCCGCCCAATGCGTGTCCAGCCCTCGGCTCGCAAAGCAAGGTCTGCGCGCCAGTCGGGAATGAACGCGTTCCACCCCACCCGCGCCAGCGCGGGTGGGTCCCCCGCATTAAGTCCCGCCTGTCACTTGCCCTTGCAACTCGCCGCCGCAAGCGGACGGGCCGGCCCCGCGAAGAGCGAGGCGGCTCCGAAAAGCAGGACAGGTTCTTACACCCAGGAGGGAAAGCATGACCACACAAACAACCGACACCACAACAACATCGCGCCCCTTCGGCGCCCCCGCGAGGCCCACCAAAAAGCAGGCTTGTCGGTGCCACAACTGCGGGCACCTGGACACCAGCGAAGCACCGGCCTGGGCCGATGCGGTAGGCTGGTGCAAAGTGTTCTGTCAGTATCGCTCAGCGTCAATCAAGCGGGACTGTGATTCGTACTCGGACGACGAGCCAGTGGGCAAGGTGGACAGGTAAACTTGCGGACGCAAAGGAGGAAGATCATGACCCCGAAAGACACCACCACAACCACCACAGCGAGGGCTTGTAGCGCTTGTAGCCTGGCGGCTGCCTGGGCGTTAGCGTTACACGGTATGCTGGCAACCGAGACAGCCCTGGCCGGCCTCACTAACTCCTATGTGGCCACCGTCACGACCCAAAGCATCGAGGTCAACGGCAAGTCCTATGCACCGGGATCGACGGTGACGCTCACGAATCCGAACATCACATGGCGGGTAACGGTTGGGAATACGGTAATGACTACCAACAGCACCCCGGCCGCAGCGACAGGTTATTACGCCAGCCTGTGTACTGACACAGCCGCATGTGTTCTCGACGGCAGCGGCAGCCTAACCACCGCGCCGGCAGTGAATGGCTTTAACACTAGCAATCTGGTTAGCGCCGCCGTTTCCAGTGGCACCTATCAGGTCTATTACTCGGACATCGAGACGGCCTTTTTCAGCGTACCCGGCCACCCCCAGCAGATCAACGCCCAATCCCTCGGCCTAACCTTCGTGGTGGTCACGCCGGCGGCCTATGGCCTCAAGAGCAACGGCGGGGCCGTAAGCACGATTACGGCCAATGCCGGCGTCCAGGCATTGACCGCAACGGTTACGCCTCGTAGCGACGACGTAGGCGCGGCTGGCCAGCTTTATGTAGCCGCAGCACTCCCAGGCGGTGCCCTCTACTTCAAGGCGGCGAGCGGCTGGGTGCAGTTGAAGTCCGGCACCCTCCCGGTCTATTCGGTTGTGCCAGCGCTGGCCGCCAGCAATGCCAT
>JAPTVL010000475.1 GCA_028065725.1 Betaproteobacteria bacterium
CCTGACGGTGCTGGTCAGCTCTTCCATCGAGCTGGCGGTCTCCTCAAGACTCGACGCCTGCTCTTCGGTGCGGGAGGACAGGTCGAGGTTGCCGGCGGCGATCTCGCGCGTAGCCACCGCAATGGCTTCGGTCGAATGCCGGATTTCACCAACCGTTGCGGTCAGGTTCTGGCGCATGGCGTTGATCGCGAACAGCAGGCTCGTGGTGTCGCCTTTCTCGAGGGCAACCGACTTCGAGAAATCTCCCTCCGAGATTGCACGGGCCACTTCCACGGCATAGGCAGGCTCGCCGCCCAGCTGCTTCATGATGTGGCGCACCAGCCACAAGACGATCGCGCTTGCCACGGCCAGAGCCACCACCACGAGCACCAGCGTAATCGTCAGCATGCGCTGGCTGAACGCGGCCATGTCGGCCTTGGTGTTTTCAACCGCGGTATTTTTTTCCTTGGTGAAGTCCATCAGGCGCGTCCGGATGTTGCGCCACACCGGAGTTTCTTCCTGACTGATCGCAACAATGGCTGCAACCTGGTCCGAACCCGCCAGCGAAACGATTTTCGCCTGGATGGGGATTTGCTGCTCGCGATACGAGACCACTTCCTGCAGGATCTTCAGGTCGGCGGGCGCGCTTGCGGCAAGGGCCAGTGCCTTCTCGCTGCTGGCCCTGAACTCGGTCGACGATGCCTCCAGGTTCTTGTAAGCTGCCTGATTGGCCGGGTCCATGACGATATTGCGCAAGGCCTGACCCATTTGCAAACCATGGGCATAGAGATTGGTTGCTGCCTGGGCAAGCGCCAGATCCCGTTCCAGGAACTGTTCGAAGCGGTTCTTGTTGCTCTGCATGCCGGTCAGCGCCACGCCGATCGCCACGCTGAAAAGCATGAACACCATCCCCATGCTCATGATGATTTTTGATTTCAACTTCATTTCTGCACTACCTTCTAATCCACACTTCAATTTCGGTTAACGGCCAGGACGCTCGTCCATCCTGATCCGCCTGCCCCACAGGAAACGACTTGTCTCCAGATTCAATGCAGGCCGGGCATCAGGACAGACGTCCGCTCAGAATTCTTCCCATTCATCGCTGCTTCCACCGCCGGCGGCCAGTTTCTTCGGCCGCGCAGCGGGCGCCGGCATCGCCTCGGACTTGGTCTTCGGCGATACCGACACCACGTCACTGAGGACCGGCAAGTCGGTACGCACGGTGTAAGCACCTGCGTCCAGCCTGAACACGCTCACCGCGTCGGCCAGCCTGGCCGCCTGGTCCTGCAGGCTTTCGGCCGCTGCCGCGGCTTCTTCCACCAGGGCGGCGTTCTGCTGCGTCGCGTCGTCCATCTGGGTGATGGTCTGATTGACCTGCTCGATGCCGGAACTCTGCTCCTGGCTCGCCGCTGCGATCTCGCTCATGATGTCGGTGACGCGCTTGACCGAGCTGACGATCTCGTCCATGGTCTTGCCGGCTTCGTCCACCAGCTTGCCGCCGGCATCGACCTTGCCGACGGAATCCTCGATCAGGGTCTTGATCTCCTTGGCGGCACCGGCGGAGCGCTGGGCGAGGTTTCTGACTTCGGAGGCGACCACCGCGAAACCGCGGCCCTGCTCGCCGGCGCGCGCGGCTTCGACCGCGGCGTTCAAGGCGAGGATGTTGGTCTGGAAGGCGATGCCGTCGATGACGCCGATGATGTCGGCAATCTTCCGCGAGCTTTCCTTGATCGAGGCCATGGTGTCGATCACCTGACCCACGACCTGGCCGCCCTTGACCGCGACGTCAGCGGTGGATCCCACCAGCTGGTTGGCCTGACGCGCGTTCTCGGCGTTCTGCCTGACGGTGCTGGTCAGCTCCTCCATCGAACTGGCGGTCTCTTCAAGGCTCGATGCCTGCTCTTCGGTGCGGGAAGACAGGTCGAGGTTGCCGGCGGCAATCTGGCTCGACGCGTGGGCTACGGTGTCGACACCGGAACGCACCTGGCCGACCACGCCCACCAGGCTCTCGTTCATGTCTTTCAGTGCCTGCAGCAACTGACCGATTTCATTCGTCGAGTTGACGTCGATGCGCTGGGTGAGATCGCCCGCTGCCACGCCGCGCGCCAGCTTCACGGCGGCGTCCAGGGGGCGGGTGATGGCGCGGATCAGCCAGAAGCCGATCAGGGCGGCCAGCAGCACGCCGGCCGCAATGACCGCGATGGAGATGTTGCGAACCAGGGCAAATCGGGTTTGCGCAGCCTCAAATTCAGTTTTGGCAATCTTGAGTTGCAAGGCAATCAGCGCTTCGGCGCTTTGCCGCACGGCCGGGTAGGACGCTTTCATCTCTCCCTGCAGGATTTCGCTGGCCTGCTGGAAATCATGGCCGCTCAAGGCGGCAAGCGCCGGCATCAGGCCTGCCCGGCCATAGGCAAGGCGGTTGGCGTCGAAGACTTCGGCGAGTTTCTTTTCTTCGGCAGTCAGCCGGTTGGCCGTATAGGCCTTCCAGGTCGTGTTGATTTCTTCTATCACCTGCCTGGCCTCGACGACCTGCTTGTCGACCACTGCCACATCTTCAGGGAAGGCCGACAACTGGCCTACAACCGCTTCGCCAACGAGTATCTGGTTTTTGTTGACCAGGGCGGAAATGCGTTCCAGCTGCCCCAGGGTGACCACCCTGTCCTCGTAGACACTCTTGAAGGCGCTGTTGGTCGAGCTCAGGCTTGTCAGGCCCATGATCCCGATGCCCATCAGCAGCAAGGAGAGGAAGCCGATCACAAATATCAGCCGCGACTTGATGTTCAGATTTGCCAACATTTTTTTGCCTTTCAAAAAGCCTGATGCACAACCAATCTGAGGCTTGCAAAATCGGCATTACCGAACCCGCGCCTGAAAGTCCTCGCAGGGGCTACTCGCTTCACGCCAACCTTGACATCACCACACTCAGAACTCTTCCCACTCCTCGTTGCCGCCACCCGCAACCGCAAGCTTCTTCGGTCGAGCAACCGGCGCCGGCATAGCCTTGGACCTGGGCTTGATGCTCGTCAGGTTTTTCGGCGATGCCGCCACGGCCAGGGTGGGGCGCGCGCTGTATGCCACCCCCTCCAGCCTGAACACGCTCACCGCCTCGGTGAGTTTGCCGGCCTGATCCTGCAGACTCTCGGAGGCCGCAGCGGCTTCTTCGACCAGCGCAGCGTTCTGCTGGGTCGCGTCATCCATCTGCGTGATGGCCTGATTGACCTGCTCGATGCCGGCGCTCTGCT
>JAPTVL010000315.1 GCA_028065725.1 Betaproteobacteria bacterium
TGCTCGCTGCGCCGCAGACGTCCGCCATCACCGTGCCGCCGCTCGACAACAGCGCGATGGATGGTTACGCCGTGCGCGTCGCCGACGTGGCGGTGGCCGGCGTGCGCCTGCCGGTGTCGCAGCGCACCCTTGCCGGCAGCGTCGGCACGCCGCTCGTGCCCGGCACCGCCGCGCGCATCTTCACCGGCGCGCCGGTGCCGCCGGGCGCCGACGCCGTTGTGATGCAGGAATACTGCGGCTGCGAGGGCGACGAAGTCATCATTCACGCGCTGCCGCGTCCCGGCGAAAACATCCGCCGCGCGGGCGAGGACATCGAAGCCGGCGCGCAGGTTCTCTCCGCCGGCACCCGCCTCGGCGCGGCCGAGATGGGGCTTGCCGCCTCGGTCGGACTGGCCGAACTGCCGGTCTTCCGCGAACTGAAAGTCGCGTGCTTCTTCACCGGCGACGAGCTGGTGACGCCGGGCGCACCGCTCGCGCCGGGCCGGATCTACAACTCGAACCGCTATACGCTGACCGGGCTGGTGAACGGTCTGGGCTGCGAGCTGATCGACCTCGGTATCGTGCCCGACACGCTGGAAGCGACCGAGGCCGCGCTGGCGCAGGCTGCGCGCGAAGCCGATGTCGTCATCACCAGCGGCGGCGTGTCGGTGGGCGAGGCCGATTACGTCAAGGCGGCGGTCGAAAAGCTCGGCCGCGTCGAGATGTGGAAAGTTGCGATGAAGCCCGGCAAGCCGCTCGTCTACGGTCGCGTAGGGGAGGCCGATTTCATCGGCCTGCCCGGCAATCCGGTGTCGGCCTTCGTCACCTTCTGCCTGTTCGTGCGGCCGTTTCTGCTGAAGCGCATGGGTGCGGCTGATGTGCTGTACCGCGCGTTCGCCGTGCAGGCCGATTTCGCCTGGAAGAAGCCGGGCGCGCGCCGCGAATTCCTGCGTTCCCGGCTGCAGCCCAATGGCAAGCTGGGGCTGTTTCCGAACCAGAGTTCGGGCGTGCTGACCTCGTGCGCCTGGGCCGATGGCCTGGTCGATCTCGAAATCGGCCAGACCATCCGGCCGGGCGACTGGGTGCGCTTTATTCCCTTCTCGGAGCTGCTCGCATGAAACTGCGCGTGCTGTACTTTGCCCGCCTGCGCGAGCGCTTCGGCGTGGCCGAAGAGGGAATCGAATTCGCCGGCGCCACGGCCGCCGACCTGCTTGCCCAACTGCAGGCGCGCGGCGGCGCGTGGGCGGAGGAACTGGCGGCGGGCCGGGCGTTTCGGGTGGCGGTCGACCAGGATCTCGTCGCGCTCGATGCGGTGCTGCATGACGGTGCCGAAGTTGCGATCTTTCCGCCGGTGACCGGAGGTTAGCGCGGTGAAGATTCTCGTCCAGGCCGACGCCTTCGACCTCGGCACCGAAGTCGATGCGATGCGCCAGGGCCGCACCGACATCGGCGCCATCGCCAGCTTTGTCGGCCTCGCGCGCGACATCAACGAAGGAAGCGGCGTCGCGGCGATGACGCTGGAGCATTACCCCGGCATGACCGAAAAGGCGCTTGTCGCGCTGGTCGACGAGGCCAGCGCGCGCTGGACGTTGCAGGACGTGACGGTGATCCACCGCATCGGCCGCCTGCTGCCGGGCGATCCCATCGTGCTGGTGGCGGTGGCCAGCCGGCACCGCAGCGAAGCCTTCGCCGCCTGCGAGTTCATCATGGATTATCTGAAGACCCAGGCGCCGTTCTGGAAGAAGGAAGAAACGCCCGAAGGCGAGCGCTGGGTCGATGCGCGCGCCAGCGACGATGCGGCGGCGGCACGCTGGACGGAATCCTGATTCGCCACCCCTGAATCCGATCGGATCTCGGAGCTTTTTTCCGGCGGTTTGAGCGCCGGAATATTCAAGTTCATTGAAAGCATGGCAACGCCGCGCAGGGCGTATGGCTACGCCTCTGTCAGCACCAATCTAAAACAACTTCGGAGCATCGCGCACCATGCCAGTGCTGCGCACATCGCTCAACCGTGGGCGTTTCCCCTCTCACTCCCGTTGGCTCAAAGCCAATATCCATAAGGCTTCCGACAGTTTTTGCTGGCCGTTTTGCATGGTTGGCACGTGTGTTGCTGTGTCATTACACGTCATAACAAGTCATGGAGCGCGCATCGAAATGGAAAAGCCCCGGAAGAAAGCGCCTGCGCTGCTGCAGGTATCGCCGGTCCCGCTGTATACGCAGATCAAGGAAATACTGCGCGACCGCATTTTGGACGGCACCTATCAGGCGCATCAGCAGATGCCGTCCGAAAGCGAACTGACGAGCACCTTCGGCGTATCGCGCATCACGGTGCGGCAGGCCCTGGGCGACCTGCAGAAGGAAGGTCTCATTTTCAAGATCCATGGCAAGGGCACCTACGTCTCCAAGCCCAAGGCGTTCCAGAACGTGGCTGAGTTGCAGGGCTTCGGCGAGGCGATGTCGAGCATGGGCTACGAGACTTTCTCGCGTGTGGTAAGCCTCAAGGGCCTGGCGGCCGGGGCAGCGGTGGGTGCCCGACTGGGCGTCGGACCGGGCGAAGAGGTCGTGGAATTGCGTCGGGTGCGCTATCTCAACCGTGCGCCGATCTCGCTCGACGTCACCTATGTCTCCAAGGCCATCGGCGAACGCCTGGCCAAGGAAGACCTGGCGCACCGCGACGTGTTCCTGATCCTGGAAAACGACTACGGCTACGCGCTGGGCGGCGCCGAACTGCAGATCGAGTCGATGCTGGCGGACGAGTATCTGGCCCGCCAGCTGCAGGTGGAGGAGGGCGCGCCGGTGCTGCGCATCGAGCGGCTCACCATGACCGCCGACGGCAAACCGATCGATTTCGAATACCTGTATTACCGCGGTGATGCGTTCCAGTACCGGATGCGCATCGAACGTTCACACGTTTAGGAGATTTGTATGAGTGACATGATTGCAGAAGTGGATGTGCTGGTGATCGGCGGCGGAACGGCGGGACCGATGGCGGCCGTCAAGGCCAAGGAGAAGAATCCGGCGCTGAAGGTAATGCTGCTGGAAAAGGCCAACGTGAAGCGCAGCGGCGCCATCTCGATGGGCATGGACGGCCTCAATAACGCAGTGATTCCGGGGCATGCCACGCCCGAGCAGTACGTCAAGGAAATCACCGTCGCCAACGACGGCATCGTCAACCAGAAGACGGTGATGGCCTACGCGCAGGAAAGCTTCAACATGATCAACCAGCTCGACCGCTGGGGG
>JAPTVL010000308.1 GCA_028065725.1 Betaproteobacteria bacterium
CGTTCGCGACCTGGCCACCGACAGTGAGGATCTGGCGATTGTCAAAGCCATCATCGCCCTGGCGCGGGCGATGCGGCTGCAGGTCATCGCCGAGGGAGTGGAAACGGCGGAACAATTGGCGCTGCTGACACGAGAGGATTGTCACGATTACCAGGGCTACTTTTTCGCGCGGCCGATGGATGCCGAGAGCCTCACCGCATTGCTGTCATCCCAGTCCGCGCCAAAGCCCCTGGCCAACGTCGGGACAGGCTAGCCGATTCGCCATTCCCGCTCGTCCGGCGGGCAGCCCTACCTCGAGTTTTTCAACAGATCCACTGATGATCGGACGATCGGGATTTCCACCCCGAGCGGCCGAACCTGACCGATTGCAGCTTTTTTGCCGATCCACATGAGACGCGGGTGTCGGTGCCACCGGGTGACCCGCCAGGAAATCCCGTCTCAATCGTCCGAATCGAAACGCAGCCGGCAGTATGTCTCGCGGGTCAGCGCCACGACCAATACCGCACCCAGCGCACTGAACGCCAGCCACAGGAAGGCTGCGTGGTAGGCGGCGGCATCGTAGATGCGGGCGCCTTCGATCATGGCACCCTGCCAGTTGCGGTCGAGGATCCAGCCCATGGCGCTTTGCTGAATGGCGGCGAAGCCGAGCACGGCCATGTTGACGACGCCACCGACGGTGCCGGCAGCGCCAGGATGGTTGACTTCGCGCGCGAAGGCGAAGCCGATGATGAGACCGCCGGCCGAAAAACCGATCACGGTGAACAACAGGGTGAGGGCGGTGGCCGACAGGTCGTCGACGAGCAGGAAGATCACCCAGCTCAGAGCGTGGGCGAGCGACGCGCCCAGATAGGGCAGCTTGCGCCGGCCCATACGGTCGGACAGTGCGCCCAGCAGCGGGCCGCCGACAGCGAAGCCGAGCAGCATGGTGGTGGTGAAGACGGCGGCATGGCTGCGTTCCAGGCCGTGAACCTGAACCAGGTAGGGCACGCCCCAGAGACCGGCGAAGGTCAGCACCGGCGCAGCGATCAGGCCGCCGGCGAAGAACAGCAGCCAGGTATCGCGCTCGGAGAGGACCATTTTCAAACTGCGCCGCGGCAACATGGCGGCATTGTTGAGCGCCTCCGGATGCGCGTGGCTGGCGTAGCCGCGTTCGCTGGGATCGTCGCGCACCCACAGCCAGACGACGGCAGCCAGCACCAGGGTGAGGCCGGCGCTGGCCAACATGGCGGTACGCCAGCCGACACTGGCCACTGCCTCGGACAGCGGCACGCCGGCCAGCACGCCACCGAGATTGCCAATCAGCAGCGAGACGCCAGTGACCGTGGCAAAGCGGTTGGCGGGAAACCAGTGGCCGGCGAGTTTCATGCAGGCGACGAAGGCGACGGCGACCGAGGCGCCGATGAGGCCGCGGCCGAGCGCAGCCGTCCACAGGCTGTCGGCCTGCGCAAACAGGACGATGCCAGCGGCCGCGACCCCGGCGGCGGCCGTGGCCACGCGGCGCGGGCCGACGGCATCGGCGAGCAGGCCGCTGGGAATCTGCATCGCGGCGTAAGTGTAGAAGTAGATGGCGGAGAGGTTTCCGAGCAGCGTGGCGGCGATGCTGAAGTCGCGCATCAGTTCGTCGACCATCACCGCCGGGGCGACGCGCTGGAAGTAGCCGACGAAGTAAAGGCTGGCAAGCAGGCCCCAGGTCAGCCAGGCGAGCGAGTCGGGCGGCAGGTGGGGCGTGCTGCCGGAGGTAGGGTCGCTAGCCAACGCGGGCCTCGCTCGGATGGGGGGAAGTCATGCTCGATTCGAACCCGGAATGCTCAAGCGTAAAAGTGGGGTCGCTGTATCAGCCCAATGATACGGACTGGATGGGGTATCAATACTGCACCACCGCCGGGTCCAGGCTGCGCCACAGATACCAGGTGGCGACGGTGCGCCAGGGTGCGTGGCGCTCGCCCTGCTGGCGCAGGATTGCTGGGGTGGGGCGCTCGCCGCCAAGGTAATGCAAGGCGACGGCCTTCTGCAGGCCGATGTCGTCGATGGGCCAGACGTCGGGGCGGCGCAGGCTGAAGATCAGGAACATCTCGGCAGTCCAGCGGCCGATGCCGCGCACGTCGACGAGTTCGGCGATGACGGCTTCGTCTTCCATGCTTTTCCAGCGCGCAGGTTCGACGCGACCATCGACGAAATGGCCGGCCAGGTCGCGCAGGTATTCGGCCTTGCGGCGCGACAGGCCGCAGCCGGCGAGCGCGTCCAGTTCGAGCGTTGCGATGCGTTCCGGGCTGACGGTCTGCGCATGGCCGGCGAAGCGTGCCCACACGCTGTCTGCGGCCTTGACCGAAATCTGCTGGCCGACGATGGCGCGGGCCAGCGTCTGGAACGGATCGCCGCGGTTGGCGAGAATGGCGTCGGGATAGCGCGCGATGAGCGCGGCCATCACCGGGTCGGCGGCGGCCAGTTCGGTGCAGGCGGTATCCCAGTAAGCAGGTGCTTTCACAGCAGGATGATGTCGTACTGTTCCTGCGGATAGGTGGTCTCGACCTGCAGCGATACCGGCTTGCCGATGAAGTCGATGAGCTGGGCGAGGCTGCCGGATTCCTCGTCGAGGAAGAGGTCGATCACGCTCTGTGCGGCGACGATGCGATATTCGCGCGCGTCGAACTGGCGCGCCTCGCGCAGGATTTCGCGCAGCACGTCGTAGCATACGGTCTGCGCGGTCTTGATTTCGCCGCGCCCGGCGCAGGTAGGGCAGGGTTCGCACAGCACGTGCGCGAGGGATTCCCGGGTCCGCTTGCGCGTCATCTCGACCAGCCCCAGCGCGGAGAATCCGCTGACGGTGGTGCGGGTGGGGTCGCGCGCCAGCGCCTTCCTCAGTTCGGTCAGCACCGCGTCCTGGTGCTCGGCGTTGTCCATGTCGATGAAGTCGATGATGATGATGCCGCCGAGGTTCCGGAGGCGCAGCTGGCGCGCGATGGCCTGCGCGGCTTCGAGATTGGTCTTGAAGATGGTGTCGTCGAAGTTGCGCGCACCGACGAAGCCGCCGGTGTTGACGTCGACCGTGGTCAGCGCCTCGGTCTGGTCGATGATGAGGTAGCCGCCCGATTTCAGGTCGACGCGCCGTCCCAGCGCCTTGGCGATTTCGTCCTCGATGGCGTGCAGATCGAACAGCGGGCGGTCGGCGCCGTAGTGCTGCAGCTTCTCGAGCACGGCGTGAGTGTAGTTCTGCGCG
>JAPTVL010000340.1 GCA_028065725.1 Betaproteobacteria bacterium
ACCGCCGCGCGCGCCCTGCCGGCGCCGCAGGGCGACACCTTCATGGCCCAGCGGCAGCGGAGGAGGCAGCCATGAGCGACAGCCGCGCAGCCATCCTCGACCGTATCTCGCAAGCGCTGGGCCATGCTGCGACGGCCGATGCACCTGACGTCATGCAGCACATGAGCGGCCACGCACGCGGGCCGCAGCCGCAATGGGCAGGAGCTGATCGTGAGCGCTTCCTCGCCAAGCTGGCCAAGGCCGCGGGGACCCATGCCGGGATCGCCTCGCATGCGGGGATCGTTCACGCAGTCACGGATTACCTCGCGGCGCAGAATCTGCCGCAGCGCGTGTGCGTCGCGCCGCATCCGCTGCTGGCCGATATCGTGTGGCCGGAAGGCTGGCAGGTGGAATCACGCCGCGCCCGGGGCGACGACCGGATCGGCTTCGCGGTGGCCTTCTGCGGCATCGCCGAGACCGGCAGTCTCATGCTGCTGTCGGGGCCCGAGAGCCCGACCAGCTTGAATTTTCTGCCCGACGATTTCCTGTGCCTGCTGCCGGAGAACCGCATCGTGCCGCGCCTGGAAGACGCCTGGGCGCTGCTGCGCGGCGAACGCGGCGCCATGCCGCGCGCGACCAACATCATCACTGGCCCTTCGCGCACCGCCGACGTCGAGCAGACCATCCAGCTCGGCGCGCACGGTCCGCGCCGTCTGCATGTCCTGCTGATGGAATCGGCAGCCCAGGCGTGATCTGGCGCCCGCCCGCGGGCCAAGCCAAACCGGCCAGCGGTTTGTGCTCCGACGGCAAAACAAAAAAGCCCGCAGACGCGGGCTTTTTTGACAAGGCTCAAACCGTTCAGGCTGACAGGCTGTCCTTCACCCGCATCAAACGCGCGCGCGCCTCGGTCGCGACGCCGTGCACGGCGGTGTTGGCGACCAGCTTGACCATGATGCCGGGGTCGAGGAAGGACACGGTCACCTTGCCGTCGGCTTCCTCGCGCACCACGACGTTGCACGGCAGCAGCATGCCCACGTCGGGCTCGGCGCTGATCGCCTGGTTTGCCAGAGGCGGGTTGCAGGCGCCGAGGATGCGGTAGGGACGCATGTCGACGTCGAGCTTGGCCTTCATCGTGCTCTTCACGTCGATGTCGGTCAGCACGCCGAAGCCTTCGGCCTTCAGCGCAGCGGTGACCTTCTCGATGGCGTCGTCGAAGGGGCCGCTGATCTTTGTTTCGAATCCGTATTCACTCATGGTGTTGCTCCTGGTTGGGGTGATTTCAATGCCGCCATTTTACCCGCTCAGGGCTCCAGCGACTGCCGCTCCATCTTCGACCACAGCTTGTACACCTCGTCGGACCACAGCGACTTGATGTACGCCACCACATCCTGCGCCTCCCGCTCGCTCAATTTTCCCTTCCACGCCGGCATCTTGCCCTGCCCCTGCGGGCTGCCTTCGCGGATCACTTCCAGCAGCGCCGCGGTGGGGTGATGCCAGGCGTGGGCGCTGTCATCCAGCGGCGGCGGCGGAAAGTGGCCGTCGGCATCGCGCACCCGCCAGTCGCCCGGCTGCCCCTTGCCGC
The DNA here is from genome assembly GCA_028065725.1 of Betaproteobacteria bacterium. The sequence goes on from JAPTVL010000340.1 coordinate 1,562, forward strand.
CGGCGCCGTGGCATTCCAGGCAGAATTTTTCATAGACGGCCTTGCCGCGTGCCACCTGCGTCGGGTCCAGCTTGCGTTCGACGACGGTCTCGTCGGCGTCGCCTGGCCCGGCCGCAGGCGTTCCGTCGCAGCCGGCCAGCCCGAGGCCGACGACCAGGGTCGCGAAGATTTTCCATTTCATGCTTGTCATGGTTCTGCTTTCGTACGGGATGGAGGAATGAGCGCGCGCCACGCCTTAAGTTCCATTCGTGTCGTTGTTCGCCAGCACGCCGTCGAGCAGCCGCCGCATGTTGCGCCAGTGCGAGCCCTCCCAATACACGCGCCCGCACTGGTCGCAGGTGGAGAAGCGTTCATAGAGTTCGCGCGCCCGCGGCGGCAGGCGGTCGATCACGCTCGCCTTGTCGACTGGCCGCAGCGGCACGTTGCAGTGCAGGCACAGCGTGAATGGCCTGGCGCTGCGCGCCAGATCGAGCCGCTCGACGACCTCGCGCAACTGGTCCTCGGATTTGAGCGCATGCACGTAACAGCCGTGTGACACCGCGCGCCGCTTCAACAATTCACGGTCGCGCGTCAGCACGATGCGGCCGTCGTGCTCGCCGAGCGCGACGATGTCGTCGTCGTGGAAATGATTGTCGTACAGTGTGTCGAAGCCCAGCATGCGCAGCATGTGCGCGAGCCCCCCGAGGTGCGCGTCGGCGACAAAACGCGGCTCCCTTAAAGGGGTGTCGCGCACCCGCAGCAGCGGCGTCACGTCCATCGCCTCGAAGCGCGGATACACCGCCACCCGGTCGCCGTCTTTGAGCAGCCGGTCGAAGTCCGCCGATTCGCCGTTGACCAGGATCAGCTCCACCTCGGTGTGCGGCACCCCCAGCGCCTCGATCATGTGCTTGGTCGTCGCCCGCTGCGCGCACGGCACGCTGAATTCCTGCTTGCGCCGCCTGGGCGCGAGGAAGTCGTTCAGTTCTTCATAAAAGCGGAAAGTGGCGGTGACCATGGGGCTATTGTCGCCATTTGAAGCTGTCCGGAAAACCCAGCCATCTCAGCCTGATCCGATCCGGAGGCCAGACGTAAAAACGCCACCTCGACGGTGGCGCTTGCTCGGGTTTCCGAAAAGCTTCAGTTCGGAACCTTGATGGGTTTGCCTGATTTGGGCGGAGGTATGAACGACCCGACAGGAACGACTACCTGTTTCGGCTTCTTGGGTTTCTTTGCTTCCTTGTTTCCACGTAACTGGCCTTTTGCCATGGTGATTCTCCTTGCAGTGGCTTCAGGTGTATCTGCGTGGATTCATGTCCCATGCAAACACCATACGGATCGATCATAGGCCGATGCGCAAGAATAGATAGGTTTAATTTCAAGCGGTTGTATATAAACCGACGGGCTGGCTAAATCCGGCTCGCCGTCTGCCGCATCACATCCGCCGCAAAGCGCATCGCCTGCTTCACCGGCACCGGCAGCGGCGCGCCGCCGTGGTCGATCGCGGTCTGCGCATGCTGGGCTTCGTCGATCTTCATCTGTTCGACCACCGCGCGGCTCTTGGCGTCGGCTTCCGGCAGTTTCTGCAGATGTCCGTCGAGGTGGGCTTCGACCTGGCGCTCGGTTTCGGCGAGGAAACCGAGGTTCCATCTGTCGCCCAGCAGGCCGGCGACCACA
>JAPTVL010000191.1 GCA_028065725.1 Betaproteobacteria bacterium
CGCTGTCGGACCACCTCGGCAAGCGGCGCGTACTGCTGGCCTCGCTGATCGTGTTCGCCTCCGCGCCCTTTCTCTATCTGGTGATCGAAACCGCCTGGCAGCTGATGGCAGTGCGCTTCTACCACGGCTTCGCCACCGCGATCTTCGGCACCGTGGCGAGCGCGGCGATCGCCGAACGCTACACGGCCGACCGCGCGGCGCGGCTGTCTACCTATTCCTCGGTGACCATCGTCGGCCGCTCGATCGCGCCCTTCCTCGGCGGCACGCTGATCTCGCTGGCGAGCTTCGGCGCGGTGTACGTCGCCTGCGCGATCGCCGGTGTGCTCGCGCTGGGCGCCGGCCTGCTGCTGCGCGACCACGAACCGCGCCCGACGACCAAGCTGGAGCTGCCGCATTTCTGGTCCAGCCTGAGAACCGTGCTGCGCGACCGCGGCATCATGCTGGTGAGCACGGTGGAGGCGGCGCAATACCTGGTGTTCGGCGCGATCGAGGCCTTCCTCGCCCTGTACGCGTCCTCGCTCGGCATTCCCGCGTGGCAGATCGGCGTCATCCTCGGCGTGCAGCTTCTCAGCATCGTGTTCGCCAAGCCGCTGATGGGCCGGGTGTCCGACCGCGTCGGCCGCCGCCGCGTCATCCTGCCGGGCCTCTTGATCGGCGCGACGAGCGTCGTACTGCTGCCCTACTTCCCGAACTTCATCGGCCTGTCGATGCTGAGCCTCGCGTTCGGCCTCGGCTTCGCGACCGTCACCTCATCCACCGCCGCCCTCGTCGCCGACCTCACAAAAGACGGCCGCTACGGCTCCTCGATGGGCGTGCTGCGCACCGTGATGGACGTCGGCCAGTCGATCGGCCCGGTGCTCACCGGCTTCATGGTCGGCGTCGCCGGCTACGGCAGCGCCTTCACCCTGCTGGCGGCGATCCTGGTGGCAGCCGCGCTGATGCTGGGGTTGCTGCTGCGCGACGCATAAGCCATGCCGTCATTGCGAGTGCTGTTGCCTTTAGCCACGAGGCCGAAGGCCGTGGTGGGAAGCAATCCAGAATGCCCGTTAAGCCACAATCTCTGACCACACCCAACAGCCCCGCTCGGCTATAGTGAGGCAGCCCGTTTCTCACTAGGAGACTGTCATGCGTATCTCATCTTTGCTCGCCACGCTCGCATTCGCCGCCGCCGGCTTCGCGCTCCCGGCCGCCGCCGATTCAAGCGTCGACCTCACGCCTGCTGCCGCACCGCAGACATTGCTATCACCCGAGGCCTGCATCGCGAATGCCAAGGGCATGAATCTCGCCCAGGTCCAGACAGCCTGTTGCAAGGCTCACAAAGGTATCTGCGGCTGCCGCGCTGGCAAGATCGTGTGTTGCGACAATTCCACCAGCAAGGAGCCGGGGTGCACGTGTCATGGGGATGAGGGCGTTACTGAATAGCGCCCCTCATCGCATTCTTGACAACCGTATCCCATAGGATACACTTCGATCATGCGCGTATCGATGACCGAGGTCTATCGAGACTGGATCAATGACCTGAAGGATCGAGCCGGCCGCGCCCGCATTCAGATGCGCGTGGATCGGCTGGCTCACGGCAACCCCGGACAGCATCGCAATCTCACGCACGGCATATCCGAGTTGAAGATCGACGTCGGCCCCGGTTACCGGGTGTATTACACCGAGCGCAACGGCGAACTGATCATCCTGCTGGCAGGCGGCGACAAGTCGACGCAACAGCAGGACATCAAAACGGCTACTGCGCTCGCCAGTAATTTGCAGGAGTAAAGACATGCCCAAGGCTTCCACCAAACTGACCGCCAAGACGAAGACCGTACCCTACGATGTGGCCGAGCAGCTGCGCACTCCAGAGGAAATGGCCGCCTACCTCGACGCCTGGCTAGAAGACGCTCCGGACGATGCGGCGGGCATTGCCCGTGCGCTGGGCGATATCGCCCGGGCCAAGGGCATGTCTCAGGTTGCGCGTGACGCCGGGCTGAGTCGGGAAAGTCTCTACAAGGCCCTCAGCGAAAACGGCAATCCGAGCTTTGCGACCGTGCTCAAGGTTGCGCGCGCACTTGGGGTGAGGCTGCATGCGGAAGCTGCTTGAGAGTGCCCCAGATTGGGTCCCTCAAAAGTTAAGTATCACTCAAAAATAATGCAATTCGCCCGCTACTCGTTTGGACTCGAAGGATCTTCGCACTTCATGAGATCTGCGGCAGAAGCCCAAGAGGAGGTGCTGGAGCCGTTCTTCGAAGATGCCGACTGGCAATACGCCCCCAATTACTTCACCGATTTGCCAGCGTTATATTTAAATTGCAAGCCGACTGCACTACTAAATGGCATCGAGATATTCGGCGTCATTGTTGGGTTCATTGGGACATATTTCGCCACGAAAATATTCGACGAAGTGTATGAACGAACCTTGAAGCGTCCAATCGGAGAATACTTGGACACCTTTTTCAGAAAAGTGAAGACTCCGAACGGCATGGCCGTGGAGTACCGCGACATCATTTATCTTGAGGACATTGATCTCGCGGTTGTTATTAGGGCAATCGTCACAAAGGAAACAACGAAAGAGCTGCAGACACAAGTTATGCAAGCGCACCGTATCGCTCACACATACATTGAAACTCACGGTCGGGAAGCGCCGATTCACTGTCATAAGATTGTGAACAAGCAGATTTTAGTAGATCCCGAACTCTTCCAGACATTAGAAGAAATCAAGCAACATGAGAGAGTGAAGGTGAAGCCAATGTGGCGGGGTGAAAGCTAACTCGACAATCGGACATACCACCTCAAACTACGCCCTATCTCAACGTTAAGCCTTTACTTACTCAACGCCACCCAAACCCCATCCCACCCCACCTCCGGCGGCGCCTGCCGGAACGCCGCAACCCGCGCCAGCATGACCTGACTGGGCTGATCCTTCGGCTCGATCGCAAGGCATTCACGGAACGCCGCTTCCGCCGCATCCCAATCCTGCGCGCGATAGCGCGCCAACCCGGCTTCATACGTCTGTACCCGCTGCTGGTCGCTCTCGCTCAACTCCGCTGCCAGCCCCAGCAACTCGAACACCCTGACCGTTTCCAACTTGCCGGCGACACGCAGGCTGTCGATTTCGCGGAAGGCCAGCGTGTCGCCCGCCAGATTCCGCGTCGCTTCGTTGACCAGGATGCGGGTGCCGTAGAACTTGTTGGCCTGTTCCAGGCGTGAGGCGAGGTTCACGGTGT
>JAPTVL010000201.1 GCA_028065725.1 Betaproteobacteria bacterium
TATCGCCCTCGTTGGCCTTGTGGCAGTCGTAGCAGTCCACCTTCGCGCCGTAATGGGCGCTCTTCTTCCATTCGGCGACGATCCCCGGTGTTCCCGCGGCGTGGCAGGCGACGCAGGTTTCGCCCGTAGCCGCGTCCGCCGCGGATTTTTTTATCGGTGCCGCGCTCGCGATGTCCAGATACAACATAGCGAACATGAAAGCGAGCGTTGTGCTGATCCAAAACGCGAGCGATTTCCTGGAATACCCCATAATTTTTTCCCCTTTTGAAAAATACAACTCTAATCTCTTCGCGACGAGCGCCGGTCAATCGAAGCCATCAAGCTAAAAACCGCAATTAAGGCAGGCGAAAATGAGCAATTGCCAAGCATCTCAACCATTTGACGTGATTGATGAAATCACCGGTGAAATACGGAGCAGTTGAAAATCCTTTCGGCGCCGTACCTTGCAATTATGAAATTTCGTCGTGCTACGCGTATGGGCGTCCTTCCTCTTGAAAACGAGAAGAACAGTCCTTTGACCGAAGTCTGAAGGAATTCTAACTGTCTCAGCTTACAGCAATGGATGTAAATGGGATGTTAATGGGTGTTAAGGATGTGTAAATGTGGGGGCGCTCTTAATCGTTGCGGCAGCAACGATAGCCGATACCGGGGACGGTATGGATATAGCGGGGAGAGGTGGTATCGCTTTCGATTTTGGTCCGCAGGTGCTGGATGTGAACGTCGATGATCCGGGACCAGGTGTAGAGCTTGGAGTCTTTCCACAGTCCGCGGCGGATAGCTTCGCGGCTTAAGACCTTGCCTTGGGCCTCGAGGAGAAGGCGCAGCAGATCGAATTCCTTGGGTGTCAGGTCCAGGGGACTTCCGCCGAGAGTAGCCTTCCGTTCGCTCACCTCAAGCCGGAGGTCGCCGCAGGAAAGGAGGATGGGCTCCTGTGGTTTTGTACGGCGCAGGCAGACGCGGATGCGGGCCAGAAGCTCCAGGGTCTCGAAGGGTTTGACCATGTAGTCGTCGGCGCCGCTTTCCAGGCCGATAACTTTGTCCGAGAGCAGGTCGCGGGCAGTGAGCATGATAACCGGCAGCAGCGGATGGGTTGTCTTGAGCTCGCGGCAGAAGGAGACGCCGTCGCAACTCGGCAGCGTGAGGTCGAGGATCAGGAGATCGGGTGGTGTGTCCTCGATTATGCCAGCGGCCTCTCGGCAGTCCGGGGCTGTTTGTATCGTAAAACCGTACAGCTCCAGGTTGGCGCGAAGGACGCGGAGGATATCCGGATCGTCGTCAACAGCCAGGATTGTGATTTGGGTCGTCATGATCGGTTACTGAGAGCGGTAGATGAACGATAAAATTCGCACCGTTTTTGCCGTCGCTCTCCACCCGGACAGAACCGTTATGGGCCGTGGCGATGGCGCGGCACAGGGCGAGTCCCAGTCCGGTGCCTTCTTTTCTTTTCTTGTAAAACTTTTCAAAGATTTTTTCGTGGAGTTCCGGAGCCACCCCCGGCCCCTGGTCCCTGACGGTGATGACCGCCGTGTGTTTGTCGCGCCAACAATTGACGTCAAGACGGCCGCCGGGAGGTGAGTGGTCGAAGCCGTTCACCACCAGGTTGGAGACCATGTCCTTGATCCGGTCCGGATCACCGTTCATGCTGATTCCCGGTTCGATCTTCTGCTCAATGCGGATTTCCTTGGACTGCAACAGAGGTGAGAGATCGCCCATCGTCTCCTCCACTGCCTGGCCGAGATCAAAGTCCTTGCAGGCAAAATCTGTCCGGCCAGTCTCGATTTTTTCCAGGTCCAGGGTTTCGTTCACCATCCGCTCCATCCGGTCGCTGTTGGAGGCGATGATTACGGCAAAGCGCGACAGGTCTTTTGTCTCCGGACCGCGTCCGGCGGGGAGACTGCCCAGAGTGGCGAGAAGATATTCCACTGCCCCCCGGATCGAGGTAAGGGGAGTGCGCAGCTCATGGGAGATGCGGGCAATAAAATCCGATTTATTTTCGCTCAAGCTCCTGAAGCGGTGGCCGATTTCCTCCAGGCGGTGGTTTGCCTCGGTCAGGTTGCATGTGGCCTTCGCCACCTCCTGCTCTAGGGTTTCCTGATAGCCCCTGATTTTTTCCTGCATGGCGTCAAAAGAACGGGCAAGGGAGCCGATTTCGTTTTCGACCGGAATGAGCGGTGTAACCGGTCCGGGTTCGTGCTCTTCCATGGCGTGTTTGAGCACGGCCAGGGGGCGCAGCACAAAGAGACGCAAGAAAATAAAGAGGGAAAAAAAGAGAAGGACGGCGACGGCCAGGCCGCCGGCAATAAGAACCCTTTGGTTTTCTTGTATCTGCAGCAGAAGGGTGTCGATGGGGATGGAGATGGAAAGGGCTCCACGCACTTGGCCCACCTGATAGTCACCGTGGCATTTCAGGCACGCGGGTTCCGTAAAGAGTGGAGCAATGTAACGGAAGACCGGCATTTTATCTTTCATACCGATCATGGTCGCTTCTTTTTTCCCGTGTAAAGAAAATTCCAGCAGGGACTTTTCTTCAAAGGAATCCGGTTTGTTGGCAGGGTTGACTGGCCTGAGGCTCGTCAGGTTGAACCAGTAGAAACCGCTCATCCGGGCGTATTCGGACAGGTAGCGGGTGATCAGGGCCGGATTTTCCCGGACGTAGCGGTTGCCTTCCTGGTCTTCGATCATGTTGTTTTCAAGAAAAGGATTGGGCTCGATGCCCGGTCGCTTTTCGATGAAGACGCCGCCATGGTCCGCGATCCAGCGGCGGGTCAGGACGATCTGCCGGAAGAGGATCCGGGCCTGGGACTTCACCTGCTCGTAGAGCAGCTCCTGGTTCTTGAATCCCATGACCGTAAAGAGGGTGGCGGTGCCGGCAAAAAGGATTGAACCGGTGACGAGCATCAGTTTTGCGGTCAGGCTTTTTCGGATATGTTCTAAGAGCCGGATCATGGATCTGCTTTTTTGCCCTAAGAACCGTAGTCAGCCGATTTCGTGCGCATGATTGATATCGGAGCAATCGAAGCACTGCGGCCAGATGCGTCCTACAGGGTGGAAGTGTAATCGGCCATGAGCGGCCGCGGCCGCGGAGCCTTGGCCTTGGTCACCGTGCCCAGGGTCAAGAAGCAAAGCGGCTGTTCATGGGCGCTCAGCCCGAACAGCGACCGCATTTGCTGCGAGTACAATGCCCTGCCACTCGACAGTCCCGCGCCGAATCCCATCGCATGGGCGGTCAGCAGCATATTCTGAATGGCGCAGCCTGCGGAAATGAGCCGCTCCTGCGGGTGCGTAGCCCCCAGATCGGGATCGAGGCGTGCTACAACCAGGAGCAGAAAAGGACCGCGGAAAGCTTTCGCCCTCGCGTCCTGCTTCTGCACCTCGGTCGCGTCGCCATCGCGCTCGGTGAGCGCCTGGGCAAACGCTTCGCCCAATAGAGGGCGCCGCTCCGGCGCGATGATGATCAGGCGCCAAGGGTTCAGCAGTCCGTGATCCGGCGCTGCGCCCGCAGCGCTCAGGATTTTCTCGATCTGCTCGGAGTCGGGCCCAGGGTCGCCTAGCCGCTTGGGCGAGGTGTGCTGACGTGTATGAATCAGCGTTAGCGCAGCATCTAGCACTTCCTGGTCAGCAGTCGAATCCATTTCGATGAGTATACGCATTTTGCGCCGCACCGTGCGGGCGATAAAGCCGTAGCGCTCCTGGGCTGCCACCGCCAAATCGAGGGCCACCGTCCCATGGACAAAAGCCTGCATCTGGGCCAGTGTATGCACTTGTTCGTCGTTCATATCGATCACCATGCTCCACATCATGATCGACCCCAGCTTCATGGCGTTTTACCCCCGCGGTATTGGCGCAGAATCTGCGCTAGGCGGGCTCCCCGGATGCCGTAGGCGAACGCGTCATTGGGTCGCTGCCGGGGGCGATCATTGCGGGACTGGCGCTGCAGCTGCCGCCGGCGCTGATCGTAGTGCCGGCCGTATACCGGATACCGGATCATAAGCAAGGAGGGGAAATCGGCATGAGCAAGTCCCTGGAGCGGCATCGTTCGCGCACGCTGGCGCTGGCGCTCCTTCTCGCCGGCCTTGCGGCGGGCGCCGCGGCCTTCTGGTTTGCCTATGGAGAAGCCCAGGAATTCCAGGACGACAGCTTGCGCCAAATCGCGGCCCTGGCCGAACGCCAGGTGAAAGGGCCCGCATTCGAGGGCGACGCCGCACCCGATGATCAGGAATCGCGGATTATCGTGCTGCACCTCCCGCAGGACGCACGTCCGAGCTGGGTGCCCGCCGATATCACGGCGGGTTTTCACACCTTGAGCGGCGCGGAAGGACGCTTTCGCGTGCTCGTACGGCGAACGCCGCGCGGCGGACTCATTTCCGTGGTCGCTTCCCCGGAATCGATCCGCCTCATACTTTCGAACGCCATGGAAAATGCGTTGAAGTACACGCAGCAAGGCGGCGAAGTCACGCTTCGGCTTATGTCGGAGGACGACCATGCCATCGTCGAAGTCGTCGACAACGGCCCGGGAATTCCGGTCGCCGAGCGCGGCCGGGTGTTCGACGCGTTTTACCGTATTCCGGGTGCGATCGGCGACGGCAGCGGGCTCGGCTTGTCCATTGCCGCAGACGCCGCGAACCGTATGGGCGGCGCCCTGAGTTTGTATGAGAGGCGCGACGGGCCCAGCCTGATTTTCCGCTACCGGCAAAGGCGCACAGGATGATCAGCGACTTCGTCGCATCGTGGGGCTATTTCGCCGTTTTCTTCGGCACGCTGCTCGAAGGCGAAACCATTCTGATCGCCGCCGGGTTCGCCGCCCATCGCGGTCTGCTCGACTGGCGCGTCGTGGTCCTGGTCGCCATCGCTGGCGGCACACTGGGTGACCAGCTGGCGTTTCTGCTCGGGCGCTGGAAAGGTGCGGCCCTGATCGAGCGCTTCCCCGCTCTGGCACAGCGCAAACCGCGTGTCGACGCGATCCTCGCGCGCTACGACGCTTTGTCGATTATCTCGGTCAGGTTCCTTTACGGCCTGCGCATCGCCGGGCCGGTGATCCTGGGAGCGGGCCGGGTCCCACTGCTTCGCTTTGCGCTCCTCAACCTGATCGGCGCTGCTTTGTGGGCAGTGCTCGTCTCCGCTGCCGGCTATGCCTTCGGTTTCGCCATCCAAGCCCTGATTGCCGACTTGAAGAGAATCGAGGAGCTCGTGTTGGTCGGCGTACTGGCGCTCGGCGTCGCATTGTGGCTGTGGCGCCGCGTCCGCGCACGGACCCATTGACGCGCGGACAGCGAACAGGCGGCGGCCGGCCGGATTCGCAACTGCGGATGCCGTTCGCCGCCCTCTCCCAGGGGGAGCACATTTGCCGATTCCCCGCCATTTGCGAGTGCCATCCATGCAAATTGGCGGCGCCGCGATGCCGGGACAATTTTCCGCGGACGCCATGCGCTAACGCCCGCCTAATTATCGGTGAGTATATTCACAGGCGCGCGAATCCCCGCGCAATTCGGGTTTGATGCGGTAATCAATGGAGAGTCTTGTCATGGCACGATTCACAAAGAACATTTCCTCTTTTTTCCTTGCTCTGATACTGGCGACCGTCATGGGCTGCGCGGCCACCTCCCCCAGAGAGGGCGCGGGAGAGTACGTCGGCGACGCTGTGATCACCACCAAGATAAAAGCGGCGATATTCAACGAACCTTCGCTGAAATCGCGCGAAATCCACGTCGTGACGATCAAGGGCGCGGTCCAACTCGCCGGATTCGTTCCATCCCAGGCGGACATGAATAAGGCGGTCGAAGTCGCACGCGGCGTCGACGGCGTCAAGTCCGTCCACAACGAAATGCGGCTTAAATAGCAACGGTCCGGGAACGCCTGACCGAACCAATGGCTTTCCCGGCACGCGCTAACTCCGGGTCAATTTTCTCGACCCAGCCATTTTGAAATGGCTAATTCAATCGGATCAGACTTGCTGTCAGGGTCGATCCGTTCAGCGTTCCAGTAACCTGCACGCTGACGCCGTTGGCCAGCGTGCCGTTTCCCGAGGGCGTGACTCCGGCGAAATATACGGTGATCCCGTCCAAGTTGAAGGTGCCGTTGGTCAGGTCCACGTTGCTGGCGATTCCGTCAATTTGGTTGGTATCGCCGGTGGCATTCGAGCCGCTGCCGCTATTCGCCTGCGGGATGCCCAGCATGAAAGTAACTGTATTAACCACCCATTGACCATTGACCAGCGATGCATTGGCTGTGATGTATTTTCCGTTGCGTAGATCCGCGCTGGTGCCGCCGATGTAGAACGGTGTCGGCGCCAAAATCGCCTGCACCGTAGCCCCGCCGTCGTCCAGGGTAATCGAAAACGCCCCCGTCGGCGACGTATAGCCGCTGACGACACCGAGGAGATCGCCGACGCTGCCCTCCGACTCTGTCGCGAACTCGACGCTGCTGGCGCGGACGACATTGTTCGCGACCGTACCTTGAATTTCCACATAGGCATTGTTCTGGAGATCGGCCGCGGTGCCGCCGGAGAAGGTAGCGGCGCTCGCGTCGACCAGTACGCCACGAACACGGAAATTGGCGGGGCTGACAAGATCGGTGACGGTGCCATTAACCTCCGCCTGAATCGAATCGCTGTCGTACTGGGTGACGCTAGTCGCCGCCAGTTGGTTGGTGGCCCGATCATAGTTGCCGCGGACGATCACATTCAACTCGTTTGCCAGAACCAATCCCGCCGGCGTAAGCGTCGCCGACCCGGCATTGACCGTCACGCCGGCGATGCTGAAGCTTGCATTGCTCGTATAGTTGCGGATCTCGCCGCTCAGACGCAGGTCGCTGAGGACGCTGCTTAGGCCGCTGCCCGGTTTTCTGATCGCGATGGCGGCGGCGGCCATATTGTTGCCGCTCAGAGGCGTGCCGCTGTACACCGATACCCGCTCGCCGTCGGCCAGACTCTGGCCGGACGGCGTAATTGCGGTGCTGGTGCCGTAGCTCACGGTCAATCCACCAAGGGTGAAGGTCCGACTGATCGAGTTCAGTTGGCTGAGCGTGCCGGTAACACGAACCGCGCAGCCGCCAGCACAGGCGCTTGGCTTGAGTTCGATTCGCGTGGCGGCGACGTAAGGACCGGAGCCGTCGGTCTTGGGCAAGCCGTCGACCTCGACCCGGTCATTGAGTTGAATACTGGAGAATTGAGCGTATCCGCCATAGACGGTAAGCGGCAGCGTGGGGTTGGCGGCGTTCGCCACCACCCGCGTTCCTGCGACCGTGATGGTGTTGGTCGATGCGGAAATCTCGGATACTACGCCGATCACTTCGGGGTAAATATGTACCGCCGTAGCATTGCCGCGCGAGTCGATTTCCGCCTCGATTTGCTGCCCTAGCCTGGCTGAAGTCGGGGATACGGCCACAGCATTTTCGCTGTCCCCGGTCAGGTCATAAGCCGCGCCGGCGTCCGGATAACGGCTGCCGTCTACGATGACGCTGCCAAATCCGGTAATGGTGCCGGCTACTATGCCGGTGCCCCCGGACCCGATCCCTGAGGCCAGTCCGATGCCGGCGCCGCCAGAGCCGCAACCTACCAGACCGGCGATCAATATAACGGCAGCAAATTGACTTAGTACTCTGGAAATCATTTGCCAGTCTCCGATTGCGATGAGGTAGCCCGCCGCCCGTCAGGTGCGATTGGCGTTGAATAGAAGTAATTGCCCAGCCTGAAGCGAAACGGCTCGGCGGTATTCTTATCCCCGGCGTAAAGCTGATTGGCAAGCTTAATCAGCTCCAGCGAATATTTCGCCCAGTGCGAACGGGTGAACTTGGCCAGTTTGTCTACCGAGGCTTTGCTAAGACCGCTGCCGAATACAGCCTGTTCGAGAAACGGCGGGGGGACGCCGCGCAGATTCGACGTTGCCGCGTAGAGGTGATCCTGCAGATTCGCTGCAAACAGTTTCAGCAATTCGCTCAAGTCGTCCTGCGGCACGAAACTCTCTCGCACCAAGGCTATCCGCATCGCTTTGCCCTTGCCGTCGCGGTCGCAGCGCACCATACCCTGCGCTTGCATGGCCTTAAGGATTGCTCCTGGATGCACGTCTCGCGTGATCGACCGCGCCAGACTTTCGAAGGACGGCGCCGGCCCGTTCTTGAGGAGCCTCCTCGGCTTGCCGCTTTTGAGAACATACCTCGGGTCGCTTACCCATTTGGTGAACAAAAGCGAGGCAATCGATCCCGAAATTTCCCCTGAATCGCCGTGCCCATTGCTCAGTTCGCGAACGTCCTTGCGATGCAAGCCCGACATCATGCTGACCGAGGAATCGTTGATCTTGACTTCGCCCTTCTCCAACTCCAGTTTCGCCGCCTGGACAAATACGGGCTTGAGCGCCCTGACAAACAATGGGTAGTTCACGCCTTCCAGCAGGCAGTAGCGCACCAGCGGCAGCAGGCTTGCCGCGCAAACTTCCAGTACCTCTTCGCCCTTGAGTTTTGGTTTCACCGCGCACGTGTCTTCATTTGGTCGGATTATGAAAAATGTGATAATCTCCCATTATTACTAATTACAAATCGGATGCGTAGTTAGGGACGTTTGACAAACACGCAGCATCGAAAACCAAATTTTACTTCACTTACTTCAAACCGCGATAAGGCGAATTATGACTCCGAATCGACGCGGCCGCGGCTTGACCTTGATCGAACTGATGATCGTCCTGGTGATAGTGGGCGTATTGGCGGCGGTCGCTTACCCATCCTACATGAGCTATTTGGCTAAAGGCAGGCGATCGTCCGCGCAAGCCTTCCTCATGGACATCGCGCAAACGCAGCAACGGTATTTGCTTGACGCGCGAAACTATGCGCCGGACCTGGCATCGCTGAACATGACCACGCCGAGCAACGTCTCCCTCTACTACACCATCACGATCGGAACAGTCTCCACCCCGCCGCCGACTTTTTCCGCAATCGCAACGCCCAAAGCCGGGACCCCCCAGGCATCGGACGTAACGCTCAGCATCGATAGCGCAGGGGTGAAGGCGCCTCCTAACGTCTGGTAGATGCGACCATGAACTGCGGCGGGCAACAACTGCGCCTGAATTGTCGTCGCACCGCAGGTATCCGAACGCGCGGCGGCGCCGGCTTTACCATGATGGAAGTATTGGTGACTGTCGCCATCGCCGCCATATTGGCCGCACTCGCCGCGCCGTCGTTCTCCGATTTGATCGCGAGCCAACGGGCAAAAGCCGTTGCTTCGGAGTTGTATGTCGCTTTATTGAGGGCGCGCAGCGAGGCCGTGACCCGCAATGCGAACGTCACCTTGTCGCCAAAGGCGGGCGGCTGGCAAAACGGCTGGCAGATACTGGACCCCACCAATGCGGCTCGCGTTTTGGAGGATCGCGGCGCAACCAGCAACGCCGCGATTAACACCGCGTCCAGCGGCGTTACTTTCCAAGGTTCAGGACGTGTCCAGGGAGTCAGCGCACCGACGTTCGTCATTGCGACCGCGGGCGGTTCAGCGGTCAAATACCAGTGTGTATCGGTGGAACTCAGCGGTCGGCCCTATATGAAATCGGGTTCATCATGTTGAAACCCTGGTGGCTTTGCGACCGACACCAGCGCGGCACCACCTTATTGGAGGTACTCATCACCATTGTGATCCTGGCTTTCGGCTTGCTTGGGCTTGCCGGCTTGCAGGCCAAGGTTCAAAGCGCCGAGCTCGAGTCGTATCAGCGCGTGCAGGCGATTCTGCTGTTGTCGGACATGAGCGGGCGTCTCAGCGCCAATCGTTTACAGGCGGCGGCTTACGTAGCCGCGGCCCAACCCATAGGCACGGGAGATGCTCAGCCCGCGTCCTGCGCGGCCCTCCCGATCGGACCGAATCGCGATCTGTGCGAATGGAGCAATGCCTTGAAAGGGGCGGGGGAACAAAAATCATCCATGAGTATTGGGGCGATGGTGGGGGCGCGTGGTTGCATCACCCAGGTCCAGGCGCCTAATTCAGCCTCCGATTTTTGTACCCCGGGCATTTACCGCATTTCCGTGGCCTGGCAGGGCTTCAATCCAACCAAGGCGTCGGCTTTCACCTGCGGTCAAGGTTTGTACGGACCGGACGCTTACCGTCGCGTCATTACTACGCAGATTACGGTTGGTCTCAATTCTTGTTGATCCTTGTTGAAAATCGCCGAGCACCCATAGCCATGTTCAGGATGCGACGAACCATAGGAACCGGCGACAAGCCACGCCAATGTGGTTTTTCGCTTGTCGAACTGATGGTGGCGATTACGCTGGGTTTGCTCATCGTGGCGGGACTCACCACGTTATTTGTCAAGAACAGTCAAACACGCGCCGAAATCGAACGCGCCAGTCAGCAGATCGAGAATGGCCGGTACGCGATGCAGCTACTGAGCGACGATCTGCACAACGCCGGTTACCTCGCCGAGTTCGACGCAAGACAACTGGCGACGCCGGCCGCGAAACCCGACGCCTGCGCAATCGACCTGGCCACCCTGACCGCCGCTCTGCCGATCGCCGTGCAGGGCTATGACAATGGTATCGGTGCGCCGGCTTGCTTGAACGACGTGATGGCTGGAACCGACATCCTGGTGATACGCCGCGCCAGCACCTGCGCCGTTGGCGACCCGGGCTGCGACGCCCTGGTTGCCGGCGCTCCCTATTTCCAGGCATCAGCGTGCAATAGCGCGGCGGAACTGGGTTCCTTCAACGTCACCAACCATTACGCGCTAAACACAGACACAGCCCAGCTTACTTTGCATAGAAAAGACTGCAATCCCCCGATTACGCCGGGAACGCTTGCCCCTATTCACCAATATCGCACGCATATTTATTTTGTCGCCAGAAACGACAAGATTGTGGCGGGGATTGGCGATGGCATTCCCACCCTCAAGCGCGCGGAACTCGGAGCAGAAGGTTTCGCCATCGTTCCCCTGGTAGAGGGCATCCAGAATCTGCAAATCGAATATGGCATTGATGGCGTCGATCCCGCTAGCGGTGCCCCCGCCCCGCCCGCCGGCACGCCGGCTGTTTATACCGCCGACCCGGACAGTTACAAGGCATGCGTAGCGGCGACCTGCATCTATTACTGGCGCAACGTCGTGGCGGCCAAGATCACTTTGCTGGCGCGCAACACGACCATTACCGCAGGTTACCGGGACGGCAAAAATTACTTGCTGGGACTGAAGGCCGATGGCAGCGCGAACACCGTCGGTCCATTCAACGACGGATACAAACGCCACCTATATGAGTCGGTAGTACGGTTGGACAATCCGGCAGGAAGGAATACGCCATGAAATCGATACCGTCCCGGCAAAGCGGCGCTACCTTGCTGATTAGCCTGATCATGTTGGTGCTGATGACATTGCTTGCGGTAACCACCTTCAGGCTTGGCAAGGCCAATTTGCAGATTGCGGCCAATATGCAGCAACGCAACCAAGCATTCGCCGCGGCGCAAGGCGCCATCGAACAGGTTATCAGCAGCACGCAGTTCATGACGACTCCCGCCAATGCGATACCGCATCCTTGCAACCTCGTAGTGAACACGACCTGTGTCGATGTCAATGGCGACGGGGTGATGGACGTGACGGTCGCCGTCGCGCCGTCCTGCGTCTCGACTCAGGTCATCCCCGTTGCCGCCCTGAGTTTAGCCAAGCCCAATGACGTGGGTTGTTTGGTCGGTGTCAGCCAGCAATTTGGTGTAGTCGGAGCAGCCCACACCGGTTCTTTATGCGCGAATATGCTGTGGGACGTGCAAGCTGTTGCCACCGACCCTCTCAGCAACGCGCAATTTGCGATCAACCAGGGTATCGCTGTCCGTGTGGCGGCAACCACCGTTTGCAATTAATCGCGAGGAAATCCGTCATGAGCCATTTCGGCAACAGAACGTTCTTGGCGCTCGCGCTTTGGTGCAGCTTCTGCCTCACGCCATTGCAGGCGATGGCTGACGATATCGATATTTTCCTGGGCGCCTCCGGGGGTAGTGCGGTGGCGCCCAAGGTCACGATTCTTCTTGATAATTCCACCGACGACCTGTTCGCGGCCAAGCTTGACGCCATCAGCACCGTTCTGGATACGGTGTTCACCGCAGGAAAACCCATGAATATCGGGCTGGCCATGTGGGGCCAGGTGGCCCCGCCCCATGGAGGGGCCTATATCCGCTTTGCGCCCAGGGACATGAGTATTGCGGCTAACAGGAATGCACTGAAGGCAATATTGGCTCTGATAAAAACGAAAAACGAGTCGACTGGAAAGAAGAACGAGCCTGAAGGGTTTTACGAGCTGTACAAATATTATGCCGCGCTCGCGCCCTACGCCGGCGCCCTGATAAACAATCCGAACGCGGACGCGATTGGAAACGCCGGGAGCTACGCCGGCGCCACCGGATTCGGCCAGGGCCTGACGTCCGGATTCGCGTTCAAGCCGGATGGTACTTATGACAGCGTAAGCGCGGCCTGTGGCAAGAATTACATCGTCTATATTGCGGCGAATAATGGCTTCGATCCCAACGACGTTCGCGGCCTGCCTACCTATGAGAGCCTCAACGTAGCGCCTCCGCTTCCGGTTTTTCCGAGCTATTGGGGCGACGAATGGACTCACTATCTGTACGGCCAGACCAATCCACAGGTCGTTACTTACGTATTGGACGCCGCTTCCCCCGGAAATTCGGATCCGGCGTACACCAGCATTTTGCAGGCTGAAGCCAAGCAAGGTGGCGGAACCTGGCAGTATGTCTCCAGCCAGTCGACTATCGTCACGGCGCTATTGAAGATTTTTGTCGAAATCCAGGCGGTCAACACGACGTTTGCTTCAGCCAGCCTGCCGGTCAACACGACAAACCGGGCGCAAGACAAGAATCAGGTATTCATTCCGATGTTTCGACCCGACCCGAGTGCCAAACCACGGTGGATGGGGAACCTGAAGCAGTATCAATTGATCAAGGTGGGCAGCACGATCGAACTCGGAGATTCAACTGGAAGTCCGGCCGTAAACCCGCTTACAGGTTTTCCCACCGATTGTGCCATCAGTTACTGGACAACGGATTCGTCAGGCCCCCCGGCGTACTGGGCAAACGTACCGGAGACCCCCAGCCCCAAAGGACAGTGTTCCGCCACATCGTCTAGCCCGTATTCCGACTCACCGGACGGCGCCTTTGTGGAAAAAGGCGGCGCCGCGGAGGTAATCCGCAAGGGGAACAATCCGCCATCTACAAACACCACGCCGACTTGGGCAGTCAACCGCACCATCTACACGCTATCCGGCACCACCGGCACTGTTCTGGTGCCGTTCGACACCACATCCTCCGGACTGCCGCCGTCGCTGGTGAAATTTATTCGCGGTGAGGATGTCAACGACGAGAATGCCAGCTGTCCGGCGGGCGCTACCGCAACCAATGCTTGCTATACGGAAGCGCGACCATCCTTGCACGGCGATGCCGTTCATTCCCGGCCGCTACCGGTCGATTATGGCGGCTCAACCGGCGTCACCGTCTATTACGGATCCAACGACGGTACCCTGCGGGCGGTGGACTCGACTGCCGGTAGCGAACGCTGGGCCTTCATTGCCCCCGAATTCTTCCCCACGCTCTCGCGCCTGAGCAGCAATAGCCCCCAGGTTAACTACCCGGGCATGCCGGCAGGCATAGTCCCTACCCCTACGGCCAAGAACTATTACTTCGACGGGTCGCTCGGCGTTTATCAAGCCGCCGGAAATTCCAGTGTCTGGATTTACCCCACCATGCGCCGCGGCGGACGCATGATCTATGCGCTCGATGTCACCAATCCCGCTGCGCCGGCACTCAAGTGGAAAATCGGCTGCCCCAATTTGACGAACGATACGGCATGCACAGCGGGCATGAGCGGGATCGGGCAAACCTGGTCCCTGCCGAACGTCGCCGGCTCGGTCAACGGCTACCCCGGACCGGTTGTGATCGTTGGCGGCGGCTATGACAGTTGCGAGGATGCCAACACGGCGACACCAAGCTGCACCAGTCCCAAGGGGGCCAGCGTCTATGTCATAGACGCAAATACCGGCGTGGTGATCAAGACATTTGGCACTGCGCGCAGCGTGGCAGCCGATGTGACGCTGCTCGCCGTGACTGAGGTTGGTGTGGCTGACCACGCCTATGCCGTCGACACCGGGGGCAATATCTACCGCATCGACTTTGGATCATCGGTCAGCAGCTGGACCATGAATCGCGTCGCTTACACCAATGGCTCCGGTCGGAAATTCCTTTTCCCGCCAGCACTCCTGCCAGCAGCGGGAGGAAGAGTGTACGTGGCAATCGGTTCGGGCGACCGTGAACATCCATTGCTCAGCCAATATCCATATTCCGGCGTCATCAATCGCTTCTATGTTTATTTGGATGACCTGACTGCCACGACCGCCACGAACCTCGACGATACCTCAATCATGAAGGATTTCAGTACGGGCTCGACCTGCAGTATCGCCGGTATTCTGCCGTCATCCACCTTCAAGGGCTGGTTCATGAACCTGAATCAAAATGGCCAGGGCGAGCAAACCGTCACGTCCGCAATCATCGCCGGCGGCATGGTGACATTCAGCACCAATCGCCCGATACCGGCCGCCGCAGGTACCTGCGCTACGACCTTGGGCGACGCGCGCGGATACTGGGTCAATCTGTTCAACGGATCCGGCGCCATTGGCGTGACCGGTTCCTGCGGCGGAGTCCGGTCGTCGACCTTCACCGGTGGCGGATTACCGCCTTCCCCGGTAATAGGCACCGTACCCATCGGCGGCAGACCGGTGACGGTGATCATCGGCGCTCCCCAACGAACGGGGGCAGCGAATTCGCCCATCTCGCCACAAGAAGTCAAGCCTACTATTACTAACCTCAGGAGTACGATCTACTGGAAATCTTCTGGTGAAAATTGAGGCGCCGTCATTACCACCAAGGTGTAGGCGGCGATGTTCAACGAACCTTCGCTGAAATCGTTCGACATCAACGTTGCGACCTTCAAGGGCGCGGTCCAACTCCGCGTCGTCACCTCCCAGATCAATATGAACAAGACAATCGACGTTGCACGCGGCGTCAACGGCGTCAAGTCGGTCAAGAACGATATGCGGCTCAAATAGCAGCAGTCCGGGAACGCCTGACCGAAACAACGGCTTTCCCGGCCTGCGCTAAGCCCGGGCTAATTATCGCGACGTAGAGTGATCATCACGGTGGACGCCAGCGCGTCCGCTTTTTTGATCACACTCACCGCGCTCATCATGCGAACCGAAAAAATCCTTTCGTTTGGATGTCATCGGCTTGATCGTCCTCAACACGTTCCTGGACTTCGGCGGCGTGAACGGCGTGTTTGACATGCAAAAGAACAACGCTGTCTCGCTGTCCGTGGCGAAACTCCGCCTGTACCAGACCCAAATGACGTACCGCCACGCGACCGGGCGTCGAGCGATGCAACTCCCCTTTGCCGTTTTCCTACTGCTGGTCGCGGCCTATCTCCTGCCGGGCTTGATCGGGCATGACCCCTGGAAGCAAGACGAGACTTATATCTTCAGCATAGTCCACCACCTCCTGCAAAGCGGAGACTGGGTGGTGCCCCAGTTGGTGGGCGAGCCGTTTATGGAAAAGCCGCCTTTGTACTACTGGGTTGCGGCACTGCTGGCCCATGTTTTTTCATCGTCGCTGCCGCTCTATGACGGCGCACGGCTCGCCACCGGGCTGTTCATGGCGACGAACTTCGCTGCCATCGGACTGGCGGCCAGGCACTGGTGGGGTGCGGGTCACGGGCGCATTGCGGTGCTGGTGCTGATGGCATGCTTCGGCTTGCTCTACGAGAGCCACATCATGATTACCGATGTGCCCATGCTCACCGGTTTCGCCATTGCCAGTTACGGTTTTGCCTTGAGCCGCGAGCGCTATCTTGCCGGCGGAATCTGGCTCGGCACAGGTGTGGGTGTGGGCTTTCTCGCCAAGGGACTGCTGGTACCGGGCGTGATCGGGGTGACTGCAGTCGCACTGCCATTGTTGTTCCCAAACTGGCGCCACAGGGCCTACGCCCGCGTTCTGCTGGTGGCAGCGGCGGCGGCGCTGCCGTGGCTGTTGATCTGGCCGATTGCCCTGTACCAGCGCTCGCCACAACTGTTCTATGACTGGTTCTGGCTCAACAACGTCGGGAGGTTCTTGGGCTTTTCCGTGCCTCGGTTGGGTGCCTCCAATGAGCCGTGGTTCTGGCTGAAAACCCTGCCGTGGTTTGCGTTTCCCGCCCTGCCGCTGGCGATGTTGAGCGTGTGGCAGCAGCGTCGGGAGTTCAGCCGCAGCCCGCCGCTGCAATATGGCCTGGTGGCGTTTACCGTATGTCTGGCGGTATTGCTGGTATCGGCTTCAGCACGCAATGCCTACGGCCTTCCCATGCTTGCGGCCCTTGCTGTGTTGGCTGCGCCGGCGGTAGCGAACTTGCCCGACCGACTAAGTCGATACCTCGACGCCGCCTCACGCATCCTGTTCACCGGCTTGGCGTGTTTGATTTGGGCGGTGTGGATTGTCTTGATCGTCACCGGACGCGCACCCGACTGGAAGTTCCTTACGCGCGCGCTGCCGGTCGACTACGTTATGCCTTTCATACCCGTGGCTGTTGCGGCTGCCGTGCTTGCGACGCTGGCTTATCTGCTGGCCTGGGTCTGGTTGCCACGCATACGTGGGCGTGCGATCGTGAGCATGGCGGCCGGGACCACGCTGTGCTGGCTGCTGCTTGCCACCCTGTGGTTACCCTGGGTGGACGCTGCCAAGAGTTACCGCAGCGTGTTTCTGGCTATGCAACCGCATTTGCCGATCAAGTACCGTTGCGTCGAAAGCGTCGGCTTGGGCGAATCCGAGAGCGCCATGCTGCTGTATTTTTCCAAGATACGCACGCTATCGCGAGAGCTTCACCCCAATGCGGTTTGCGACGTGCTGCTGGTGTACTCCGTAAATGCGCCGCCGTTAGCGGTCGAGCGAAGCTGGCGACCCATTTGGGAGGGCGACCGACCGGGCGATACGCGCGAACGCTTCAGCTTGTTCGTGCAGCAGCCCCATTCGCCCAAGGGCCAGCTCGCGCTAGCGCGAGATCTGGTACCCGGCGACCGTATGCACGCGCCTATGGACAATTTCGTCACTGCCCGGCCGCGTCAATAACGCAGTCGACGCCGCCCGCGGTGTTGGCGGCGCCGATTAGGTCCAGATTCCCCGCAGCCCTGCCCGCGACGACAGCGGCAAGTCCATTGTGTATGTAGCGAAGACGATTCCAGGCCGCAATTATTCCGTTGCCAAGACCCGGCGCGAACCTGTCGCGGCCAAAAAAGCGACCGGCCGTTTGTGAACTAGACTTGTCCGGCAACCTCGCCCGACGATCACTGTATGCTGGGGCCGATCCACCTGTCGTCGACGTCCGCGAGGAAGGCGAGACCGCCCGCGTATTTGGATGCTTTGAGTTGCCGCCTGAAGGCCACTTGAGCAGCCGGCGGCTCCAGGTGCAGCAGGCACAGGCATTGGAGTCCCCCGCTTCGCGGGTCCCGGCTGGCGGGAAAAATTCTCAGCGTCTCCACCTTTCCGAATTTGGCGCAAACCGACTCAATGGCCAGTTGGAGCGCCGGCTCATTCTGGAATGGCGGAAAGCCGTTCTTGAGCGTACTGTTCAATTGCTGGGCAGGTACCGGTTTCTCATTCGCCGCGTTACAGCATAGTACGAAATGCCGCGCTTCGCTCCACTTTCATCTGTCGAGGGCGGCCTGTGTCGCGCTATGCCGATCAGCCGCCGCGGGGCGCTGCGCAAGCGGAATCGCGCCGGATCACCCTGTCCTTCCGTGCAGCCGACGGTCCGCCGCGGATGCGGGCGCCAAAAACAATACCGGGCGCTAAGTCCCTCCTAATTCTTGCCGCGTAGGATGCAATTGAAGGCGAGGCAATCAAGCCCGTCCCCAATTCATAACTTTGAAGGAGCAAGGACCATGAGCAGCAAGAAGACGCTTTTGTTTGGAAC
>JAPTVL010000338.1 GCA_028065725.1 Betaproteobacteria bacterium
GGCAGTGCCAATGCGAGCGGTGCGCGCTTCTGCCAGCAATGCGGCACCTCCCTGTTGGCTGGTAAATGTTCCGGCTGCGGCGCGGAGTTGTCGGCGGGCACTAAATTTTGCGCCCAGTGCGGCAAAGCCCAGCAATAACGCAGCACATACCCGCTGTAATCAATCGGTTCCAAGGCGTGGCAGTTGCCAGAAACACCGTGGTGGACGATATGTGGCTGCCCGCCCGCTGCTTGCCGATTTTGGCAAGGGCAGTGTGCGTGCCGCAAGCTTTTTGGCACGGTACGACGTAGCGCTGGCCCTTGTGGACGTTGTATAGGCATGAGGAAATGAACGAAGAAAATGGATATCGCAACTGAACTTCTTTATGCCTCGCGCATGATGGTCGCTGCGCTGATAGGATGCTTGATCCATATTTCCTTTCAGATGCGCGGGTTTGGGAGGGGTGAAAACCCCTTCCAAACTGAAAACACACCGGCCTGAAGGCCGGTGACTACATTTCTGTGGGACGGGAGCAAGGTCATACGATGATTCGAATCTCTAAGTCGATGCTGGAAAGGCATCAAGTGGCTATCTATTTCACAGTGGTGTTTGCCGGCCTGCTGGCGGCCGCCGTCGCCGGGCCATCCGCTGCCGCCCTGGAGGCCTGGATCAATCCGGCGCTGGCCGCGCTGCTCTATGTCACCTTCCTGCAAGTGCCGATGACTGCCCTCGGGCAGGCGCTGACGCACGGACGCTTTCTCTCGGCGCTGTTGATCGTCAATTTCGTCGCGGTTCCGCTGGTGGTGTTCGGGCTGATCCAGTTCCTTCCCGATCATCCGGCCCTTCATTTCGCCGTGCTGCTGGTATTGCTGGCGCCCTGCATCGATTACGTCGTCGTCTTCACGCACCTGGGGCGTGGAGACGCAAAGCTCATCCTCGCGGCAACGCCCGTTTTGCTCATCGCGCAAATGCTGCTGTTACCCGTTTACCTCGGGCTGTTTCTCGGGGCCGACGCAGCAGGTCTGGTGCAGGCAAGACCATTCCTGAACGCGTTTTTCTGGCTGATTGCAGCACCCCTTGTCCTCGCCTGGTTAACCCAGTATTGGGCTGCCCGCCGCGCGTTGGGCAAGCGGGTCGAGGGTGCGATGGGATGGTTGCCGGTCCCGCTGATGGCGCTCGTGTTGTGGGTGGTGTTCGCGGCTGTTGCGCCAAGCATCGGCGCTGCATCGGCCGATGTCGCCCGGACAGTACCGATTTATGCGGCATTCGCGATCGTCATGCCGCTTGTCGCCTATGCAGTGGGAAAACTCATGGGACTCGATGTAGGCGCGGGCCGTGCCCTGGCCTTCAGCGCGGGCACCCGCAATTCCCTGGTGGTCTTGCCGCTGGCATTCGCCGTCCCCGGCGGCGGAGCCCTCATCCCGGCGGTAGTGGTTACGCAAACGCTGGTCGAACTCGTCAGCGAACTTGTCTATGTGCGCTGGATCCCGCGCTTGGTTAAGCCGGCAACAGAACGCGAGACCTTATGAGGGCACCTGCCAAGCGTAGGTCGTCCGTTCCATGAGGAGCGCAACCCCGCGTCGAAATCGATGGGCTTTATAAGGAGCAGCAGTATGGCTGAAAAACTTGAACTGGACTTGTCCCTGGTCTTGCCGGAAATCCCCGACGAGCGCGACGCCTGCGTAGGGCGGCTGACTAATTTGCTGCAAGCCGAAGGCCTGGAAAAAGTACACCTGGTGCGCGAAGACGGCAACGCCCGCCTTTGCCTGCACTACGATCCGGAACGGTTCAGCGTGAGCCGGGTGCGCGAACTGGCGCAAGCGGCCGGCGCGAAGGTCGGGGACCGGTTTCACCACGAGAACCTGCGCATCGACGGCATGGACTGCCCCACCTGCGCCACGGTGATCGAGCATGCCCTGCAACGCACGGATGGCGTGCTGGAAGCCTCCGTGAGCTACGCCGCAGAACGCCTGCGCCTGGAATTCGACAGCGAGAAAATTGCGCGCCCGGCAATCGTCCGGCGCATCCAGGCGCTCGGTTATGCCGTGCTGGAGGAAGGCCGCGAGGCCGGATGGTTTGCCGAGCATCGCGAGCTTATTTTCAGCGGCGCTGCAGGCCTGCTGTTGCTGGCCGGCTGGCTTGCCGGTCTCGCCGGTGCGCCGCGCGGCGTGTCGCTCGGTCTGTTGCTGGGCGCCTATGCGGCGGGTGGTTTCTATACCCTGCGCGATGCCTGGCAGAGCGTGAAGAGCCGCAGCTTCGACATCGACACCCTGATGATCGTCGCAGCGGCCGGGGCCGCAGCTTTGGGTGCCTGGGAAGAAGGCGCGCTGCTGCTATTCCTGTTCAGCCTCGGTCATGCGCTGGAACACATGGCCATGGACCGGGCGCGCAAGGCGATCGAGGCGCTGGCGGACCTGGCGCCCAGGACCGCCATCGTGCAGCGCGATGGTGCGGAGATCGAAGTACGGGTGGAGGAATTGCAGCGCGGCGACCGGGTGGTGGTCAAACCCGGCCAGCGCATCCCCGCCGACGGCCAGGTGTCATCAGGCAACTCGGCGGTGGACCAGGCGCCCATCACCGGCGAATCCATGCCGGTGGACAAGCAGCCGGGCGACAAGGTGTTCGCCGGCACGGTCAACGGCGAAGGCGTGCTGACGATCGAGGTGACCAAACTGGCGCAGGAGAGCACGCTGGCACGCATGGTAGAAATGGTGGCCGAGGCGCAGACGCAGAAATCCCCCACCCAGCGCTTCACCGACCGCTTCGAGCGCATCTTCGTACCCGTCGTGCTGGTGGGCGCCGCGCTGCTCATCGTGCTGCCGCCACTGTTCGGCTTCCCCTTCGCCGAATCCTTTTACCGCGCCATGGCGGTGCTGGTGGCGGCCTCCCCGTGCGCGCTCGCCATCGCCACGCCGTCGGCGGTGCTGTCCGGCATCGCGCGCGCCGCACGCGGCGGCGTGCTGATCAAGGGCGGCGCGCACCTGGAAAACCTCGGCGTGCTCACCGCCATCGCCTTCGACAAGACCGGCACCCTGACCATCGGCAAGCCCAAAGTGACCGATGTCATCGCCATCAGCGGAGACGAGGCACGTCTGCTGACCGTTGCCGCCGCCGTGGAAAGCCGCAGCGCCCATCCGCTGGCGCAGGCGGTGGTGACGGAGGCGAAGGGACGCGGTTTGACCTGGAACGAGGCAGGGGAAGTCGAAGCCGTGACCGGAAAAGGCGTGCG
>JAPTVL010000327.1 GCA_028065725.1 Betaproteobacteria bacterium
AACCACGTCGGCAAGGAAATCGGCGCGATCGCCAAGCCCAGGGACATCCGCTTCGGCGACAACCTGCCGAAGACGCGCTCGGGCAAGATCATGCGTCGTCTGTTGCGCACCCTGGCCAAGGGCGAAGTCATCACCCAGGATACGTCGACGCTGGAAAACCCGGCGATCCTCGAGCAGCTGGCGCGTACCCACTGAGCATCTCCGGAGCCGGGCCGCGCACAGGCTTGGCTGCCATTATCCCGAGCCGACACGTACCACGCGAAACGGCTTCTGGACGGCACCCAGGCTCAGTCGGAGGCCTTTATCACTTGCATGGCCTGCGCGTAGATGGCGGCTCTTTCGCTACTGATCTCGGAGAATAGGGGCATGTCCCGCGGCCCGTAGTTTCACAATAACGGATCGGGGTCCGCGATGCAGGAGACATAGCCCGCCTTCTGGTCCCGCGCTTGGTTTAGCAAGTTCTTGTCGGGGACGAGATAGAGGCAGAACTTCTCGGGGGCGGGAATCGGCGCGCGCCTGGCTTGGATCTGTGAGGGGTTGGTCGGTGCTGTCGAGCACACTCCCAGCAGGAGCGACAGTGCGGCTGCGGCCAGGGTGATGACGGTCTTGGTTTTCATGGTGCGGATCCTGTTTGTTGTTCAGGGCAGAAACCGACGGGGCTGCATTGCTGGCCCTCATGCATGCCGCCGAGGCCATCGACTCCGGGCACTGGCTGATGCAGTGCCCGGGCCATGCGGGCGCAAGCGCCGCGAGCCTCGAAGTCATTCTCAGTGGCGGCCGCTACAGGCTGATCTGCATGGACGGATGCGCCCCCGGGGGCATCCTGGCCGCCGCGCTGGCGCTGGTGCAGGCCAGGCTCGAGGGCGACGCGTTGTGAAAAAGCCCCTGCGCCAACTCCTGCTGGATTCCCCACAGGCCAGTGCCCGCCAGACCCGTGGCGGGCACTGGATCATCGACACGCCCAGCGACTGGCGTGCCATCAAAAACATCCGCGCCGAACTGAGGCGCTGATTTCGCAAGCAGCCGAATACCCGTGCCAGCGAACCGCTCGCACTTCAACCTAACCCAAGAAAGGATCAATCATGAAGCCAGCAAAAAGCGTCGTCGTCGCGAAGTCAGCGGACCTGTCGCGGCTGCGAGAAACCAAGTTTTTTCAAGCGATCGGACCAGACAGCAAGCAAGCGCTTTCTCTGCGCTCGATTTTGGCCGCCGCACAAGCAAGCGGCAAGTCGCTTGATGAGCTCTACCACATCGCATTGGCCGACCAGGCCCGGCACGCTTACGCAGAGCTCACCAAGTTGCCGCGTGCGTGACCAAGCGGGCTTGAAACAAACAGGAGCAAATCATGAGCACCGACAACCTCAACTTTCTCGACATCGACGAAGACGACATTCCCGCGACCGCCTTCACCGGCCCGGCCCTAGAGCCCAAGCCAGAAAAAGAGTCTGCCCCGGCGCGATCCGGCAACATCCCCACCGGCCCGTCCTGCCCGGACTGCGGGCCTGACGTGCACTCGTGGGAGAACAAGACCAAGACCGGCAAGGACTACTACCGTTGCAGCCGCTGCAAGGGCGCCTGGTGGCCGGACCGCGAGAAACCCAAGAAACTCGGCCCGAAGTGGCCGCCGTTCGAACCCAGCAAGACTTGAAGGAGAGAGATGATGGCAAGCCAAGAATTCGACGCCGTGCAGGCGATCTGCGATCAGCCATCGAGCGTGTTGTTCCACCACACCGAGGATGCGGCGCAAATGACCATCGATGACATGCTCGACGGGCCGCCGCCGCTGCGCGACGCGGCGCTGATCGTGCTGGCGCACGTCGCCGTCGCACTGAACCGCCGGGTCAGTGCCGCCGCCTCGAAGCGCTGCGAGGCTGCGCGTGACCCCTGGCGCATCCCCGTACCCGGCCTGCGCGAGCGGCTGCTGCTGCGCGCAGCCGTCGCAACGCAGAACGCCATGCTTCGCATCGCGCGGGCTTCGCCAGCCGATGAATAGCCGTGCCAGCGAACCGCTCGCACTTCAACCCAACCGAAAGGATCGGTCATGAAACGCACCATCGCCATCATCGCCGCCGCGCTGGGCATCGCCAGCGCCAATGCCGCAACCCCAGCCATCACATCGATGCAGATCATGTCACCAACCGCCCCCGTGCCGGCTGACAACACCGATCTGACCGCCCGCACGCGGCAAGTCGTCAACACGTCGCTGCGCGACATGATCCTGCCGCTTGACGACGCGCATGCGCGCGTCGTCGTCAGCTATGCGAATGGCCAGAGCTACATCTGCATGCCGCCCAAAGCCCCGGCGCCTGGTGCGGGCGGCGCGGCCATTCTGGATGTGGAGTCGGGCACGTTCACTTGCTCCAGGCGTTGAGCCTGAGGAGAACGAAATGCGCAAGTTTGTTCTGTATCTCACAACCATCGTGCTGTCGATTTCGGTCGGCAGCGCCGCGACCTGGCTCGTGGTCACGGCATTCAGGGCCTTTACCTAAGATCAGATCCATCATGGCTAAGAAACTCTCAGCAGAAATGAAGGCGCAGCGCAAGGCGGAGCGCCGGCTTGAAAAGCACGGCGACGAGTACGCTAAGGCTGTCGCAGCCGCCGCATCGCGCGGGCTTGAACCCCTCACCGGCACGGTGCCGCAACAGGTCTGGGCAGAGCCGATTCGTGATCGTGCGATGACAGCAGACCCCGCTCTTGCTGATGCCGCGCGACAGCACGCGGCTTGCAGCACTGCCAGCTTTTGGATCGTCAACAGGTTCAAGTCTGGTGAACAGCTTGTTGAAGCTGTCCGCGCTGTTGGCAGCGAGACAGCGCAGGTCAAAGAATCAAAGCGCGACCGCGGCGCGCAGCTCGATATTTTCTGATCTCCGATCAAGTCCAAAGCCCGCCAGCCGTGAGGCCCGCGGGCTTTTTCATGCGCGCTGCTCGCGCGCCCGGGTTTCGTTCCATCACCTGCCGATCTCCCATCCGAAGCCGCCCTGACCTGCCGCACCTTGGCGCTCAAGCAGCCGTCACGCCATCGCTGCCCTCTGTCATGCCCGCCGCACGCGCCATGCCTACCCCTTCGGGACGACACCGGCTTGCAGGCTCGCCCCATGAGGCGGCTCCGAACAGCAGATTTCAACCAGCAGGAGAAGGCAGATGAACGAACCCCGACACCCCACAAGCCACAGCGCGCCCCCTTCGGGCGCCCCCCGCGAGGCCCACCAAGCAGCAGTTGTGCAAATCCCGGAAACCACCCTGCGCAAGCACTACCTGTCCGGTGAGTTCTTCATCACTCCCCAAGCCCTCGAAGCGCACGACATCGACGAGGTGCTGCGCTGGTTCAACCTGCCACATGAACCCGTGCAGGTCGGCGAGACGCGCGACATCGGCCACGGCCTGAAAGCCTATTTCGGGTTCGATGACAGTAAGCCGATGCGCAAGGCTCTCTTTGTACGTATCTACTGATTCACGCAACAACACACCCACGCAGGAGCACACACCATGACCACCCAAGCCACCACCACCCCCGCAGATACCATGCGCGAAATCTTCGGCGAGCCGATCCACACCTACACCCGCGCCCAGGCCATCGAGGACGGCATGCTGATCGATGTCAGCAGCACGGCAAGGGAGGCCGGCATTGTCTGGCCCGTGGCCCTCACTTCCGCCGCGTGGGCCGATTGCGTCGCCTGGACCGACGAAACGGAGAAGCGCAAAGGCTACACAGGGCAGAGCGAATCCGGCAGGCTTTGGGACGTGTGCTGGATGCTCAGCCTGGCCGTGCGTGGCGCCCTGCGCCGTGGCCTGGATCCACACGTACAGCCGCTCTACTACTCGCTGCTGCGCACGCCGGCTGCAGGCCGGGGCGTCATGCCACGCAAGGCCACGCTCAAGTTCATGGTCGGCACAGGCGACGCAGGCGAGCCGTGCATCACCGTGATGATGCCGAGCGAAGACTGAAACTGATGCGCCCGCTTTTGCGGGCGTTTCGCTTTGGGCTGAATAGCCGCGCAGGCAACCGCCTGCGGCGACCCAAAGGAGCACGTCATGATTGAGCAGGGACCCAAAAAGCCAGGATTCGGCATGCCATACCCAGGCATTGAAATGCCCTATCGCATCGGAACTCTGGCCCAAGACCTGGAGGCATATGAAGAAAAGCTGAGGCTTCAGGTTTCGCGGAATTTTCAAGAAAAAGCCTATCAGCTCGGGCGCATGGCTGCTGATATTGCGGACCGCGGCGACGAGTGCCATTGGTCGGAAGACCCTCTGAATTTGCTTTCCGGATGGGCGTTCAATGATCTCAGCGCATTTTCGCGCGGCGGTTTCGTTCGGTTCGTCTTTTCCAGGACCAAAGCGCTTTGCCTCAACCCTAAAAAATTCGGCGCTAAGGAAATCCAGGAGGCAGACAAAAAGAGGGGGATGCGAGTTGCTGGCGGCAAGAAATCGAGGCTGCGCGACGAAGCAATTGATACGTTCGTCGCTGTCGACAAGTGCCGCGATTGGCTGAAGGATGCCAGGCTCGTGATCGATAACCCCGCGTTTTTGATCGGGGTCGTTGACTACATCGATGAAAGGATCAACGACCCGAAGCGTCCGCTTGATCCGGACACTTTGGCCCCGTTGCGCTGCCCAGGCTGCGAAGGCTGAACCCTAAACCCCAGCCCGGCCATCGGCCGGGTTTGCTTCTTTCGAGCAACCGTTGCTCCGTTGGAGCAAAGCTCGCTTCGCTGAAGCAGCGAGGCCGGGCAGACGGGGAAGGAGAGGGTGGTTCGTTGCTTCGTTGGAGCAACGGTTGCTCCGTTGAAGCGTGCATTGCTTCGTTGAATCGTGCGGACGAAGCTCCAAGGCGCACACCGAGGCGATGCCTTCGGCCCGCGCTGCTGCGGCTACGCCTGGAGCCCCTGCGGGTCTCCACCCTGACGGGGCGGCATCGCTATCGCAAAGACAAAGGCAAGGCAGCACACGTGCGCAAGCGCACCAGTGCCCCAGGCAGGCCAGGCGCAAAGCGCCCGGCCCAAAAGACAAGGCCGTCCAGGCGCTTCGCGCAGGGCCGACGCGGCTAAGGCCGCGCCGGGTTGTGTGGTCCGTGGTTTTCGCCACGCCTGCGCGAGTTCTGCCTTTAGGAGCCGGGGCGACTTTCCGCGCCTTTCGGGGCAAGCGTCACTCACGCCAGCCCCTGCGGGGCGCTGCGCGGCCTACGGCCTGTCATTCCTTCCGCAACCCCTCATGCCGCTGCGCGGCACCGGCTTGAAAGCTCGGCCAATGACCCGGCTCCAAAAGGCAGAACAAACACACAGGAGGACGCGCCATGCGAAACACCACTACCCACACAACAAACGCCGACCCTCACCAAAAGGCAGGTTTGAAAACCAAAGCGGATTTCGCTTTGAGCTGAATAGCAGTGCAGTAGCAGCAACCCTCAACCTAAAGGAGCATCGCCATGAGCAACGCTAAAACAATGTTTCAACAAATCGAGGATAAGTTCGAATTTGACCATCGCGATCCGGACCGCAATTGGTGCGGGCATGTCGGCCACGCTGGCGCGGACGAGACTTGCATCAGGTTGAACCGTTCGTATGCCGATCCATTCGAGGGCACGAACCTAGAAAAACTGGTGTTCGGGCCAGGGAGTAAGGGGGGTGTCGTTGCACGAGGGTGGGACGAATCGGGTCGAAACTTCAAGGTCTTGATCGACGCGAGCTTGGAGCGCGTGGCCGAGATCTTGCTCGGCGATGAATGCCATGCCGGCGCCTACCTGCAAAGCATCCTGAGTCGAGTCGTTGAATTGGCCTAACTTGATTGCGTGTAACCAGTTGGAAACCCAGCCCGGCCGCGCGCCGGGCGCACCCGAAACCCAAGGAGCACATCATGATGAATTGGCAAATTGAACAAGCCCGCGCCTTCAGTGAAGCCGAAGCGCTGCATGCCCGCCGACTTGCAATCAGTCTCGGCATCGAACTGGATTGAGCCGCGTCAACTTTTATGCTGCAATACGTATGCACGCAAGTACGCAAAAGCGTACGATAGCATTGATGGATTCAAGGAGCAGGAACATGAACGACGGATTCGAATCGCGAGTTGAGATGCCGGATTTCGAAGGCTTCAGGCAGCCGGTCGGCGTGCCGGCTGACCTGGCGTTGCGGTACAGCATCGATGCAAAGTATGGCGGCGGTGAGCAGATGCGGAAGGACGCGGCGAGCATGAAGCGCATCGCGGCAGGGCTTGAAAAAACGGTCCAAGGGTTTCGCAACTTGCCGCCGCATCAAAAGGAAATCTTGAGCAGCGCGGCACGAGAAATGCGGGGCCTGGCGGCGACGCTGACCCGGCTTGCAAGCTGGGCTGATGGATACAAAGCGTTTTCAGATCAGCGGCGTCAAGATGAAGAAACGGCCAAGGCCGAGGCCTTCGCTGCGCGGCGCTGGGGCGACGACGAGCATGCTCACGAGCTTGACGCGGCGGTTTTGTGCGAGCTCACCGGATCGGGTCGCGAGGATTTCGTTACCTGGATGCAGGCCCAAGGCTTGCACCAAGGGGTGCGAGCAACGGGCGTGCATTTCGAGGCTGACGGCTCTTTCCACAGCGCGCAACTGCACAAGACCGGCCCAACCCTGCGCCTGAGGACGGCCAAGTTTTTGATGGACATGGGGCCGCGCGAGTGGGCCACGGACGGCGAACTGATGACGCTCGGCCGCAACCTGCTGGACCGTTACATCAAGTACCGCCGCGCGATTGCCACGCTCACAAAAAGCATCGTCGAGAAAGCGTCAACGTAAACACGGAGTCACGCAAATGAGCACGAATCCACATCATGCCGCGCCGCGCGAAGCCATCTTCGCCGGCCATATTTTCACCCTGCCGCCCGGCGGCGGGCGCTGGATGATCTGCGATGCGCTGGTGCCTGCCGCCGCCGAAGGCGACATGTTGCGAGTGCCGACAAGGCTCAACATGCGGCTGGCGGGCTCATTTTTGACTGAGCTTCGGGACAAGAGCCGCTGGCTGTTTGTCGCTGGGCCGAGCCGGAGCTTCGGCGATCCGCGCCTTGCGTTCGCCGATGAATCCGCCGAGCGCGACGAAAACGCGCAGGCCCTGGCGCGGCTGGGCGTCCCCATTCTCGACCTCGAGGCGGCGAATGAAAATCTGAGCGCCGCGGGGCAGAGTCTGGCGCTTCATACGTATTAACGCATCCACGCAAACACGGAGTTCGTTCACATGAAAGTCATCGTCATCGCAAGTCAAAAAGGTGGTGTCGGCAAGACCACGCTCGCCGGGCACCTTGCAGTGCAGGCCGAAACCGCAGGCGCCGGGCCGGTCGCCTTGATCGACACCGATCCGCAGGGCAGCCTGGCCGCCTGGTGGAACGAGCGCCAGGCCGAAGCGCCGCTGTTCGCCCAGGCCGGCACGGACAACCTGCCGCAGCATCTAGCCGAGCTCGAAGCCGCGGGGGTCCAGCTTGTCGTCATCGACACGCCGCCAGCCGTCACGGACACAATCAGGAAAGTGCTCGCCGTGGCTGACCTGGTTGTCATCCCGACGCGCCCCAGCCCCCACGATCTGCGGGCCGTGGGCTCAACTGTAGATCTCGTTGAAGCCGCTGGACGGCGCATGATTTTCGTGATCAACGGGGCGGCGAACCGGGCCAGAATCGCGGGCGAGGCCGCCGTGGCGCTCAGCCAGCACGGCACCGTAGCGCCGGTGACGCTGTATCAGCGCACGGATTACGCATCATCGATGATCGACGGCCGCACAGTGCAGGAAATCGATGCCGAGGGCCGCAGCGCACAGGAAATCAGCGATCTGTGGAGGTACGTAGAAACGCAGTTGCGTAAGTCAGTTAATATGGAAATCAGGAGAGCAGCATGATCATTCGCCACATCTACAAGCATTTTGGCATCGCCCTGATGCTGTTCAGCTTCGGCACGTTCGTTCACCTGTGCCTGCCTCAACTCCGCGAAGTTGCAGCGGAAGCGCAGGCCTGGATCGACGCCCACCCCGACCCCGCGCGCATCGGCGGCAACCTGCCGCCAGCGCCACAAATCCCAAAGTTCTAAGGAGAAAGGCATGAGCACGAAACCAAAAACCGCATCACTCACCGGCACGCTGATGGCAAAAAAGGGAGCCGCAGCGCCATCGGCGCCGCAGGCTGTCATCGCCGCGCCGAAGCCACTCAAAAAAGGGACTGACTACTACAAGGCGCTCACGCTCAAACTTGACCGCACTCGATACAACAAGCTGAAAACGCTTGGGCTTGAGCTTGACAAGAGCACGCAGGATTTGCTGACCAAAGCGCTGGATGCGCTGCTGGATAAGAAGATTTGATGCCGGGGTCGAAAAACTATCGCAAGCAAAGTCAACGGCCTGCGATCAAGTCCTGTCGACCCATGCTTAGCGTCGGCTATCGATTACATCACTTGGATGTTGCCATCAAAGATTTTGCGCACAGCGGCTTCGGCGGAGGAAGGCACAAGAATCTTTTCGACGATGTCACCCAGAGCCGAGCTCGTCTGCGGCGAGTAGATTTGAGCCAAAGCAGATCGCGAAACGGCCGCTCCGCTTACCGTGAATTCTCGTGTCCAGAATTCCGAATCAATGGTTTCAATTGTCTTCCGTTCGTCTTCAGCTAACTCGCGCGTGAGTCGATGTCCATTTATAGCAATATCTGATCCGACGAGGCGCCACTCTCGCTGACGGTAATAGCCGAGTTGGTCATCGACGTGAGTATTGTCAGTCGGATAGAACATGTTTTCATAGACGCCAAGCATCCCAATGCTGTGATCAAAAGGAATGTTTCGGAACCCAAGGTACCGCATCAGCCCTGCTAGGTCCTCTGCTTTAATCGGGTACTCGCTCACAGCGTTGCCCTCAAGGTCTGTGTTGCGGAGATTGACCACCACTCCCGGCTGAACAGGTATCCCCTTGTAGTGGCCGGTTTCCAATTCCAGGGCGAGTTTCTTGAGCTCTTCAAGTCGCTCCAGCACGTATTTTGTGTGAGTAGCCGCCTTGACGCAGAATTCGGCAATACCGCTGTTCGGATGGCCATCGATGGCCTGCGGTGCGTAAATCACAGGCATCGCGCCCGCCGCACGCAACCTTGCCGGGGAACACTGAAGGGAGAATGGACCAAAGGTCTTCGAGTGTTCCGGCAGTTCCGCAAGGCTCAATTCCGTGAAGCAAATTCGTCTTTGTAGAAGTTTGGTCGGTTCGCTGTCTCGATGGTCCCAAGTCACGAGTTCTGGCGCGAGAACGAGGCCGACGTCAACCATATACCGAAGTATGCGCAGACCGCGCTCCGCAGTCTGGGGCGGGGTCTCCCCAGATTTGGGGCGAGGAAAACTGTGGAACAGGCTTCGGTCGGTCATGATGGGCACTGATCAAGTTGAATAGGCGCGCACGGTCGCTGCCCAGCGTATCGCCAATTCTCGTTCACCACGTTGCTTTTCAGCAGGTGGACAGCACGAAAGCAGCCGCTCGAGAATGAAAGCTCTTGGACATGACCTGCCCCTGATTAGCTAAATCGGCAAGGCCGATTCGGCCGACGACCAGTCTTCTGCGGTGCAGATCGGCCCCATATCCAGCGCGCCGCGTAGGGCGATCAACATGCCGGCGCCGGTGGCGGCTTTGGATCAGAATGGCTGGCGGGTTTGCGCTGGAGCCCGTGGAGGGTTTGATCAGACTATGCAGCAAGGCTCTTGTGTCCGGTCATGCTGGCCAGCACCATGACGCCCAGGCCCCCGCGCAATTGCCCGACTGGCTGAGGGCAATGGATAAACTGCAAAAAAACCAATGATCCCCGCCGATGCCAACCACCATCCACGACATCCTCCAGGAATTTCGCAGCCTCTCCCACGATGAACTTCAAAAGGGCAAGCTGTTCGAGCGGATGATGGCGCAGTTTCTGCGCACCGACCCGCAGTACTCCAACCGACTCGAAACCGTATGGATGTGGAGCGAATGGCCGGGGCGCTGGAAAGAGGACAACACCGGCATTGACCTGGTGGCCCTGGAGCGCGACACCGGCAACTACTGGGCCATACAGTGCAAGTTCTACGACCCCGGCACGCCGCTCAAGAAGGAGCATGTCAGTTCTTTCCTGGCTGACTCGGGCAAGGTGTTTCAGGTGGACGGTGTGGAACGCACGTTCTCCTACCGCCTCGTCGTCTCCACAACGGAGAAATGGGGGCGAAATGCCGAGGATGTGACCCTCGACCAGAGCGTGCCCGTGGGCACCCTCTACCTCAACGAGCTGGCCGACAGCCCGGTGGACTGGTCCGCATTCAGCATCGACAAGCCGCAGCGCATGGTGTTGCGCCCCAAGAAAACCCTGCGCGACCACCAGAACGAAGCCATCACCGCTGTGATGGAAGGCTTCGAGACTCACGAGCGCGGCAAGCTCATCATGGCCTGCGGCACCGGCAAGACCTTCACCGCCCTGCGCTTGGCCGAGAAGCAGGTGCCACCCACAGGCCGCATCCTGTTCCTGGCCCCGTCGATCTATCTGGTGTCGCAAACCCTGCGCGAGTGGACTGCCGAGGCATTTCAGCCCTTCCATGCTTTCGTCGTGTGTTCCGACTCCAAGGTGGGCAAGGAAGATGAGGACATCCGCACGCACGATCTGGCTTATCCCGCCACGACCGATGCCGCCAAGCTCGCGCAGGCGCTCAAGCAGGCATCCGCCGACCGGCGCAGCGTGGTGTTCTCCACCTATCAGTCCATCCAGGCCGTGATTGACGCGCAGCGCATCGGCGCGCTCGACACCTTCGATCTGGTGATCTGCGACGAAGCCCACCGCACCACGGGTCTGACCTTGCCCGGTGAAGACGTGTCGGACTTCACCAAGGTGCATCAGAATCACCTGATCCGGGCCGCCAAGCGCGTCTACATGACCGCTACGCCGCGCATCTACAACGACGCGACCAAGACCAGGGCGGGGGAGAAAGAGGCTGTCCTGTATTCGATGGACGACGACGCCCTGTTCGGCCCGGAGTTCTACCGCCTGAGTTTTGGTAAAGCCGTCGC
This sequence comes from Betaproteobacteria bacterium, assembly GCA_028065725.1. Next base: position 11,000 of record JAPTVL010000327.1, read on the forward strand.
CCGCGATCTCCTGTCGGAATACAAGGTGCTCATCGTCGCCGTGGACGAGGACCGCATGGCGCGGCTGTCCAACACCTACAACGCCGCCTACAAGATCGACGACAAGAAGGCCGTGGACATCAGCTTTGCCACCAAGATCATCGGAAGCTGGAAAGGCCTGTCCAAGCAGGGGCTCAAGTCCATCGACGAGGACGGCACGCAGCAAGACATTACCGACGACACCGCGCCCATGCGCCGCGCCGTGGCGTTCTCCAAGTCGATCAAAGCGTCCAAGCAAACGACAGAGGTGTTCTCTGACCTGGTGAGGCTGTACCAGCAATCCCCGGGCGCAGAGCAGCACAGCATGGTGGACTGCACCTTGCGGCACGTGGACGGCACCATGAACGCCGCCATCCGCAAGGATGAACTCGACTGGCTCAAAGGAGAGACAGGAGGCGACATCGCGGAACAGCACTGCCGCATCCTCTCCAATGCCCGCTGCCTGTCCGAAGGGGTGGACGTTCCCGCGCTCGACGCCGTGGTGTTCTTCGACACCCGCGAATCCATCGTGGACATCGTGCAGTCAGTCGGGCGCGTCATGCGCAAGGCGCCTGGCAAGACGAACGGCTACATCATCCTGCCGGTCGCCATCCCTTCGGCCAAGGTCAAGGACTACAACAGCTACATCGAAGGCGACGCGCAGTTCAAAGGCATCTGGAAGGTCATCAAGGCCCTGCGCGCCCATGATGAACGGCTGGTGGACGAGGCCGAGTTCCGCCGCCGGGTCAATGTCATCGGCGGGGATCGCACCAAGGGCGACAGCCAATCGGGGACAGGCACTGGTGAACAGACGGTTATCGACTTCCCCATGGTGCCCATCGAGGACATCGAGCAGGCCGTTTATGCCGCCATCCCCAAGAAGCTCGGCGACCGCGAATACTGGAGCGAGTGGGCCAAGAGCGTGGCCGCCATCGCCGATCGGCTGATTGCCCGCATCCGGGCGCTGCTTGCCAAGCGCGAAGCCGAACGCGCCTTCAACGCCTATATCAAGGGCCTGCGCAAGAACATCAACCCGGCCATCAGCGAAGATGAAGCCATCGACATGCTGGCTCAGCACGTCATCACCCGCCCTGTGTTCGACGCGCTGTTCGAGGGGCATGCCTTCACCCGCGAGAACCCAATTTCGCAGGCCATGCAGCGCATCATCGACGTGCTGGACAAGCACGAAGTGGATTCCGAGGTCGAGGGCCTGGAGAGGTTCTACGACAACGTGCGCGAGCGCGTGTCGCTGGCCAAGAGCGACAAATCGCGCCAGGATGTCATCAAGAACCTCTACGACACGTTTTTCAACAACGCCTTCCCCAAGATGGCCGAGCGGCTGGGCATCGTCTACACGCCAGTCGAGGCCGTGGATTTCATCGTCCACAGCATCGACGTCGTGCTGCGCCGCCACTTCCAAGCCAGCGTGAGCAGCAAGGGCGTGCAGATCATCGACCCGTTCACCGGCACCGGAACCTTCATGGTGCGATTGCTGCAGTCGGGCCTGATCCGATCAGAAGACTTGCAGCACAAGTACCAGCATGAGTTGCACGCCAACGAGATCGTGCTGCTGGCCTACTACATCGCCGCGGTCAACATCGAAAGCGCCTTCCATGCCCGCGCAGGGGAATACAAGCCCTTTGACGGCATCGTGCTGACCGACACCTTCCAGATGTTTGAGTCCGACCAGGCCGACACGGAAGGCAATTTCTCACAGGAAAACACCAGCCGCGTGCAGCGCCAAAAAGCGCAGCCCATCCGCGTGGTTATGGGCAATCCCCCGTACTCGGTCGGGCAGGAAAGTGGAAACGACAATAACCAAAATCAAAAATATCCGAAACTGGACGAGCGGATTCGCGTGACCTATGCCGCGCAATCATCCGCCACGCTGAAAAACAGCCTCTACGCCTCCGAGATCAAGGCGCTGCGCTGGGCTTCAGACCGTATCGGCAGGGAAGGCGTGGTGGCCTTCGTGACCAACGGCTCGTTCATCGACGGCAACACGGCGGACGGCCTGCGCAAGTGCATGACGCAGGAGTTCAGCCATCTGTATGTGTTCAATCTGCGGGGCGCAGCACGCACCCAGGGCGAGCAGCGGCGCAAGGAAAAAGGCAACGTCTTCGGTGAAGGCTCCCGCAACACCGTCGCCATCCTGTTGATGGTCAAAGACCCGGCGCACCAGGGCGACTGCGAGCTGCGCTATCACGACATCGGGGACTACCTCGACCGGGAAGAAAAGCTCGCCATCATTGCGGACTTCGGCAGCATCGAGTCCATCCCCTGGCAGGTGCTCACACCCAATGAGGCAGGCGATTGGATCAACCAGCGCAACCCGGAGTTCGAGGGGTTTGTGGCGTTGGGTGACAAGAGCGATAAGGGCGCAGCGACAATCTTCGAGACGTATTCTCGCGGCGTTACAACAAGCCGTGACGACTGGGCCTACAACTATTCCCGCCCGATGCTGGAAGCCAATATGCGCCGAATGATCGACAACTACAACATCGAGGTTGATCGATACGAGAGTGTCTGCGAGGGGCTGCCCAAGAAGCCGGATGTGGCCGCTGTCGTTAACAGCGATCCCAGGCAGATCAAGTGGACACGGGAGCTATTGGCTGATGCGGGTCGCTTTCGACATCATGTCTATGAGCCGGAGTCTGTCGTTGCGGGGATCTACAGGCCGTTTGCCAAGCAATGGCTCTACTTCAATCGACGATTCAACAACACGGTCTATTTGATGCCGTCGATCTTCCCCACGCCTCGCCACCCCAACCTGGCGATCTCGGTGACCGGGGCGGGTGAGAGCAAGGAATTCTCCTGTCTGATCGTCGATAGCGTGCCGAATCTGCACCTGATCTCTGCAGGTCAGTGTTTCCCCCTGTACTGGTACGACAAAGCCCCCGAACAGGGAGCGCACGGCGAGCTTTTCTCAGGAGGCGGGCAGGCCGACGCTGAAGGGTATGTCCGCAAGGAGGCCATCACCGATGCTGCGCTGGAGGACTACCGGGCGGCCTACGGGGATGACAGCATCACCAAGGAAGACCTGTTCTATCACGTCTACGGCATGCTGCACGCGCCGGACTACCGGGAGAAGTTCGCCGCCGACTTGCGGAAGATGCTGCCGCGCATTCCGCGCCCGGTCAGTGCAGCGGATTTCTGGGCGTTCAGCGATGCCGGGCGGGAACTGGCTGATCTGCACCTGCACTACGAGACCATCGAACCCTATCCCTTGCAGGAGGTCATCACCTCGACCGTCGAGGACTGGCGCGTGGTGAAGATGCGCCACCCCAGCAAGGCCGACAAAACGCAGATCATTTTCAACGCCCATCTGACCCTCAAAGGCATCCTGCCCGAGGCGCTGGAGTACGTCGTCAACGGCAAACCGGCCATCGAGTGGGTCATGGAGCGCTACCAGGTCACGACAGACAAGGACAGCGGCATCCACAACGACCCGAACGCTTGGAGCCAGGAGCACGGCGATCCGCGCTACATCATCGAGCTGGTCAAGCGCGTGGTCCGGGTGAGTGTGGAGACGGTGCGGATTGTGAAGGCGCTTCCGCCAGTTGTCGATCGGTAACCTGGAGCGGAAGGACCATGCAAGCTATCAGTTCGACCAATGTGGTCGCGGCAGCATTAATTGTTCAAGTATGGCTGAGCACGTCCTTTTTTTTAACAGCGCATTTACACAAAGACAGTCTGCCATCGATCACATTTGCAAGAAGTGATGGTGTCGAAAAATACCCGAACTTCCTGTTCGCCATATTGTCGGTGACTCTTTTCAACATTGTCCTCATCTTGTTATCCGCTGATATGTACAGACTCTGGGGGCCGGTTTTTGGAGATGCGCCGCTGCACACAATCTCAGAAGCCTCGACTCTCATGCTGGTTTTCTCGATCAACTTGTTTCTGGCGGCTTATCTGGTTTCGATGACGTCTGGAAGCCAGCAAAGCCCATTCACCCCGGCAGTTTTCACGCTACCGTCGCTCGCAATATTTTTGCGTATGACCCCGGTGTTCTTTGTTCCGTATTCAGTGTTCGCCGCAATCATTTACCTGGTGTTTTTATACCTGGGAGGAAGCAAGCGCAGCGCCGAATCGGGGGGGAGATCTGCCCGGCGGTCTTCAGCGGCATTCATGGCTCTTTCATGCTTGATGCTGACAATCATTGTTGGTTACATCACGAGGCCGATAGGGTAACGAAGGGATGGGGTAACGAAGGATCACCAACCCCGCCAGCGCGAAGCCGCACCCTCGACATTCGATCAGAACAATTGGCGATTTACGGTGCGCAACCTGCGCACATTCCGTGAGCAGGGTTTGCGCTAGCTATGGGGTCTTGCTATCCATTCGAACGCTAGATATAGTGCGCTTGACTGCTTTTTACGCAGCCAATGACAAAAGGCCGCATGTGAGTACCAGTCACATGCGGCCCGGCAGATCACCGCAATCCCGGCGAAGTCTGCCCCCTGCTTTTTGCCAAGGTGATTAAGCCTAGCGTCTCGCACGCTGGGTAGCAATTAGGGTTTGGTGTCCGGGTACGTTTTTTTTGACGAAAGTGAAAGCATCATGTCAAAGCCTACGATCAAACCCGGATCCAAGACTGGACCCACTGGCGGCATCTACCAGGAAATCGGCCCTCGGGGTGGAGCACACCCCAACTTCACGACCGTGCCTGAACACCGCAAGGCCCCGCCAACCTCGACGCCTGGCAGTCAATGGCGACTTGTGAAACCGACGCCCAAAGGGCATCGCTAACAGGGAGTACATCATGGCTGTTTACAAGTATTCCCAAGTCCTCGAGCAGAGCAACCATGCGGCGTATGACCAGATTCTTCACCCTGGTACGCCGACGCCCTACAGCGGAATTTATCGATGTGAGGGCTGTGGGGTAAATGAAGTCTCAACGCGTGAGCACCCGTTGCCTCCGCAGAACCACCACCAGCACACCCTTCAACAAGGGCGGATTCTCTGGCGTTTGGCGGTCGCGACGGCGTAGTGAGAGCAAGGGGCTGTGGCGGTAGCTGCAGCCCCTTGCGCCTTTCGTCACGTGCAACGTGAGATGCGATGATGAGTCCAACTTTGCTGTCTTACATTGGTACAGGTACGGGGATCATCGGCGCTCTGACGGGTATAGCGGGTTCGGTCATGGGCTACCTGGGCCTGCGCCGCACCGGTCAAATCAAGTCCCTCGATTTGCGCCTCGAATTGCGAAAGGCCGAGAGTGACCTTCTTGGAATACTCAATGACCTGCCGGAGTTTTTGAGCCGCGCTAAACAATCGCGTTACGCAGTCGCGTCAGCAAACGGCGGCCTTCAGTCAGGCTGGATCGTGGGCTGGACTCAAGCCTGGGAAGCAGACCTTGAAAAGATTCGCCAGCTCGAGGGCGATCTGCCTGACCAGGGCAGTGACCTAGTCAAGGCAACCCACTACGAATTGGAATCAAGATTGGTGGTTGCTCACACTATGACTTCACAAGCGTCCGGATTGCAGGCCAAGTATCAAGCATCGATTGCGGAGGACGATGTGATGCGTCAGCGTATTCATGAGGCCGTTGCGATGAGGGCCGCAGGGCGCTAACAAGTGTCTTGCCGCATCCGCTTTTTTACGTCTGAAACCTGAATTGGAAAGTTGCGGTGATCGTACTCAATACAGTTAAGGAGCTTGTTCGTGTCGATGCCTGGGAAGACATCGAAAGGCGACCTGGGTTTACGACGGAGCTAGACCCCAAGGCGCACGTCCTAGAGGCCATTATCGGGCGATATGCATTCTCCAATCGAATCCGTTGCGGCCTTTCGAACTGCCATACGCCTCATGCCAAGGGCTACATCGTGGCAACAAAAGATGGCCATGAGACCAATATCGGCAAGGACTGTGGGAAAACGTACTTCGGTGTCGATTTCGAGACGTTGTCGCGGAAATTCGACCAGGACATCACAGAGAAGGAGAACAGAGACAAGCTCTGGAGCTTCAGTTTCAAACTTGAGGAGTTCAAGACGCAGGTTCACGATCTGCGCGTTGCTGATCGGGGCGGGAACTGGGTTTATAAAACGTCACGCCCGCTGATTGAACAAGACGCTAGCGTACCTGCAGAAATTGTTCGACGCATTGCTGTCATGACCAAGACGCGGCAGACGGTTCTTACGCTTGAACGTGAAGCCACCGAGCGCGAAATCGAAGAGCTGGAAATCGCTCGTGGCCGGACTCTTCCGCGCCCTCAGTACATTGATGAACCGATTGCGGAGATCGAGGGCCTCGAAGCGCTATTTCCCGAGAATGATCTACGCAATTTGCTCGTGATCGAGCTCGACGAGAAGATCAAGGCTTTCGAAGGCGAGAATATCGATTCGCTCACATTTGAACAACTGCGTCGGTGGGCCAAATGGATAGGTACGGTTGATGCAACTCTTCAGACTGCCGCAGCGTCACTTGAAAGTGGCAGGCGCCTGCTTCAACGGGAAAATCTGGAACCGTTCGCGCGCATCATCCGGGACCGCCGTGATGAGGCTCAGTTTGAGAAATATCTGAAGAGCTTGGAGTCCACAGGCTAATACAGTGGTCATGCGCAGCACAGTAAGTGTCGCTAAGGCAGACTCTTCAAGCCCGAATTTTCACCACTTTTGCTCCCGCTCCTGCTTTGAGCTTGTCCAGGTAGTCTGCCCAGGCCTGCATCATCTCCGCGCGCTCTTCGAGGTATTTTGTGCGGTTGTAGGCGCGGCCAAGGGGGTCACGCACTGCGTGGGCAAGCTGCATTTCAATGACCTCGACCCGATGGCGCAGTTTTTCGTCCAGCAGTGTGCGTGCGGTTGCGCGGAAGCCGTGGCCGGTCACCACGTCGCCAGGGAAACCCAGGGCTCGCAGTGCGGCGGTCACCGCGTTTTCACTCATGCAACGCTCGCGAGTGCGGGGCGATGGGA